>JAIXSR010000055.1 GCA_027484605.1 Hyphomicrobiales bacterium | reverse complement strand
TGTGTACGGCGGAGAGAAAGTCGGCCACTGGAGCGGCGGCGTAATGCCGCTGTGGGCGGAGTAAAACCCGGCCAGTAGCAGGCGGCCTATCCTGAGCAATCAGGTGAGGTCGCCGGAGGATGTTTGTGGTGGAAAGCTACGCGGCGGTCCGGCGGTTTGTGTTCCTGGAGGGTCACAGTCGGCGGGAGGCGGCTCGGGTCTTTGGCCTGAGCCGGGACACGATTGCCAAGATGTGCCGGTACACGACGCCGCCGGGTTACGTGCGGAGCGGCCCGGCGGCCAAGCCCAAGCTGGGGCCGCTGCTCCCGGTGATCGAGGCGATCCTGGAGGCGGACCGGTCGGCCCCGGCCAAGCAGCAGCACACCGCCAAGCGGATCTTCGAGCGGCTGCGCGACGAGCGTGGCTATGGCGGCGGCTACACGGTGGTGAAGGATCATGTGCGGCGGCAGCGGGCGCGGGGCCGGGAGGTCTTCGTGCCGCTGGCGCACCCTCCCGGCCATGCGCAGGTGGATTTCGGCGAGGCGGTGGCGGTGATCGGCGGGGTTCGGCAGAAAGTCCACTTCTTCTGCCTGGACCTGCCGCAGTCGGACGCCTGCTTCGTGAAGGCCTATCCGCGCGAGACGACCGAGGCCTTCCTCGACGGGCATGTGTCGGCCTTCGGCTTCTTCGGCGGGGTGCCGCAGTCGATCCTGTACGACAACCTCAAGCTGGCGGTGGCGCGGATCTGCGGCGACGGCAGGCGCGAGCGGACGCGGGCCTTCACCGGCCTGGTCAGCCACTACCTGTTCCAGGACCGCTTTGGCCGCCCGGGCAAGGGCAACGACAAGGGCAAGGTGGAGGGCCTGGTGAAGTTCGCCCGCTCCAACTTCATGACCCCGGTCCCGGTGGCGGCCAGCTACGAGGCGCTCAACGCCCTGCTGGCGGAGCGTTGCCGCCTGCGGCAATCCGATCGGGCGGGCCGCCATGCCGAGACGATCGGCGAGCGCCTGGTGGCGGACCTGGCGACGCTGCAGCCCTTGCCTGGCGTGGCGCTCGAGCCGTGCGAGACGACTACCGCGCGGGTGTCGTCGACGGCGCTGGTCCGCTACCGCGGCAATGACTACTCGGTGCCGACGGCGCATGGCTTCCAGCCGGTGCTGGTGAAGGGCTTCGTCGAGACGGTGCTGATCCTGTGCGAGGGTGAGGCGGTCGCCCGCCACGCCCGCAGCTATGGCCATGGCGAGTTCGTCTACGACCCCTTGCACTACCTGGCGCTGCTCGAGACCAAGCCGGGCGCGCTCGACCAGGCGGCGGCGCTGCAGGGCTGGGATCTGCCACCAGCCTTCCAGCACCTGCGCCAATTGCTGGAGGCGCGCATGGGCAACCGCGGCAAGCGTGAGTTCATCCAGGTCCTGCGCCTGCTGGAGATTGCCGCCAAGGAGGTGGTGGCGGCCGCGGTGGCCGAGGCCATCCAACTCGGCGCCATCGGCTTCGACGCGGTCCGGCAGATCGTCCTGGCCCGGATCGAGCGGCGCCCGGCCAGGCTGGACCTGGCCGCCTATCCCTGGCTGCCCAACACCGCGGTGCGCAGTACCCGCGCCGCCGACTATGCCGTGTTGCTCGAGGAGCGGGCGGCATGAGCGCGGCCGACACGATGCCGCCCGGCACCAGCCAGGGCACCCCGCAGCTCCTGCTGGCGCATCACCTCAAGCAGCTCAGGCTGCCGACGGTGCTGCGCGAATACGACAAGGTGGCCCGCGAGTGCGCCCGCGACGGCGTCGACCACCCCCGCTACCTGCTTCGCCTGCTCGAGCTGGAGCTGATCGACCGCGAGCGGCGTCTGGTCGAGCGGCGGATCCGCCAGGCCCGGTTCCCGGCGACCAAGAGCCTGGACAGCTTCGTGTTCACCGCCATCCCCAGCCTCAACAAGATGCTGGTCCTCGAGTTGGCACGCTGCGAATACATCCTTCGGCGCGAGAACATCATCGCGCTCGGCAATTCCGGAACCGGCAAGACGCACATCGCACTGAGCCTCGGCCTCGCCGCCTGCCAGAAAGGCTTCAGCGTCACCTTCATCACCGTCGCCCAACTGGTCCACCAGCTGATGGAGGCGCGCGACGAGAAGCGCCTGCTCAGGCTCCAACGCGAGTTGCAGGCGCCCAAGCTGCTGATCGTCGATGAACTTGGCTATGTGCCCCTGTCGTCGACCGGCGCGGAGTTGCTGTTCGAGGTGTTCAGCCAACGCCACGAGCGATCTTCCACGGTCGTAACTTCGAATCTGCCCTTCGAAGAATAGACATCGGTCCTCGGCTCGGAGCGTCTGACCGGAGCCTTGCTGGACCGGCTCACCCATCACGTCCACATCTTGAGCATGAACGGCGACAGCTACCGGCTGGCACAATCCACCGCCCGGCGGCGCCTGTCGAGCAAGGCGGCACAGGACGACATCGCCACAGGCGAACTGAACCGCCCCGGGTTTGCCGGAGGCCCTACCTGTTGAGAGGATGGGGCTATGACAAAGAGGACGTCGAACCGGTTTT
>JAIXSR010000079.1 GCA_027484605.1 Hyphomicrobiales bacterium | reverse complement strand
GACTACCTCGCCATCGTCACGCTCGGCTTCGGCGAGGTGGTGCGGCTGGTGGCGCTGAACGAGCGCTGGCTGACCCGCGGCGCCGATGGGATGTCCGGCATCGTCGCGCCGTTCAAGGCAAGCCTCGGCGTCGCCGGCTTCAACTGGGCCTGGTGCGCCGGTGTCTCGCTGGTCGTGCTGCTGGCCTGGGCCCTGCTGCAAAGGCTGGATGCCGGCCCCTTCGGCCGCGCCCTGCGGGCGGTGCGGGAGGATCAGGTGCTGGCCGCCTTCGCCGGCAAGCCGGTGCTGCGGCTGAAATTCCAGGCCTTCGCGCTTTCGGCCGCCTTGGCGGCGCTGGCTGGCGCGCTCTACGCGCATTACCAATCCTATATCTCGCCCGACCACATCCAGCCGCTGATCACCATCTACATCTTCCTCGCCGTCACCGCCGGGGGCATCGGCCGGCCGCTGGGCGCGGTGCTCGGCGCCTATGCAGTGATGGCCTTCCTGGAAGGCACCCGCTTCCTCGCCGCCGCGATGCCCGGCATCTCCCCCGTGCAGGTGGCGGCGCTGCGGGAAGCCCTGGTCGGGCTGTCCCTCCTGCTGGTGCTGCATCTCCGCCCGCGCGGCCTGTTGCCCGAGCGCATTCCCCCTGCTCCGAAGGATCTGTCATGACCGATGCCGGCACCCTGCTGCCGCTGCTCGCCGAGCCTGGCCAGCCCGAGACCCTCTACCGCGCGCTGGAGGCGGAGACGCAGCGCCTGGTCGGGCACCGGCTCTTCACGCTGCTCTATGTGGATGGGCCGGATGTGGCGCGGGTCTGGTCCAGCCATCCGGCGGAATACCCGACCTCCGGCCGCAAGACGATGGGCGAGACCCCCTGGGGCGCGCAGGTACTGCGCCAGGGCCTGCCCTATCTCGGCGCCGACAAGGCCGGCATCCGCTGGGCCTTCTACGACCATGCGCTGATCGAAAGCATGGGCCTCGGCAGCGTCATCAACCTGCCGGTCCGCTACAACGGCGAGACCATCGGCACCTTTAACCTGCTGGATGTCGAGCACCATTACGACCAGGCGGCGCTGGAGCGGGTGCTGCCTTTGGCGCCGCTGCTGGTGGCCGCCTTCCTCGAAGCCCGCCGCGCCGCCTGAAACCCCAGGAAACACGCCCGATGAGCAGCATCTTTCTCGCCAATGCCCGGATCGTCGATGGGACCGCGCCGGAGCCGAGCGCGCCCCAGGGCGTGGTGATCGAAGGCGAGCGCATCCGCGAGGTGGCGCCCGGCGCCCGGCCCCCCGCGGGTGCCACCGTGGTGGATCTTTCGGGCAAGGTGCTGATGCCGGGGCTGATCGACTGCCATGTGCATGTCGTCGCCGTGGAGGCCAGCCTGGCGCGCAACGCCACCCTGCCGGATTCCCTGGTGATGGCGCGTTCCATCCGCCTGCTGGGAGAGATGCTGAACCGCGGCTTCACCACGGTGCGCGATGTCGGCGGCGCCGATCACGGCCAGGTGCTGGCGGCGCGGGAGGGGCTTTTCCCCACGCCGCGGCTCGTCATCTCCGGCAAGGCGCTGAGCCAGAGCGGCGGGCATTGCGACTTCCGCGGCCCCTTCGACAATACCCCGCCGCGCTTCTCCCGGCGCCTCGGCGCGCTTGGCCGGCTCTGCGATGGCGTCGCCGAAGTGCGGCAGGCCGCGCGCGAGGAGATCAAGGGCGGCGCCCGCTTCATCAAGATCATGGCCAATGGCGGCGTCGCCTCGCCCACCGACCCGATCCATTTCCTCGGCTTCTCGCGGGAGGAGATCATCGCTTCGGTGGAGGAGGCGCGGAATGCCGGGACCTATGTCTCCGCCCATCTCTACACCCCGGAAGCCATCCGGCGTGCCGTCGAATGCGGCGTCCATTCGCTGGAACATTGCAACCTGATCACCACCGAGGTGGCGCGCTTCGCGGCGGAACGCGGTGCGGTGGCGGTGCCGACGCTCGTTACCTACGACAAGCTGTCCTCGGAAGGAGAGGCGCTGGGCATCGGCGCCGAGGCGGTGGCGAAGGTGGATGACGTGCGGCTGGCGGGGATGGATTCGCTGCTGCGGATGCGGGACGCCGGCCTGGCCATGGCCTTCGGCACCGACCTGCTCGGCCCGATGCATCGCCACCAGTCGGAGGAATTCGTCATCCGCGGCCGCGTGCTGCCGGCGCAGGAGGTGATCGCCGCCGCCACCCATGTCGCGGCGAAGCTCTGCATGATGGAAGGCCAGATCGGCACGGTGGCGCCGGGCGCGCTGGCCGACCTGATCGTGGTGGATGGCGATCCGCTGCGCGACCTTGCCCTGCTGACCGGCCAGGGGCGGCACATGCCGATGATCATGCAGGGCGGCGCCTGGATGAAGCGGGGCTGATCGCCGGCTGTGTGCTGGCCAACCGCCTCTCTGCCCGCAGGTCTCAGTGTCCGTCCGGGAAGAAATCTTTGTTTTTGAAGGATATGGAGCAAGGCCAGGGAGGAAGTATCCTCCCGTTGGACGCATGCGTCCAACCCTCCTCTATTTCTCTGAGTCTGGTTCTCGCCGCGCGGCGAATGCCAGACTCAGAAAAAGGAAGGGAGGGGTTTGGGGAGGGAATACTTTTCCCTCCCCAATCTTTCTTCCCCACACGACCTTCCCTGACAGGCACTACGAAAAATCCACCAGCCCGGCGAAACGGCCACGCTCCACCAACGCCTTCACCGCGGCGATGTCGGGCGCCATGACACGGTCGGTGTCCCAGGCGGCGGCGACGCCACGCACCAGCCCATGCGCCTGCTCGATCGGGGCAGAGGATTGCAGCGGGCGATGGAATTCCAGCCCCTGGGCGGCCGCCAGCAATTCGATCGAGAGGATGCCGGCCAGGTTGTCCGCCATGTCGTGCAGCCGCAGCGCGGCGCCCG
>JAIXSR010000039.1 GCA_027484605.1 Hyphomicrobiales bacterium | reverse complement strand
GGCGCAGGTGGCGCCTTCCAGCGCGTCGGCCGGAACATCGGCCTTTCGCGCCAGCGTGATCTTCGCCGAGCCGGCCACGGCTTCGGCCAGCTTGTCGGCGAGGATGTAGAGTTCGCCCGGCTTCGGGCCGAAATCGCGCTCGTTCGCCGTGACCTCGTAGAGGCCATAGGCGATCTTCGAGGAGAACGAGATCGCGCGGTTGCCCGGCAGCGTCCAGGGAGTCGTGGTCCAGATGAGTATGGCGGCCTGCTGGAAAAGTGCAGAGCGTGCAAAAGCAGTCCCGATCGGTGCAGCACCGACATCGCCGCTTGCCATCTGGTCGGTCTTCACCGGAAACTTCACCCAGACCATGTCGCTCTGGTGGTCGTGATACTCGATCTCCGCCTCGGCGAGGGCGGTCTTCTCGACCACGGACCACATGACCGGCTTCGAGCCGCGATAGAGCAGCCCGTTATCCTTGAACTTCATGATCTCGCGGGCGATCTGCGCCTCGGCATGGAAAGCCATGGTCGAATAGGGATTGTCCCAGTCGCCCGTCACGCCCAGCCGCTTGAATTCCTCGCGCTGGATCGAGAGCCATTTCTCGGCATAGGCACGGCATTCGGCGCGGAAGGCATTGATGGCCGTGCCGGAATTCAGTTCCGGCTTGGACTGGCCGCGCCCCCGGTATTCCTCCTCGATCCGCCATTCGATCGGCAGGCCGTGGCAATCCCAGCCCGGCACATAATTCGAATCGAAGCCGAGCATGGACTGGCTGCGGGTGACGAGGTCCTTCAGGATCTTGTTGAGCGCATGGCCGATATGGATGTTGCCATTGGCATAGGGCGGGCCGTCATGCAGGACGAATTTCGGCCTGCCCTTCGACGCCGCCCGGATGCGGCTGTAGAGATCGATCTTCTGCCAGCGCGCGAGCAGTTCGGGCTCCTTCTGCGGCAGGCCGGCGCGCATGGGGAAATCGGTTTCGGGCAGGAACAGGGTCTTCGAATAATCGAAAGCGGCGGGTTGTTCGGACATCGAGGGCTCTTCTCGAAAAGCGGCAGATCAGGGCGACAGCAAAAACCGGCCCCTGGCGATCAACGCGCCGGAGCCGGGGTGATAATTCGCGCCAGAAGGATGCGGGTGCCGATCATGGTGCCGCTCTATCAGGCTTTGCCGCTTTGGGGAAGAACCCGGCAGGCGGTGTCGAGGATTGCCCGCGCGGCATCGCAATCGCGCGCCATCTGCGCCAACAGGGCCTCCAGCGAGTCGAATTTCGCCTCGCCGCGCAGCCGGGCATGGAAGGCCACGGCGAGGCGGCTTCCATAGATCTCGCGGCTGAAATCGAAGAGATGCACCTCCAGCAGCGGCGGGCCATTGTCGAATTGCGGCCGCTTGCCGAAACTGGCCACGCCCCGGAGCGCCTCGCCATCGAGTTCGGCCGTCACCGCATAGATGCCGTAAGCCAGCCGGTTGCCGGGCACCAGCGCGAGATTGGCCGTGCGATAACCCAGCTCGCGGCCGCGCTTGGCGCCGTGGATCACCGGGCCCGACAGCGCATAGGGGCGGCCGAGCATGGCATTGGCGCGGGGGATGTCGCCGGCGGCCAGCGCCTCGCGGATCGCCGTCGAGGAGATGATCGTGCCATCGTCATGCCGGACGGGTCCGACAAGGCGCACCGCGAAGCCCAGCCGCGCCCCCTCCGCAACGAGCAAGGCCGGCGTGCCCTTGCGGCCCTGGCCGAAATGGAAATCCTCGCCGACGATCACGGCATCGGCCCCGAGCGCCCCGAGCAGGATCTCGGTGATGAAGGCTTCCGCCGACAGGCCGGCAAAGGCACGGTCGAAGGCGATCACGGCCGCCGCATCAAAGCCGATTCCGGCGAGCATCGCGGAACGGTCTTCCGGCGCTGTCAGCCGGAACAGGGGCTGGTCGGGCTGGAAGAGCTGGCGGGGATGAGGGTCGAAGGTCAGCGCGACTAATTCGGCCGGGCGGCCCGGCGTGACCTGCTGCGCAAGATCCCGGCCCGTGCGGACAAGCGCGGCATGGCCCCGATGCGCGCCGTCGAAATTCCCGATCGCCACGACACGATACGCGTCCTTCGGGTCGGGAAGGCCCGGCTTTTCGTTCGCCGGGGCGGGGCTGCCGGGCGCGGACAAGGTCCAGAGCGGAAAATTTTCGGAAACTTGTTTGTTCATTGTCAACCACGTCTGCACTTTGGCGCGGGCCAAGTTCCCGCAATCCCTGCAAATTCGATCCTGCCATGCCACCGCATTAACGCATTCGCAATCGACCCGCAGGTAGTTTCGCCGATGAAGAGCACACATCTAGAGGGTGAACGTGTGACTTTCGCAAAAAAGCTGTCGGGCTGAAGCACGGCGGGTTTTCGTGAAGGGGCGTTATTGGAGCGGGTCATGAATTTCGACAGTTCAATGCCGATTCTCGTCGTCGACGATTATCAGACCATGGTGCGGATCATCCGCAACCTCCTGAAGCAGCTTGGCTTCGAGGATGTCGATGAAGCGTCGGATGGTTCGGAAGCGCTGAACAAGATGCGCGAGCGGCGTTACGGGCTGATCATTTCCGATTGGAACATGGCGCCGATGACGGGGTACGAACTGCTGAAGCAGGTGCGTGCCGACCGGGATCTGCATGCCACGCCCTTCATCATGGTGACGGCCGAATCGAAGACGGAAAACGTCATCGCGGCCAAGCGCGCCGGTGTGAACAACTACATCGTCAAGCCGTTCAATGCGCAGACGCTGAAGGCGAAGATCGACGCCGTCAGCCAGTCGATGCACCAGTAACGCCCGCTGCCCCGGACCTACCAGACCAGGCTGGTCGCCACGGCGACCGGCCTTTTTTCATGTGTCGCAAGCAGGGCTTCGAGCAGGTCGCGGTTGAACCGGCCCTGATCGAGGTTGATCTCGTGGGCATGGATCCCGGCCAGGGTCATCAGGCAATCATGCCCCGCCGAAACCGCACCCGCGACATCGGTCCGCAAGGCATCGCCGATGCAGAGGATGCGTGCAGGGTCGACCGGGCGCCCGAGTGCCTGCTCGATGGCCTCGCGGGCATAGCGATAGACCAGGGGATGCGGTTTGCCGACCCAGATCGTCTCGCCGCCGAGCTTTTCGTAGAGATCCGCAATGGCTCCGGCGCAAGGCAGCAGGTCGTTGCCGCGCTCGACCACGAGGTCAGGATTGGCACAGATCAGGCGAAGATTGCGCCGGTGCGCCTCTTCGAGCATGGGCCGGTAATCCTCCGCCTGCTCGGTTTCGTCGTCGAACAGGCCGGAACAGAGGATCAGCCGGGCTTCCTCCAGCGGCACGGGGCGCACGGCCAGACCCTCGTAGATCGCGCGGTCGCGGGCCGGGCCGAGGTGATAGAAGGGCGCATCCCCTTCCCGCGTCAGCAGATCCCGCGTGACACCGCCCGAAGAGACGATCGCGTCGCTGATCCCGTCGATCACGCCGAAACCCGTCAATTGGCCCCGGATCGAACCCGGCGGGCGCGGGGCATTTGTCAACAGGACGACCGCCTTGCCCATCGCGCGGGCAGCCTTCAGGGCCTCGCCGGCACCGGGCGTGGCGATGACGCCGTTATGGAGCACACCCCAGACATCGCTGATGATCGCATCATAGCGATCCATCATGCCGGACAGGCCGGAGATCAGGGGAGTCAGGGAAGTCATGCGCGGCCCTCGGCGACGCGGCGATCATGCCGCGTGGCAGCGGGTAGCCCGTTCACGCGCGCCGTGCAAGGTCGCGCAGGCTGCGGCGCTCCGCCGGCGGTTCCGTCGGCCGCGGCGGTTCGGGCGCGGGCGTGCCGGCCTCGAGCACATCGGCCCGGACGGCCTGCGGCGGCGAAAAAGCAAGGCCCTGTGCATATTCGATGTTGAGATCGATCAGGTCGGCGATGGTCGGTTCGTCGCTGACCGCGTCGACCATGAAGGACAGCTTGCGGCGAGCGAGGAGCGGCACGAAATCCGCCGTGGCGACATCGAAGAGCGTATCGCGCTCATGCGTTTCGGACAGCAGCGCCTCGGCCGGCATGCGCAGCCAGCGGACACCCATCTGCGCGAGCTTCACGGGGTCGAAATCGAGATCCTCGATATCGCGCATCATGAAGCTGAAGCCCATCTTCCCGAGGTTCCGGAGCGCCTCGTGCTCGAAGGCCACGGCCTTGCGGAAGAAGCGCTGCGGCAGGCAGAGGACGATACGTTCCGGCGCCTGCGGCACATCGGCGATCAGCGCCTCGAGATCGTCGAAGGCTGCCTCGCTCATCAGGAAGCGCTGGGAGATATCGACGAAGAGCAGGACATCCCGCTCGCGCTGGGAGAAGACGCGGGCAAGCCGGACGGCCTGGATCATCAGCTTGCGATCGAAGGCCAGCTGGTGGCCGACCGCCTCGACCGCGAGCCGGATCTCGGCATTCGGGATCGTGAGATCGCTGCCATCCGGGCGGAGGGTGACGTCATAACCCTTGAGGCGCCGCTGCGGCAGGCCGACAACGCGCTGCAGGAAAAGATCGAACCGGTCGGCCGCGATGGCGGCCGCAACGAGCTGGCGCACGGCGCGCGGCGGCTCCTGCGGATTGCCGGACTGGCGGGGCGCGGCGGGCGCCTCGCGCATCACGCGCTCTTCCGGCATCAGCGCGGAAGCGCGGGCTGGTTCCGGCATGGCGGGCTTCTGCGGGGCCAGCCAGCCCGGCGAGGGGCGCGGCTCGGCGGCGCGGCTGACCGAGGTCGAGGCCGGGCGGCGGGAATAGGCGATTTCCTGTTCGGTCGCCTCGGTGCGGCGATCCAGTTCGGCGACGCCATCGGCGATATCGCGCACCAGGGCGCTCAGCGTGGCGAATTCGCCGGCATGGACCGCACCTTCGGCCGGGCCGTTGACGAAGGCCTCGCGCAGTTCCCGCGTGTGCCGGGCGAGGAGCGCGGCATGCTGGCGGGTGCTTTCGAGATGTTCGCGCAGGACATCGATCTCGCGGAACAGCGTGCTGCCCCGGACATGGAGCAGAGCCCCGCCGCCGGCAAAGGCCGCCGACAGGCCAACCACCGCAAGCCAGAGCTGGTCATACCGATGCGCGAGGACCGAGAGGCCTGCCGCAGCGACGGCCACTAGGCTGACGGAGAGAAGATGTTGAACACGCATGCGGGGCGGCGCCATGTGTCGGGAGAGACAACGAATCACTTCAGTCGAAGCTACTTTGTCCAGAATGCAATAGCGAGAGACCAACCCCGTATCGGCCTGTGGAAATCAACGTTGTGCAAGGCTGCCCGGCACCGCTAGTCTTGAGGATGACAGGATTGCTAGGAAAGGCGGTGCCCGCCTGGCCATGCCGGAAGGAACCCATGCCCCGGATCATCAACCCGCGCTCCATCGCCCCGCCGGCCTCGCATTACGCGCATGGCATCGTGCATTCCGGCCGCTCGCGCCGCCTTCTCATCTCCGGTCAGGTCGGGATCAGCCTCGACGGAACGCCTGCGCCCGACCTGACCAGCCAGATGGAGCAGGCCTGGGACAATCTCGAGGCGGTGCTGCGCGAAGCCGGCATGGCGGTGCAGGATCTCGTCAAGATCGTGGTCTATGCGACGGTGCCGGGCTCGGTCGGGCTTTACCGCACCGTCAGAGACAGGCGCCTCGGCGGGCATCTCCTCGCCGCGACCTATGTCGAGGTTGCGGCTTTGGCCTCGCCTGCCTATCTCGTCGAGATCGAGGGGGAGGCGATCTGCGAGGATGCCGAGATGGCCTTCCTCGAGATGCCGCGCGAGACCGAGATCACCGTGGCAGGCAGCAGCGGCAGCCACCGCGCGGGCCCTGCCGGTGAGGAATGAGCGAAGGAGACGAAGCCATGGCTGAGCAGGACCTGACACTTGGCGTCGATGGCATGGCCTGCGAGGGTTGCGCGCAGTCCGTGACCCGCGCGATCACCCGGATCGATGCGGGGGCGAAGGTGGCCGTCGACCTGCCGGGAAAATCGGTGCGGATCAGCGCGGCCTCGAAGGACCGGGCGGCCTTCGAGCAGGCGATCCATGCGGCCGGCTACGATATCATCCCTGCCGCGGTGCAATAGATTTTTCCACTAAACCCGCAGCGTTTTCAGGGGTTGTTTCCTTCCCCGAGGGGCGTATCCTCGCGATCAATTCCGGGCGCCCCAGCGCCCGCAACAAACCTGCGCGGAGATTCCCATGGCCAAGTCGGGCGCCCAGCCGATCACGACCCTTTCCCAGCCGAACGACCTCGAGGCGTTCTGGATGCCGTTCACGGCGGAGCGCGCCTTCAAGAAGGCACCACGCATCGTCTCGCGCTCGAAGGACATGCATTACTACACCAATGACGGCCGCGAGATCATGGACACGACCGCCGGCCTCTGGTGCTGCAATGCCGGCCATAACCGCGATCCCATCGTCGAGGCGATCAAGGCCCAGGCCGAGACGCTCGACTACTCGCCGCCCTTCCAGTTCGCACATCCCCTCGGCTTCCAGCTCGCTTCGCGCATCGCCTCGATGGCGCCGGGCGATCTCGACCATGTCTTCTTCGTCAATTCCGGCTCCGAAGCCGTGGATACCGCGCTCAAAATGGCGATCGGCTATTTCCATGCGAAGGGCGAAGGCAATCGCTGCCGGCTGATCGGCCGCGAACGCGGCTATCACGGCATCGGCTTCGGCGGGATCTCGGTCGGCGGCATGCTGGCCAACCGCAAGGCCTTCGCGACGCAGCTCCTGCCGCATGTCGATCATCTGCCGCATACCTACAACCGGGCCGAGCAGGCCTTCACCAAGGGCGAGCCGGAATGGGGCGCGCATCTGGCCGATGATCTGGAGCGGATCGTCGCCCTGCACGATGCCTCGACCATCGCCGCCGTGATCGTCGAGCCGATGGCCGGCTCGACCGGCGTGCTGCCGACGCCGAAGGGCTACCTCAAGCGCCTGCGCGAGATCTGCGACAAATACGGCATCCTGCTGATCTTCGACGAGGTGATCTGCGGCTTCGGCCGTCTCGGCACGTCCTTCGCGGCGGAACGTTACGGCGTGGTGCCGGACATGATCACCTTCGCCAAGGGCGTGACCTCGGGCACGGTGCCGATGGGCGGCGTGATTGCCCGCAAGCATATCCACGAGGCCTTCATGAAGGGCCCCGAGCATATGGTGGAGTTCTTCCACGGCTACACCTATTCGGCGCATCCGCTGGCCTGCGCAGCCGCCATGGCCACGCTCGATGTCTATCGCGACGAGGACCTGTTCGAGCGCGCCCGCAAGCTCGAGCCGATCTGGGCCGATGCGATCCACTCGCTCAAGGGCTCGCCCAACGTGCTCGACATCCGCACGGTCGGCCTGACCGCGGCGATCGACCTCGCCTCGATCCCGGATGCCTTCGGCAAGCGGGCCTATACGGCGATGCATCGCGGGTTCGAGGATTACGGCTTCATGGTGCGCAATACCGGCGAGACGCTGGCGCTCACCCCGCCGCTGATCATCTCGGAAGCGCAGATCGACGAGACGGTGGACAAGCTCGGCAAGCTGATCCGCGCGGTCGCGTAATTCTTCGCAGATAGGCAGGCCAGCCGCCTCGTGATAGCCTGTTCTCCGTGGATTCGTTTTGCAGAACCGGGGGGAAGGCGATCATGACAGATGCTGCCCTGCTGAAGGCCCTGTTCGCCCGTTTCGGCGTGGCGCTCAATGCGGAGGAAGCGGGACGCCATGCCGATCTGGCGCCAAGGGAGGCCATCCTGCTTCTCCTGGCGCATCGGGAAATCTCGGCCCGGTTTGATTCCGCCCATGGCCGGCCGCCGGAAGAGAACGATATCGATGCTTTGCACGATCTCTACGCCACGCTCGAAGCGCGGCAGGAATGAGATAACGGTGCTTGAAGCGTGACAAGCCGGGCCGGTGGCGATAAAGCCCCCGGCATGAGCACAGACAGCACCCCCCGTTCCGACAAGACCGAAGCCCGCCGCCCGCGCGGCCTGCCCGATCGTGGCCCCGCCGATATCATGGCCACCGAAGCCATGATGGCGACGATCCGCGAGGTCTACCAGCGCTACGGCTTCGACCCGGTCGAGACGCCCTTCCTCGAGTATACCGACGCGCTCGGCAAGTTCCTGCCGGACCAGGATCGGCCGAATGCCGGCGTGTTCAGCTTGCGCGACGATGACGAGCAATGGATGAGCCTGCGCTACGACCTGACCGCACCGCTCGCCCGCTATTGCGCCGAGAACTGGCAGAACCTGCCGAAGCCCTATCGCAGCTATCGCGCGGGCTGGGTGTTCCGCAACGAGAAGCCCGGGCCGGGCCGGTTCCGGCAATTCATGCAGTTCGATGCCGACACGGTGGGCAGCGCTTCCGTCGCCGCCGATGCCGAGATCTGCATGATGGCGGCGGATACGATGGAGGCGCTCCGCATTCCGCGCGGCTCCTATGTGATCAAGGTCAATAACCGCAAGATCCTCGACGGGGTGATGGAGGCGATCGGCCTTGGCGGCGAGGAGAATGCCGCGCGCCGGCTGATCGTGCTGCGGGCGATTGATAAGCTGGATAAGTTTCCGCGTATGGAAGTCGCAAAACTACTGGGAGAGGGCCGAACTGACGAAAGTGGAGATTTCACTAGAGGGGCGGGTCTAGATTTTACGAGTATTGCCAAAATTTGGCGCGCTTATCTCTTTTTTGCTCGAGATTGGACAAAACCTTTCTCAGTCTCGGTATACAAAAAGCATCTGAAAAAATTTGCTGAGTTCCCTGAGTGGTCGAGCCTGATTGACGCAGGACTTGGTGAGCTTGAGGAAATTCGCAAGCTCGTCCGCGCCGCCGGCTACGGCCCGGACCGCATCCGCATCGACCCCTCAGTCGTCCGCGGCCTCGAATACTATACCGGCCCGGTTTTCGAAGCCGAACTGCTGTTCGAGGTGAAGGACGAGGATGGCCGGCCCGTCCGGTTCGGCTCCGTTGGCGGCGGCGGGCGCTATGATGGCCTCGTCTCGCGCTTCCTCAATGAACCGGTGCCGGCCACCGGCTTCTCCATCGGCGTGTCGCGGCTGCTGGCCGCGTTGCAGGCGCTCGGCAAGGTTTCGACGAAGCCGCTGGACGGCCCCGTGCTGGTTCTGGCGATGGACCGCGATGTCGCGGCCATGGCGAGTTACCAGCAGATGGTGGCCGCCCTGCGCGCCGAAGGCATCCGCGCCGAGATCTATCTCGGCAGCGCGGGCATGAAGGCGCAGATGAAATATGCGGACCGGCGCGCCTCGCCCATCGCCATCATCCAGGGCTCGAACGAGCGCGAGAAGGGCACGGCGCAGGTGAAGGACCTTGTTCTCGGCGCCACCCTCTCGGCCACCAAGGACCGCGAGGAATATCTTGCGCTGCAGGCCAAGGCGCAGTTCGAAGTGCCGGTCTCGGGCCTCGT
>JAIXSR010000071.1 GCA_027484605.1 Hyphomicrobiales bacterium | reverse complement strand
TATGTCCATCTCTATGTCTATGATGCAGAAGCCAGTCCTGACTGGCTGACGGTTGTCGCCCATTGCCCCGCCGTCAAATGACGACCGTCAGCGCCTTTGCCGCGCGGGTGATGGCCGTATAGAGCCAACGCGTGCGGTGCTCGCGGAAGGCGAAGCTCTCGTCGAAAAGCACGACGCGATCCCATTGCGAGCCCTGCGCCTTGTGCACCGTGAGGGCATAGCCATAGTCGAATTCCTCGACATGACGCCGGATTTCCCAGGGGATCTCCTCGCCGATCCCCTCGAAGAAGCCGCGGGGAACGACAACCTTCACGGTCGGGCCATTTCCGTCATCCGGCGCGACGCGCATATGCACGAATTCGCCCACGCGCTCGCCCACCAGCTTGACTGTCCAGGTCGATCCGTTCAGCAGGCCCTTCTGGCGGTTGTTGCGAAGGCAGACCAGCTTCTCGTCCTTTTCGGGCAGGGCATCGACCTTGCCCAGCAGGGTGCGGATCCGCGCATTGTATTTCCGGCGGGTTTCGTTCCGTCCGACCAGGACCTGGTCGGCGGCGAGGATCTGGGCCGCATCGATCTGCTCGCGGCGGATGACGCGGCTGTCGCCGTATTCGCCCGTTGGCAGGCGGTCGCCGTTCCGGGCCAGCATTGAAAGGTGGATGATCGGATCACCGGCGGCCTGTCGATGCACTTCCGTCAGCATCACATCCGGCTCGGCCTCGGTGAAGAAGCCACCGCCCTTCACCGGAGGCAGCTGTGCCGGGTCTCCGAGCACAAGCACGGGAATGCCGAAGGAGAGGAGATCGGTGCCCAGTTCCGCATCGACCATCGAGCATTCGTCGACAATCACCAGTTCGGCTTTCTTGACGTCCGATTGCCGGTTCAGGACGAAGGTCGGCTCCTCGTTCTCGCTGTCCTTCGAACGGTAGATCAGCGAATGCAGCGTCTGCGCATCCCCGCATCCCCGGTCACGCATAACGGCTGCGGCCTTGCCGGTGAAGGCCGTGAACAGCACGTCGCCATCGATGCCCTCGGCAATGTGTCGCGCCAGGGTTGTCTTGCCGGTGCCGGCAAAGCCGAAAAGCCGGAAGACCGGCTCGCCGCGTCGCCGGCGGGCCGCCTTGTGCCATTCGGAAATCGCCACGAGGGCGTGGTCCTGCTGCGGGCTGAACTCCATTCCGCTCCTATAGCGGTTCGGCCCGATTCGGGAACCGGTTTAGTCGAGCCGGACCCAGTTCACGGTCCGGCAGACCATGCCGGCCAGCGCGCAACCCTCGGTGATCATCTGCTTGCCGTTGATCATCACCTTGCCCGAATAGGTCTTGCCGTCTTCCGGGTTGAAGGCCTTGCCCACCCAGCGACCCTCGCCATTGGGCTTCATGTCGAAGAAAACCCGCTGGCCGATCTTGGCCGCACCGGCCGTATCCTTCAGCCAGATGATCGAGCCGCAGGAGGCGTCCCCGCACTTCGAGAAGCGGACACGGCTCGCGCCCGTATCCGCGCGTTGCCATGTGCCCTGGATCTCGTTTGCCTGGGCCGGGGTTGCAATCAACCCGATGCCCGATGCCAGCGTGGCGGCCACAAGCGCCGCATGAAGCTTCCGTACCATGGTATCCTCCCGTTTCTTGATCGTTCTTGTGCAATTGGTTCACATATAAACCAAGCATCGTCAAGAGACTTCCTCCGCCGGTTTTGTCGTTACCCTTTTCCTGCCATTCGAAGGGATGGTTGAGAGAAGCTTCCGGAAAGGAATCTTGCCAGGACCTGAATCCTTGTTTTTCCACGAGAATTCGGGCGTTGACGCTTAACGTCACGTAACTGGCGCGAAAGCCCTGCTTTTTGGAAACGTGCCGTTAGCCACATCGATTCAGGGCTTCTTGGAAGATTTGCTTCAAATTTGACGCATCGAAGGCAACGACATGGCTCCAGGCCAGCAAATCCTTCGATCAGGGTAGTCGTCAACAGAAGTGATACAGGGGGCTAAAATGGGAATGGCACAGCAGAACACTGCAGCCGGCGAACCGGAACTGAACTTTTTCCAGATGGGTGTGAACTATGCCTGCGGGCGTACAGGTGTCTGCGATCTTGTCGAGGCACATAAGTGGTTCAATATTGCCGCAATGCGGGGCGATGTTGAGGCCGCGCGCCGTCGGCAGGAAATCGCCGCCGAACTGAGCGCGGTCGAGATCGCCGCCGCCCAGCGCCGTGCCCGGGAATGGCTCTCGATCCACTGAAGCCACCGGCAGGGATACGACAACAGGGGCGCCGAACGGGCGCCCTTTTGCTGTGCGGGCAGGCGCCGTTTCCTCGGAATGCGGCTTGAACTCCGCCCCGCCCTCGGGCATAGAGCGTCCTCGCTGCTTCGGCAGCGCCGGAGACGTGGCCGAGAGGCTGAAGGCACTCGTTTGCTAAATGAGCATACCTCGAAAGGGGTATCGAGGGTTCGAATCCCTCCGTCTCCGCCACCCACCCCCTCAAAAAGTCTCCGTTCCCTGATCCGCCGCGCAAGCTGCGGGAATGACGCCGCTTTCCGGCGCGATTCCGTTTCCGTGCCGCTGGTTTCCCGCCTGTGAGCGGGCATTTTCGGCGCGGCCTGGAGGCCCGTCTCTGCTTTTTGGAGAGGACGGTCGGTTTGCCTCGGATTTTGCGGAAACAGGGAATTAACAGGGAATTCGATCATTTTTTGCGCGTGAAGAGGCCCGAGCTGCGAAATCCATCCTGCAGAAGCCCAGTGTAATCAGTGCGTTACGGGGCCAGAGGCACTGTCAGAGGAAAATCGGCTTGCCGCTGAAGGAGAGGGCGGCTAGCCGGACCGGATGAGCAACGCCCGCATTTTTCGGTATTTCGAAACGAGCCCCGAGATCATCCGCCTGGCGGTCATGATGTATGTCCGATACCCGCTGTCGCTACGGAACGTCGAGGACCTGCTGCACGAGCGCGGCATCGACATTACGCATGAGACGGTGCGGTTTTGGTGGAACCGTTTCGGGACAGTTTTCGCGGCGGAGATCCGCCGGAGTCGGGTCCAGGCGATGCGGTCTTTCCGGCATCGGCGCTGGCACCTCGACGAGGTTTTCGTGAAAATCAACGGGGTGAAACATTACCTGTGGCGCGCCGTTGATCACGAGGGCGAAGTGCTCGAGAGCTTCGTCACGAAGCGTCGCGACAAGAAGGCGGCTCTGAAATTCCTCAGGAAATCGCTTCGCCTCCACGGCCCGACCGAAACGATCGTCACGGATCGATTGGCCTCATACGGCGCGGCGCTCAAGAATTTGGGCGCGATCAACAAGCGCGAAGTCGGCCGTTGGCTGAACAATCGTGTCGAGAATTCGCACCAGCC
>JAIXSR010000059.1 GCA_027484605.1 Hyphomicrobiales bacterium | reverse complement strand
CGTCTTTCCAGAGTTAGTTCCGCTTCGGGACTATCGGCATGGCTGACTGGCCCTACTCGACGGCGCGTTGGGGGCGGCTTCGCAGGCAGCACCTGGCGCGCGAGCCGATGTGTCGGGAGTGCGATCGCATCGGGCTGGTGGTGCCGGCGAACACGGTCGACCACGTGGTTCCGATCAGCGCGGGTGGGCCGGCGTTCCCGGACCATGACGGGCTGGCGAGCTACTGCGGGCCGTGCCACTCGGCGAAGACGGCGCGGGGAGTTGAGGCGGGGGCGGTGAAGTCGTCTCGCCCGCGGAAGGGCTGCCATCCTGATGGTACGCCGCTTGATCCGACGCACGCCTGGGCGAGGAAGTGAATGGGCAAGCGGGGCCCTGGCGCCCGGCCGCAGGCGAAGATTCAGGCGGCGGCGCTTGATGCCGGTCCTCCGAAGACGCCTTGGCTGAACCCCATCCTGTCCCGCTCGGGACGGGTGATTGCATTCATCGAGACGTTGCCCGTCACGAAGGGCATTCTGTCTGGCACGCTGTTCCGGCTGGTTGATTTCCAGACGGAGTTCATCAGGGCGATCTATGACCCGGTGACCGATGAGGGTCGTCGGGCGGTGCGGCAAGCGCTGCTGTCGATCGCGCGGAAGAACGGCAAGACGGGGCTCATTGTGGGCATCGTTCTGGCGCACATGGTGGGCCCCGAGGCGGAGGACCGCGGCGAGATTGCGTCTGCGGCGAACGACAAGGAGCAGGCCGGCCTCGTGTTCGAGGAGCTGGTGGCCATCATCGACGCGGTGCCGTGGATCGCGGCGATCACGAACGTGCAGAGCTTCAAGAAGACGATCGAGGTGACGGGAGTTCCGCCGGCCGCGAATGGGCTTGGCGGGAAGGGGAAGGGGACGATCTACGAGGCGCTGAGCTCGGATGCGAAGACCAAGCACGGGATGAGCCCGAGCCTCTGGATCTACGACGAGCTGGCGCAGTCGAAGAAGCGGGAGCTGTTCGACACGCTGCAGACGTCTCAGGGTGGGCGCCTCGAGCCTTTGGGGATCGTGATTTCGACGCAATCGCCGCTGGCCAATCACCCGATGAGCGAGCTGGTCGACTATGCGGAGCAGGTCGCGAAGGGCATCACGGACGACCCCAGCTTCGTTGGCAGGATCTACGCCGCGCCGGAGGGGTGCGATCTTCTGGACGAGGAGGCATGGGCGGCGGCGAATCCGGCGCTGGGCATCTTCCGGGACCTGACCGACCTTCGCACGCTGGCGATTCGCGCGACCCGGCTGCCGAGCTTCGAGAGCGCGTTTCGGAACCTCTACCTGAACCAGCGTGTCGACGCGGTGGAGCGGGCGATCAACCAGGCCGACTGGGATGCTTGTGCAAAGCCCGTTCCGCTTGATGACCTGGTGGGCATGCGCTGCTTCGGCGCGCTCGACCTCGGCTCGGTGAGCGACCTCAGCGCGTTCACGCTCTACTGGCCCGAGGTGCAGGCGGCCTGGACGTGGCTCTGGGTGCCGAAGGAGCGGGTTCGGGAGCGGGCCGAGAAGGACCGGGTGCCGTATGACGCCTGGGTGAGGGACGGCTTGATCCTTCCTACACCCGGCAGGGCTCGTGACGACATGGCCATCCTGCGCAAGCTGGTGTGGGCGGTTGGCCAGTTCGATGTCGAGGCAATCGGGTTCGACCGCTGGCGGATCGAGGATCTGAAGAAGAAGATCGAGGACGAGGGGGTGCCTGCGCTTCCGCTGGTGGCGTGGGGCCAGGGCTTCAAGGACATGTCGCCCGCCTTCGATGCGTTCGAGACCGAGCTGATTGACGGCCGGCTGAGGCACGACGGCAGCCCGGTGATGCGCTGGATGGCGTCGAACTGCGCGGTGGAGAAGGACGACGCGGGGAACCGGAAGCCTTCGAAGCGGAAGTCGAACGACAAGATCGACGGGATCGTGACTCTGATCATGGCGATGGGGATGGCGATGAGGCAGCAGCAGCAGCCGGCTCCTGAGCCGATGGCGATGATGCTATGACGGCGCAGCCGCGAACCGTGTTCGACATGGTGCTGGATGCGTTCCGCGGGCGCAAGCCGGAGGCCGAGCCGCAGGCTGCGGTGCCGCTTTCCGGCGTGTCGGCGGGAACGGATCTGTGGGCGGCCTTCACTGGCAGCGCGTTCGGAGATGGCCTGCCCGTGGTTGGCAGCTCCACCGTGACGCAGGTGACGGCGGTGCATGCCTGCGTGCAGCTGATTTCCGGTGCGATCGCGAGCCTGCCGGTGAACATCTACCAGCGCGACCCGAACGGCGAGCAGCAGCAGCTTTACGACGATCCGCTGTGGTGGGTGCTGAACGAGCAGTTCAATCCGCGCTGGGCCGCCGCGCCGGGCTGGGAGTATGGCGCCAGTTCGAACCTGCTGCACGGCGATGCCTTTTTCGAGATCGAGCGGCGCGGTCCGGCGGTCGTCGGACTTCGCCCTCTGCACCCGCTGGCGGTGGAGGTTCGCCCCTCGAGCGACGGACGGCGCCTCCTGTATCGGGTGACGAATACGCCGGATGACGGGCTGGACGTGGCCGGAAGCCAGGTGTTTGACCAGGACGACATCGTGCACGTGCCCGGCCCCGGCTTCGACGGCCGTCGCAGCGTGCCGCCGCTTCGCAACCACTTGCGGATGGCTGCAGGTGCGGCCTCGGCAATGCAGGAGTACACGGCCAGGTTCTTCAGCCAGGGCGCGCGCCCGGATTACGTCATCAAGGCGGATACTGGCGTCAGCCTGTCGGTGGAGGCGCTGGCGGCGCTCCGTGCCCAAGTGGACGAGTATCATGCCGGCCTGAAGAATTCCCGTCGACCCATGCTGCTGTCGGGCGGTCTCGATGTGAAGCCCTTGACTATGCCGCTGGAGGATGTGGAGCTGCTGGGGCTTCGCCAGTTCCAGGTGGAGGAGATCGCGCGCGCCTTCGGCGTGCCGCCCTTCATGATCGGGCACAACGAGAAGACGACGAGCTGGGGCAGCGGCGTGGAGGCGATGGGCGTGGGCTTCGTGCGCTACACCCTGCGCCAGTACCTGACGCGGTTCGAGAATGAGCTGAACCGCAAGCTGTTCCGGCAAGGCCGGAAATTTGTGGCGTTCGACACGACCGAGCTGGAGCAGGCGGATACGAAGAGCCTGTTCGAGAGCTTCCGCATTGCGGTGGGCCGTGCCGGTGAGCCGGCCTTCATGACGCTGGACGAAGTGCGCCGGCGCCTGAAGCTGAAATCGATGCCGGGCGGCGACGTGCTGCCCACGGGGGACGGGGCCCCAGTTGCCGTTGCCGAAGGAACTGCAAATGCGTGATGGGCTGCTGCGTCTGATGGCGCTGAACAAGGGCCGCGGCTATGTGGCGGTGGAGACGACGGCTGAAAAGGCCGTGATCTACCTCTACGACTTCATCGCCGGCACCGACGAAGAGGCCGCCTTCTGGGGCGGTGTGGGCCCTGGCGACTTTGCGCGGCAACTGGCCGAGGTGGGCGATCGTGCGGTTGAGCTGCGTGTGAATTCGCCGGGCGGCAGCGTGTTCGGCGGGCGTGCAATGGCGGCTGCGCTGGCGGGGCATCCGGGCGAGGTGACGGCTGTGGTGGATGGGCTGGCGGCTTCGGCAGCCAGTTTTCTGGTGCAGGCGGCCGATCGCGTCGAGATGAGCGAAGGCGCGATGTTCATGATTCACAACGCCTGGACGCTGGCGCTGGGCAATGCGGCGGCGATGCGGGCCGAGGCCGACATCCTGGACAAGATCGACGGTGAGATCGCGCGCACATATGCCGCGGCGGCAGCCCGGCGCGGCGTGACGGACGCGCCCGACTTTGCCGCGCTGATGGCCTCGGAGACGTGGATGACCTCTGCCGAGGCTGTGGCGGCGGGCCTGGCCGACGGGATGGCAGAGCGGCCGAAGGAGAAGAAGGCCGCGGTGAAGTGGGATATGAGCGCGTTTGCGAACGCGCCGCAACCCGCCGCGGCATCTGAGCCGGAAACCGAGCCGGAGCCGGAGCCCGAGGCGCCGGTGGTGGAAGCGCCCGAAGCCGAGGTCGAAGCTGGCGAAGTGGCGGACTTCACGAACGAGATCGAGCGTCGGCGCCGGATGGCACGGGCCTACGCCCTCACCCCTGCCTGAGCGCAAGCCGCGCGAAGCAGATCCCCCGGCCCGGCCTTTGCCGGGCCTTTTCACATGGAGATGGAACGATGAGCATCCAAGCTCTCCGCGAACAGCGCGCGGCGAAGGCAAATGCGCTGAAGGAACTGGCGAACCGTACGGACTACGACCCCGCCAAGCACAACAGCGAGTTCGATGCCATGGTTGACGAGGTGAACAACCTCGAGGCCCGCATCGACCGCATGCAGAAGGCGAATGAGCTGGCCTTCGAGGCGAACGAGGGCGGCGTCGTGGCCGAACGCGTGGAGCAGCGCGTGAGGGATAGCGGCAAGAGCCTGAGCGCTTCGCAGCGGGCGTTCATCAAGTGGGCCAAGTTCGGCGACAACGCGCTGGACGCCGACGAGCGCAAGGCCTTCCGCAACGACCTTTCCGTGGGCACGACCACGGCGGGCGGCTTCACTGTCCAGTCGGACGTGGCGACCTACATTCTCGACGCCCTGCTCGCCTTCGGCGGCATGCGCGAGGTGGCCACCATCCTGCGCACCGAAGGCGGCAACCCGTACCTCATCCCGGCCAGCAACGGCACGACCGAGCTGGGCGCGATCGTTGCGGAAAACACCGCCGCCACCGACCTCGACCCGACCTTCACGCAGATCGCCCTGCCGGTCTTCATGTACTCGTCGCTCGTGGTTCCGGTGTCGATCCAGCTGTTGCAGGACAGCCAGGTGGATGTCGAAGCGTTCGTGACGCGGCGCCTGATCACCCGCCTGGGTCGCATCCAGAACAACCACTTCACCACGGGCACCGGCACCAGCCAGCCCACCGGCATCGTGACCGCCGCAACCTCTGGCAAGGTGGGCGCCACCGGCCAGACGACCAGCGTGGTCTATGATGACCTGGTGGACCTGGAGCATTCGGTCGATGTCGAATACCGCCGCCGCCCCGATGCCGCGTTCATGATGAACGATCTGGCCCTCCGCCAGGTCCGCAAGATCAAGGACACGGCCGGCCTGCCGATCTTCGCCCGCGACCTGGCCGGCGCCGGCGCACCGACGCGCCTGAACACCATCATGGGGTATCCCGTCGTGGTGAACAACTCGATGGCGGTGATGGCGGCGAACGCGCGCTCGATCATCTTCGGTGCGCTCGCCGAGTACCAGATCCGCGACGTGATGGAAGTGCTGCTGCAGCGCTACGACGACTCCGCCTACGCCAAGAAGGCGCAGGTGGGTTTCAACGCCTGGATGCGCTCGGGCGGCAACCTGATCGACAACGGCGGGGCGGTGAAGTTCTACCAGAACTCCGCCACCTGAGGCCCGTGGGTCAATTTGTGGGGCCGGATCTGTTCCGGCCTCACCTTCACGTTTTCAAGGAGGCTGATACATGGCTGAACTGACCGACGACGAAAAGGCGGCCGCAGCTGCCGCCGAAGCCGCAGCTGCCGGAAGCAAGGCTGGCGTCAAGCGGCGCAAGGTTCGTGTGCTGCTCGCCATCCATGATCACAAACCCAACGATGTGATCTCCCTTCCCGAGGATGAGGCAGCTGCCGCTGTGGCTGGAGGTTGGGCCGACGATTCGAAGGCCGCCGTGGCGTATGCCGAGTCACTGGCCAAGGCCGAAGCCAAGGCGGAGTCCTGATCCGGCGCGGCTGAAGACGAGGGGCGGGGCTTCGGCCTCGCCCCTTTTTCGAGGGATTTTCCATGTCCATTCCTCCGCTGCTGACAATCGAGGATCTGCGCAAGCAGTGCCGCGTGGACGGCACGGAAGATGATGACGCGTTGCTCGACATGGCCGATGCTGCCCAGCGCTACGTCGAGGAGATGACAAGCCATGCGCTGACGCGGCGGGCCGAGTTCCTGCGCTACGACAGCTGGACCGACGATGTTTGGGAGCTGGTGCGCTACCCGGTGCATGCCGTGACGAGCATCACCTACACCGACACCGCGGGACTGGTGCAGACGCTCTCGCCCAGCATCTACTGGCTGAGGCCGACGGCCTCCAAGACTTTCGAGCTGAAGCTGCGCGCCGGCCAGCAATGGCCCGAGATCGCGGACGACAGCATCATCGATATCGAGCTCGACGTCGGCTACCCGACCGGAGCCTGCCCCAGAAACCTGAAGCGCGCATGCCTGATGCTGGCCGCGCACTTCTACGCGAACCGCGAGACGGTCGCCTTCACATCGCAGGTGGCGGAGATGCCTTTGGGCGTCACGCACCTGATCGGTTCCTTCCGCCTGAAACTTCTCGCCTGACAGATCGGAGACTGCAATGGCCAAACAGGTTGGCGACGCCGTGCTGGACGGCGCGCTGAACATCATCAGGAACCAGGGGAACCTGATGGTTGCCCTACCCTCGGAGCCGGCGAGCTACGCCGCGGCGCAGTCGGCGAAACTGGCCAGCGTTGCGATGGCGCCAGGCGACTATGCCATCGCCAACGGCCTCACCTCGGGCAGGCGCGCAACGGTGGCGGCGAAGACAGGCGTGGCGATCACCGCCAGCGGCACGGGCAACCACATCGCCATTCTCGACACGACGAACAGCCTGCTTCTCTACGTGACGACTTGCCCTTCGCAGGCGCTGACGGCGGGCGGCACGATGAGCTTCGGTGCGTGGGACATCGAAATCCGCGATCCGAGCTGAAGCGCCCGTGCCCAGCTACACCTCTTCAGGCGGTCGACGCCTAAGCTTCCCTGGCCCGGACGTTCGGGTGTGGGCGGCCGGCGACTTCGCGCTTGCGCCCGACTCCACGTTCCACCTGAACGAGGTGGGCGCCGGCTCGCTTTCGATCGACGCGCCCGACCTGTTCCCGGCCTCGGCGTTCCACCTGCATTTCGCGGGCGAGGGTTCGCTGACGCTGGGTGCGGTGAACATGGCGCCCGACTCCGCGTTCCACCTGCACGTGGCCGGGGACGGCGCGCTTGGCGTGGCCGGTGGCGCGATCACGGCCGTCGAAGTCGAAGCGAGCGGGTGGGTGCTGGCCGTCACGGGGAGCTGGGGCGCCTCCGCCTTCGGTGACATCGTGGCTGACCCGGATGGCTCGCCGCGCATTGCCGTGACGGCAACGGCGGCGGGCTTCAACCGGAGCGGTGGCCAGGCCGTGGCCGCGCCGTCGCGCAACCGCGGCAGCATCGTGGGCACGAAGCCGCTGCGGCGGCCCCATCCCAACCAGACGGCGCTGGAGGAAACCGACCTGGGCGGCGGGGTGCGCAAGCTGCGCATCGCGCTTTCGCGGCACATTCACCCGGGCGAGGTGGTGACGGCCACCTTCGCATCGAACTGGCGCGCTGGGCTGGGCGCGCAGGTAGGACTGACCGTCACCAACAACAGCGCCAAGGCCGCGCCGCTGCCCAGCTTCCGCTGGGCGCAACCCAGCTACATGCGCGCGACCGGGGCGTTCCGTGTCGACCTGCTGGTGTCGCACATCCTGGCCGAGGGGCTGGGCGCGGTGGCGGCGGTGAAGTTCGTGGCCTATGACGGCACGAACACGCACGAGGTGTGGGTCGATGCCCCCTCCACCTCCACCCTTTACGGCGACAACCTGCGCTGCTGGGGCGCGACCCTGAACCCGACCGGCCTGACGGCGGGCCTGATCTCGGTTCATGCCGAGGTCTATCCGTGGGTGGGCGCGATGCGCCGCACCGGCAACGCGCACAGCACCGACAATTTCGCCGGCCTTTCCGTCGACGCGCTTTCGCCGCTGCACGTGGCGTGGGATCCGGCGGGCACGCGCTACCCCGAAGCCCATGTCTATATCGACCCGGCCGGCACCACCACGGCGAGCGCGGCGATGGTGCAGGCGACGCTGGCCGACGCCAAGAACCCCGCGATCGTGCCGGTGGCGAGCCGGGCGGCGAACTGGAACACCGCGCTCCAGGCCATCTACCTCGCCAACCGCACCATCGCCGCGGCGAACGGGCGCAGCAGCATCACCCGCGCCGCCGACAATGCTGTGATCACGCTGAAGGCTGGCACGCACACCTGGACCAGCACCGCCCCTACGACGGGACTGCAAGCGGCGGAGTGCCGCGCCATCCTGCAGGGCGATCCCGACGACGCAGATCGGCGCACGAACTGCATCATCCAGACGGGCCCGTCGCACCAGGGGCGGATCGACCGCTGGCTGTGGCGCAACCTGAGCTTCGAGATGGGTGGCACCTCTCTCCCGATCGGGCTGCTCTACATCCACTTCGACAACTGCACACTGCGCGGCAAGGCGGGTTCGGAGACGGCGACGACGGGCCTGCACGGCAGCATGCCGGCGGGCCGTTCCGGCATGTCGATGACGCGCTCGCGCTGGTGGCGCTACGGCGGCGGCCTGACGGGCCTGAACCGGCGCTTCGGCCTGGTGCGCAACTGCGAAGTCATCCGCAACTGCGACAGCCCCTGCACCATCACCACGCAGTTCATCGCCGACGCCACCGTCACCACGAACCAGGCCGGGTTCCGCTCGGGCTGGAGCTCGCCCCCCGCGGGCAGCGAAGGCGCGAACGCCGATACCTTCCTGTGGGGCTGCCGGGCCACGCCGATCGCGAACAGCGGCTTTGCCTTCGGCTACAACGGCGCCGGCACGCTGGCCGACCACCGGCAGGCGGTGCGCAACAACCATGTGAACAACGTGATCGAGCGCTCGAGCTTTGCCGACAGCGGAATTCCCGACACCGCCCCCATGCACCAGTGCGGCGAAGGCAGCTGGGAGGAAAGCGTTGACTGCCTGGTGGAGGGCTGCACCTACATCGGGGAGCGCTTCAATTACGGCTATTCCGACCCGCCCGGCGCGCCGGCCGCGGGCGACACGAACCGCCACGTGGGCAACTCGATCCGCAACTGCGTGTTCGACTGGCTGCCGACGAAACACGACGTGTTCCAGCTCGATGGCGCGCAGATCGGCAGCTGGGCCGTGCTCTACGGCGTCGAATATGAAGGCAATGTGCTGGCCGAGCGGCACCCGACTTCCAGCGCCTTCGACTATGACTTCAACGGCCTGCGCGCCACGGTGAACCCGTCGACCGGGGTGGCCAGCACGTGGCCCGGCTTCACCCTCGACCGCTCGCTCTACAACGGCGGCACGAACAGCGGCGGCGGCGATTACCGCCCCGCGGCCGGCTCGCCGCTGCTGGGCAAGGCGCAGCGCGCCGTGATCGACGTGTACCGCACCGGTGAGGCGCGGAGCGGCAGCTTCGCGGCGGGCGCGGAGGTGCCGGCATGAGAATTTCCGCCGGTCAACTTCGCGAGCGGGTGGAGCTGTTCAGTCGCGAGCTGACGTCGGGGACGCGTGGGGAGCAGGTCGAGACCTTCACCTCGCGCGGCATGGTGTGGGCCGCCGACATTCCGTTGCAGCGCCGCGAAAGCGAAGAGGATTATGCCCGGCAATCGCTGGCAGACTACCGCTTCCTGATGCGCATCAGCAGCGTGACCGAGCAGATCACGGCGAAATGGCGGCTGCGCTGGCGGGGCACGACCTACGAGACGATCGGCACCGAGTTCGACCGCAAGAACGGCAGCCTGCTGGCCTATGTGCGGGGCGTCGAGAGCGGGGCCGTGGCCGCTGTTGCCGCCATCACGCTTTTCGCTGCCAGCGCGCTCCATTCCCACGCGGCCGAAGCCGGCGACCTTTCCGTCAGCGGCCTGCCGCTGCTGCCCGCGATCACCCGCTACGTCGACCTGGCCGCCGGTGACGACAGCGCCGACGGCCTCACCCCCGCCACCACCTGGCGCCACGCGCCCGGGATGGACGGCGAGACGGGGAACGCCGCGGCCTACAATCCGGTGCCGGGCGATCACATCGCCATCCGGCGCGGCGGGCGCTTCCACGGCCGATGGGAGCCGCAGGGTTCGGGCGCGCTGGGCAACCCCGTGATCTATTCCGGCTGTGCCTGGGGCACGGGCGCGCAGGCGCTGATCGACGGGGCGGACGCGACCGGCGTGACGGTGCGCCTGCCCACCAGCCAGGCCGACGCGGGCGGCGCGACCAACTGGAACGACCCCGCGATGCGGGTGGTGGAGTGGACCGACGACGGGCAGGAGCCGGTGCTGTACGACGCGGCCGGCATGCTGCTGCGCTCGCAGTGGCCGCGCCCGCTTGACCCCTACCTGATCGACGACTTCTTCGCCGGGCCCGGCCTTGCCGTCGCGGCGGACGGCGTGCAACTGAACGCCAGCCAGACCATCACCGACGCCACGCTGGCGGCCGAGGCCGCGGGCGAGGTGGGCGGCTCGGCCGAGGTGTGGGTATGGGTGGAAGGCTCGCAGTTCGCGCGGCGGCCGATCGCGTCGGTGGTGGGCGACACGGTGACGCTGGGCGGCGGCGCCTTCAGCCCCACCGCCTACGAGCCGACCACGCAGGTGTTCCTGTTCAGCACGGTGAAGCACGTGAGCGAGCCGGGCAACTATGCCGTGATCGCGCCGGGCAAGGCGATCGTGATGACGCGCGGCTCAACCGCGATCCGCCGCGCCATCGATTCCGGCAGCGTGCTGACGTGGAAGGCGGTGCGCGTGTCGGGCACCCGCGCGCACATCACGCTGCGCGGCTTCGATTTCACCGGCTTTGCCAACGTCAACCCCGTCAGCTTCACCAGCACGGGCGGCGGGAAAACGGGCATGAAGGTGCTGGGCTGCACCTTCCGCGACCAGTGGAACACCCACGCGCTCGACGGCACCTTCACCAACGACAGCGAATTCGCCTGGAACCGCTTCGAAAACATGGTGCTGACGGGCGGCATCTCGGACCAGGGCCTGCGCACCCACGTGCACCACAACGTGATCGACGGCGCCGGCGGCACCGCGATTCCCTCGAGCCGCGACATCGAGGGCGGCCGGGTGGAGATGAACATCGTGATCCGGGTCGGCGGCGTCCACGCCAACGGCATGTCGAACTATGCCGGGCAGACGAACACGCAATATGTCGACAACCTGGTGTACCTGGCCGAGCGGCCGATGACGATCCAGGTGAACAGCGCGAACAACCCGCTGATCGACAGCGGCCGGGTGTTCGACGGCAATGTCTTCATTGCGCGCTGGACGGAAGAGGCCGAGGCCGGCGTGTGGGCGGTGCGCTTCAACAGCTCGCGGGTGATCGACGGCGCCACCTTCACCCGCAACCTCTGCATGGCGGTGGGCGGCGCGGGCGGGATCGCGACCTATCGCACCCTTTCGAACTTCACCTTCACCAACAACTGGGCCCACCCCGACATCGACGACCAGGACGGCACGCCAGACAACCGCGCCACCTGGACCGAAGGCGGCAACACCATCATCCCCGCCAACTACCTCGACGGCATGCTGATCGAAGCCGACCGCTGCGACATCCTCCGCCCCGACGCGACCCGCCTGACGCTCGACCTGCGCACCGCGGGGGCGGGCTGATGGCGCGGCAAAGCTCGTGGCAGGTGGAGGGCGTGGAGGATCTGCGCAAGGCCCTGGCCGAGCTGGGCGACGGCGCGACCAAGGCGGGCCGGGCCGGGCTTCGCGCGCAGGCCACGGCGGTCCGCAACGAGCTGCGCGCTGCGGCGCCGGTGGGGACGGGCCCGACGGTGAGGAAGCGGCGGCTGAAGAGCGGCGCGACGGCGCAGGCCGACTATGGCCGGCTGAAAGACAATATCCGGGTGCGCGAGGAAAAGGCGACGACGGACAACACGCTGGTGATGATGGTGACGACGGGCCGGGCCTTCTGGGGCGCGTTCCAGGAGTTCGGCACGGTGAACATGCCGGCGCGGCCCTGGTTCCGCCCGGTGTGGGACAGGATGGAGGGCGTTGTGCAGGACCAGCTGGCGGCCCGGCTGCGCAAAGCGATTGATGCCGCCGCGCGCCGCCGCGCGAAAGGTGGCCGCTGATGCCCCGCGCCGAGGATGAAATTTACGCCCGGCTCGATGTGTCGGCGGTGCGCTCGATCGTGGCGGAGCGGCTCTATCCCGGCCGCGCCCCGCAAGACCCTCTGCCGCCCTTTGTGGTGTGGCGGCGGATCAGCGGGCAGGGCATGGTGGCGCTGAGCGGCCCGCTGGGGGCGGACTCGGGCCGGTTCCAGGTCGATTGCTACGCCAACGACCATTCCACCGTGGTGGCGCTGGCGGCGGCGGTTCGTGTCGCGGTGCAGGGCGGCGCGCCGCGCGGCATGTGGGCCGAGTGCATTTCCGAGATCGACCTGCAGGAGCCCGAGATTCCGGCGCTGCATCGCCGAAGCATCGATTTTCGAACCCTTTACACGCAAGGAGACTGAGACATGACGACGCCTGTTTCGTCGCACGGGACCGTGCTGTCCTACTCGACCGACGGCGGCACGACCTTCGTGGTGGTGGCCGGCGTGACCGAGTGCAACCGGCCGGAGCGCCGGGTGGAGCTGCGCGACACGACCCTGCTTTCCGACAACTCGCGCACCCGCATTCCGGTGCTGAACGATTTCGGCCCGGTGAGCTTCTCGGGCAAGATCATCCTGGGCGCGGGCAGCGACGACATGGCCACCAGCATCGCCGCGCTGATCGGCTTTGCCGAGGCGCGCCTGACGCAGCAGTTCCGGGTGCAGCTGCCCGACGGCACGCGCGACACCTTCACCGGGGTGGTGGAGAGCTTCTCCCCCGCTAGCGCGGCGGTTGGTTCGGAAATCACCTATTCCGGCTCGATCCAGCCCACCGGCCCCGTCGTCACGAGCGAGGCCCCGTGATCGACGCGGCGGCGCTCAAGGCGCGATTCCGGCCCGCGACGGACAAAGTCGACGTGCCGGAGTGGGGCGGAGAGATCATCCTGCGCAGCCTCACCGTGGGCGAGCGGGGCGCATTTCTGGAGCAGGGCAAGAAGAGCAACGACTTCGCGCTTGCGGCGTGGCTGGTGGAAACGGCCGCAATCACGGAGAACAGCGAGCCGCTGTTCCGCCAGGGCGATCTCGCAGGACTGCCCGGTGACCAGCTCGCCGTGATCGACCGACTCGCGCACCGGGTGCTGGTGCTTTCCGGGCTGGGCGGGGAGGCGAAGACCGGGCCGGGAAACTAGCGGCCCGCCCCGAGCGGCGATTCCTGTTTCGCCTGGCGCTCGCGCTGGGGCGGACCGTCGCCGAGCTCGAGGCGGGCCTTTCCAGCGCGGAGTTCGCGGAGTGGATGGACTATTGGCAGCTCGAGCCGTTCGGTCCGGCGCGGGAAGACGCGCGGGCCTACATCACGGCCGCCGCGCTCGCCAACCTGCACCGAAGCGAGGGCACCCGCCCGATCAACCTGGACGACATGCTGCCGGCATGGACGCCGCCACCGACGCCTGAGGCTGAAAAGGTCCTGGCGCGGCTCCGGCGCTTGCAGGCGGCGATGAAGGGATAGGCATGGCCCAGATCGGAAGCCTGTTTGTTCGCCTTGCGCTGAACGATGCGTCTTTCGTGACGGATCTGAAGCGCGCGACGAAGGAGACGGAGAAGGCAGCGGCCGGCATGTCGCGCGCGCTTTCCGGCGCGAAGACGGCGCTGGGGGCGTTCACGGCCGCCTTTTCCGTGGGCACCATAGCGGCGGTTTCGAAGCAGGCGCTCGACTATGCCGGCTCCCTCGGAGAGATTTCGCAGCAGCTGGGCATCACGACCCGCGAGCTGCAGGTGTATCGCTACGCCGCGACGCAGGTGGGGCTGAGCCAGGAGGAGATCGAGAAGGGGTTGGGCAAGCTGACGCTCGAGATCGGGCGCAACAATGCGGCCTTCGCCGAACTGGGAATCACGACCCGCAATGCCGACGGCAGCTTGAAGACGGCGGGGCAGACGCTGCCGGAACTGGCCGACGCGCTGGCGCGCATCCCGGACCCGGCAGAGCGGGCGCGGGTGCTGGTCGAGCTGTTCGGCCGCACCGGGCAGCGCATGGGCACACTGCTCTCCGGTGGCGCTTCGGGCCTGCGCGAGTTCGCGGACCAGGCCGAGCGCACCGGGCAAGTGCTTTCGTCGAAAGCGATCCAGGACGCTGATCGGGCTGCCGACGCGATCGCCAAGATGCAGAACGTGCTGCGCGTGAGCGTGGCCGGGGCGGTGGCCGAGAATGCGGCCTCGATCGCGGCGCTGGGCGAAGCCATCGGTGGCGTCGTGACGCGCCTTGGGCAGCTTGCGGCAAAGGTCCGCGACACCAACCGTCTTGCGCGGGCGATGGAAGCGGCGCGGGGCGACAAGAGCTACCTTGGCGGGCTTGTCACGACGCGCGGCACCGGGGAGCTGAACACCGGCGCCTTCGTGCGCGAGCTGCTGGGGCAGGCGCTGGAAGATGCCGCGCCGGCCAGCCTGAGTGCTGCTGCGGCGGGCGCCGGCACCGGCATCGGCACCGGCAACAGCGGGGCTTCGGCGGTGCGCCGGGCCGCGCGGGGCGGGCGCAGCGGGCCTTCCGCGGCAGACCGCATTGCCGAGGCGCGAGGCGAAGCCTTTGCCGAGACGGCGCGCTCGCTGACCGAGACCGCTTCGGCCGCGGCGTCGGTGTCCTCGATCCGGGTCGACTATGAGGAGATCGCGCGAATCGCGCAGAAGATCCCGACCTCCAAGTTTGCCGACGCTATGGGCAAGGCGGCGGATTTCTCGGAGCGGCTCGGCGACAATCTCGCGCAGGCCATCCTTTACAGCCAGAATTTCGGCACCGCGATGCTGAACAGCCTGAAGGCCATCGCGGCGCAGGAGATCAGCTCGGGCCTGACCAGCCTGTTCAAGACGGCGTTCAGCTCGCTGAAGCTGGACGGCGCGCGGGCCGACGGCGGGCCGGTGCGTGCGGGCGGGCGCTACCTGGTGGGCGAGCGCGGGCCCGAGATCGTCGAGTTCCCCCGCGCCGGGCGGGTCATCCCGAATCACGCCATCGGCATGGGCGGCGGACCGACCGAGATCATCGTCCGCACCGAGCCTTCGCCGCTGTTCGCGCAGACCGTGCTGGCGATTTCGCAGCAATCCGGCGCGCAGGCGGCGGGGGGCGTGATCAGGCAGGCGCGACGCGGGCGCATGCCGGGGAGCCGGGGGTAAGCCATGACGATTATCGCCTTCCCCCGAAACGTGCTGCAGAGCGCGCAGTGGGAGCAGCCGGGCGGGCGGCTGAACCGGCAACGCTCAGCCTTCACCGGGCGCGGGCCCGAGCTCGATTTCGGCACGGCCGCGCGCTGGACCGTGAGCGGCGACGTGGTGCGCACCACCCCGGAAACCCGCCGCACCTATGCCGGGTTCGAAGCTGCGTGCCAGATCCCGGGGGCCCGGTTCCGCGTGCCGGCGGTGGAAGACAGCCAGTATGGCGCGGCCGATAACCTGATCCTGAACCCTCGCTTCGAGGGTGGCTCCGCGCCCTGGACGCTGGAATCGGCCTTCACGCTGATCGACACCGGCGCGCCCGTCGATTTCGCGCAGCGCGGGCTCTACACCGACAGCACGCGCGCGTTCAACAATGCGCTCGCCAACGCAGGCGTTGCCGTGCCCTGGTCGGCGGGCCAGACGATGAACCTTTCCACCGACTGCTTCGTCGGCACCGGCTCCACCGGCACGCTTTCGCTGGCCGTCAACTTCCGCAACGCGGGCGGCTCGCTGATCTCCACGCTGGGCGCGAACCTTGTTTCGCTGGCCACGCCGAACCAGTGGCAGCGGGTGCGCGCCACCGTCACTGCGCCGGCTTTGACGGCTTCGGCCGTGATCTACTTCAACAACGGCCTCACCGCCGGCTTTGCCAGCGTGACGAACCCGCGCGCCTCGCTGATGCCGGAGCGGGCGCTGGTGGTGGCGGGCAGCAGCGGACGCAGCCTGAACCTGCGTGGCCTGGTGCCGAGCGTGCGCGCGCTTTCTGCGGGCCAGTTCCTGACGGTGGTGCTGCCGAGCGGCGATGAGCAGCTTTGCCGCGTGACGGCGGACGTGAACGCCTCGATCACGGGCACGGCGACGGCGAGCCTCGCTACCCCGCTGCGCGAGGTGCCGGCCGCCGACGCCCCGGTGGAGCTGGCCCGCCCGTGGGGCCTGATGCGCGCGACCCACACGCCGGGCTTCGGCGTGGAGCCGGGGCCGGTCTATTCCCATGAATTCAGCGCCGAGGAAGCTTTCTGATGCCGCGCCTGGAATTCGCGGCCAACAAGGAAATGGCGTAGCCATGGCGCTTTCCAATGCAACCCTTTCCGCTTCGCTGGTGCGCCCCGCGCTGCTGGTGTTCGCCGATTTCGTGGACGAGCCGCTGCGCTACGCGCTGGCGCCGTTCAACCTGACCGTGCCGGGCGGGCTGACCGATGCCGACGCCGATTGCGCCGGCTTCACCTTCACCGCGCTGGGTGACGGCGTGCTCGATATCTCGCCGGTGAGCCATGAAGAGGGCGGCTCGGGCACGCTTTCGGTCGGCTTTGCCTGCCACCCCGGCCAGTCCGAGCTGCTGGCGGCGATGGACAACCCTTCGCTCTATGTCGGCCGGCTGTTCCGGCTGTGGCTGGTGATGCACGACGGCGCCGGCACCGTGACCGAGATCAGCCCAAGCCTTGGCTACACCGGCTTCATGGCAACGCCGCGGCAGGCCGTCGACCCGGCGGCGGGCGAGTGGCGCTTCACGATGGAAGTCGAGAACTGGCTGACCCTGTTCGGCGGCGCGCCTTCGCGCACCTACCTCACGCAGAAAGTGTACGACTCGGCGGACGAAAGCGGCAACGCGAGCATCGGGAACGCGGCGAGCGTGCCGGGCCTGCTGGGCGCGGGAGCGCAGATCGACCCGAACCAGTGGGCGCAGTGGCGATGATGCCGCGCCATCCGAACTGGGAAGAGCGACTCGCCGCGACGGTGCAGGACTGGGCCGGGCGGTCCTACGCGATGGGGCGAGCGGATTGCGGGCGCTTCGTGGCGGCCTGCGTGCGCGCCGTGGCCGGCGTGTCGCTCTGGCCGAAGATGGGCGCCTACAGCAGCGAGGCGGGGCTGGCCAAGGCGCTGAAGCGCGCCGGGTTCGCCGATCTCGACGCGGCCTGCACGGCCTGCCTGGGCGAGCCGATGCCGCCGCTGATGGCGCACCGGGGCGACGTGGTGAGCGACGGACAGGCGCTGGGCGTGATGACGGGCGCGGGGCCGGTGATCTTCACGCACGAAGGGCTGGGCATCGTGGAGCGCGACAGCCTGACGGCAGCGTGGGCAGTAGGCCGAGCCGATGGGTAAGGCCGTCGCGCGCGTGCTGCTGTCGCCGATCTCGGCAGCCGTCAGCCTGATCGACAAGCGTGCCGGCGCAGCCCTGTTCAGCGTGATCTCGACCGCCGCGGCATTCATCCCCGGCGTTGGTCCGCTCATTTCAGCGGGCCTCAACCTGGCCAATGCCGCGACGGGCGCCTATTCCCTTTCCGGCCGCCGCGGCGGCAATCTCGTGCCGTTCGACCCGAAGAGCGTCAACCCGGACAAGGCCGCGGTGCGCAAGCTGGTGTTCGGCCGCACCGCCTTCCCGCTGGATCTGCGCTACGCCGAGCCCAGCAGCGACACGAAACAGGAGTATATCAGCTACGTCTTTGCGCTCGCGGCCCACAAGAGCGACGCGATCGAGAGCATCTACATCGAGGACAAGCTGGCCTGGACCTCGGGCGGTGGGGCGCAGGGCATCTTTGTAGGCTACCTGACCGTCGAGGTCATCCTCGAGGCGGGCGCGGCGGCGTATCACACCGTCGAGGCGGGGGCGAACTGGGCCTCGACGCGCCGGATGACCGGCTGCACCACGATGAAGGTCCGCGTGAAGCGGACGGACAACAGCAAGACGAGCCAGTCGCCCTTCGCCTCGGGCATTTCCGGCCGCTGGACCGTGATCGGGCGCGGCATGCCGGTGTACGACCCGGCACGCGACAGCACGGTGGCGGGCGGCTCGGGCAGCCAGCGCGCGAACGACTGCACCACCTGGGCCTACACCGCGAGCAGTGTGGCGCGCGGGAACAACCCGGCGCTGCAGCTGCTGGCCTACCTGCTGGGCTGGAAGATCAACGGCGTTGGCTCCGTGGGGCTGGGGGTGCCGCCGGCGCGGCTGAACCTGCCGAGCTTCGCCGCGGCGGCGGCCATCTGCGACGAGAGCGTGGCCCTGGCCGCGGGCGGCTCGCACCGGCGCTACGAGGCGGGTAAGGCTTACACCGACGCCGACGACCCCAGCGCCGTGATCGCCGAGCTGCTGGACGCGATGAACGGCGAGCTGGTGCACGACGGCGGGAAGCTGGCGCTGCGCCTGGCCGTGAACGACCTGACCGCCGAAGTCGCGCTGAACGAAGACGATTTCCTGAGCGGGTTCGAGTGGCAGCCCCAGCCCGAGCTTTCGGAGCAGTTCACGGTGGTGCGCGGGCGCTTCACCCTGCCCGATGCGCCGTCGCTGTTCAGCCTCGCCGACTATCCCGACGTCTCGACCGGCCGCACCGCGCTGGCGCCGCGGGTGCTGACGCTGGAACTGCCGCCGGTGCAGGACGTGCGCCGGGCCGAGCGCATCGCGACGCAGGTGGCGCGCCGATCGACGAAGCAAGGCGAGTTCACGGTTCGCCTTGGCATCCGGGGTTGGCTGCTCAGGCAGAACATGGTGGTCTCCGTGACCTCGGCCTCGCGCGGGTGGACGAACAAGCTGTTCCGCGTGCGAGGGATCCAGCTCGCGACCGATGCGAGCGGCGCGGTCGACGTGCGGCTGCGCGAGGAGGAGGCCAGCATCTATTCCTGGTCGACCAGCGAGACGGGCAACATCGCGCCGGTGAACCCGGTGGCCTACGACAACCGCCTCGCCGCGAGCTGGCTGATGGCGGGCATCGAGGCGGCGGCGACCCGCAACGTCGCGCGGGGCAACTGGGCCACCGCGACGGCCTACGACCTGGGCGATATCGTGAACGATGGCGGCAACGCCTACAGCTGCATCGTGGCCCACACTTCGAGCGGCGGCAACCGGCCGCCCAGCGCGAACTGGAGCTTGCTGGTGACGGGCGGCGGGGCCGGCGCGGCGGGCGACAATGTTGCCATCGTGACGATCTGGAAGCGCGGTGCGACGGCGCCGGCGGGTCCGACCGGTTCCAGCGTGTTCGACTTCAACGGCACGCTCACCGAAAGCACGGTGGGCGCACTGAACGGTTGGACGCTGGCGATTCCGGCGGCAGACGGCAACCCGGCATGGTCCCGCTATGCCGGCGCGCGCAACGGCGGCACGAGCGACACGATCACGAGCGGCGAATGGAGCGCGGCGGTGAAGGCGCTGGACAATGGCGCCGACGGCGAGAGCATCAAGCCGATCTACAAGCGCAGCGCGACCCAGCCCTCAACGCCGTCGCCCAGCACCGGCGTGCCCTCGGGCTGGTACGGCGACACCGGCAGCGTGCCCGCGGGCGCCAATCCGATCTGGATCTCGCTCGGCACCCGGCCCGACAGTGTGGCCAACTTCACCTGGCAGGCCGCGACCCAGCTGCAGGCTGTGAGCGTGGCAGCCTTCGGTCAGCAGGTCGCGCTGGGATTCAGCACATCGGCGGTGATTTCCGTGGTGCTTTCGCCGGGGCAGACGGCGAGCGTTGAGGCTCAGCTGACGGGCAACCACACCGGCACTGCGACGACCGACATCAACCTTGAATACCGCGTGGAGGGCGGAACCTGGACCGCGTTCGGCACCTCCGTGCCCGACAGCGGCGGTCCGGGCGACATCACGGTGGCGACGGCTTCCGGCACCTTCACCAACGGCGGCGCGGGCGGGGTGCGCTATGAAGTGCGCGCCACCGGCACCCGCACCGCTGCCAACGTCACGGCGGTTTCCGCCGAGAGCTACCTCAGGGTCTAGGTCCGTGTCAGACTGGCTCATCTACGACACCGAGACGGGCGCAATCCTGCGTTACGTCGATGCCGGGCTCAATCCCAATCCCAGCGCGGGAGAAGCGGCAGCGCGGATTCCCGGCTCGGCCAAGGTGACGCCGCCGCTGACGCAATGGAGCGCGGACGCGCGCGGCTTCGTCGATGTGCCGGCGCCGCCGGCGATCGACATCGTGGATGCCTTCGCGCTGTTCACCGAGGCCGAGCTGGCCGCCATTCTCTCGAGCGGCGTGCCGGCCGTGCTGGGCCTGGTGCTTGGGCTCATCATCACGACGCTGCGCGGCCAGAAGGTGCGGCTCGATTCCACCTACCATCAGCAGGGCGCGCTGCTGCTGTTCCAGACGGGCTACCTGACGCAGCCTCGCTACGAACAGTTCCGCGCCGGGATTGCCCCCAACGCTTGAAGAGCCCGCGAGGAGTGACGGCATGAAACCTGACCAGTTCTGCAAGCGCGTGCAGGCCCAACTACTCAGGATCGAGCGCGCTAACGCGGCGGCGGCGACCGAGACGGCAAAGCTGCACAACATGCTTTCCGAAGGCGTCAAGGCTTTCACCCCCGAGCTGACCGCGATGGGCGTCGACGTGGCGCCCCTGAGTGGTGGCACGCCGAAGCCCCCGAGGGAACAATGATGCTCTGGTCCGCGGCCTTCTTCGCCGGCCTGGTCTGCGCGGCCGCGTTGGCGTTCAAGATGGGTGGCTCCGGCCTGACCCGCACCGGCCTTGCCATGCTCGCCAACTGGACCGCCTGCACCTTCGCCGTCCTCGTGCTGCACGACTGGACGCCATGGGTCTTCTTCGCGCTGTTCGACGCTGCGGCGGCAACCATCGTGCTGCAACACCCTTCCTCGCGCCCGCAAGCCATCATCGGCGCCATTTACCTGTTCCAAATCGCATTTCACGTCGCCTTCGCCGTCGTCGGAAACGGGGCTGCCGCGACCTTCTACCTCGACCTTCTGGCGCTCTCAGGGTGGCTCCAGATTGGCACCCTGGCAGGAGGCTCAATCTATGGAGGCGGACGAAAGGCTCTTGCTTCTCCTCATCTTTGGCATCGCCTGCGCGGTGCTGATTCCTCGCATCGTTGAAGCGTGGGGGCGGCAAGATGAGCGAGACTGAAAAGCCGGTCACGGTCAACTGGGGGACGGTGTTCGCCTTCCTCGCGCTGCTGTTCGCGGGCTTTGCGGCATGGCAGGCGATGAACGATCGCGTCACCCGGCTCGAGGCCAATGCGCCGGTCGACCTGAAGGCGAAGCTCGCCACCCTGGAACAGCAAAACAACGAAATCCTCCGGCGTCTTGACCGGATCGAACGGGAGCAACCGCAGTGACCCGGCTGCTTACCTCGTTTCGCCGCTGGCGGGAGCGCTGGCTGGCACAGATCGTCACCTGGCTGATCGGGGGATGACATGGAAATCGACTTTGCACGGGCTGCTTCGGCGGCCTGCTTCATGCTGGGCGTCGTGATGCTGCTCGCATGGATGCTGACGAGGAGGTTCTGATGGGTCGCCAGATTGGACCGCGCGCCACCGCGTTGATGCACCACTTCGAAGGCTGCTCTCTCGAGAGCTACCTTTGCCCCGCCGGGAAGTGGACGATCGGGTGGGGAAACACCTTTTACGAGGACGGCCGCAAGGTCCGACCCGGGGAACGCATCAGCCAGGCGCGAGCCGACGAGCTGTTCCGCCTGATCGTGGCTAAGTTCGAACGGGGTGTCGACGCGCGCGTCGACATGGCCGTTGGACAGACGAGCCCGGGCCAGTTCGGCGCGATGGTGAGCCTCGCCTACAACATCGGCTTGGGGAACTTCGCGAAGTCGAGCGTGCTGCGCCACCACAGGGCCGGACGGTTCGCGCAGGCGGCCGACGCCTTCCTGATGTGGCGAATGGCCAAGGGCAGGCCCAGCGCCGGCCTGCTCCGCCGTCGTCGAGCCGAGCGGCTTCTCTATCTCGGGAAGCTGGCTGAGTTCGACAAAGCGATCGGGTACAGGCCGTGAGCGAGCGCGTCCAACTCGCCATCCTTGCACTGCTGGCACTCATCGTCGCAGTCGTGGCAGCCTCCATGCTGCCCGACGCGAAAGACTTGGGCGACCCGGCCGGCCGCGTGCTCGACCTGCTGGCATCCGGCCTGATCGGCGCGCTGGGCGGTTATGCCGTGGGCCGTGCGCGAAATGATGGAGGGGAGGGCTGATGGACAGGATCCTCGCCTGGGCAACCGGCGTGCCGCGCTGGGTGTGGCTTGCAGGAGCGGCCGCCATGCTCACGCTGCTGCTTCTCTGGCGCGTCTATGCCGCGGGTCATGACGCAGGCCGCGACAGCCGAGAGCCTGAGATCGCGCGGCTCGCACAAGATCTGCAGACGTCGCGACTGAACGCCGGCACGCTCGAGGCGGCCGTGGCGATGATGCGCGACGACGTGCTGCAACTGCAGGCGGCGGGCAAGGCGGCGAAGGCAGATGCAGCGAAAGCCGAGAAACGGGCCAAGGAAGCGCGCGACGGCTCGGCGGCACTCCGCGCCCGCCTCGAAGCAGACTCGCGCCAGACGGGCGGAAAACCGGCCACAGCGTTGACGCCAGCACAGAAGGAGGCATGGGATGCGCTCAGTCGTCGCGGTTAGCCTGCTGCTCATGGGATGTGCCGCCAACCCCCTGCCCGAAATTCGCACCGTCGAGGTGCCGAGAGCCGTGCCGGTTCCGTGCGTCGACCAGGTGCCCGCGCTTCCCGCCCCTCTCGGCCCCATGCCCACCGATGCCTCGGCCGCACTCAGCCTTGCGCTGGCCAAGCTGCTGGAATGGGAGCCCTACGGCGTCGAGGCCGATGGCAAGCTGAAAGCCTGCGCCAAGCTGCCGACGAACTGACCGGATCCTTCCCGGATAGACTTGGCGCCCCGGCTCCGGCCGAGGGCGCTTTTTTTGTGCCTGCGCGGGCCGAAAAGGTTTGCCAGCCCGAAACGGTCACGAAGGGCAAAACGGGGTAGGGAATCGCAGGTTCACCACCGCAAGTCATTGGCCTCGCGCGGTTGTGGCGGTCCGGCCGGGGGTACCATGTTGGGAAATTCTGCAAGCCTTTTCAGGCGCATGCGCTGTCCGCCGGGTTCGGTTAGCCAAGCAGGGTAGCCTAACCCGCAGCCAAATCCCCATCTTTCGGCACAGGATTTTGCTGTTCCAACTCCCACCGGCTGATGCGGGTGATCGCGTCTTCGGCCATGCGGCGCTGGTCCGCCGCGGCGGTGTAGGTTGCGACCTCCGAATCGCCGCTCCACCCGCCTGCCGCCTTCAGGCCCTGCTGGCTGATGTCCAGCTCGGCGCCGCGCCGGGCGGCTGCCTTCCTGAGGCCGTGGGCGGTGCAGTGGGGCAGGCCCGCCGCGTCGCACCAGTCGCGCATCCGGTTGCCGAATCCCGCCGCGCTGAACGGATTGCCCTGCTCCGTGACGATGAAGGTGCGGATGCCGACCCGGTCCATCGCCTCGATCGCGGCGAGCAGCTGGGGCGCGGCGGGGAGCCAGAGCGTCTTCCCGCCCTTGCCCTGCCGATACTGGATCTGGCCGTTGCGCACATGCTTCGGCCCGAACAGGCGGGCGTCGCCGCGGCGCTGCCATGTCCACAGCATGATCTCGAGCGCGAGCCGGGCCATGGTGCCGAGCGGGTGGTGTGCCCTGTACTGGGCGATCTCCTCCTCGGTCCAGGTGTGATAGCCGCCAGTCTTCGGGACCTTCACCCGCTCCGTCAGGGCGACCGGGTTCTCGTTGATCCACCCCAGCTTCACCGCGTGCGCGAACAGGCGCATCAGCTGCTTCCTGAGGCTGTGGGCCGCGACGGGGCCGCCAAGCATCCGGCCGCGCGCGTCGGGCTTCTTCTCCAGCTTGCGCGCCACGACGGCCTCGATGTGCTCCCAGCGCCAGTTCGCGACCAGGTCGTTGCGGAACTCGGCGACGAACGGATCGAGGATGAGACGGCGGCGGTGGCGGTCGCGCTCGCTGGCCTGCAGGTGGTTCGTGCTGGCGAAGTAGCGGGCCGCGAGATCGCCGACGGAGCGGGGGATGGTGCGCTCGGCGCCGGGCTGCACCTTCGCGCCTGCCAGGGCCAGCTTCAACTCTTCCGCGAATCCGGGCGTGTCGGGCGGGCAGGTGAAGTAGAAGGTGGGGTGGCCGGCCTTTCGCCATCGCCAGCGCTGCTTGCCGTGCCGATCGGTGAAGGAAGAGACGTTGGGGTAGCGGCGTTTACGAGCCATTGCCGAGCAGCCTGTCCAGCGGGTTTCCGGTGCCCGCCTGCGTGCTGCTGGTGGAGAAGCTGAGACGCAGCTCGCCAGAGGGGTCGATCACAACCTGCGACGGATTCAGCCCTGCGTCCACAGCCGCCTTCAGCGCACGCGCGAGATCGGCCTGTCGGAAGCGGGCGCGGCGGGACATCAATGCCTCCTGAAAGCGATCGGGCGCGTCGTTGCCCAACACAAGGCGCATGTCGCGCAGCAGTCTGTCGCTCCGGTCTGTGCGGGGCAGGGGATTGCGTCGGCCGGCGGCTCGTGCGCGAAGACCTCGGCGCCCCGCTCGGCCAGTCCCCAGCCCGAGAAGCGAAGGGCGAACCGCTCCCACTCCGTGTCGGCCATGTCCTTGAGTGCTGCGCCGATGCCGTGCGCCGGATCGTGCGCGGTGTAGCCGAACACCCTGAGCGCCGGGTAGCAATCCAGCGCCTGTTGCCAGAAGCTGACATAGGCCAGGCTGTAGAAGTCGCCGAGCACATGCAGGCGCACCACGAAGCCGCCCGGGTTGCGCGATTGCAGGCTGCCGAGCTCGCGCCAGAGACGCGCCTCGAGCTCGGGCCCATGCACCAGGCGCTCGGCCCAGTTCATCGAATTTCCGTAGCACCCGAGCCATTGCTTGCAGGTGCGGGGGCAGGTGGCGCGCTCCTCGAGGGTGAGGGTGAAGATGGGCATGCCGCGCCACTTCCCCTTCTGCACCACGTCGCCGATCTTCCGGCTGTGATGCCCGCGCTTCAGCAGGCGTTCGGGCTGGCCGGCTTCGACCACCCGGTTGCCGAAGATGGTGCGGCCAGCTCGGGCGGCAGGATCGAGCGCCGACAGCTGCACATGGCGACCGCCTGGCAGGATGCTGTCGAACCGGCGGAGGGAGCGGGGGGTCATTGGACGTCGTTCCGGGCATCGTGTCGGGCCAGCGTCGCGAGCCGGCCGCGCACGCTGTTGCCCTTCCGCCCGAGCTTACGGGCGATCTCGCTGGTGCGGACCCCCGCCATCGCCAAGCGAAGAAGCTCGGCATCCTCCTCGGCCGTGAAGCGCCGAATGACGTATCCGTTGCGATGCTCCAACCCGCCGGAAGGCTTGCGGAGCCTCGTCACTTTGGACGGATGCTCTATCCCGTGCATCAGGCATTGCCACGAGATTGCGCCGATGCTGACGCCCATCATCCTGGAAATCTGGCCGTAAGAGAGCCATTTTTCTTCCCGCAGGTGTGCCAGCTTCGTGATGTCGATCTGAGACGGCCTCCCCATCACGCTGCTTCCTCTTCGTCCATCTCGCTCGCCTCGCGATAGGCGCGCCACATCGCTTCGGTCATCGAGGCCGCGCGGCTCAGGTTCGTCTCCACCTGCACCTTGCGCGCGTCGTTGACCCAGTCGCCCTGTTCGCCCGCTGCCAGAACCTCGACGAACAGGTCGGGGTCGAAGCTGCCGAGCTTGGCATCGTCACTGGCGTAGAAGCCGTAGAGCCCCTCGAGCAGCAGCCCGGCATAGCGAAGCACCTGCCCATGGAAGCCGCACGACAGCGCGACCAGAGCGTTGCGGACGACCTTTTCGCCATGCCCGCGCCATGCCCGCTGGATCCCGGGGACGCAGAAGATCTGGCCCGGCTCCCACGCGGTGTAGTTCGAGTGCGGGGCGAGGGTGAGCTGGGCACCGCGGATCGCGCGCATGATCTCGTCCGCCTCGGGATCGCCGGCAGCCAGTGCGGCCTTGAACAGATCCACCGGCGACAGCGGCCGGCGCTGCTTGTTGAGCGCGACGAAGGCAGCTGCCTCGTCGGCCTGGGTGCCATAGCGCGCGATGACGCAGGGCAGGTGGGGAATGTCGCCCCGGAGCTTCGCCGCGCCCAGCCTATGCTGTCCATCGACCGCCCAGAGCGAGCCGTCCTCGCGCTTCACCAGGGCGAGAGGCTGGCACAGGTTCCAGTCCCAGAAGCGCGCAATCTTTCGGATCAGCGTCTGCGACTGCATGTTGTCGGTCGAGCGCTGGTAGATCGGATCGACGCCGATCGATGCCACCGGCACCCATTCCAGCGTCGGCGGTGAGCCAAGCGGCGGGTTCATGGATGGGGTCATGCGACAGTCCCTTCGAAGCTGGAGCGCCCGGCCTCGTCCATGCTGTCCAGGGCGCGAATGATGAGGGCTGCGGCCTCCCGGGACATGGCGATGCGCCGCCGCCCCATGCCGTTGTCCGGGTCGGCGCGGATGGCCGCCGCAAGGATGCGCTGGGCCTCTTTCAGCGCGAGGGCCGGAACGGTCTTCTCGCCACCGATGCCGCCGCCAATGGCCTCGAGCTGGTCGAGGACGGCATGCCCGGCGCGTGTGACGCCCTGGCGCAAGTCCCCGCCTTTCCCCCCGCCGCTTGCTGCCGGCGGGGGATTGTGAGACACGGCGGCGTCCATCGGGGGATGGTTGCAAGCACCGTCGGCAGCCGGATTGCTGCCTTTCAACTTCCGACCCTGATTGGTCATGCGAATGGCTCAGTGTTGTGCGCAGTCGCCTTGTCCGCGAAATTCCAGCAGCCCCGGACATAGTCTTCGACACCGACCCAAGGCTTTTCGCCATTGCGCCACTGGCGTGGGCTGGTCAGAGTTCCTGAAAGCGCGGCAAGGAAGGCCTGCTGTCTGAAGCGGCGGCGTGCCTGTTGCGACTCCTCATATTGAGCCGCTGCGGCGGCCGTTTCGGCTTCGGTGCGCTTGCGCCCGGCGGCATAGCCCTTCGCATAGGCGCGCTTCTCTGCTTCGGTGTCGCTCACGCCGCGTCTCCCAGTCCAAGATTGCCCGGGCTCGCCCAGTCCGTGCGGCGGTCGCCCTCTTTCCACTCCCCGCCCGTGTCGTTCATCTGGGCCAGCGTATCGCGCGCGCTCCGGATGATGGCGGCGAGCTCGTAGCCGCCGACCTCGACCTCGCAGTTCGCAAGCCGGGGCCGTTCCTGACCGGCAATCGCAACCTCGACGTCGAACCTCAGGACGCACCGATCGTCGCGGAACTCGGGCGAAAACTGCACCAGGCGCGCCTTCACCAGCGGGCGGTCAAGCGCGGCCGCCGTGGTGTAGTCCCGCTCGATCGCGCGCATCACCGCGATCTGCCGGTCCGCCTTGGGCTGGGTCAGCTTCCCGGCCTCGACGAGACGGGGATAGACCCTGAGCCGCTGGCCCACCTCGCGCGCCGCTTCCGCCAGCTTGTCCGCCGCGTAGATCGCGCTCTCGCCGAACAGGTCGCTCACTGCGCCGGCTCCAGGGCGGGCTTGCCCTCCAGCACGCGATGCAGGGCCGACCGCCCGGCGTCGTTGCTGAGGAAGAACAGCGAGCTCGCCTCGGCGCCGAGCAGGAGATTGCCGGCCGCGAGCGTCTTCCTGTCCTCGCCGACCTTCTTCGCCATCTCAGCTTCGAGCTCGTAGCCGCCCGCCGCCAGGTGCACGGCCCAGCCCGCGATGCAGTGCGACGTGCCGCAGTGCCACCTGCCCATGTCGAGCGCGTCGGGGCTGGCGGTGGCGGCCTTGGCGACTTCCAGCAGCAGCGCGGCGGCGACTTCGGGATCGGGGAGGGGCTTGCCGGCGACCTCGCGTAGGAGGGGCGCGTGGAAGCGCTTGCCGGCGCTGATGTAGAGCCAGCCGCCGACGCTGGTGAGCACCGGCAGCTGCGCACCCTCGGCGCTGATGTCGAGCCCGCCGCCGACGCTGGTGAGCATCGGCAGCTGCGCACCCTCGGCGCTGATGTAGAGCCCGCCGGTTACCTCCGTCACCTTGCTGGCGTCGTCGCCCTTGCGCAGCGTCAGGTCGCCACGCACCTTGCCCGTGTAGATCGTCATCGTCTTTCCTTTCCGCAGAATGCCTGTGAGCCGGCGGCTAGTCGGCCGCGTCGGCAAAGATGTCGTCCTGGTCCTCGCCGATGGGCTCGGCGTCGTCCTCGTCATCCGGGCCGCGCAGTTCCGCGGCGCGCTTCGTTCCGGCCTCGATGCAGGCCCGGTGCAGGTCGGGCCGCTTCTCCGCCAGCGTGGAAAGGCCCTTTGCGCGCTCCTGTTGCAGCGCGAGCAGCTCGTCGAGCGTGGCACAGGCCGCGACCCGCTCCTGATACGCGCCGGCCCATTCATCGGGCGACGGGCCCTTGCGCGCCGTGGCAGGCGCAGAGGCAGCGAGGGGCCTCACCGTGAACGGCCGGCGCTGCGCCCGCGTCTCGGTGAGCGCCATCGTCATCGGCCCCTCGATGTCGCTCATCGCGGCGATGCGAATGCCGCCGACTTCCATGCCGCCCCACTTCACCTTCGGGTCACGGTAGAGCGTCATGGACCGGCCGACATAGGCCGACGAATCCGCACCCCACGCCGCCACCATCACGCGCGCCATCGACTTGCACGGGCGATAAACCTTGCTGTCCCCCTCGATCGCGATGCTGACAGGCTGCTCCGAGCCGGGGCTCACCTTCACCCCGGCAATGCGAATGGTGCGCGGGCCCGAGATCAGATCATCGGCATTCACCTGGTCGCTCTTGGGGACGATCACTGCGGTCATGTCGGTCATGGCTAAAACATCTCCTGGACAATGCGCCGCTCGGTAGGGACCGAGCGCAGGCGCGAAAGGCTGGCGTGGTAGGCTTTGATGGTCTCGGCGACCTTGGCCTCGAAGGCTTCGGCGGCCTCGAGGATGGCGCCCTGGACTTCCTCGTCGGCTTCGACGCGGATCGCGGGCATGGGCATGCCGTTGGAGTAGGACACGAAATCGAGCCAATCCCGGCCCGTCACGAGCAGCCCCGTTTGCACCTGCAGGATGAAGTCACTCGGCACTTCCCCGGCCGCGATGGTCTCGACCTGGAACTTCTGCCGGCGGCTCTTGCACTCGATCAGCCCGTCATCACCGACCAGGCCGTCCGGGCTGTAGCCGAGCGTGAAGCCGAAGCTGTCGTTCGTGATGAAGCCGCACTCCGTCACCGGCGCGAAGTGCTGCGCATAGAGGGCGCGGGCCAAGTGCTCCTCCTCGTGGCCGCGAAGCATGTCATCGCCGACGTAGCTCGGCTCGACATGGCCCGTGATGCGTTGCGCCGCGATCTCGAACACATGGGCGCGCGTCTTCTCGTTCGACGCGATCTTGAGCGTCGGCGTCATGATGAGCCGGACCTCGCTCGCGGTGAGAAGGCCCCGGCGCGCGGCGAACCACTCCTCGCTGCCCTGCACCAGCTCGGGGAAGTAGCGAACGCCCGGGCGGGACGGAAACGACTTCGCCCGCGCCGCCACTTCCGCAAGGGAAGGCGCAGCCTCGATGCCGTCGAGCTCGTCGAGAATGTCGCCGACGGTGGGGAGCCTCATGCCGCCCTCCCTTCGATCTCGCGCCGGTAGGCGATCAGGTCGAGCCCCCAGCAGCGGGTGCGGACCATGTGCTGCTGCCTGCACCTGTCGAGCTCGGCGCGAACCTGCTTCGCCGCCGTTTCCAAGTCGTCGAGCGCCTTGAACAGATCCGCCACGGTTTCGGGCGAGGGTGCAGGGTCGATGCGCAGCGGCACCACCTTGAACGGGGCGGTCACAGCCCCACCCCTGCCATGTGCGCCACCATCAGGGCGAAGCTGATCAGCGCGACGAACCAGCAAGCCCGCCAGCGCTGGCGCTCGACCCTTGCCGCGTAGTCGGGCGGAATGGGGCCGTTGTCGTGGCGCATCGCGGCGCGCGTGCGACGGCTCGGCGGCATCGGCGCATCCGGGTCCTCGGCCCAGTGAAGCCATGACGGGCGGGTCATGCCACCGTCTCCCGCAGGCGGTTCCGAAGCGCCTCTAGCTCGGCCAGCAACCGGGCGCGTTCGCCGGGCGGCGACACGGTGACCTCGTGCGGGCCGAACTCGGTGTCGACCGTGAAGCTGTGGCACCCGTCCGCATGCTGCCACTGGATCGGGCCGGGGTTGAGCTCGGCCGCCTCGACCGCCCGATGCACATGCACGACCAGGCTGGAAGAACGATGGCGGGGGAGCGGCGCCGGTGCACCATGCATCTGCATGATGGCCGACAGGTAGCTGTGAACCTCGCCCATCACGCGGCCTCCTGCGCGCGGGGATTGACGGCACGGAAGCGGGCCAGATTCTCGATGGTGTCGCGCCAGTTCTGCCGGTCACGCCGCCACACGCCCGCCTCGTGGTCGCAACCAAGGTGCGGCACGGCGAACACCATGTCGGGGCTGTAGGGGTAGCACGCGGCAAGCCGGGTCTCGGCATTGGCGAGGCCGTCCGCCGCCATCTGCTCGGCAGCATCGAGGCCGCCGACAAGCTCGATCCAGTCGGCGAACCTGCGGTCATCGGCGGCAAGGTTGGCGTCGACATTCTCGAGCCCGGTCGACTTGAAGGCAGGAAGCTGAAGCATCTCGTCTCTCCCATCGCGCTGCGTCTTCGGCCCGGAGGCGATCAGCAGCTGATGGGGTGACGCTACGATTGTCGGACTATACTGTCAATACGATTTTCGCACCTGTGTCCCCGTTTGGCACTACGGGGACATGACCGCTTGAGGGGCACGAAGAATGCAGCCATCATGCCACAAGTGAGAGGTGGCAGGGTATGGATGATGAGGTTGGGGAGATTATGGCGGCGGCGCTCAGTGTCGAGATTGCGTCCATAGTGCGGGCGCTAGAAGGCGAGCCGCAAGAGAAGGATCGGCGGCGGCTGCTTCATCGTCTCGCAACTGCGCGACAATGGTTGACGCGATGCTCACCGCCAAGTCCGCGTCGTCCGCACTCATCCCCGCGACCTGGAGAACCCGAGGCAGCACAAGGCGCCAGTCCGACGCGCCATTGAGGCCGTAGTGCAGCACGATCGCGCGGGCCTCGTCATATTGCAGCTTCCGGCGCCGGTCCAAAATCTCGGCCACGCGCGGGCTCGGCAGCCCCAGAAGCTGCTGCAAGTCGCGCGGCCGCAACTCGCCGGCATCCCGACGGCGGATCAGCTCGGCCACGATTTCGTCATGCGTCAGCACCGGCAAGCTATGGCACGAACCCGTTAATACGTCCGCTGCGAAAGTCGCACTAGAGGGTCTTGCGAGTTTCATCCGATTATCGTAGCAATCGGGCATGAACACAGCCGACATCATTCAAGCCCTCGGCGGTCCGGCAGCGATCGAGCGCCTGACCGGCATCCCGCTCACGACGGTCGACTCGTGGAAGCGAAAGGGGCGCATCCCGTCCTGGCGCATTTCGACGCTTGCCGATCTCGCCAAGCGCGAGGGCAAGGTCGAGGCCGCTGCCGCGCTCGAGCGCATTTCCAGCTCCCCCGCCGAGGCCGCCTGATGCCATATCCGCTGCACTGGGGCTTCGCGGCGCTGAGGGTGAACCACATCCTCGAGGCAGCCGGCGTGCCCGTGCGCGCCACCTTTCCACCCCCCTTCATGGCGAAGGCAGAGGACGAACTGGGCTGGGCTTCGGTCCCGCCCGCTTTTCAGCCCCTGCGCCAGCCTGAAATCGCCCACCATGCCATTGGAGTAGCTCATGCCTGATCGGCAGTTCCACGGCCTTGCGCCGGACTTTTCCGCGACATCCGCGCTTCAGGCGCTGGCCGATGTGCTGACCGAGATCAAGCGGCGGGACCAGTTGACCGATGGTGCGATCGGGGACGCGCTGCACAAGAGCCCGGACCGGGTGCGCGACTATCGCCTGGCCGACAGCGACATGGGGCTGGTGACCTTCCTGCGCGCCGTGCGGCGCTGGGGTGAGGATCTGAACCCGGTGCTGGCGCTGACCGGCTATCGCCTCACCCGGGCGGGTCGGACTGCCACCTGCGACATGGCAAAGGGGGTTACACTGTCCGCCGCGCTGCACCGCGTGCTCGACGCGGTGCGCGACGGCAAGATCAGCGCCGACGAGCTCGCCGGCATGGCGGACGAGATCACCGAAGCGGGCGCCGTGATGGACGAGCTTCGCAACCGCCTCGCCGGGACCGCCCTCGGCTCGGTGTCCAGCTGATGGCGCGGCGCTGGTCCGAAGCCGAAGAGGCGCTGCTGCGTGAGCTCGTCGCGGCCGACACCCCCGTTGCCCGGATGGCCACCAAGCTGAACCGCACCGGCAACTCCGTTCTGACCCGGATGCGCGACCTCGGCCTGAAGCTGAGGGTCGAGCGCACCGACTGCGGCGACTGGACCACGGAGCAGATCGCGACGGTTCGCGCCTTGCTCACCCAAGGCAAGGGGCGCGCCGAAATCGCCGAGGCGATGGGGCTGCTGCCCGACAATGTGCGCGAGGCGTGCGTCCGCAACGGGCTCGCCGATGCCTATATGCGCGCGATGCAGCTTCGGCGCGGGCGGCCGAACGGTTCCGAGGCGGAGCGCGTGCCGAACAATGCGGCGGACGAGAAGGCGTGCAGGGCGTTCGCGCGCGCGCTGGTGAAGGCCGGCGGATTCGCACGCCAGCCTGAACTGCCGCCGCTTTCGTTCGAGGAGAAGCTCGCCCTGGTTCGCGCCGGCAAGCTGCGCATCGTGGAGCGCGCGCCCCTGGTGAAGCCGCTCGCCTATGTGCCGTCGCAGCACGGCGGGTGCGTGTCGTGACAGAGGCGCCGCTCAACCTCGTCTCGCCGGACGGGCAGGTGCGCATGAGGGACTATCTGCCCGCCGAGCTCGCCCCCACGCCGCGCCAGTATCGCCTGTCCGTCATCGGCGCCGTCGCGAACCGCCGCGGCATCCCGGTGCGCGCCATCATGGGCCGCGACCGGACGCCCCTCGTCTCGGCGGCACGGCAGGAGGCGATGGCCGAGATAAGGGCGCGGTTCGGGGACAGCCTGCCCCGGATCGGCAAGCTGTTCGGCCGCGACCACACCACCGTGCTTGCGGGCATCAGGAAGCATCATCGTAGCAAGGCGGCACTTTAATGGTTCAACTTTGCGAGAAGCGAGTGGAAGACTTTTGGGAAAAAGTGGACATTGGCCCCAAAGAGTCATGTTGGCAGTGGAGAGGCGCCTTCGGAAGCGCCGGCTATGGGGCCTTTTACGCGAATGGCAACAATCACGGCGCGCACCGGATTGCGCTTATTCTGTCGGGCAGCGTTCAGCCGGCTGGAAAATTGTTCGCTTGTCATCGGTGCGACAATCCGAAATGCTGCAATCCTGAACACCTGTACTGGGGTTCCCCTGCTGACAATTCCGCCGACATGGTGGGCCGAGGCCGAGCGGCACGCGGGGATCGCAACTCAAAGCGCCTCTACCCTGATGCGGTTCAGCGAGGAGCTGAGAACGGGAATGCGAAACTGCATCCTGAGCAGGTTGTCGAGATTTTGCGCTCTACCGAAAGCCAACACGCGGTCGCAAAGCGGTTTGGCGTAAGCCAGACGCTTATCAGCAACATCCGCCTCGGCAAATGCTGGCGCCATCTCCAGCAGGAGGCGCGCTGATGGGCACCACCGTCCTCCATGCGCT
>JAIXSR010000123.1 GCA_027484605.1 Hyphomicrobiales bacterium | reverse complement strand
TCCCACGACATAGTCCTCCGGCGGCATCCGGCCTGTGGCGAGCCGGTAAAGCGCCACGATGTTCAGCGCTGCGATCCCGATTCCGCCAACAAGCGCCGCAATATAGGTCAGCGCCAGCGGAACGCCGGTAATCGGGGCGTAATTGTCGATATTGATGACAGCCTGCCGCCAGGAGCCGATCACGACGAGGCCGATGCAGCCCAGCGAGACGAGTTCGGCAAAGACCCGGCATGCCTTCTGGCCCGAAGGGCCCAGCGCGCCGACGACAGAGGTCATGCCGAGATGTCCGTGCTCCCGGGCAACCAGGAATGCGCCGCCGAAGGTCAGCCAGACGAAGAGGATCCGCGCGATTTCCTCCGACTGGATAATCCCCGAGTCAAAGCCGTAGCGCATGACGACATTGCCGAAGACCAGCGCGATCATCACGACGAGCGCAAGGATCAGGGCATTCTCGACGAGCCGGAGGAAGAGGCGCTCGAACAAGGCGGCGTTTCCATTCTTGTTGTATGCAGAATACAGAACGCGCGTCTGCCCTTGTCAAGCGCCGAGGAAGGCCGCGTCCTGCTGGAGGCGCAGATCAAGCAGGGTCGATTTCAGCTCGAAGGCGAGGTCGGAGGGGCGGATGGCCATTCCCGCCGGCAGATCACGGGCCAGCACGCGGTTGGCGACAAGGTAATACGGCGTTGTGGCTTCGGCGGAGAGCGGCACGGCCGGCCGCATCTCGGCCGTCACGCCGTCGATCGTATGGTGATGGCCGCGGGCCTCCAGCAGCCTGCCGGCGGCGAGGGGGCGGGTGGTCACCGCGACGAGATCCTGCTTCGGCGCGTAATCCGGGCCATAGGGTGTCTCGCCGAAAGCCGCGAGGTCGAACAGGCTGGTCGCCGCCTCCAGGCCGAGCAGATGGCGGGGCAGGTAGATCATGGCGGTCTGGCCATCCCGGCTGACGGCATGGCCCTTTTCCGCCAGCACCTGCCAGGCCGTCCGGTCCTGGCACCGGACGCAGACAAAGACACCGCCGGCAAAGCTCGCTTCCTCCGCCAGCCGGATATGGTGAAACACGTCGAGCCGGCGCCCGCCAGAGAGGAGGCCGGCCATATCCTGCGGCCGGAACAGATCGGCGATCTCGGGAATACGGGCTACCGGGCAATGGAACCCGGGCTGATCTGCGGCAAGGCCCGTCGCATTGGCCACGAGGGTCATTTCGCAGAGATCGGGAACGGCGCGCAGCAGGAAATGCCGGCCCAGCAGATTGGCACGATCCGCCGCACGCTTGGTGGCCGGGCTGGCCGGATTGTTCCAGGCGGCGCCGATCCCTTCGATGCGCGCCGGCACGCCGTTGCAGGTGACACCATCGGATGCCGGATCGACCACAAAATCATATTCGCTGGACTTGCCGGCACAGAGAAGCTCGAAGCCGAGGGTTTCCGCCCAGGTGACGAGGTCGATCAGGAGGCTCGGCTGGTCGCCATCGACCGGGGCGATGCGGACGCCATTCTCCCGCGCCTTCCGCGCGAGGATCGGCCCGGCCACGGAATCCGCTTCCTTGCTGACGAGCAGCACATGGCGCCGCGCCTCGATCGCCGCGAGGCTGTGCCGGGCCGCCGCTTCCGGATGTCCTGTCGCCTCGACGAGGATGTCGAAGGGCAGGTCGAGCACGATGTCGAGGGAGCCCGCCGCCACGAGCTTGCCCGCATCATGGGCGGAGCGGGCCTCGCGCGCGTTGGTGCAGAGGGCGACGTCAAGCGGATCATGCCCGGCGGCCACGAAGGCGCGTCCGGCAGCTTCCGCCGTGAGATCGACGGCAATCCGGGGAGCGAGGCGCGGAATATGCCGCGCCTGCGCGATCAGGCTCTGGCCGAATTGCCCGCTCCCGATGACGCAAAGGCCAACCGGGGCAGCAAGTGCGGCATAGCGATGGTGATAGTTCATGGGCGGGAATCCTGATCGGGCGCAAACAGGATGAATGTTGCATGCTGCATACAGATATGACAAGTTGTCGGCAAGCGGGCCATCCAAGGGCCTGCGTCGAATCATGAGCAAAGGGAGGTAAGAATGACTCGCAGACTCGGAATGGCGCTCGGCTTCCTGGCCGCCGGCATGGCTGGCGCGGCCGCACAGGGCTGGCAGCCGACCAAGCCGATCGAGTTCGTCGTGACGTCCAGCCCCGGCGGCGGCACCGACAACTTTACCCGGATGATCCAGTCGATCATCATGAAGTACAAGCTGATCGACCAGCCGATTGTCGTCAGCAACAAGGGCGGCGGTTCGGGCGCGGAAGGCTATCTCGTCTCCAAGACAGCCGCCGGAGACCCCTACAAGGTCATTTTCGGCACCAACAACGCCTATCTGCTGCCCTATGTCGCCAAGCTCGGCTACAAATTCTCGGACCTGACGCCGGTGGCAGCCCTGGCGCTTGACGAGTTCCTGCTGTGGGTCAAGGCGGATGCGCCCTACAAGACCGCGAAGGACTATGTCGAGGCTGTCAAGGCCAAGCCCGAGACCTACAAGATGGGCGGCAGCCAGTCGAAGGATACCGACCAGACGCTGACCAGCATCCTCTCCACGGTGACGGGCGCGAAATTCATCTACGTCCCGTTCCAGGGTGGCGGCGCCGTCGGCACCCAGCTCGCCGGCGGGCATGTGAACTCGCATACCAACAATCCCAACGAGAGCATCGGCCAGTGGAAGGCCGGGCAGGTCCGCCCGCTCTGCGTCTTCTCGCCGGCGCGCCTGCCGGCAGGTCCGAAGGTGACCGAGACGGCCGGCTGGGCCGACATTCCCACCTGCAAGGAAGCCGGCATCCCGGTCGAGCGCTTCCAGATGCCGCGCACTGTCTGGCTCCCGGCCGGCACGCCGCCCGGCGCTGCCCAGTTCTACGAGGGTGTTCTCAAGAAGGTCTCGGAAACCCCGGAATGGCAGGAATACATCACGCGGACGGTCCAGACCGGCCAGTTCCTGTCGGGCGACAGCCTGAAGGCCTTCGTGGCCAATGATGACAAGCTCTCGCGCGAAGTGTTCGAGCGCGAAGGCTGGATTGTGAAGTAAGGACAGCGGGCCATGGTCGCGCGCTGGCAGGCAGAACTCGGGATGGCGGCCTTGTTGGCCGTCATCGGCATCGTGACGATCATCGGCGCGCTGGAATACGGGGTCGGCTGGTCGCCCTCGGGGCCGGAGCCGGGTGCCTTCCCCTTCTATATGGGGATCATCGTCCTGCTCGCCAGCGTCGCCAATGGCCTGCGCGCCGCCTTGCCCCTGCTGCGGCCCGGTCTCTGGGCCGGGCAGGCCTTCCTGAAGCCCGAGCAGATGCGGCTTGTCCTGGGCTTCACCCTGCCGATCCTCGGCCTGGTCGTCGCCAGCCTGATGCTCGGCCTCTATGTCGGGATGGCGCTTTACCTGTTCGGCACGCTCGTGCTGCAGAACCGTTACCCCGTGATCAAGGCCGGACTCATTGCCCTGACGACACCGTTCCTTGCCTACCTGCTGATCGAGCGGGTGTTCAAGGTTGCGATGCTCAAGGGCCCGCTCGAAGCCTTCCTGGGATTGTGAGACGGCGATGGATGGATTTTCGGGCCTCCTGCACGGATTCGGCGTCGCGCTGACCTGGCATCACATCCTGCTGATGGTGATCGGCGTGCTGCTGGGCATCCTGGTCGGCGTCCTGCCGGGACTGGGCGCGCCGAACGGCGTCTCGCTCCTGCTGCCGCTCACCTTCACGATGGATCCCGTCGCGGCCATCATCCTGCTGACCAGCATGTACTGGGGCGCGCTGTTCGGCGGATCGACAACCTCGATCCTCTTCAACATTCCGGGTGAGCCTTCCTCGGTCGCGACAACCTTCGACGGCTATCCGATGGCGCAGAATGGCCGCGCCACCGAGGCGCTCAGCTTCGCCTTTCTCTCCGCCGGCTTCGGCGCGATCGTGGGCGTGCTGCTGATCACGGCGCTTTCGGGCTGGGTCACGCAATTCGCCCTGAAGTTCTCCTCGCCGGAATTCTTCGGCGTCTATTTCCTCGCCTTTGCCAGCTTTGTCGGCCTGTCCGGCGCGCCGCCGCTCAAGGCGGCGGTTTCGATCGCCCTCGGCTTCTCGCTCGCGGCCGTCGGTATGGATTCGGTCTCCGGCAGCCTGCGCCTGACCTTCGGCTTTGATGTTCTGCTGGCCGGCATCAGCTTCCTCGTCGCCGTCATCGGCCTTTTCGGCATCGGCGAGTTGATCCTCACCATCGAGGATGGCCTGAAGCTCGATGGCATCCGCGCCAAGATCACCCCGCGTGATGTGCTGCGCACGGCCATGCAGATGCCAAAGCATTGGGCGACGCTGCTGCGCTCCTCGATTGTCGGCTGCTGGATGGGCATCACGCCCGGTGGCCCGACGGCAGCCTCCTTCATGTCCTACGGCCTCGCCAAGCGCTTCTCGGCCTATCGCGCCAATTTCGGCAAGGGCGAGCCGGATGGCGTGATCGCGCCGGAAACCGCCGATCATTCCGCCGGGACCTCGGCCATGCTGCCGATGATGGCGCTCGGCCTGCCGGGCTCGGCCACCGCCGCCGTCATGCTGGGCGGGCTGATGATCTGGGGGCTCAATCCCGGTCCGATGCTTTTCGTTGAGCGGCCGGATTTCGTCTGGGGCCTGATCGCCTCGATGTATCTCGGCAATGTCGTTGCCGTCGTGCTGGTTCTCGCCACCGTGCCGCTCTTCGCCTCGATCCTGCGCATCCCCTTCGCCATTATTGGCCCGCTGATCGTTGTCGTCTGTTTCATCGGAGCCTACACGATTGCCGGCCGGCCCTTCGATCTATGGCTGGCGCTTGCCTTCGGGGTGCTGGGCTATGCTTTCAAGAAGCTCGACTACCCGATCGCGCCGCTGATCCTCGCCATGGTGATCGGCGACAAGGCCGAGGACGCCTTCCGCCAGTCGATGATCATGTCAAAGGGATCGCTGGCGATCTTCTGGTCCAACCCGCTGGTCACCAGCCTGATGCTGCTGGGGCTTGTCCTGCTCTTCTGGCCGCTCCTCGGCGCGCTTCGCCAGCGGCTGCGGCCGTCGCGGGCCTGACGGCCAAACACCTTCCGCGCGACGACGCGAAAACGCCGCCAGAAAGGCGGCGTTTGTCATTCCTCATCCTGAGAACAGGAAGAACAGCTCAGGCCGCCTTGCGGCGAGCTGCAGCCATCCGGATCGCGATGCTCATGGCATTGCGCATGGCATCGGGATTGGCGACGCCCTTGCCGGCAATGTCATAGGCCGAGCCATGGGCCGCCGTGGCGATGGGGAAGGAATAGCCGCCAAGGACGGTCACGCCCTGGTCGAACCCGATCAGCTTCATCGCGATCTGGCCCTGGTCATGATACATGGTCAGCACTGCATCGAACTCGCCCTTGCGGGCCCGGACGAAAACAGTATCCGAAGGAAAGGGGCCTGCGCAGGCAATGCCCTCGCGCTGGCCGGCCGCCACCACGGGTTCGAGCACGTCAATCTCCTCGCGGCCGAAATTGCCGCCATCCCCGGCATGGGGGTTGAGGCCTGCTACGCCGATCCTTGGGCGCGACCATCCGGCAGCCCGCATCGCCTGGTCGGTCAGGCGCAGCGCGCGGGTCACATTCTCCGCCGTGATCAGCGGCGCAACGCCGGAGATCGGCACATGCGAGGTGACGCGGGCATTCCAGAGATCCGGCAGGATGTTGAATTCGCTGGCGGTTCCCTTGAAATCGAGGAACTCGTTCATGAAGACGACCTCGTCTTCGTAAGCCGGATGGGAGAGCCGCATCGAGGCCTTGTTGAAGGGCGAGAAGGTCACCCCATCAACAACCCCGGCCTTGGCCAAGGCCAGTCCCTTGCGGAAATTGGCCATCGCGGCATCGCCGGCTGGCTTCTGCAACTCGCCGGGGCGGATCGTGGCAGGGTCGAGATGCGCCATGTCAATGAGCACCGGACCGTTCCCGGAAGGGATCGAGTCGCCATCGCGGATCGTCGGGAGCGAGACGGAAACACCGGCTGATTTCGCGCCGGCAGCGAGCACCCGCGCATCGCCGATGGCGATGATGCGCGCGCCGGCATGGATCTCGGGATCCGCGAGGATGCGGGCGGAAAGTTCGGGTGCAATGCCCGCCGGGCAGCCAATCACATGGGCAAGGACAGGCCGGCTGGCATCCATCGTCGAAACTCCTTCCGAAGAGCAGGGGCACACGGGCGCCGCCTCGGAGCCTAACCTAGAAACCTCGCTCTCATTGGTCAAGTATGCTGTATACAGCGTGCGCGTTCATTTCTGCAAGACGGCGGCAGCAGGCGCGCAGGCACCGTCATCGCTTGGCCACGCGCCGGCAATCTGTATCCTCCCCGGGGGGTTCGCGATTCCCGGGGGAGGTTGGTCATGCCCAGATTGACGCGGCGCGCCGTGATGGCAGGCGCCGGGGCCGTTGCACTGGCCACCCTGCCAGGCCCGGTTCGGGGCCAGACGCGGCTCATCATGAACGATGCCAGTCGGCTCAACCCGACGCCGGTGGCGCGGCACTGGCATGTCCGCAACGCCGAGGCCGATCTCGTCGCGGCGCTGCGGCGGGAACTGAAGGCGGCCGAAAGCCAGGGGCGCCCGGTCTGCATCGGGGCTGCGCGCCATTCGATGGGCGGGCAGGCGCTGATGCGCGATGGCGTGGCCATGACGCTGGATATCGACCAGACCGAGTTGGACCGCGCGGGGAAGCTGTTCCGCGCAGCCGGCGGCACGCGCTGGCACCAGGTGATCGCGCGCCTCGATCCCGCCGGGTTCTCGCCGGCCGTTATGCAGTCAAACAGCGATTTCGGTGTCGCGGCCACCTTTTCGGTCAATGCCCATGGCTGGCCGACACCCTACGGACCGTTCGGCGCCACGGTGCGCGCTTTCCGCATCATGCTGGCCGATGGCACGGTCATCCGCTGCTCGCGTGACGAAAATGCCGAATTGTTCGGTCTCGCCATGGGCGGATATGGCGCCTTCGGCATCATTCTCGACCTCGATGTCGAGATGGTCGAGAACATGCTCCTCCGACCGAAATTCGAATCCATGCCAGCGGCGGATTTCGCGCCGCGCTTCATCAACGCCGCGAATGACCCTGCCGTGCCGATGATCTATGGCCGCCTGAATGTCGAACGCGGCAGCTTCTTCGAGGAGGCCCTTCTCATCACCTACCGGCGCGAGCCCGTCCCCCCAGCCGGTCTGCCGCCCGCCACGCGGGAAAGCGCCCTGAGCGGCTTTTCCCGCCGCGTCTACCGCGCCCAGGTGGAGCGGGAATGGGGCAAGAGCCTGCGCTGGTTCATGGAAAAGACGGCGGGGCCGGCCCTTTCCTCCGGCATTGCCACACGCAACAGCCTCATGAATGAGCCGGTGCTGAATCTCGCCAACCGGGACTACCGCCGGACGGATATCCTGCATGAGTATTTCGTCGCGCCTGACCAGTTCAAGGCCTTTCTCGAAGGGTGCCGCCGCATCATCCCGCGGGCATCGGCAGAATTCCTCAACGTCACGCTGCGCCACGTGAAGCGCGATTCCACCAGCCTTCTCTCCTATGCCACAACGGACCGCATCGCTGCCGTCATGTCCTTCTCGCAGAAGAACAATCCGAACGGCGAGACGGACATGATCGCCACCACCGAAGCGCTGATCGATATGGTCGGGAGCATCGGCGGCAGCTATTATCTGCCCTATCGCCTGCATGCCCGGCCCGACCAGTTCCTCTCGATCTATCCCGGTGCCCGCCTCTTTGCCGCGCGAAAGCGCCAGATCGATCCGAAGCTCCTGTTCCGCAACACGATGTGGGATGCGTATCTTGATCGCCTGTAAGGAACGCCGATGACCCCTCGCCATGTCTGCCTCGGCTATGCCCTGGCCCTGCTGATTGCCGGTTCCCTCAACTACATTCCCGGTCTGACCGATGCGCAGGGCCGGGCCTTTGGCATCTTCGCGCTCGATATCTATGACGACATGCTCCACTGGGCCTCGGCACTCTGGGCCGCGATGGCTGCCTTACTGTCGCGGCAGGCCTGCCTCACCTTCCTGAAGGGCTTCGGCAGCCTCTATCTGGCGGATGGCGCCCTCGGGCTGATGACCGGCTCGGGCTTTCTCGATCTCGGCATCCTGATCCATGGGGTGCAGGCCATGCCCTTTGGTTTCAAGATCCTCGCCAACCTGCCGCATCTCGCCCTTGGGGGTTTTGCTGTCCTCGCCGGTTTCGTCCTGTTCCGACGCGAGACGGCCTGAACCATGCGGGGCCTGTTCCGCCTCCTGCGCAATCTCGGCCTCGTTGTGGTCTTGCTGGCCATCGCGGCGGCTGCCCCGATCCTCTATGTCGAGACCCAGTGTTTCGGGCCGGCCAATCCGGCGCCCCCCATTCGCGGCAGTGCACTGGCGCCGGAACATCATCGGGCACTGGTTGATACATTCCTGACCTATCCGGAATGGTCCATCGTCCATGCCTATGAGGACCTCGCGGCCGTCTCGCGGCGCAACGGGGAGGGCGCCTTCGCCTACCGCGAGGCAATCGGCGATTACTGGAGCAACCTGTGTTCGCTGGCGCGGACGGCCTCGTCACGCGGGACGGTCTCCAGCGACATCAAGGCCATGCTTTACATCATCGGGGTCAGCTTCTCGGCCGAACTCGGCGTGAAAGGCCTTTATGAAACGACAATCGGCGTCTTGTTCCGCCCCTCCGCGGCGCCATTTCCCGCCGAGGATCTCCTCGCCTGGCAAATGGCGGATACCTATGCCGCGTTTCTCCAGCAGACGCCGTGGTATGCCTTTCCCTTCGCCGACTATCTCGGCAAGCTCTGGGAATTGCCCTGGCAAGGCACGGCGCCCGCCCGCTCGGTGGAGCGCCGCCTCGCCCTGTCGCTCGAATGGGGCGGCAAGGCGCTCTATGCCCGGCTGATGGCCGCCGCGGCAGGGCTGTCTCCGGCAAGCCTGACGATCCGCAGCGTCCTTTCGGGCGTGGAGCCGACGGGCGAGTTGACCATCGTCGAGCGGCGCCCGGATGGCAGCGTGATCGTCGAGACACCCCGCTATCGCGCCTTCACGGCCTTTCTGCTCCACCAGATCGGCCGGGGGCACCGAATCCTCGAGATTGCCGGCCAGACGGAAATCTTCGTGACCGTGCTCGTCCCGGGATCCTGGAAGACGCCGCAGACTTTGCCACCGGCCCTGATCACGGCGCCGCTGCAGGCGCGCCAGGGCTGGCTGCGTCTGGGCTATTTCGTGCGACTGGAAACCCTGCCGGTCCTCAAAGCCGAGCTTGACCGGGCGGGCGGCATCGTTGAGCACGCCTATGATTACTGAGCAGGGCGGGGCCGGCTGGCTTTCTGCGGCGTTTCTTGCGCTGGCAGGATGGTGGAGCCTTCTCGTTGCCTGGCCGATCCTCGATGATCGCGTTCGGAATGTTACCGTCATCGCGCTCTCGGAGGCCCATCTCATCCGCGCAATTGGCGGGGCCGATGTCGCGCTTCTCGAGGGCAGCGGCAGGATCATGGTACTGGCAGGCCGGAGCGCGGGTTTCGTGCGCCGGCTTTATGCCTCGGGCGGGGTGATCGTGCTCGCCACCGACGGGCGCGGCTGCACCGGAACCGCACCCGGCAGCGGGCCTCCCTGACCTCGCGCGGCAACCCGCGCGAACATGAACGATAAGCACGGTCTCGCAGGCAGGCCTGCCACGTGCGGCGACCTTGCTTGATCAAGGACAATGGCCCGGGAGGTGCCCATCATTTAGGCGGTGCGCCCTGAAAACGGGCGGCAGATCTGTGTTCAAGGCTCTGAATTTCAGCAGGAATCCTGCAGAAATGCGTGGTTCGCGCCAAAAAGGCGGCAAATTGCCCCGCGTCGCCATGCCGGGTTGCCGGGTCCTCCAGGGCCTCGTTCCGCTTGGTCCAACCCTTGCTTGTTGCGCTGCGAAATCTTTCGCGGTTTCGCGGCGGTTCACGGAACTTATTCATCTGGCATACAGCCAGCCATCGGCATAACCCGCTCGACATCGAAGAGATTCCGCAAATCGTCGAAGCAGCGCGTCGAGCGCAGTGGAGAGGGTTTGCGCCTGCAACCCTAACCATTGGTCGAAGTCCTGCCGTGAGTGCTCCCTCTTTCGTCCGGTTCCTGACCCGCCTGCCGGTCCTCGCCGCGCTCCTTGTCACGCTTCTCCATGCCGGGCTCTGGGCCTGGTTCGAGCAGGAGCGACAGGCGCCGGATCTTGTGGGCCGCCTTGCCAGTATGTCCTACACGGCCTTCGAGGGGCAGAAGCGCGAGCGGGGCGACGGCTACGTGCCGACGGCCGACCAGATCCGCAACGATTTCCGCGCCATCGCGCCCTACACCAAGGCAGTCCGTACCTATACCGTGACCGAGGGCACCGACCTGGTGCCCGGTGTCGCCGCGGAATTCGGGATGCGCGCCACGATCGGCGCCTGGTTGGACAATGATCCGGAGCGCAATACGCGCGAACTCGAAAAGGCGATCGAGCTCGCCAACACGCATTGGAACGTCAACGGCATCTATGTCGGCAACGAATTGAACGTGCGTGGCGATGTGCCGATCCTGCGCGGCGAGCAGCTGACCGACGAGGAAAGGCGCGCCGTCACCACCAAGGAAAAGGATGCGCTCGAGCGCGCCACCGTCAACCGGCTGATCACGCTGATGCGCCGCGTCCGGACCGAGACGGGCGGTCGCGTGCCGGTCTCCACGGGTGAAATCTACACGGTCTGGCTCAAATATCCGGAACTGGTCGAGGCGGCTGACTTCATCGCCATCCACGTTCTGCCGTACTGGGAAGGCACGCCGGCCAACCAGGCTGTCGACAGCACGTTCGAGATCCTGTCCAAGGTCCAGGCTGCCTATCCGAACAAGAAGGTCAAGATCTCGGAATTCGGCTGGCCGAGCGCTGGCTACAATCGCCATGGCGCGGCGCCGGGCCGCCTCGAACAGGCGGTCATCCTCCGCGATTTCGCGGCGCGGGCGAACTGGCTTGGCGTCGACTACAACATCATCGAAGCCTACGACCAGCCGTGGAAGACCTTCGAAGGCGGCGTCGGCCCGTATTGGGGCGCCTTCTCGACCGACCGGAACACCAAGTTCCCCTGGACCGGCCCGATCCATGATCGCGGCTATACCCAGAAGGCGACGGTCGCTGTTTCCGCCGGCCTCCTGCTGAGCCTCCTGATCCTGCTCATCCAGGGGCGCGGCCCGCTTCGCGTCACGACAAGCCAGGCCCTAGTGCTCACCGTGGCGGCGAATGCCGTCGGCGCCTGGGCTGCCCTGGCCTGGGGCCATTGGGCGCTGCATTACTTCGTGCCGGGCGCTGCCTTCGCCTTCCTGCTCGGCATGGTGCTTCTTGTGCCGCTGGTCATCGTGGCGCTCAACCAAATTGCCGAGATCGCGCAGTTCCTGTTCGGCCGCAAGCCGAGCCGCCTGCTCGCCGCCGGCCGTCTGGCCCAGGCCGCGCCGCTGCCGAAGGTCTCGATCCATATCCCGGCCTGCCGCGAGCCGGCCGAGATGCTGAAAGAGACACTCGATTCGGTGGCCCGGCTCGACTACCCCGACTTCGAATGCATCGTGCTCATCAACAATACGCCGGACGAGGCCATGGTCGCCCCGGTGGAGGAACATTGCCGCCTGCTCGGCCCGCGCTTCAAGTTCGTCAATGCCGGCAAGGTGGATGGCTTCAAGGCCAAGGCGCTGCAGATCGCGCTCGACCACACCGACCCGGCCGCCGAGATCATCGGCGTGATCGATGCGGATTACATCGTGGAATCGAACTGGCTGCGTGATCTCGTCCCTGCCTTTGCCGATGCCCGCGTCGGCCTCGTGCAGGCGCCGCAGGATCACCGCGACGGCCGCCGCTCGCCGCTGCATCAGGCCATGAATGCCGAATATGCCGGCTTCTTCGATATCGGCATGGTGTTGCGGAACGAAGAAAACGCGATCATCACCCATGGCACGATGTGCCTGGTGCGGCGTGCCGCGCTCGAAAGCGCGGGCGGCTGGTCCGAGGACACGATCTGCGAGGATACCGATCTCGGCCTCTCCATCCTCGAGAAGGGCTGGCTCCAGCACTATACCAACCGCCGCTACGGCCACGGGCTGCTGCCGAACACCTTCCGCGACTACAAGAAGCAGCGCCATCGCTGGGCTTCGGGCGGCATGCAGATCGTCTTCAAGCATGCCCGCGCCTTCCTGCCGGGAAGGAGCAAGCTTTCGGTGCCGCAGCGGCGCACCTTCGCGGCGGGCTGGCTCTCCTGGCTGGCCAATGAAAGCCTCGGCGTGCTCATCGCCATCCTCAATATCGTCTGGACGCCGGTTGTGGCCTTCCTCAGCATCGCCGTGCCGGACAAGATCCTGACGCTGCCGATCCTCTTCATGCTCGGCCTGTCGCTCCTTCATTTCGGGCTGCTCTACCGGCGCTGTGTCGATATGTCGGCCAAGGAAATGGCGCTTGCCCTCATGGCGCACATGTCCCTGCAATGGACGATGGCCCGCGCGGTCGGGAAGTCGCTTTTCGCCGACAAGCTGGTCTTCATCCGGACGGACAAGGGCGGCAAGGCGCAGAAGAGCGATGTGTTCCCGGCGCGGGGCGAGGCCATCATGGCCGGCCTTTTGCTGGCCTCGGCAGCGATCGTCGTGATGACCAACTACACGGAAGTGCACGAACTCTATCTCTTCGCGGCCGTGATGGTGGTCCAGGCGGTCCCGTTCCTCTTTGCCGTCCTGCTCGCGCTCATGGAACGCCTGCCCGAATCCGCCAAGGCCCGGATGGTCGAGTTCAGCCTGCCGAGCCTCGACACCCTGCGTGCGCGCCTCGTCTCCAGTTGGGGCAAGCCGGCCACCGGCAATTCCATGGCCGAGGCGGCAGCGGGTTCACTCCCCTTCGCCGCCAATGATCAGGAACCGCAGCGGAAGAGCGGCTGATCATGGCGAAGACGAATATGCGGCACTCCCTGGCCATTCTGGCCGGGGCCGGCCTCGCGGTCGGCCTCGGCTGGTGCTTGCGGCACCTTTTCCTCGACAATGATACGGTTCGCACTCTCTGCGATGCAGATGCCAGCGCCTGGTTCTGCCGCTTGCGGAGCCAGCTCTCCCTGATCCTCCGTCATCCCGCAGGAGGCTGGGTGCTGATGGTCCTCGCCCTGCTGACTTTATGGCGACCGAGCCTGCCGCGGATGAGCATCGCCCTTGCCCTGTGCGGCGCGGGGCTCGTGCTCTATCAGGCGGATCTCGCCTCCGGCGCTGCAGCGCTGCTATTGCTGCATCTGGCCCTGCTTGGCCCCGCGCGCGATGGCCAGCGCCACGCCGGCTAGGCTGGCGACGAACCAGAGCGACTGCCAGTTCTGCATCCCCTCGGCGATCGTGATCAAGATCGCCGCAAATCCCAGCCCCATCGCAATCCCCAGCCCGCCGGCAAGATCGCTCAGGCCGCGGTCGCGCCAGGCGAGGATCAGGAGGGGCAGGGCGCCCATGGTCAGCGTGGGGGCGGGAAAGTCGCGATAGCGCGCATCCAGCGCCAGCCCGAGCGCGCTCTGCAGTGCGAAGAAGCCAAGCGCCAGGAAAAGCAGGTCAAGCGTCCGCGCCATTTCGCCGGGCTGACCGGTCAGGCGCGCCACAGCCCGCGAAAGGCGCGGCGCGGCTTCGTTCCCGGCGACGGCCAGCGTGCCGAACACCACGATCGCAAGCATGGCCGCCAGTCGCGTGCCGGCAAAGAGCCAGTCCTTCCAGGTGATGCTCTCCAGCACCAGCTTCTCGAGGCTCAGGCCGGAAAGCGCGCCGCCGGCCAGCGCCACAGCCGCCACCTGCACCCACAGGCGTGAGGTCTCGGCTTCCGGGAGACGGCGGAGACGTGTCGCGGCAAGGCCGAAAAGCAGGGCGGCGAAGACGAGCCCGCCACCGAGCTGCCAGCGCCAGAACGGGTGATCGGAGACCGGCGAACCCGGGAAGAATTTCGGCTGGTCGGCCCCGGCTTCGAACAGGCCCCAATAGCCACCCACGGTGCCTTCGGACCGGCGCTTCCAAGGCTGGTCGATCACCTCGATCCAGTTGAACCTGTAATTGCCCTTCCGCGCGATCTCCGTCATGTCGGCAAGGAGTTTCGCCTGGTTGGACAGGGAGGGCAGGGCGCCTTCGCGCATGCGGCCGGCGCTCGGCCAGCCAACTTCACCGATCAGGATCTCCTTGCCCGGAAAGGAATGGCGGACTTCCTGCAGCGTCTGGTCGATATGGGCCGCGGCCTTTTCGATGCCGATCGGGATATCCTCCCAATAGGGCAGGGTATGGATGGTGATGAAATCGACAAGGTTCGCCAGTTCCCGGTTCCTGAGCCAGAATTCCCAGACATCGGCATAGGTCACCGGCACCTGCGAACGGCTCTTGACCTCGCGGATATAGGCCGCCAGCTCGGCTGGCGACCGGTCGCGCCGCAGCAGCACCTCGTTGCCGACGATGATCGCCCGGACAACATCCGGATAGCGGCTGGCCAGCGCAACTGCAGCCTCGACCTGAACGCTGTTGCGCATGATGTCATCGCCGATCCAGATGCCGAGATAGACCTTCATGTTGAGCTTCCGGGCAATGCCGGGCACATGCTGGCTGCCGAAATCGGTTGCGTAGGTCCGCACACAATCCGTCAGCGCCCGCACCCGCTTCATGTCCTCCTCGACCTGCTCGGCCTCGATCCGCGTCGACAGGTCGAACGGGCTCTGATGCGAGCGGAACGGGGCGAAGGACACGCAATAGATCGGTTCCCGCACGGTGGAGGCGGAAACGACCACAGGAGCGCCCATCCAGGTCCAGAATCCGGCGATCAGGGCGGCAACGGCGAGAAAGAGGGCAAGGGCGGCGCGCATCGGATCCCCGGAAGGCTTCAAGGTTCGGCGAGGGCAGGCAAGAGCAATGCCGGATCGCCCTGGCGCCTGCCCGCCTTGGTTTCGATTAGGCAGGGAAAGCGGAACTGGCAAGACCCGTCTCGGCGCTCCCGGGTTCAAGGCTCGGGATTCAAAGTGCACAGGCTAACATGTCAGTCTTGACATCTCCGGCAGGTCAGTCGAATTTGCGGGGGAGTGAGGGATTCATGACACCGACATCGACATCTGGCCGCATCGGCCTGAACTGCGCGCTTTCCACCCCGTTCCAGGCCGATGGCCAGGTTTGCCTGACGCGGCTGGTTTCCCATGCCCAATGGGTTCTCGCCAATGGCTGCGACGGGTTCACCCTGTTCGGCACGACAGGCGAGGGCGCCTCGCTCGCCCATGCCGAGCGCAACCGCATGCTGGGCGCGATCGGCGCGAGCGGGATCGATCTTCGCCGGAAGGTGATGGTCGGCGTCTCGGCCGCCACGCTGGACGATGCGGTCGAGCAGGCCCGGACAGGCTATGCCATGGATTGCCGGGCGCTCCTGCTGGCGCCGCCCTTCTATTTCGGTAATGCCAGCGATGAAGGCCTGTTCCGCTTCTTCGCTGCCCTGTTTGATCAACTCGGCGGCCAGCTGCGCGACGTGATCCTCTATCATATCCCCGGAATGACCCGGAATGGCATCTCGGTCGAACTGACCCAGCGCCTCGCCAAGGCTTATCCCGGCGTGGTGGTCGGCGTGAAGGATTCCAACGGCGACTGGAACGCCACCGAGCGCCGTCTCACCGAACTTCCGGGCCTTCAGATCCTGGTGGGCGACGAGCGCCAGCTTGCGCGGTCGGTCCGGTCGGGTGGCGCGGGCAGCATCTGTGGCCTGGCCAATATCGCGCCGGACCTGCTCCGCCCGCTGGCCAACGAAGGCAAGGATGACCCGCGCATCAACGCGATGGTCGATGCCATTCTCAAGCATTCCTTCATGTCGGCCATCAAGGCGATGATCGCGGAGCGCACCGGCGATGCCGGTTGGCGTGTCATGCGGTCACCGCTGGACCCCATGACGGAAGCGGCCGCGCGCGAGCTGGCCGCGACCCTTGCGGCGCTGCGTTCCGGCGCCAGCGCGGCGGCATGACATGAACGGCACCCCGCTCAAGCTTCGCGAGCGCGCCTACGAGAGCTTCACCGAGCGCCTGCTCTCGCGCGAGATCCGGCCGGGGCAATTCATTTCCCAGCGGGAACTGGTCGAGTTGACCGGTCTCCCGCTCGGCGCGATCCGCGAGCTGATCCCCCGGCTTGAAGCCGAGGGGCTGATCACCACCGTGCCGCAGCGCGGCATGCAGGTGGCCCATGTCGATCTGAGCCTGATCCGGAACGCCTATCAGTTCCGGCTCTTCCTCGAGACGCAGGCCACTGCGCTCTTCGCCCATGCCCGCTCGGATTCGGCGGTTGCGGGCTTGCGCTCCAGCCATGAGCGGATCATCGCCCGGGCCGAGGCCGGCGAGCGCGAGACGCTGATCGCCGATGCCGAGGCCACCGACCGGTCGCTGCACGAGGCGGTGATCGACCATCTCGACAACGAGATCATTTCCAATGCCTTCCGCGTCAACTGGATCAAGATCCGCCTGATCCGCCAGAACGAGACCCGGCTCTATGCCGATCTGGTGATCCCGGTCATGCGCGATCATCTCAAGGTGATCGAGGCCATCGAGCGCAAGGATGCCGAGGGCGCCGTGGCGGCGATGGCCTTCCATATCAACCAGGCACGGAGCCGCGCCATAAACATCGAATGACAGACCAGAGGCCGTGAACGGCCCATTTTGGAGGAAAGACCATGACGAGGATCGATCGACGCGGGTTTCTGGCCGGCACAACCCTGGCCGGCGCCACCCTGGCCATGCCGTCCGTGCTGCGGGCGCAGGCCACCACCATCCGCTGGGGCGAATTGCTCGCGGCCACCCATCCGCAGGTGCAGATGGTCCAGCGTATTGCCGCCGATGTGAAACAGAAGACGAGCGGCCGGATCGACATCCAGGTCTTTCCGGGCGGTCAGCTCGGCTCCGGCAAGGACATGATGGAATCCGTCTCGGCCGGAGCGCTGCAATTCACCACTGACGGTGCGGGCGCGCTCGGCGCTTTCCTTCCGGCGCTGACGCTGGTCGAGGCGCCGTATCTCTGGCGTGATGCGGCGCATCTCGCCAAGGTGAAGGATACGCCGATCTTCGCCAAGATGAACGAGGAGCTTTCCGCCAAGCGCGGCATGCGGATGCTCAACGTCACCTATTACGGCAAGCGCCATCTCACCACGGGCAACAAGGCCGTCAGGACCCCGGCCGACATGGTCGGATTCAAGCTGCGCGTGCCGCCGGTGGATGTGTTCCAGGCCATGGCCGATGCCTGGGGTGCCAAGGCGACGCCGATCGCCTTCCCGGAACTCTATCTCGCGCTCAGCCAGGGTGCGGTCGACGGGCAGGAAAACCCGCTGCCGACGATCCAGTCGGGCAAGTTCTTCGAGGTCCAGAAATTCCTCGTCCTGACCGAGCACATCATCACGCCGCGCATGATCATCGTGAATGACGGCTTCTGGAAGAGCCTCCCGGCGGCCGATCGCGGCCTGCTGCAATCCGCTTTCGACGCGGCCGCGGCCTGGCAGGACAAGGAATTGCTCAGCCAGGAGGCCAATCTTGTGGCCACGCTGAAAGGCGCGGGCATGACGGTGATCGAGCCCGATCTCGAGGCCTTCCGCAAGCCCGTCCTCGCCACGGTTCCGGCGAAGTTCGAGGCCCGCTGGGGCAAGGGTTCCTTCGATACCCTGAAGGCGCTCTGACGTGATGCGGGCCGGTTGCCAACCGGTGGCCGGCCGGTTCTCCTTGCAGGATAGACCATGACGCTTCTTTCCCGATTGACCGACCGCGCGCTGCGCTGGATGGCGGTCCTGCTGATGGTGGCCCTGCTGGTCTCCGTCGTGGCCGGCGTGCTGGCGCGCGCCATCGGCCAGCCGCTGGCCTGGACCGACGAGGCCGCGCAGAACCTGCTGGTCTGGGCCGGCTTTGTCGGCCTGATGATCGCCGCGCGCCGGCGGAGCCATATCCGCATCACCATGCTGGTCGATCTCCTGCCGGACAGGGCCGGCCGGATTGCCGAGATCGCCATCCGGCTGGCGGTCATTGTTTTCGCGATCCAGCTGATCCGCTACGGCACGCCGTTGATCGGCCGGAACTGGGATATCGAATGGGTCAGCCTGCCGCTCCCTGCCGGCTTGCTCTATCTGCCGATCCCCTTCGCGGCTGCGCTGCTGATCCTCCAGGCCCTGTCCGAGGCCGTGCTCATCGCCCGCCACGGGCCAAGGGCGGGTGGCGCCGGTGGAGGGATGACCCTGTGACCGGCACCATGGGCTATATCCTGCTGGGCTGGTTCGCCGTGTTACTGGCCGGCATTCCGCTTTTCGCCTCGATGGGGCTTGCGGCCTTTGCCTTCGTCGCGCTGGCCGGCATTCCCGCCGGCATCGTGCCGCAGAAGATCGCGCAGGCGGCGAATTCCTTCCCGCTTCTGGCCGCACCGCTCTTCATCCTTATGGGCAATATCATGAATTCGGCTGGTGTGACCGACCGGATCTTCGCCTTCGCTACGGCTTGCGTCGGCTGGCTCAGGGGCGGACTCTGCCATGCCAATATCCTTGCCAGCGTCATCTTCGCGGGCATGTCCGGCTCGGCCGTGGCTGATGCGGGCGGCGTGGGCACGCTCGAAATCAAGGCCATGCGCGACGAGGGCTATGATCCGGAAACCGCCGCGGCCATCACGGCGGCCTCGGCCACGATCGGCCCGATCATCCCGCCGTCCCTCCCGATGGTGGTCTATGGCGTCTCGGCCGATGTCTCGATCGGAGGCCTGTTCCTCGCCGGGGTCATCCCGGGCTTGCTGATGGCCGGCGCGCTCATGCTGATGGTGACGGAAGTGGCGCGCCGCCGGAACATGCCGCGCCATCCCTTCCCGGGCCTTCGCGAGGTCTGGGTGGCCTACAAGCGTGCCCATTGGGCGTTGATGACGCCCGTCATCCTGTTCGGCGGCATGATCGGTGGCTGGTTCACCCCGACCGAGGCCGCCGGCGTCGCCACTGTCTATGCGCTGGTGCTCGGTCTTTTCGTCTACCGCGATTTCCGCCTGTCCGACCTGCCGGATCTGATTGCCGACACGGTCGAGACGACCGGTGTCGTGCTGGCTCTGGTCATGACGGCGGCGGCCCTGGCGTGGTGCCTGTCGATCTCGCGCATTCCCCAGACCGTCGGCCCGATGATCGTTGACTGGATTGGCAATCCGCTCGTCTTCCTGCTCGCGGTCAACGGCCTTCTGCTGGTGGTCGGGTGCTTCATGGAGGCCCTTGCCGCCATGCTGATCCTGATCCCCATCCTGACGCCGGCCGCCGCGCAATTCGGGATCGACCCGATCCAGTTCGGGCTGATCTTCGTGCTGAACCTGATGATCGGCACGATCACGCCGCCAGTCGGCGTCGTGCTCTTCGTGACAGCGAAAATCGCCAATATCTCATTCGAGGCGATGTCCAGGGCCATCCTGCCCTGGCTGCTGCCCCTGCTGGCCGTGCTTCTGGCGATCACGCTGTGGCCTCCGCTGACCACCTTCCTGCCCAAGCTGGTCATGGGGCGCTGATGGCGGCTGTCGGAAAACGAAGCCTCGGGCGAAGCGGCATTCCCGTAAGCGAACTCGGCTTCGGCGCCGCTCCGCTGGGCGACCTCTATCGCCTGATCGATGACGAGGAGGCGATTGCGGCTGTCACGACAGCCATCGAATCCGGCGTGACGTTGATCGATACCTCGCCGCTCTATGGCCATGGCCTTGCCGAGCATCGCGTCGGCACCGCCATCCGCCGCGCCGGCCGGGACCGGGTCGTGCTCTCGACCAAGGTCGGCCGCTGGATGAGCCCCGCCCGGGGCGAATGGGACCGCGAGGGCTATGCCGGCGGGCTGCCTTTTGCCGCTACGCTCGACTATTCCTATGACGGCACCATGCGCTCGCTGGAACAGTCACTCCTCCGGCTGGGCACCGACCGCATCGACATTGCCCTCATCCACGATGTCGACCGGCGCAACCATGGCGATGCGGTCGACCAGCGTTTCGCCGAGGCCCTGGCCGGCGCGTGGCGTGCTCTTTTCCGCCTGCGCGAGCAAGGGGTGATCCGCGCTATCGGCATCGGCGTCAACGAGGTGGAGATCTGCCTGCGTTTTGCCGATCATTGCGATCTCGATTGCCTGCTCCTCGCCGGTCGCTATTCGCTGCTGGAGCAGGGTGCGCTCGATGCGCTGTTCCCGCTGGCCGAGGCACGGGGCATCGGCATCCTGCTCGGCGGGGTCTTCAATTCCGGCATTCTCGCCACCGGTGCCATTCCCGGCGCGAAATACGATTATGCCGATGCGCCCGAGCCCGTCCTTGACCGGGTTCGCCGGATCGAGGCGCTCTGCCGGCGCCATGGCGTGGCGCTCCCCAGTGCTGCGATGAATTTCGCTCGCGCGCATCCCGCCATTTCCAGCGTCGTGCTCGGGGCGGTCACGCCGGCGGAGATCCGCCGGAATCTCGAAGGCTGGTCAGCCCCGGTTCCCGCGGCCTTCTGGCAGGACATGCGCGCTGCCGGGCTGATCGCCCCGCGCGCGCCGACGGGGGAGGGGTGATGCGGATCGATGCCCACCAGCATTACTGGGCGCTGGAACGCGGCGATTATGGCTGGCTGACGCCGGCCCTCGCCGCCATCCATCGCGATTTCGGACCCGCCGATCTCGCGCCGATGCTCGAGGTCGGCCGGATCGACCGGACCATCCTTGTCCAGGCCGCGCCGACAGAGGCCGAGACGCGCTACCTGCTCGATCTTGCCGCCCGGCATGCCAGCATTGCCGGCGTGGTTGGCTGGGCGGATTTCGACGCCGCCGATGCGCCGGAGCGGATCACCGCGCTCGCCGCTGATCCGCTTCTGGTCGGCTTGCGGCCGATGATCCACGACATTGCCGATCCGGAATGGATGCTGGCGCCATCGATCCTCCCGGCGCTGCGGGCCATGGTGACCCAGGGGCTCGTCTTCGACGCGCTTCTCCGTCCGCCGCACCTCTCGCGCCTGCTGGTTCTGGCCGATCGCATGCCCGATCTCGCCATCGTGGTCGATCATGCAGCCAAGCCGCTGGTCCGCGAGCGGATCCATGAGCCCTGGTCGAGCGATCTCGCCGCGCTGGCCCGCCGGCCGAATGTCATGGTCAAACTGTCGGGCCTGTTGACGGAAGCCGCTGCGGGCGATGGCATGTACCATCTCTATCCCTTCATCCGGACCGTCCTTGAGGCTTTCGGCCCCGAGCGTGTCCTGTTCGGCTCGGACTGGCCGGTTCTGGAACTGGCCGGCACCTATGCCGATTGGCTCGACATTGTCGAGCGCACGATTGCCGGGCTTTCCGCCGAGGCACAGGCCGCCATCATGGGGGGCAATGCCGCCCGGATCTATCTTGGGAAAAGGGGGCGTCTCTGATGCTGAGGGGGATCGATCCGCGCCTGTCGCCGGAACTGCTCTATCTGCTCGCCCGGATGGGCCATGGCGATGACCTTGCCATCGTCGATTCCAACCATCCGGCGGAAACCGTGGCGGCCAGCACCGTCACCGGCACGCTGGTCCGGCTGCCCGGCCTCGGCGTGGATGCCGTGCTGGAAGCGGTCCTCTCCCTCTTCCCCCTCGATGATTTCACGCCGGATCCGGTGCGCTTCATGCAGGTGGTCGGCCGACCGGACGACAAGCCCGAAGCCGTGCGCGCGATGGAGCAGGTGGCATACCGGGCCGGCTTTGGCGGGCCGTTCCATGCGCTGGAGCGTTTCGCCTTCTACGAGGCCGCAAAGGGAGCCTTCGCCGTGGTTCAATGCGGGGAGCGGCGCCTTTACGGCAATGTCCTCATCCGGATGGGCGCCCTCGCACCGGGCTGATGCTGCACTTACCGGTTGAACCGCACCCGTCCGGCCTCGCTCACATCCAGCCCGCCCAGCCGGCGGGCATGGTCGTGGAAGGCCGGGCTGCGCAGGAAATCCCAGAGCGCCTGCTGCCCCGGTTCGAAATAGGTCCGGCGGCGCATGACGAGGTCGAAATTCTCCCAGGCCAGCGAAAGGAAGCCGAGACCATTCGCTTCGGCAACCGCCCGGGTCGCGATGCCGCAATCGATCGCATTCGCACGGATGGCAAAGGCCAGATCCTGCCCCGTCTCATAGGCGAGGCTGCGCGGCAGGGCGGAGGGCTCGAACCCCTGCTCCTGCGCCAGCTTCATCAGCAGCAATTGCGCGCCGGCGCCGGCCTGCCGCTGGCCGAAGCGGATGCCCGGCGCGAAGGCATCCGCCAGCCGGGCAATCCCGCGTGGGTTTCCGGCTGGAAGCAGCAGGCCTTCCTCGCGGCGGGAAAAATGGATCATCACGAGGTCATTCAGGCCCGGCAGGGCTGCGACCATGTCGAGATTGGCATCCTCGCTCGCCGGCGCATGGAGATGGATTGCCGCGATCGCCACCTCGTTCCGCGCCAGCCGGTCCAGTCCGGCTTCGGAGCCGACAGCCAGCAGGGCGAGGCCGGATCCTGACCGGCGCGCCGCCCATTCCAGCAGAGGATCATGGCTGCCGCCGATAATGGCGGGCGGGTTGACGGGCATCGGCAATGCGCCGGACAGGCCCGCCTCGATCCAGCGGTCGAGCGCGGCGCGCGGGAACAGCCATTTCCCGGTCACCTTGGAGCAGGGCACCTGGCCGGCTGCGGCCATGTCGTAGAGCTTGCGCTCCTTGAGACCGAGATAGGCGGCCGCTTCTTCGGTCGAGAGATAGATCGACATGCATACACCTGCGCTGATCAGCATGATTTCCGAAACATCCGATTTCTGAAGAAATTGCTTCCCGCCGTCAAGGCGCCGCCCTAAATCAGGCCCATGGATGCTCTGGGGGCCATGCAGGCTGCGATCCGGTTGATGGTGACGTTCGATCCGCAATTCCTGCAGATCGTCGGCCTCTCGCTGCGCGTCACCCTGACGGCTGTCCTTGTCGCGGCAATCATCGGCCTGCCGCTCGGCGCCTGGCTGGCTCTGGCGCGCTTTCCCGGGCGGACGGCGCTGATCGTCGTCATCAACGGGCTGATGGGCCTGCCCCCGGTCGTGGCGGGGCTTGTCGTCTTCCTCTTCCTTTCGCGATCGGGCCCGCTGGGCCCGCTCGGCCTGCTCTTCACGCCGACGGCGATGATCATCGCCCAGACGATCCTGGTCCTGCCGATTGTCATTGCCCTGACCCGCGGGACGCTTGAGGAACTCTGGCAGGAATATCGCGAGCACCTGACCTCGCTGGGCCTGACGGGTTGGCGCGCCGTGCCGACCCTGCTCTGGGACGGGCGCTTCGCACTGGCGACGGGCCTGCTCGCCGGGTTCGGCCGCGCCAGCGCCGAAGTCGGGGCGGTGCTGATCGTCGGCGGCAACATCGCCAACTACACCCGGACGATGACCACCACGATCGCGCTCGAGACCTCCAAGGGCGACCTGCCGCTCGCCCTCGGGCTCGGCCTCGTGCTGATGGCCCTGACCCTCGCGATCAACGCGGCCGGCTATGCGGCCAGCCGCATCGGCACGCGCTTCGCAGGATGATCCCGATGCATGGCATGCCCACGATCCTGCCGCTTCAGGTCGAGGGCCTGACCCTGCACCGCGATGGCAAGCGCCTGCTCGATGGCGTCGGCTTCGCGCTTCCCCGGGGCGGCGTGACCGCCCTGATCGGCCCCAACGGCGCCGGCAAGTCCCTGACGCTCCGGCTTTGCCACGGCCTGATCCAGCCGGATGACGGCACGATCGGCTGGGCAATCGGATCCGGCCGGATTGCCGGACGGCCTCGTCATGCCATGGTCTTCCAGCGGCCCGTCATGCTGCGGCGCTCAGTAAGGGCGAACCTTGTCCATGCCCTCCGCGCGCTCGATTTCGACCAGCCGGAACATCGCGCGGGCGCGGCTCTGGCCCGCTATGGCCTTGCTGATCTTGCGGAGCGCCCGGCCCGGTTGCTCTCGGGCGGGGAGCAGCAGCGCCTCGCCATTGCCCGCGCCTGGGCGCTGGAGCCCGAACTGCTCATGCTTGACGAGCCAAGCGCGCATCTCGATCCCGGTGCGACACGCCAGATCGAGCAGATCATTGCCGGGCTTGCGGCCGAGGGCATGACGATCCTGATGACCACGCATGATCTCGGGCAGGTCCGCCGGCTGGCGAACCGCGTCCTGTTTCTCCATGCCGGGCGCCTCAAGGAAGACGCGCCTGCGGAACAGTTTCTCCGGGCTCCCGCCTCGCCGGAAGCCCGGGCCTTCCTTGCCGGAGATCTGCTCTGGTGACCTTTCGAACCGCAAACATCCGAAAAGGAGACAATCGATGATCGACAGAAAAATGTGGCTGGTCCTTGGCCTTGCCCTCGTGGCCTCTGGCCCGGCTTTCGCGCAGGGAACCCCCGCCGAGCGCTTCATTACCGTGTCTTCGACGACATCGACCACCGATTCCGGCCTGTTCACGCATCTGCTGCCGCTCTTCAAGGCGAAAACCGGCATCGAGGTGCGTGTGGTCAGCCAGGGCACGGGGCAGGCGCTGGATACCGGGCGTCGCGGCGATGCGGATGTCGTCTTCGTCCATGCCCGCGCGCAGGAGCTGAAATTCGTCGAGGAGGGTTTCGGCGTCGAGCGCAAGCCGGTCATGTACAATGACTTCGTGCTGATCGGCCCGAAGGCCGACCCCGCCGGCATCAAGGGTGGCAAGGATATTGTCACAGCGCTGAAGGCCGTGCAGGCCAAGGGCTCGCTCTTCATCTCGCGCGGTGACAAGTCCGGCACGCATTCGGCCGAGCTCAACCTCTGGAAGGCTGCCGAGATCGATATCGAGAAGGTCAAGGGCCCGTGGTACCGCGAGATCGGGCAGGGGATGGGCGCGGCGCTCAACATGGCCTCGGCCCAGAACGGCTATGTCCTCTCCGACCGCGCGACCTGGCTGAACTTCAGGAACCGTGGCGATCTCGACATCGTGGTCGAGGGGGATCGTCGCCTATTCAACCAATATGGCGTGATGCTCGTCAATCCGGCGAAGCACTCGCATGTGAAGAAGGCGGAAGGACAGGCCTTTATCGACTGGCTGGTCTCGCCCGAGGGCCAGAAGGCGATCTCGGATTACAAGATCGGCGGTGCCTCGCTGTTCTTCCCGAACGCCACACAGCCGGGGGCTTGATCTCCGGGCCGGCCGGGGCCGGGGACATCCATCCCGGCCCGGCTTCACGGCATGAACGAGGAGCGCTATCCTCGTGGCAGCGCCGGGGGATCTGCATGCCGAGAATTCTGATCGCCTTGTGTGTGGCCCTGCTCGCCGGGCTGGCTGGCCCCGCTGCCACCCATGCCCAGACGCCTCAGTCGGCACGTCTGCGCACCGATCTCCGCGTCTCGACCGGTGATCTCGATGCGATCCTGAAGCGACGCGTCGTTCGACTCATCGTGCCGTATAGCCGGACGCTTTTCTTTATCGATCGCGGCCGTCAATACGGGCTTGTCGCCGAATTCGGCAGCGAATTCGAGACCTGGCTCAACCGTCGCCACAAAGGCGGTGTGGGCCGGGTCTCGGTTGTGTTCATCCCCACCCCCCGCAACCGGATGCTGGAAGCGTTGAAGAAGGGAGAAGGCGACATCATCGCCGCCAATCTCACCATCACGCCCGAGAGACTGGCCGAAGTGGATTTTGCCCGCCCTTGGCTGACGGATGTCCGCGAGATCGTGGTCACCGGCCCGGCCGCGCCGCCCCTCGCCACCCTGGATGACCTCTCCGGCCAGAGCGTGCAGCTTAGGCTTTCGTCCAGCTATGCCAGCCATATCCGCGCGCTGTCGGCAAAGCTGGAACTGGCCGGGCGGAAGCCAATCCGGATCGAGCCGACCCCGACCGCGCTCGAGGACGAGGACCTGCTCGAGATGGTGCAGGCCGGCCTGCTGCCGCTGGCCATCGTCGACGAACACAAGGTCCGGCCATGGCTCGCCATCTTTCCGGCGCTCCGGGCGCGGGAAGATCTGGCGGTCAATGCGGGCGGGGAGATTGCCTGGGCAATCCGCAAGGGCTCGCCGGTCCTCAAGGCCGAGATCGATGCCTTCTTCGAGGAAACGAAGATTGGCACAAGCTTCGGCAATACCGTCTTCCAGCGCTATTTCGGCGGCAGGAATGCAGTCAAGCCAGCGACATCATCCACGGAGCTGCAGAAGTTCAACGGCCATCTCGACTCGTTCCAGCGCCATGGGGAGACGAGTGGCTTCGACTATCTGATGCTGGCCGCACAGGGCTATCAGGAATCGCAGCTGGAACAGAAGCGCCGCTCGCATCGCGGGGCTGTCGGGGTCATGCAGCTCCTGCCCCGCACCGCCGCCGCGCCGCCGGTCAGCATCCGCGACATTGCCAGCGATGCCGACACCAATATCCGTGCCGGCGCGCTCTATATGCAGCATCTCCGCGAAACCTATCTGCGGGATCCCGCCCTCGACCCGCACGAGCGGATGCTGATGACGCTCGCGGCCTACAATGCCGGCCCGGGCAATCTCCGGAAATTCCGCCGTCTCGCGCGGGAGAAGGGCCTCGACCCTGACCGCTGGTTCGGCAATGTCGAGCATGCTGCGGCAATGGTCGTGGGCCGCGAGACTGTCCAGTATGTCTCGAACATCTACAAATACTACCTGACCTACCGGCTGGTCGTCGAACGCGAGAATGCCAGCCTCGCCGCGCGCGGCACGTTCCGACGCCTTCCGCCAGCGCCCGGCCTATGAACCGGCCTGCCGGCTCTCCATGATCCGCCCCTCGTCGATCGTGACGACCCAGTCGGCCAGATCGAGGATCTTGGCATCATGGGTCACCATGACGATGGTCGTTCCGCGTTCCTCTCCCAGTCGCTTCAGCAGCATGACTGCGTTGAGCGCGCTGGCCTTGTCCAATGCGGCCGTGGGTTCATCGGCAAAGACGATGTCCGGGTTGCCGACAAGGGCCCTGGCAATGGCCACGCGTTGTTTCTGCCCGCCCGACAGATTGGCCGGCAGGTAATCGAGCCGGTCATCGAGGCCGAGCAGTGTCAGGATCTGCCGGCAGGCCGGCTGCCATTGCCGCATCGGGCCGGGCCCGTGCACTTCCAGCCCCATGCGGACATTCTGCATTGCGGTCAGGCTTTCATGCAGGTTGTGCGCCTGGAAGATGAAGCCGAGGCGCCGGCGCATCCCGATAAGCACGGCCTCGTCCGCGCCCGCCAGTTCCTGGCCCAGCAGCCGGATGCTCCCGGATTGAACCCGCCGGAGGCACCCCATCAGCGTGAGGAGGGTGGTCTTGCCGGAACCGGAAGCGCCGACCAGCACCGTCAGTTTCCCGGCCTCGATGGCAAGATCCACGTCGAACAGCGCCTGTTTCCGCGCCTCGCCCTCGCCGAACCAATGGTCGAGCTTGCCGATGATGATGGAGGAGGTGGCCATCAGAACAGATCCGCCGGGTTGGCCCGCGCCAGCTTGCGCGTCGCAATGGCACCGGAAAGCGTGCACATCAGCAGCGTGCCGATCAGGACGCCGCCGGCGCGCGAGGCCGTCATGGCGAGGGGCAGGCCGGTCGCCCCGGTCACGAGGGCATAGAGGCCCAGCGCGATCAGCAGGCCGGGCACGAAGCCGAGCAAGGCCAGGATCAGGGCTTCCTCGAATACGATGCCAAGGAAGAAGCGCTGCGGATAGCCGATCGCCTTGAAGGTCGCATATTCCTTGATGTGATCCGCCACATCCGTCGAGAGCACCTGATAGACGATGATGATGCCAACCAGAATGCCGATCACGATGCCGAAGCCGAAGATGATCCCGACCGGCTTCTGCGTCGTCTGGAAGCGCTGGTCCACGGCGATCGTCTCGGCCAGTGTCCGGACCTTGCTGTCGTCCCGCGGCAGAAGCGCCCGCATCGTGGCCAGAACCTTCGCGGGAACGGCGCCCGGTTCCAGCGTCACGAAGACAAGATTGGGCGCGCCCGGCGCCCGCTGCGGGAACAGCTTCAGGAAGGTCTGGTCCGAAACGACGAGATAGCCATCGGCCGAGAAGCCGCCGCCCATCACAAACGTATCGGCGACCGAGATCGTGCGCCCCTTCGCCTCGAAACTGTAGCGTTCGCCCCGGTCGATCGCCGCAAACATCTCCGCCGGCACGTTGCGCGTCTTCGAATCGATCAGCGCGACATCCGACAGGGCCAGTTCGGGCAGCCGCGCGGCGATCCGCGGATTGCGGAAGGTGGTCGCGGCCGGATCGACTCCGAAAAGGTCGAGCGTTCGGACCGAGCCATCCGGACGTTTCCAGTCCAGCTTGCCGAAATAGACCGGCGTGGCGCTCCGCACGCCCTCCACCGCCAGGGCCTGGTACATGCGCTGGCGGGGCAGGGGCGAGCCATCGGCCAGCGTGTTCATGTCGGAGGAAGAAATGATCAGATCGGCCTGGAACTGGTTGTAGGGCAGGGCAATGCTGCCGATCAGCGCCCCGAGGAAGCCGAGCTGCATCAGGATGAGGATATTGGCGAAAGCCACTCCGGCCACTGCGGCAGCCAGCCGGCCCTTGCTGTGGCTGAGCTGCAGCCAGCCGATCGGCAGCCGGCCAAGCAGGGATTCCAGCCAGGCAGTCATGGCGCGGCCGGCAGGATGCGGGCCCGGACAGGCAGGTTTGTGAAGCCCCGCGCGATCACGTTCGAAGCCGGATCCAGCCGGACCGTCACCTTGATGACCCGCGCATCCGTATTGGCGGCGGGGGAGGGATCGGTGATCGTCTGCCGCCCGACCTCGAGCCCGATCCGCGAGACCCTGCCCTGCAGAGGTTCCGGCAAGGCTTCGGCCTGGACCTCCACCCGTGCATCGAGACCCACCCGGGAAATTTCGGTCTGGTAGACCTCGATCTCGGCCTTCATATGGTCGATATCACCGAGATTGAGAATGCCACCCGCCCCGGGCTTCTCGCCCGGTCGCGCCGTGATCGAGAGGATCGTCGCGGCCAGCGGGGCGCGGATATAGGCCCGCTCCAGATCGGCGGCAGCCCGTTCGAGATCGGCCCGGGCAAGATCGACCGTCCGGGCAGCAACCACGATATCGGGCTGCAGGTCGAGATCACCCTCGCCATAGCGCGTCAGCGAGGCGCGGTTGCGCTCGACATCGCGCATGGCCTCTTCCATCTGGCTGCGGCGCTGGTCATGGCTCTGGTCCGAGGCAAAGCCCCGGCGCTTGAGTTCTTCCACCCGCTCGAAATCGCGGGCGGCATTTTGCGCCACCGATTCCGAACGGGCGAGCGCAGCCTGGGCCTCGGCCCTTGCCGCGGCCGTCGCATTGCGCACCTGCGCGTGAACCGCCTGCTTGGAAGCGAGGCTGGCCTTCGCCGCCTCGAGCGCCGAAAGCAGCGGACGCTCGTTGTCCATCACGCCGAGCAAGGCGCCAGCCTCGACCTTCTGGCCTTCGGAGACCAGAATCCGGCTGATCCGGGCATCGCCGGCGCCATAGGGCGGCGCCACCGTGACCACCTCACCCTCCGGCAACAGCTTGCCCAGACCGATCACGGCGCGGGGCTGCGCCCGGACGGCGTCCGGCTGGACGGGCGGCGCCGGCACCGCGATCGGGTTCGACGTGCCACCACCCGGGGCAAGATTCAGCCAGGTCATGACTTTCCGCACGCCGGGCGGCTGGAAATAGAGCCCGATCACGCCACCGGTCATCAGCAGCGCCATCACGGCGGGAATGAAGGGCAGGGCGCGCAGCATCGGCCGCAGACGGTGGGATCGGGCCGGTGCCGGAAGGTTCCTCTCGACCACCACCATCGGCAGGGCGGGTGTTCCCGGGGCCGTTTCAGCAGGGTCCTCGCCGGCGCGCATGCGAATGTCCTTGGTCTTTCGGGGCTTAATGACTACAAAGTCATTTCTAGCAGGTTTCATCGGGATTGCAAGGATTAATGACCAAAGAGTCAGTTATTCAATCAGTGCCGGGCGAAGCTGCACCGCCGGCGCGCCGCCGCCGGAAGGAGGCCCGCCCCGCCGAAATCATCGAAGCGGGAATGCAGGAATTCGCCCTGCGCGGTTTCGCCGGTACACGGCTGGAGGATGTCGCCCGCCGCGCCGGGATCGCGAAGGGGACGATCTACCTCTATTTCCGCGACAAGGAATCGCTCTTCATGGCGGCCGTGCAGGAGAAGGTCGTGCCGGCCATCGGCGAGATCGCCGGCTTTGTCGATTCGTTCCCCGGCCCGACGCGTGAGCTTCTCAAGCTGGTCATTCCAGTGCTTCACCAGCGCCTCGTCCAGAGCGACCTGCACACCATTCTCCGGATCCTGATCGGAGAGGGCAGCCATTTCCCGGGCCTGACAGCCCTCTATTACCGGGAGACTGTCCTGCGTGGCCGCGAGTTGCTCGAACGTATCGTGGCGCGGGGCCGGGCGAGGGGAGAAATTCGCGATGGCGCCGCCGCCGACCTGCCGCTTGTCATCATGGCTCCCGCCATCATGAGCGCGATCTGGCAGATGACCTTCACCCGGGAAGCCCCTATCCCGCCTGAGCAATTCCTCGCGGCCCATCTCGACCTGATCACCGAAGGGCTGCTGCTCCCCGAACCGGGGCGCTGACATGGCCCTGCAGGACCTGCATCGTTTCCCGCCCGAGCTTCTTACCACTGCCGCCATGGCCGAGGTCGATGCTGCGGCGGTTCGCATGGGCATCCCCATCCTTGATCTGATGGAAAAGGCCGGCCAGGCCGTGGCCGATGCCGTGCCGTTCCGCGCGCCGGTGGCGGTTCTCTGCGGGCCCGGTAACAATGGCGGAGATGGCTATGTCGCTGCACGCCATCTCGCAGCGAGCGGCATGGCAGTCGCCATCTTCGCCGAGCGCCCGCCGACGCCCGGCTCGCCGGCTGCGGAACAGGCGGCCCGGACCGGCTTGCCGATCCGCACGCTATCCGACTTCACACCGCATGCCGGGACGATCATCATCGACGCCCTCTACGGGGCCGGGCTCTCGCGATCGATCCGCGGCGCCGAGGCCGAGTCACTCTCCCGTGTGGCGAGGTCCGGTGCCTTTGTGGTGGCCGTCGATATGCCCAGCGGGCTCTCGGGCGATACAGGCTGCGCAACCGGCCCTGTTCTTCGCGCGAACCGGACCGTGACTTTCTTCCGCACGAAGCCGGGCCATTGGCTGGAGCCGGGGCGGCATCTCTGCGGCAGGCTGGTTCTGGCCCAGATCGGCCTTGCTCCGGCGCATCTGCCGCGCATCCCGGCCGATCCGCCGCTTTCTCTCAACGGCCCGGCGCTCTGGCGCGCGGCCCTGCCGCCACCCGGCCCGGCAATCCACAAGTTCGGGAAAGGCCATGTCCTGGTCCTGAGCGGCCCGGAATTCCGCACGGGGGCTGCACGCCTGTCCGCTCTGGCCGCCCTGCATTCCGGGGCGGGTCTGGTCACCCTGGCCGGTGAAGCCGCCGCCCTGCGCATCCATGCAGCGCATCTCTCGGCCGTCATGCTGGCGGAACTGGCTGGCCCGGATGCCCTGCCGGACCTGCTGGCCCGGGGGCGCTTCTCGGCTGCCGTAATCGGGCCGGCAGCAGGAACCGGCCCGGAAACGCGGAAGGCGCTCGCGGTCCTGATGGAGGCGGGGCTGAAGCTGGTCATCGATGCCGATGCCATCACGGCCTTGCAGGGCCAGCCGGAATGGCTCGCGCCCCGCAACCGCGGCGGTGCTGTGCTGACGCCGCATGCCGGAGAATTCACGCGCCTGTTCGGTCTCTCCGAAGCCGGCTCGAAAGTCGAGACAACGCGGGCAGCCGCCGTGCGGAGCAGCTGCATCGTCGTCCATAAGGGGCCGGATACCGTCATTGCCGCCCCGGATGGCCGTGCCGCCATCAACATCTCCGGCGGGCCTGAACTGGCGACAGCCGGGTCGGGAGACGTGCTGGCCGGCATCATCGCCGCGCATCTCGCGGCAGGTATGGCGCCTTTCGAAGCCGCCTGTGCCGGCGTCTATCGGCACGCCGCGACAGGGCAGCGGCTGGGCCCGGGGCTCACGGCAGACAGGCTCGCCGAGGCCATCGCTCCGCTTGGCCGCGGAAGCGCCGGCTAGCGCGTGCCGCGAAGGAGGTATTCTTGGCCTGGCTCGGCTGCGTGCGTCGCGGTACTGGCCGTCCGCGCGACAAGGCCACCCTTGCCTTCGGCATCCTCGACCTCGACGAAGGGGGCCGCAAAAAGATCCTGTCGGAAGCTGTTGAGGGCGATGACAGGCCGGTAATGCGGCGAGCTGGCATCGCTGTCCAGCCCGTCATGACGGTTGTCGAGCAGATGCCAGGCAAAGCGGCCCCGTACCGCCAGTACGGCATGGTCTTCGCGGGCCTGCCTGTCGCGCAGCAGGACGATGCGCATATCCACCTCGGGGATCCCGAGTGCCTTCAGCAGGTAGAACTTGGCAATCGCATAATCTTCGCAATCGCCTGCCTGCCCGAGCGTCTTGAGCGGGCTCGACCAGACATCCCATTCGGAATGGCGCGCGAAATCGCTCTGGTACCGGACGGAGGCATTGACCCGGGCATTGACAAGCTCGATCTGCGCTTCCCGCTCGACCAGGCTCGCCTGCCGCAGGATCGAGAGATAGGCACTGCCGGCTTTCGGGCATCGCCCGGGGTTGCGCTCGCATTGTTCCAGAATGGCCGCATCCCGGGCCCATTCGGTCTGAAGACGTCGCCAGTTCAGCGCGACCTGCGCATGGAAGGACGGGAACAGCTGGTAGCCTGCACCCAGATAGGGCGCATCTCCGGCTGTCGCGGCAGGCACTTCCAGGCCGAGCGTCGACATTCGCATCGGCCATGCCGGGTTTTCAGGCTCCATGGTCGACGCTTTTCCGGCCTGGCGGTCGACAATCTGGCGGATCGTGAAGAATTTCGGCCCGTCATCAAGCCGCTGCGAGACGGTGAGGGCCGAGGCCGGGCGCCACACGGCCGCCGAATCCTGGGAGAGGGCAGGGGAGATCATGGAGAGAACCGGCAGGAAACCGGCGACGAAGCTGACGACGGGCCAGCGCCAGACTGACAGGAAATGCGTCATCAGCAACCCCACACCTGTTGGCACGGGGATCGGAGCCTTGCGGTTCTGCCTGATCGGACAGATCTCTTTCCCTGTGCCGGCTCAGGATGGGCGGCAGCCATCGGTTTTCGGTTAAGCCGGACCCGCCCGCAGCGTGAACTTCACGGCGTGCTTTCGTCGGGTTGAAGCAGAAAGTTTGCTGTTTATCGATCAGCGTTCGCGCATAGCCTCGCCGAAGACCTTGCGCACGGGCTTCAGCACGTAGTCCAGTACCGATTTACGCCCGGTGAGGATTTCGACACTGCCCACCATGCCGGGGATGATGGGCAGGGGTGCCGCATCCGGGCCGAGATGGCTTTTCGTCGTCCGGACAATCACCCGGTAGAAGACATCCTTCTGCTCGTTGGTGATCGTATCGGCGCTGATCCGCTCGACCTTGCCCTGAAGGGAGCCGTAAATCGTTGAATCATAGGCCGAGACCTTGACCACTGCAGCCTGTCCCGGCCGCATGAAGGCGATATCGGCCGGCCGGATATTGCCCTCGACCAGCAGGTTGTCCTCGAGCGGCACGATATCCATCACGGCCTGGCCGGGCTGCACGACCGCCCCGATCGTCGTGACGCTGATCTTGTTGACGATTCCGTGGACGGGCGCGCGCAGATCCGTCCGCCGGACGCGGTCCTGGGCGGCGCGGATGGTCTCTTCGACGACGGCCAGATCCGCCTGAGCCTTCGACAATTCCTCTTCAGAGGTCGCCCGGAAGGTGGAGACCACGTTCTCGCGCCGGGCCTCTGCCTCGCGGATGCCGGTATCGGCCTTGCCAAGCGAGGCCTTGACCACGTCGAGCTGGCCTTCAAGCTCCGCCGCCTGGCGTTCGAGGCGCAGCATCTCGATCTCGGGCACGACTCGTTGCTGGTAGAGCCGCCGCGTGATCGCGATCTCCCTGGACAGCAGCGCGATGCTCTGGGTCAAACGGCGGTCCTGCGCCTGCAACTCGGCCAGTTCGGCCCGTCTCTGGCCGACCTGCTGGACGATCACCTCGATATCCTGCTGAAGCTTCCGTTGCCGTGCCTCGAACACCGCCTTTTCCGCTTCCCAAGCCCGGGCCGTTTCGCGGAGCAGGGCCGGTGACGAGACAATCTGGCTCTGCCCGGCCGCTTCCGCCGTCAGCCGTGCGACGCGGGTTGCCAGGGCCATGCGGCGCTCGCGGATCTCGCCAAGCTGGGCCGCGAAACTGGTATCGTCGATCCGCATCAGGATGTCGCCCTTCTGGACAATCGCTCCCTCCTTCACGTGGATATTCTCGACAAGGCCGCCCTCGAGGGGCTGGACCACCTGGATCTGCCGGGAGGGGATGATCCGGCCATCGCCCCGCGTCACCTCGTCGAGGATTGCGAAATGGGCCCATACCAGGGCCGTCAGCATCAGCGCTGCCGTCACCTGGACCAGCAGCGCATAGGTCCGCGGGGTCCGCAAGGCTGCAGCCGACCGGATATCGTTGGCGAAGGCGAAATCGTCCTTATGCATCGGCCCGTTTCCTGGGCCCGGTGCCGCGCGTCGGCATTGCCGCGAGGATCCTGTCGCGCGGGCCGTCACCGACGAGGCACCCGTTCTCGAACACAAGCAGCCGCTCGACAAAGGCGAGCAACGACACGCGATGTGTGCAGACAAGGAAGGTCGTGTCGCGCCCCATCATCGCATCGAGCCGGGAACAGAATTCCGCCTCGCTGCTCACATCGAGCGCGCTGGTCGGCTCGTCGAGAAAGAGGATCCGCGGCCGGCGAAGAAGGACGCGGGCCAGCGCTACGGCTTGCCTTTGCCCGCCCGACAGCGACCGGCCACCCTCGGCGATCCTCATTTCGTAGCCGTCGGGATGCTGTGATGCGAAGGCGTCGACACCGGCGAGCGACGCAGCGGCGATGATCTCTTCATCGGTCGCGTCCGGGCGCCCGAGGGCAATATTGTGCCGAAGCGTGCCCATGAAGAGTTCGGAATCCTGCAGGACGAAGCCGACATCGCGCCGGAGCTCGATCGGGTCGAATTGGCGCTGATCAGCCTCGTCGAGCAGGATCCGACCCGAATCCGGCGCGTAGAGATTGACCAGAAGCCGGCCGATCGTTGTCTTGCCCGAACCGATCTTGCCGACAATGCCAACCCTTTCTCCCGGCCGGATCCGGAAACTCACCTGCTCGATCGCTGGCCTTGCCGCGCCCGGATAGCGGAACGTCACCTTGTCGAAATCGATCGCGCCGTGCTTGATCCCGCGTGCGGTCTTCAGTTCACCCGCCGGCCTTTCGGTTTCCATGCCCATCAGGGAATCGATGGCGCGCAGGGCCATCAGGGTCTGATTGGCGCGCGAGATCATGGCGGCAATGTTGGTCAGCGGCGCAAGGACCCGGCCGGACAGCAGGTTGGCAGCGACCAGCGCGCCAACGGAAATGGTGTTGTTCATGACGAGGAACACGCCGCCGACCATGATTCCCAGCGAGGCCAGCTGCTGGGCGGCATTCGAGAGCGTCAGCGCAAGCGAGGACCAGTGATGGACATCCTCGCTCGCCCGTGCCGACATGGCGACCGATCGCTCCCAAGAGGATTGCAGGCTAGATTGCGCCCCCATCACCTTGATCGTCTCCAGCCCGGCGATGCTTTCGATCAGGATACCGTGCTTGGCCGAGGCTTCGCCTTGGAAGGCCTTCATCGCACGGTCCAGCGGTCGCCGGATGAGCAGCCCGATCATCCCGAGGATCGGGAGCAGGAGGAGGGGAATCCAGGCCAGCGGCCCGGCGATCAGGAATATGATCCCGATGAAGAGAAAGGCAAACAGCAGGTCGGTAACAGCGATCAATGTTGCCGAGGTGAAGAATTCCCGGACGGAGTCGAAATCCCGGATCTGGTTGGCCAGCACGCCGATTCGCGCCGGCCGCGCGCGCATCCGGATATTGAGCAGGTGCTCGTAGATCCGCGAGGCGAGAACGACATCGGCCTGCTTGCCGGTCAGATCGATCATCCGCGACCGGGCGAGGCGGATCGCGAAGTCGAAGACGATTGCCAGCAGCACTCCGGTCGCGAGCGCAACGAGTGAGGAGATCGCGTAATTCGGCAGGACCCGGTCATAGACCGCCATGGTGAAGAGCGGGAAGACCAGGGCGAGAACGTTGATGATCAGCGCGGCGGCGGCGATGTGCAGATAATTCGATCGGAACCGCCCGATCACATCGAAGAACCAGCGATAGGGGCGCGGCGCCTCCGCCGGATCCTCCGCCCTCGCATCGCGGGGTCGGACAAGGAAGGCGTAGCCTGCGTAAGCCGCCTCGATCTCCCGACGGGGCCGCGTGATCTCGTGTGCAGCCGCGCCTTCTGGAAAAGTGACGATCTCGCATGTGCCGCCGGCTTCCTCGAACCGGAGGAGAACCACCGGCTCGTCACGCAGGAAGATCAGGCAGGGCAGGACGATGGGGGAGAGATCCATGAAGGGGCGACAGACAAGCCCGGCCTCCAGCCCGGCCCGCAAGGCGGCACGCGGAAAGAGCGAAGGCCTGAGCGGACCGCCTTCCAGCGGCAAGCCGGAAAGGACGACATCCTTCCCGACTGCACGCCCGTGTTTCCCTGCAAGATAGAGGAGCGCCTTGAGCAAGGGGTCGTGGAAATCGGGATCAGGCAAGGATCGGGCACCTCTCTGGCCATGCGGGTTTCAGGATATGCTGACAAGCGGCCGTCCAGGCCGGGAGCGCGAAAGATCGAAAGGCGAGAGCTGCTCGTGCGGGAGCATCCGCGCTGTGTCTTCCGCGACCAGAAAGCTGCCCGATCAATTGATTGCACCCTTCATCGGGTTGCCGAACCGTGTCGGGAAGATATTGCGCTGGTCTTTTGGAGCCGGCACGGCATCGCGCGTTGTGCTGATCTTCAATTGGGCCAGCAATTGTCCGGATGTGGCAAGCAACTGGTAGTCCGAGAAGATCGCCACGGAACGCGCAGCTTCGAGCGAGAGGCGCGCATTGAAGAGCGCGTTCTCGGCATTCAGCAGATCGAGCAGCGTGCGTTGACCCAGTTCGTACTCGCCCCGATAGGCTGCAACGACAGATCTGGCCGCGCGGACCTGGCCTTCCAGCGAGGCGATGCGCGCGCCGGAAAACTGGCGCACGCCCCAGGCTCGATCGACCGATTCAAAAGCTGCGCGCCGCAAGGAATCCATCCGCATGCGGCTCTCGGCGACACGTTCGCCAAGTTCCATGCGCCGGGCCGTGTCCGTGCCGCCGGAGAAGATCAGCCAATCGGCACGGAGCTTGACAGACGCTTCATCGAAAGCCCCGCGCGTGTTGTTCGAATCCCGGCCTGTCACGGCACGCCCCTCGATACCGACTCGCGGCACGAAGAGCCCCGTTGTCGCATCGAAGTCACGTTCGGCGGCAGTGATATCGCTCTGCGCGGCCAGCAATGTCGGATTGGCGGCCACTGTGCGTTCAAAGGCCTGCTGCTTGCTGGCCGGAAGGCCCTGCAGGCGCGCAGCCGCCGTCAGGCGGGCCGGAACAATGCCGACCGCCCGGCGGAAAGCGGCCTTGGCTTCCTCGAGGCGGATCTGCAACTCGGCCCTCACTGCCCGCGCGGCAGCGAGCCGTTCCTGCACCTGTTCCTGGTCGCCCCGGCCGGCACGGCCGCCGCTGAAGCGCTGGTCAATCGTGTTGGCCAGCCGCTCATGGACGGCAACATTCTCGGCGGCATGCGCGACGGAGGCCGAGAACCGCAGGATATCGAGGAAGGATTCCGCCGTATCGAGCGCTATCAGTTCGGCACGTTCGAGTGTCCGCCAGGCGGCGGCATCGGAACGGGCCATCTGGCGATAGATCTGGTTCAGGGTGGCGAAACCATCGAACAGCAACTGGTTGACCACAATGCCCGCCTCGCCGCCGGCCTTGCGCCATTCGTTGCCGCCTGTAGCCTGCGGGGCCGTGAACCGGCGATTGCGCTCGTTCCCGAATTCGGCCTGAAGGCGAACCTGCGGCAACAGGCTGCCCTGCACCTGCCGCAATTCCTGATCGACAGCGCGCCGGTTGGCGGCGGCCTCGTCGATGCGCGGGTTGCTCGCGACAGCCGTCCGGATCGCCTGATCCAGCGTCATGCTTTCCTGACCGCGGGCCATGGACAGGGGAAAGAGAAGGAAAGCAGCGACGAAAAGCGTTCGCATGGGCAATGCTCCGAAAAACAAAAAATGACAAAATCGCATGCGGACAGCGCAGGCCTCAGCATGCGATTGTCCCGTAAGAATGCAGGTTCAGATCGGCTCGGCTTGGCTGGAAAACGGGTGGCCAAACGCTGAAAGGCAATAGATTAGTATTTAACAATGAATCAAAACTGGCGAATACAGCAAAAGGGCAGACAGGATGAAGCAAGAACGACGCTGGGCGGCGGATGAACATTTCGTTACCGCAGAGGAATGGCAATGGCAAGCCATCTCAATTCGGCCCAGGCAGGTTCGCGACGATTTCGTCTATGCGGTCACAACTACCGGGGTGTTTTGTAGCCCCGGATGCTCGTCGAGGTTGCCACTTCGCCGCAATATCCGCTGCTTCCCGACAGCCGGAGACGCGGAATCAGCCGGATTCCGCGCCTGCAAGCGATGTGGAGGCGGCCTCAGGCCTCCTGCGTCGTCCTCGGCCGGAACTTCGCCCAAATCGCCGGCCCGACCAGTGCGATGACGGCCAGAACGAGGAGCAGGAGCGACAGGGGTTTCTCGACGAAAATCCACCAGCTGCCCTGGCTGATCGTCATGGCCTGCCGGAAATTCATCTCCGCGAGCGGCCCCAGGATCATCCCGATAATGACCGGCGCGGTAGGAAAATCGAATTTCCGCATGAAGAAACCCATGATCCCGATGAGATAGAGCAGGACAAGGTCAACCACGGATCGCGAGATACCATAGGAGCCGACCGTCGCGAAGATCAGGATCCCGCCATAAAGCAGCGGGGCAGGGATCTTGAGCATCTTCACCCAGAGCCCGACCAGCGGCAGGTTGAGCACCAGCAGCATCACATTGCCGATATAGAGCGAGGCGATCAGGCCCCAGACCAGTTGGGGGTTGCTCTGAAGCAGCTGCGGGCCGGGATTGATCCCGTAGCTCTGGAAGGCGGAGAGCATGATCGCCGCCGTGGCCGATGTCGGCAGCCCCAGCGCGAGCATCGGCACGAGAACACCGGCGGCAGAGGCATTGTTCGCGGCTTCCGGCCCGGCAACGCCCTCGATCGCGCCGTGACCGAATTCCTCCGGCTTGGAGGAGAGCTTCTTCTCGAGCGAATAGGACAGGAAGGTCGGAATCTCGGCCCCGCCTGCCGGCATGGCCCCGATCGGGAAGCCGATGAAGGAGCCACGCAGCCACGGCTTCCAGGACCGCTTCCAGTCTTCCCGGCTCATCATCACGGAATCGGTGACCTTGATCACCTCGTCATTGCCGCCTTTCGGCTGCGCGGCCAGCCACAGCGTTTCCCCGATGGCAAACAGCCCGACTGCGACGATGATGACGTTGATGCCGTCATAGAGTTCAGTCAGCCCGAAGGTGAAACGCAGCTGGCCGGACTGGTTGTCGACGCCGATCATGCCAAGGAACATGCCGACGAACAAAGCTGTCATGCCCCGGATGGCGGAGCTGCCGAGCACGGCGGCCACGGTGACAAACGATAGCATCATCAGCGAGAAATACTCGGCCGGTCCGAATTTCAGCGCGAAGGCGACAACCGGTTCGGCCATGAAGGTAATGCCGATCGTCCCGATCGTGCCGGCGACGAACGAGCCGATGGCAGCCGTGGCAAGAGCGGCGCCGGCCCGCCCGCGCTTGGCCATCTTGTTGCCCTCGAGCGAGGTGACGATCGTTGCGCTTTCGCCCGGTGTGTTCAGCAGGATCGACGTGGTCGATCCGCCATACATGGCACCGTAATAGATGCCGGCAAAGAGGATGAAGGCTGCGGTCGGATCAACCTTTGTGGTGATCGGCAGCAGCAGGGCGATGGTCAGGGCCGGTCCGAGGCCAGGCAGGACACCGATGGCCGTTCCGACAGCAACCCCGACAAGACACCACATCAGGTTGATCGGGGTCAGGGCGATCGCGAACCCCTGCATCAGCTGGCCGAGCGTATCCATCAGATCAGTCTTTCGATCATCCCGCTGCCGATCTGATAGCCCAGCACCCGGTCGAAGCCGATATAGGCCACAAGCGCAAGCGCGAACCCGATCAGGGCATCACGGAGAAAGGCGCGGCTGCCGAAGGCGCGCGCCGTGAAGCTGAACACCACGGTCGAGGCGAGGATGAACCCGAATTGCGGGATCACCTGCGTTTCGCCGACGCGATATCCGTCGATGAGTACGAGATTGAGCGCAAGTCCGGCCATCAGCCAGCCAAGGCCGCGCCAGTCAAACGCGATGTCCCGCTCGTGCTCCCAGCCGCCGGTCAGGCCCTGGATCGTCAGCAGAAGGCCGAAGAAAGCCAGACCTGCCGTGATCGCCCAAGGCACCACGGCCGGCCCGACCTTGGCATAGGCGGAAGAGGGAATGGCCGCCGTCGCCATACCGACGACGACGGCAAAGCCCACCATCCCGATCCCGACCAGAAGCTCGGGCAGAGAGGGTTTCAGCACCATGGATCAGGCCGCGAGCCCGAGATCTTTGAGGATGCCGGTGATACGGGCGGTTTCGGTCTCGATATACTTGGCGAAGGCATCGCCGCGCATGTAGATTCCTGTCCAGTCGCGCTTGGTGAGCTCGGACTTCCAGCCTTCCGAGATGACCAGCTTGTCGAACAGCGCGATCAGCGCATCCTGCTGGGCCTTCGTTGTGCCAGGAGCGCCGAACACGCCGCGCCAGTTGAACAGCTCGACATCCACGCCAGCTTCCTTGAGCGTCGGGGCATTGATGCCATCCTGGCGCTTGTCCGAGGAGAGGGCGATGACGCGCAGCTTGCCCGCCTTCACCTGCTCGGCGAATTCGCCATAGCCCGACACGCCGCACGAAACCTGGTTGCCGAGCAGCGCCGCCGTGGCCGGGCCACCGCCCGCATAGGCGACATAGGCGACCTTGCGCGGATCGACGCCGACAGCCTTGGCAATCATGCCCGCGAGGATGTGGTCCGAACCACCGGCCGAACCGCCGGCCCAGGACACCTTGCCCGGATCGGCCTTGAGCGCCGCAACAAGGTCACCCATCGTCTTGAACGGGCTTTCGGCCGGCACGACGACCGCGAGGAATTCGCCGGTCAGGCGGCAGAGCGGCACCACATCGGTAAGCTTCAGCGGCGCCTTGTTGGCGATGATCGCGCCGACCATCACCATGCCACCGATCATGATGGCATTGGCCTGGCCCTTCTTGGTCGAAATGAACTTCGGCATGCCAACGACGCCGCCGGCGCCGGGCGCATGCTCGAACTGGAAATTCTCGATGATCTTTTCGGAGCGCATCACGCTTTCGATCGCGCGGCCGGTCCCGTCCCAGCCACCGCCCGGCGCCGCCGGCACGAAAACCTGCAGCGAGGTCAGGGCCTGGGCCTGGGCCGGTGTCAGCAGCCCCAGCGGCAAGGTTGCGGCTGCGCTGCCGACCATGCCCGCTTTCAGGATATTGCGTCGAGTCGTCATCTCTTGGGCTCCCACATGTTTATAATCTGGACTTGGCATCTTTTTCATATGCCCGCACCGCCTAGCTTCCGAACCTGTCACGAAACTGACAAGCCGGATCAGCGCATTGTTTGTCCCTATACCAAAACGCCGCCGAAAACGAGCGTTGGCCACAGACTGGCAGACATTGGTGGGTGCGACAAGAACCCATCCGGAATATGTTTGCCTTCACGGCGAGGGATGCATCGATGCGGTTGTGATCCTCGTGCGGCCTCGTTAGAACGGCGCGGTCGGGCATCTGTGCCCTGCCGTGAGGGAAGTGGAAATCCGCATGACGAAGGCGATCGACGGGTTCGGCCGCTTGCTGCTGGCCTCGGCATCGCCCCGGCGCTTCCAGTTGCTGGGGCAGATCGGCATCACGCCGGATCACGTGGTCGCCACCTCGATCGACGAGACCCCCCGGACGCGGGAAAGGCCCCGTGTCTATGCCGAGCGGCTGGCCCGCGAAAAGGCGGAAGCAGCCTATCGAAACACGCGCCACGAGGAAGGCCTCGCCAGTTCCCATATCCTCTCCGCGGATACCGTGGTCGCCCTCGGCTCGCGCATCCTGCCGAAGACCGAACTCGCCGCCGAGGCGGCCCAATGCCTGCGCCTGCTCTCGGGCCGGGCCCACCGCGTCTATACCAGCGTTGTCGTCATGCTGCCTTCCGGCCGGCAGTCGCAGCGGCTCGTCGAGGCCCGCGTCCGCTTCAAGCGCCTGTCCGGCGACGAGATCGACGCCTATCTTGCCAGCGGCGAATGGGAAGGCAAGGCCGGCGGCTACGCCATCCAGGGCATTGCCGGCGCCTTCGTCACCAAGATCATCGGCTCCTATTCCGCGATTGTCGGCCTGCCGCTCTACGAAACCGCTTCCCTGCTCGCCGGGACCGGGTATCCGGTCCATCTGCGCTGGCTCAACCAGGCGTGACGACCATGGCGGAAGCAAAAGACCCGACCTTGATCCGTGCGCCGCGCTGCCCGATCTGCGGGCGGCTGACGGTGCAGCAATTCCGGCCGTTCTGCTCGAAGCATTGCGCCGATGTCGATCTCTCGCGATGGCTCAACGGCATCTATGCCGTGCCGGAGCGCGACGAGGACGAGGGCGACGGCCACCGTTCCGACGAACCCTATTCTTCCTGATTCCCCGAAAAGGACCTGAACATGCAGCGTCGACCGCTTGGCCGAACCGGACTTGATGTTTCCCTCATCTGCCTCGGCACCATGACCTGGGGCCAGCAGAATACCGAGGCCGAGGGCCATGCCCAGATGGATTACGCCCTCGACAGGGGCGTGAACTTCTTCGATACCGCCGAACTCTATTCGATCCCGCCAGCAGCGGAGACCCAGGGCTCGACCGAGCGGATCATGGGGACGTGGTTCGCCAGCCGGAAAAACCGCGACAAGGTGATCCTTGCCACCAAGGTGATCGGCCGTTCGGACATGACCTGGTTCCGCAAGGATGGGTCGAAGGGCCGCCTGATCCGCTGCCAGATGGAAGAGGCGCTGGATTCCAGCCTGAAGCGCCTCCGGACCGATTACATCGATCTCTACCAGCTGCACTGGCCGGACCGGGCGATGCCGTGGGGTTCGAACCCGACGCGGTTCAACGCGGCCGATTACAAGACAGCGGGCGAGGAAACGCCCTTCCACGAGGTCCTCGAGATCCTCGCCGGCTTCATCAAGGCCGGCAAGGTGCGGCATCTCGGCCTCTCGAACGAGAGCGCCTGGGGCACGATGCGCTATCTCGCCGAGAGCGAGGCGAAGGGCCTGCCGCGCATGCAGTCGATCCAGAACGCCTATAACATGCTCAACCGCACCTTCGAGACCGCGCTGGCCGAGATCTGGCTGCGCGAGGATGTCGGCCTGCTCGCCTATTCGCCGCTGGCGCAGGGCTATCTCTCCGGCAAGTATCTCGACGGCGCCCGCCCGGCCGGTGCGCGCTCGACCCTGTTCAACCGCGGGCAGCGCTACGAGAAGCCCGGCTCGGAAGTCGCCGTGCGCGACTATGTCGACCTCGCCCGCGAATACGGGCTTGATCCGGCCCTGATGGCCAATGCCTTCGTCAACAGCCGTCCTTTCGTGACCTCGAACATCATCGGTGCGACAACGATGGAGCAACTCAAGCTCGCGATCGATTCCGAGGGCGTGACCCTCAGCCCCGAATTGCTGGGCAAGATCGACCTCGTCCACCAGATGCGCGGCAATCCGGCGCCCTGACGCCACTCAGGACCAGAAAGCCAGCGCCGCATCCAGCGAGGGGAGTTCCGGCGGCAGGGCCATGTCGGATTGCGGCGCGGCCGAGAACCGGGGCGCTGCGGCCGGCTGGATGGCGCCATTGGCCGAAACAAAGGCCCCGCGTGCCCGGTTATGCGGATGATCGGGGGCTTCCCCGAGTGTCAGGACCGGAGCAAGGCAGGCATCCGTGCCGGCGAAATGCGCAGCCCATTGGTCCCGGGTCCGCGTCATGAAGATGGCCGAGAAAGCCGCGATCTGCTCGGGCCAGCGGGCGGCGTCCATTCGTTCCGTCTCCGGCAGGACCGGCAGGCCAAGGCCCTGGCAGAGGGCCGCATAGAAAGGCCGTTCCAGTGCCCCGACGGCAACGAAGCGGCCGTCCCGGCAGGGATAGTTGCGATAGAAGGGCGCCGCGCCGTCGAGGATATTGCCCTCCCGGCGGCTGGAATCCCAACGGCCCTGTTCCGCGAGATCGGAAAACATCGCCATGAGCGAGATCGTGCAATCGGAGATCGCGCAATCCACCACCTGGCCCTCGCCGGTCTGTCGCGCCCGGAGCAGGGCGGCCAGCAGGCCCATGGCGAGGTAGAGCGCCCCGCCGCCGAGATCGCCGACGAGGTTGAGCGGCGGAACGGGCCGCTCGGCGGGGCCGATCGCGGCAAGTGCGCCGGTAATGGCGATGTAGTTGATGTCATGCCCGGCCGTCAGCGCGAGCGGCCCGTCCTGGCCCCAGCCGGTCATGCGGCCAAAGACGAGGGCAGGATTGACGGCCAGCAGCGCCTCGGGCCCGAGGCCGAGCCGTTCCATCACGCCGGGCCGGAACCCCTCGATCAGGGCATCGGCCCTGCTGGCGAGGGCCTTCACCCGAGCGAGATCCTCCGGCGCCTTCAGATCGGCCGTGACGGAGAGGCGGTTCCGTCGAACCACCTTGTCCGTCCAGGGATCGGCTCCACCTGGCCGGTCGATCCGGAGGATGCTGGCGCCCATATCGGCCAGCAGCATGGCGGCGAAGGGCGCCGGCCCTATCCCCGCGAATTCGAGGATCCGGATGCCGGAGAGCGGAAGGGCCTTGCCTTGTTTTACCAATAGGTTGTCTCCGGAACCGGAATCAGGTCGCGAACAGGTTGAATCAATGTCCGAGGCCGCTGAATCAGAATCTCAGCATCCCCGATCAGGCCAGGCTGCGGGCAATCAGCATGCGCTGGATGTCCGAGGCGCCCTCATAGATCTGGCAGACCCGCACATCGCGGTAGATCCGCTCCACCGGGAAATCAGCGAGATAACCGTAGCCGCCGAAGATCTGGATCGCTGTCGAGGCGACACGCTCGGCCATTTCCGAGGCGAAGAGCTTGGCCATCGAGGCCTCGTTCAGCGCTGGCTTGCCGGATTCCCGCAAGGCAGCGGCATGCAGCACCATCTGCCGGGCCGCATGGATCTGCGTCAGCATGTCGGCCAGCTTGAAGGCAATGGCCTGATGCTCGAAAAGCTTGCGGCCGAAAGTCTCGCGCTCCTTCGCATAGGCTGTCGCGGCCTCCAGAGCCGCCTGCGCCATCCCCACGGCCTGGGCGGCAATGCCGATCCGCCCGCCCTCGAGATTCGACAGCGCGATGCGATAGCCTTCGCCTTCCTCGCCCAGCCGGTATTCGGCGGGAACACGCATCTCCTCGAAGACAAGCTGGCAGGTATCCGATGCATGCTGGCCGAGCTTGTCCTCGACGCGTCCGATCGTGTAGCCCGGCGTATCCGTCGGCACGATGAAAGCCGAGATGCCCTTCTTGCCGGCATCCGGATTGGTGACCGCAAAGACGATCACGACTTTGGCGTTCTTGCCGGAGGTGATGAACTGCTTCGTCCCGCTGATGACGTAATGGGCATTGCCATCCGCACGGGCGCGCGTTTTCAGCGCCGAAGCATCGGAACCGGCCTGCGGCTCGGTCAGCGCGAAGCCGCCGATCCATTGCCCGGAGGCGAGGGGGCGGAGGAACTGTTCCTTCTGGGCGGGCGTCCCGAATGTCGCGATCGGCTTGCAGCCGACCGAGTTATGCACGCTCATGATGGTCGAGAGCGAGCCATCACCGGCGGCAATCTCCTCCAGCGCCATCGCATAGGCGATATCGCCGACCGCCGAACCACCCCATTCCTCCTCGACGATCATGCCGAGAAAGCCCAGCTCTCCCATCGCCGAGAGCGTCTCGCGCGGGAAGCGCTTCTCGCGGTCCCAGTCCGCGGCGAAAGGCTTGATCTGCTCGCGGGCGAAATCGCGCGCCATGTCGCGGATCATGATCTGGTCGTCGGAGGGCAGCATGGGAAATCCCTTTTCTGGCAATGCGCCGGGATCGAACATGGCCGCGCGGGCGCTGACAAGTCCTCTACCTGACAGAGCGGCAGGTTTTCATGGTTTCGGCCGCTGGAACGTCTTCACCTCGGAAATCTCGCCGCCGATATAGGTGAGGCGGATCGTCGCGCTCTCGATTTCCGGGCGGATCCGCAGATAGGGCAGGGCGCCGGAGGGGATCGAATGCGGATTGGCCTCGTCGCACGGGGGCAATTCGATCGGCTGTGCCGGCGACTCGCCGTTGAAGCCGATTTCCACCTTCCGGATCGCGCAGCGATAGCTGACGAGATGGGTGTAATAAAGCAGGTGCTGGTTATGCCCCGTCCCGAAGGCCAGCCAGCTGGTCGAAAAGCGGTCGAGAATGTCGCGCATGCCCCGGACCAGGCTCTCTCTCGGGTCGAAACGCTTCAGCGAGACCGGGCTGGTCACGCCATTGGCGTCGAGATAACGCAGGGCGATATCGGCGGCCGCCTGGTTCGGCGCCATCTCGAAACTGGGATTGGGCATCGGCTTGCCGGTGCGCGGGTCGATGTTGGCGAGCATGCCCGTCGGCTTGAATTCCGGCGCCTGGCCGAGCTTCACCTCGATGCGGGAAGCGGCTTCCGGCAACGTGATCGTCGCGATCCAGCCGGCATTGTGCCGCATGAACATCAGGCCGGGCTGGTCACGCCCGTCGGCAAAGAAGGCCTTGAGGATCGCCTCGCGCTTCTGCGCCCGGTCGATCCATTGCGCCAGCACGCTCTGGTCGAGGAAGAAGGGCACCAGCTTGCCCTCGCGCTCGGCCAGCAGGAACCGCTCGGTGGCTGCCAGTTCCCGGCGCCGGTCATCGATCGTCTGTCCGTTCTGGCGGTCCTCGCCGAATTCCTGCGCGATCAGGGCATGGACAGGCGCGTAATCCGGGTTGGACTCGGCGAAGGCGCCGAGCCGTGTCTGCCGCTCGATACCCTCGAATTGAAGGATATGGACAAGCGCTGCCGCCCGTCCCTTGCCCTTTGACAGCTCCGCGAAGACCTCGCGCGCCCCGGCCCGGCCATCCTGCGTCCGGATCAGGCTGGCAAGCCGCATCAGCGGATCGAGGTGGTCGGTCCCGAGCGCGGCGAAGGCGAGGTAGTCCCGCCGCGCCGCCGCCGCCTCGCCGCGCGCCTCGAACGAGCGCGCATTGTGATAGAGTTCCGGCGCCGATTTCGGATCGCGCACGATACCGCCGGATTTTGCCAGCCGGTCGAACGCCTCGGCCGGGGTGAGATTCTCCGTCACGACCACGCTCGCCTGCTGCGGCGGCTTTGCCGGCTCGGCCGGCGGCGAGGGGGCTGCGGGAACGGGAACCGGGGCAGGTTGCGCCACAAGCGGGCCCGGCTGTGGCGGGGCAGGGCGGTCCCGGCCCATCAGGAAGGCGCCGGCAGCCACGCCGATGGCGAGAGCGGCCGCGCCGGCGACGAAAGCCCCGACAGGCAATCCGGCCTTGTCGCCTTTGGGCGCCGACCGGGCGGCCGCAATCGCGGACATCCTGTCGCGCGGGCCCATCTCGATCTGGAAGGCATGGACGGGATGCGGCAGGTTCTTGACCTCGCGGCTGCCGAGATCGCGGAAGGGCACCGAGATCTTGTTCGTCACCGCCTCATGCACGTTGCGCGAGACGCAGATGCTGCCCGGTTCGGCCAGGCTCTGCAGCCTTGCGGCAATGTTCACGCCGTCGCCGAGCAGGTCGCCATCGCGCTCGACCACGTCGCCGATGGAAATGCCGATCCGGAAATGCATCTGCCGGGTAGCCGGATAGGCGAGGTTGCGCGTCCTCAGCGATTCCTGGATGTCGATCGCGCAGCGCGTGGCCTCGACGGCGCTGGGAAACTCGCACATCACGCCATCGCCCGCCGTGTTGAAGATCCGCCCGCCGGCCCGTTTGACGAAATCGTCGAAGACGAGCCGGTAGGATTCGAGCCGTGCGAGGGTCTCTTCCTCGTCCTCCGAGATCAGGCGCGTATATTCGGCGACATCCGCCGCCATGATCGCTGTGATTTTCCGCTTCACGTTCCGATGCTCCGGCGCCGCCACGAGTCAGGGCGTCCAACGAGGGGTCAAGGTGCCACACCATGCGCCAGCGCACAAAGCGGCGCTGTGCGGCGGCGCACAGTTTCCCGCCTTCGACCATCGCCGGCCCGGCAGGGCATCGCTTGATCGGGCAATCCTGCCGGAACGCGGCGAATCGAGGCTGTCCGGCTCCCGGTTTTCGGCCCGTTTTGCCGGTTCTATCAGCTCATTCGCATGTTCTGGAGAATCCGCTTGATTTTGCCGGGGCAAAACGGTCGACTTGGTCCACCAACAGCCCGGACGTTCTCGCAGCGGCGACCGGTGACAAGGGAGAGTTGTGATGAATCTTCGGAAATATCTGCTGGCCGCCGGCGCGGCCCTCGCATTGTCGGTCGCTTTGTCGCCGGCGCATGCGGTGTCGCTTCGCTATGCCAACCAGGGCGACCTGAAGTCGCTCGATCCCTACACCCTCAATGAAACCACCGCGAATGCCCATCTCGGCCATGTCTATGAGGGCCTGACTTCCCGCGGGAAGGACCTCAAGGTCGGTCCGGGCCTGGCCGAGCGCTGGGAAGTGCTCGACGGTGCCAAGCGCTGGCGCTTCCACCTGCGCAAGGGCGTGAAGTTCCACAATGGCGAGGATTTCACCGCCGATGACGTGATCTTCTCGGCGGATCGTGTCCGTGCCACGGGCTCGAATTTCCAGACCCGCGTGCCCAAGGGCGCGAAGTTCACGAAGATCGACAGTCACACCGTCGAGGTCGAACTGGAAAGCCCGAACCCGATCATGGTTGCCCAGTGGGATACCTGGTACATCATGTCGAAGAAATGGGCCGAGGCGAACAATGCCGTCGCCCCGACGCCGGCCGCCGCCACGACGCCGAGCCATTCCTCGCTCAACACCAACGGTACCGGCCCCTTCCGGATCGAGAGCCACCAGCCGGGCGTGAAGACCGTGTTCAAGGCCAATGCGGCCTGGTGGGGCAAGAAGGAACACAACCTCACCGAGATCGTCTTCACCCCGATTCCGAACGATGCCACCCGCGTGGCGGCGCTCCTGTCGGGCGAGGTCGATGTCATCGAACCGGTTCCGGTGCAGGATATCGCCCGCGTCAATTCCTCCAACACTGCCAAGGTGCTGGCCGGCCCGGAACTGCGCACGATCTTCCTCGGCTTTGACCAGATCCGCGACGAGCTTCTGGAATCGAACGTGAAGGGCAAGAACCCCTTCAAGGATGTCCGCGTCCGGCAGGCCTTCAACATGGCCATCGACAAGGAGACCATCAAGGCGCGCGTCATGCGGGGCCTGTCGACCCCGTCGGCCCTGATGATCGCCCCGTCGCTCTTCACGCATTCGAAGGACTTCACCAGCCCGAAATTCGATCCGGAAGCGGCAAAGAAGCTTCTGGCCGATGCCGGCTATCCGAATGGCTTCGAGGTGGGCATGGATTGCCCGAACGACCGCTACGTCAATGACGGCCAGATCTGCCAGGCGGCCGTCGGGATGCTGGCCCGCATCGGCGTGAAGGTGAACCTCAACGCCCAGCCCAAGGCGCAGTATTTCGCCAAGGTGCTGAAGTCGGGGGGCTACAAGACCTCCTTCTACCTGCTCGGCTGGACCCCCGGCACCTTCGACAGTCACAATGTCCTCTTCGACATCCATGGCTGCCGTGCCGATGGCTCGCCGCGCGGTGAATCCAACCTCGGCGGCTATTGCAACAAGAAGGTCGACGAGCTGGCCGACAAGATCCTTGTCGAGAGCGATCCGGCGAAGCGCGACGCCATGATCAAGGAAGCCTTCCAGATCACGACCGGCGAATTCGGCTATGTCCCGCTGCACCAGCAGGCCCTGAGCTGGGGCGTTTCCAGTAAGGTCGAGCTGTCGCAGCGCGCCGACAACTCGGTCCTGCTCTACTGGGCCAAGAAGAACTGACGTCGAACATCCGGAGGGGCGGCCATTCCCGGCCGCCCCTTTCTTTTTGATCAAGGCCTTTCCGCCAGAATTGGAACCGTTGCATGCTCGCGTTCGTGATCCGGCGCATCATGCAATCGGCGGCTGTCATGCTGGCGGTCGCCCTGATTGCATTCCTGATGTTCCGCTTTGTCGGCGACCCGGTGAACCAGATGGTCGGCGTCGACACGCCTCAGGAAGAGGTGGCGCGCCTGCGCCAGTCGCTCGGCCTGAATGATCCCACCATCGTCCAGTTCGGCCGCTTCATGTGGAATGCGCTGCATTTCGATTTCGGCGTGTCCTACCAGTTCCGCCAGCCTGTCACCCGGCTCCTGGCCGAGCGCGCGCCGGCAACCCTCGAACTCGCCTTCACCGCTGCGGCCTTCGCGCTGGTGGTCGGGCTTGTCATGGGCGTCTATTGCGCACTGCGCCGGGATTCCTGGCTCGCCCAGCTGTTCCAGGCAATCTCGCTGATCGGTGTCAGCCTGCCGACCTTCCTGATCGGCATCCTGCTGATCTACCTCTTCGCCGTGGTACTCGGCTGGCTGCCTTCCAACGGGCGAGGGCAGGTCGTCAAATTCGGCGACTGGTGGACCACCGGCTTTCTCACGGCATCCGGGCTGAGGGCTCTGGTCCTGCCGGCGATCACGCTCGGCCTTTTCCAGATGACGCTGATCATGCGCTTGGTCCGGGCCGAGATGCTGGAAGTGATGCGGACGGATTACATCAAGTTCGCCAAGGCCCGCGGCCTCCGCACGCGCTCCATCCATTTCGGCCATGCCCTGAAGAACACGCTCATCCCGGTCATCACCATTGCCGGCCTGCAGCTTGGCTCGATCATTGCTTTCGCCATCATCACCGAAACCGTCTTCAACTGGCCCGGCATGGGCCTTCTCTTCCTGAAGGCGGTACAGAACGTCGATATCCCGATCATGGCGGCCTATCTCATGCTCATCGGCCTGCTTTTCGTGCTGATCAACCTGCTGGTCGACCTGACCTACGGGCTCGTCGATCCGCGCCTGCGCATCGCGATGAGGAGCTGAGCCATGCCTGCACCCACGCCCGAGGAAGTGAAGGGGCTGGTCGGCGGCGGCGCCGGCTCTCCGGTGATCCGCAAGATCCTCGATTCCGACATCCTCCACAGTTTCCGCTCGTCAAAACTGACGATGGTGGCAGCGGTGATCGTGCTGCTCTGCTTCCTCGGCGCGCTTCTCGCGCCGTGGATTGCCCCCTTTGACCCGTTCGACCCCGCCAAGGTGTTCCTGTCGGATGCCTCCATCCCGCCGGTCTGGCAGCAGGGCGGGGATTCGCGCTTCGTGATCGGCACGGATGACCAGGGCCGCGACATGTTCTCGGCGATCCTCTACGGCCTGCGGGTTTCGCTCGCCGTCGGCGGGCTGGGCGTATTGCTCGCCGCCACCATCGGCATCACGCTCGGTCTCGTCGCGGGCTATATGGGCGGCCGGATCGACGCGATCATCATGCGCATCGCCGATGTCCAGCTGACCTTCCCCGCCATCCTCATTGCCCTGCTGATCGACGGGGTCGCGCAGGGCCTGTTCCAGGGCCTCCCGCGCGAGCAATCGGCCATCCCCGTGCTCGTGATCTCGATCGGCCTCTCGTTCTGGGTGCAATATGCCCGCACCATCCGGGGTTCCACCCTGGTCGAGAAGAACAAGGATTACGTCCATGCCGCCCGGCTGGTCGGCCTGCCGGCGCCGGTCATCATGCTCCGCCATGTCCTGCCGAACGTGATCGGGCCGGTTCTCGTCATCCTGACGATCAATCTCGGGCTCGCCGTCATCACCGAGGCGACCCTTTCCTTCCTTGGCGTCGGCCTGCCACCGACCCAGCCCTCGCTCGGCACGCTGATCTCGATCGGGAACAAGTACCTGTTCTCGGGCGATTGGTGGATCGTCGCCTTCCCCGGGGCCACCCTCGCCATTCTCGTGCTGGCGGTGAACCTGCTGGGCGACTGGCTGCGCGATGCGCTCAACCCGCGTCTGAGGTGAGGAATGACCGAGCCTGTCATTTCCGTCCGTGACCTCCGGGTCGAGTTCGTCACCCGCAAGGGCATCCTCCGCGCGATCAATGGTGTCTCCTTCGACATCATGCCCGGCGAGGTTCTGGGCGTGGTCGGGGAATCCGGGGCCGGCAAGTCCGTCACCGGCTCGGCCATTATCGGCCTGATCGAGCCGCCCGGCCGGATCGCCGGCGGCGAGATCCGCCTGCATGGCCAGCGGATCGACAACCTCGATCCCGAATCCCTGCGCCGCATCCGCGGGCGGAAGATCGCCATGATCTTCCAGGACCCGCTGACCTCGCTCAACCCGCTCTATCGGGTGGGCGAGCAGCTGGTCGAGACGATCCTCACCCATACCGATCTCAGCCCCTCGGCGGCCCGGGCCCGGGCCATCGACCTGCTGAACGAGGTGGGCATTCCCGCGCCTGAACGCCGGATCGACGGCTATCCGCATGAGTTTTCCGGGGGCATGCGCCAACGCGTGGTGATCGCGCTCGCCCTCTGTGCCGAGCCGGATTTCATCGTCGCCGATGAGCCGACCACCGCACTCGACGTGTCGGTCCAGGCGCAGATCATCGCGCTGATCCGCAAGCTCTGCCGCGAGCGCGGCACCGCCGTCATGCTGGTCACGCATGATATGGGTGTGATCGCCGAAACGGCGGATCGCGTCGCCGTCATGTATGCTGGCCGCGTCGCTGAGATCGGTCCGGTCCGTGATGTCGTCAAGCATCCGCTGCACCCTTATGCGAAGGGGCTGATGGGCGCCATTCCCACCCTGGAGGCCGAGGCGGAGCGGCTGGTCCAGATCCCCGGCTCGATGCCGCGCCTGTCGAATATCCCGCAGGGCTGCGCCTTCAACCCGCGCTGCGACAGGGTCTTCGACCGTTGCCATGTCGAACGGCCGGATCCGGATATTCCGCGGTTCGGGCTCGAAGGCGAGGCCCCGCTCATGCCCGGCCACCGCGTGGCCTGCCATCTCTACACCCGGAAAACCGTCGAGACCGCCTCATGATGGCGCAAGCCAAGCCCAGTGAAACCTTTGTCGAGGTGCGCGATCTCAAGCGCGTCTTCGACGTCTCGCGGCCCTGGCTCAACCGGGTGATCGAGCGCCAGCCCAAGGCCTTCCTCAAGGCCGTGGATGGCCTGTCCTTCGATATCCGCCGGGGCGAGACCTTCGCCCTTGTCGGGGAATCCGGCTCCGGCAAGTCCACCGTGGCCCGCATGGCCGTCGGGCTGCTGCCTGTGACCTCAGGTTCGGTGCTGATCGATGGCGTCTCGATGACAGCGGTGAAGGACAGCCAGACCCGCCAGCAATTGCGCAAGCGGATCCAGATGATCTTCCAGGATCCCTATGCCAGCCTCAACCCGCGCTGGCGGGTGGAGCGCATCATCGCGGAGCCGATCCATGCCTTCGGCCTGCTGAAGGGCGAGCAGGTCGCCGCACGGGTCGGCGAATTGCTGACGCTGGTCGGATTGCACCCGGATGATGGCCGCAAATACCCGCATGAATTCTCGGGCGGCCAGCGCCAGCGCATTGCCATTGCCCGCGCGCTTGCCTCCAGCGCCGAATTCATCGTCTGCGACGAGCCGACTTCCGCGCTCGATGTCTCGGTCCAGGCCCAGATCCTGAACCTGATGCGGGATTTGCAGAAGGAATTCGGCCTGACCTATCTCTTCATCTCGCATAACCTGGCCGTGGTCCGGCACATGGCCGACCGGATCGGGGTCATGTATCTCGGCCGCCTGGTCGAGATCAGCGAGGGGAAGAAGCTCTTCTCGGCACCGCGCCATCCCTATACGCGGATGCTGCTTGATGCCGTGCCCGACCTGGGCATGACCGGCCGCCAGCGCCAGATGGTCGCCGGCGAGATCCCGAACCCGATCAACCCGCCTTCCGGCTGCACGTTCCACCCGCGATGCCCGCTGGCAAACGAGCGCTGCAAGCGCGAGGCGCCGGCCATGATCGACGGCGTGGCCTGCCATGCGGCCGAGGAGGGGCGGATGCCCTGATCCCCGACCGACCGGTCAAGTTATTGAGTTGACCGGTCGGTCAATGAATTCCGGAACGCTCAGGCCGCCGTCCGGGCCTTGGCGAGTTCGGTCCAGAAATGCATGCCATAGGGCAGCACGTCATCATTGAAGTCGTAGGCCGGGTGATGCAGGCCCGCGCTGTTGCCGTTGCCGATGAAGACATAGGCGCCGGGCCGCTCGATCAGCATGAAGGAG
>JAIXSR010000101.1 GCA_027484605.1 Hyphomicrobiales bacterium | reverse complement strand
GTCGCCGAAAGCTGCTGGCTGCCGGCCGCCACCTGCGCCGCCGCGCTCAGCGATTCCGACACCACCGCACGCAGCTTCTCCAGCATGCGTTCCAGCGCGGTGCCCAGCTGGTCCCTGTCGGATTGCCGGCTCGCCGTCACCGTCAGGTCGCCCTCGGCGATTCGGTCGGCGACGCGGGCAACAATGCGCAGATTGGCGGACATTTGCTCCAGAGCGATGCCAAGCCGGTCCTTCTCGGAAAGCCGCTTGAAGTCCACCGAGAGATCGCCCTGGGCGATGGTGTCGACGACGCCGGCGATGCTGCGGAAATTGGCGGTCATGCCGTTCAGGCTGTCGATCTGGTCCTTGATCTCGTCGTCCGTCTGGCTCTGAACCTGCTGGTCGAGATCGCCGGTCGAGACGGATCGCGCCAGGCCGACCGCCTTGTCGAGACCACGGCTGATGCCGAGGGCGATGATGGTACCGGCGGCGATGGCGATCAGCACCACGCCAATCATGCCGCCGATCAGCATAGCCCGCGCGCTGGCATACTGGCTGGCGATGGCGGCCTGGGTATCGGCCATCCGTCGCTGGTTCAGGCTGACGATATCCTCGAGATGCTTCTGGGCGACACCGACGGCCTGGCGTGCCTCCACCGCGGAAAGCCGGCTGGCCGCTCCCTTCGAATCTTCCCGGCTCATCACCAGCACCCGCTGCTGGATGCCGAGCCAGCTGTCGAGATCGCGGCTGAACTGGTCGAGCAAGGCCTGTTCCGCACCACCCGTCAGGCGGCGCAGCGTATCCCGCTGGCGTTTGGCCTCCGCCAGTGCCGCATCCAGCCTCAGCGTCAGGCGAGTCGTCGCGGCATCGTCCGTGGCCACGACCAAGTTGGCGCCGATCCGCGCGGCCTCCTGCACCTGCGCCACCATCTGCGCGGCGCGCGGCGCGTCACCCGGGGTACCGGCGGCCAGTCGGTCGCTCAGCTGGCGCGCCGCCGTCAAGGCCTGCGCCAAGGCCGCATCGCCATCCAGCAGCGAAAGCTCGCGCGCCTGGCGCCGCGTATCCTGGCTCGCCAGGGTACGGATGCGGTCCTGGACGGTGAGATACTGCTGCCAGGCGCCATTGAAGCCTTCAAGGATCGTTCGGCCCTGCGGGCTCGCAATCGCTGCAAGCTTGTCCCGTGTGGCCGCCACGGCCGCCCGCTGCTCCTGCAGCTCCCTGTCGAAGCGGTCGATGAGGGATTGGGAATCGGCGGCGATTAGGTTCTTCTCGGCACGCACCAGCATCAGCAGCGAGGAGTAGGCATCCTTCGCAAGTTCGACGCGCTGGGTGGGGCCCTGCAGCATCGTCTCGACGGAATCGTTCAGCGACGCGATCTGGTAGATGCCGAAGCCAGACGATGCGCTCGTGAGGAGGATGACGGCGCCGAAGGCAGTGGCCAGCTTGGCCTTGATGGTGAAGCGCATAATGTCAGTCTTTCGCAATGCAGGCATAGGGCGGGGCTGTGGCGGCCGGCGGTCCGTGGGGAACGTGGTGCCGCCGATGCGCGGTAGCTGTCGTGCGGAGCAGGACGGGTCTCGCCCCGCCGTGCTCCGCCCTTAGGCGGTAAGCTGGTCGAGCGGGGTGGCGGCCGACGGATCGGCCACCGGGACGGGCGCGCGGTCACCGCACAGGCGCTGCACGTCGAGGACGATGACGAATTCCTTGCCCCGTCGCCCGACGCCACGGATGTGGTCGGAGCGCCATTGCGCCCCGATATCCGGCGGCGGCTCGACGCCGGCGCCATCGAGCGAGGTGACCTCGAACACCCGGTCCACCACCAGCCCGAGCACCAAAGGCGAGCGGTCGGCCAGCGGCACTTCCAGTACCAGGATGCGCGAGTGTTCCGAGGTCGGCGCGACCGGCAGGCCCAGCCTGGCACGCAGGTCCATCACCGAGACGTTGCGGCCCCGCACATCGATCAGGCCCAGGACATGCGCCGGGGCGTCCGGGAGGCGGGCGATCCGCCGCATGTCGAGGATCTCGAGCACCGTCTCGACCGGGACGGCGAGGGTCTCGCCGTCAAGGCCAAGCGTGACGAACTGGCCGCTGCCGTCGGGCATGGCGATCTGCGTCATGGTCTCAGTACCGCTCGAATTCGCTGTCTTTGGCGTCGGGGCCGCCGGTCAGGTCCAGCTGGTAGCCTTTCCCCTGGCTGTCGCTGGGGACGCTGGCCGCCACAGTCCTGGATCGCGCCGAGGCGGCGCGACCGGCAGCCGGCTTGGCCGCGGGTGTCCGCGGCAGATGGGCCGGCTTGGCCACGGTCCGTGCCGGCCCGGCGCTGCGCTGGGCCTGCCCGGCCTTGGCATCGGTGCGGAAGAAGGCGATGCTGGCTTGCAGTTGCTCGGCCTGCGCCGCCAGCTCCTCGGACGTCGCCGACATCTCCTCCGAGGCCGCGGCATTCTGCTGCGTCACCTGGTCGAGCTGCTGGATCGACAGGTTGACCTGCTCGCTGCCGATCTCCTGCTCGCGGCAGGCGGCGCTGATCTCGGAGACCAGCTCCGCCGTGCGGCGGATATCCGGCACCAGCTGGCCGAGCATGGCGCCGGCCTCCTGTGCCGCCTTGCCGGTCTGCGCCGAGAGGCCGCTGATCTCGGCCGCCGCGCTCTGGCTGCGCTCGGCCAGCTTGCGCACCTCGGAGGCGACCACGGCGAAGCCCTTGCCATGCTCGCCGGCGCGGGC
>JAIXSR010000001.1 GCA_027484605.1 Hyphomicrobiales bacterium | reverse complement strand
CGAGCGCCGAGGCGCGGCCCGCGCCGGGGCGTGCCAATCCCCGCCGGCCGTCCATCACGCCCCTCTAGGGCGCGAACGGGCATGCATTTTTACGGCAGGCCCGGCGGGCCTGTCCGGATCGAAACCGGTCTTACCGACCGTCTGACACCCCGAACCGGCGCTGCCGGACCGACAAGAGGAGAACGTGCCATGACGAAACTTTCCGGCTTTGACCGCCGGTCGCTTCTGAAGACCGCTGCACTCGGTTCGATCGCCACGATCGGCATGCCTGCCGTGCTGCGGGCCCAGGCGCCGGCCATCAAGATCGGCATCCTGCAGCCGGTGACCGGCGCGCTGGCGCAGGACGGCGAGTATGGCCGCCTCGGCGCCGAGATTGCGCTCAAGGAACTCAACGCTGCCGGCGGCATCAAGTCGATGGGGGGCGCGAAGCTCGAGATGGTGTTCGGCGATGCCCGGTCCAACCCGGAAGGCGGCACGCAGGAAGTCGAGCGGATGCAGGCCGAGGGCGTTGCGGCGATTGTCGGCGGCTTTGCCTCGCCGATCTGCCTGGCCGCCAGCCAGGCTGCCTCGCGCTACGACATTCCCTATCTCGTCGATGTCGGCGTGTCGGACCAGATCGTGAAGCGCGGTCTGAAGAACACGTTCCGCTTCGGCCCCGGCTTCGGTTCGGTGACGGCCTCGGCCCTCGACAACCTCGTGAAGCTCAACGATGCCGCCGGCAAGCCGGCCAAGACGGTCGTCATCGTCCATGAGGACGGGTTGTTCGGCTCGGGCATGGCGAAGCTGCTCCAGGCCGAGCTGCCGAAGCGCGGCTTCGAGGTGCTCGAGACCGTTGCCCATCCGACGCCCTCGCGCGACATGGCGAATGTGGCCCTGCGCATCCGCGCGCTGAATCCGGATCTCGTCATCCCGTCGAGCTATTATTCGGAATTCGTGCTGCTCGCCCGCACGATGCAGCAGCAGCGCATCAAGCCGAAGGGCATCTATGCGGTGCTGAACGGTGCGGCCTCGAACTTCCGCTTCGTCAAGGAATTCCCGACGGCGGCCGAGAACGTGATGGATTGCAACCATTGGGCCGATATGCGCAAGCCGCGCACGGCAAATGTGAAGGCCGAAGTGGAACGCGCCGGCAAGGTCTGGCTCTACAACACGCCGCTCAACTATTCGTCGGTGCTGGTGCTGGCCGATGCGATCGAGCGGGCCGGTTCGGCCGACCGGGTGAAGATCATCGACGCGCTGAACAGCTCGACCTTCTCCGACCACATCATGCCCTATGGCCCGACCAAATTCGTCGAAGGCCAGAATACCGGGGCGCAGGCGGTCAACACTCAGGTCCAGAACGGCGATATCAAGATCATCTTCCCGACCGAAGTTGCCAATGCGAAGCCGGTCTTCCCGGTGATCTGACGGTCCTCGGACGGCTTTCCCCTCGAGGGCTGCGCTTCAAGCGTGGGCGTTCGCGCCCGCGCCTTCCTTTCGCATGGTTCGATGATGCTGAAGCTCGACATCTTCCTCTCGGCTCTCGCCAACGGCCTGCTGACCGGCGCGGTCTATGCGCTGATCGCGCTCGGCCTGACGCTGATCTATGGCGTGCTGCACATCATCAATTTCGCCCATGGCGCGACGCTGACGCTGGCCATGTTCGCCGTCTTCGTCGCGCATCAGGCTTTCGGGCTCGACCCCTACATCGCCGTCTTCATCCTGACGCCGCTTTTCTTCGTGATGGGCTATGCGCTGCAGCGTTTCGTCATCACCCCCGCCAGCCATGGCGATGACGGCAATATCCTGCTGGTGACGCTCGGCATCTCGATCATCATCGAGAATGCCCTGCTTGCGATCTTCCGTTCCGATACGCGCTCGATCGACGTGCCCTACGGCTTCTCGGTCATCGAAGTCGGAACGCTCTTTCTCTCGACGCCCAAGGTGATCGCCTTCGTCGCCACCCTCGCCGTCGCGGCCCTGCTCTGGCTGCTCCTGGCCCGGAGCGATACCGGCAAGGCGATCCGGGCCGTGGCGAAGGAAAAGACCGGCGCCGCGCTCTGCGGGATCGATGTCGCGCATATCTATGCCGTCACCTTCGGCATCGGCACGGCCTGCCTCGCCATTGCGGCCTGCCTCCTCATGCCGACCTTCCTGGTCAATCCGCGCGTCGGCAATGCTTTCGTGCTCGTGGCCTTCACCATTGTCGTGCTCGGCGGCATGGGCTCGATCGGCGGGGCTCTCGCTGGCGGGCTGATCATCGGCGTGGTCGAGAGCCTTTCCGGCCTCTATTTCGGCGAAAGCCTCGGCCAGATCGGCATTTTCCTGATCTTCCTCATCGTGCTGCTCTTCCGGCCGACCGGCCTGTTCGGAGCCAAGGCATGAAGGGCGGGTTCCTCACCAACGGCTACGGGCCGATCCTGATCGTGGTGGCGGCCCTGGCCGTGCTGCCCTTCGGATTCTCGGCCAATACGACGCTGAATTTCCTCGGTTTCGTGCTGATCGTCACGCTTGCGGCGCAAGGCTGGAACCTTCTGGCCGGCTATGGCGGGCAATTCTCCTTCGGGCATGCCGCGTTCTTCGGCATGGGTGCCTACGCGATCGCGCTGGCGCAGGTGCGGTTCGGACTCAACCCGTGGCTGGCGCTGCCGCTGGCCATCTCGCTCGGCGCGCTGACTGGCACGATCCTCGGCTATCTCAGCTTCCGGGCCCGGCTGCGCGGCTCGTATTTCGCGCTGGTGACGCTTGCCTTCGCGGAGGTGTTCCGCATCCTTGCCAATGCTTCCGCCTTCACGGGCGGCGCGGCCGGCGTGCTGATCCCGCTCCGGATCGAGGCCGCGAATTTCCAGTTCGCCGACAAGCGCAGCTTCTACTGGCTCGCCCTGTCCTTTGTCGCCTTCGTGCTGCTGCTGACGCACTGGATTGCCCGCAGCCGGTTCGGCGCCTATCTCGTCGCGGTCCGCGAGAACGAGGATGCCGCGCGGGCGCTGGGCGTGGATGCGCTCGCTGTCAAGCTCAAGGCGATCACGCTGTCGGGCGGCATCACGGCGGCGGCGGGCAGCCTCTATGCCCAGAAGTTCCTCTATATCGACGCCAATCTCGCCTTCGGGCCGTGGATCTCCGTCGAGGCGCTGCTGGCCCCGATCATCGGCGGCATCGGCACGGTGTTCGGGCCGCTGGCCGGCGCCGTGCTGCTGCTCGGCCTTGGCGAGATCACCAAGACCTTCTTCACCTGGCTTCTGGGGGGTGCCCTGCCGGGCATCGACCTCGTCGTTTTCGGCGTTCTGCTGATCCTCTGCGTCGCCTTTGCCCCGCGCGGCGTGATCGGCCTGCTGCGCCGGCTGGCGCCTTCCTTCCGCGGAGGGCGGGCATGAGCACCGAAACGCTGCTCCGCTGCACCGGCGTCACCAAACGCTTCGGCGGGCTCGTGGCCGTGGATGATGCCTCGCTCGACGTTGAGGCCGGTTCGATCACGGGGCTGATCGGGCCGAACGGCGCGGGCAAGACGACGTTCTTCACCGTCATTGCCGGCTTTGCCGAGCCGACGGCCGGTTCGGTCACCTTCCGGGGCCAGGATATCACCGCCCTGCCCGCGCATCGGCGCGCCGAGATCGGGATTGCCCGCACCTTCCAGATCGTGCAGCCCTTTGCCGGGCTGTCGGTCCGCGAGAACATCGCCGTGGGCGCCTATCTGCGCCATCCCGGCCGCGAGGCCGCCCTGGCCCGGGCGGAGAATATCGCGCAGCGCCTCGGCCTTGGTCCGATGCTCGACCAATCCGCCGGCGATCTCACCGTGGCCGGGCGCAAGCGGCTCGAAATGGCGCGGGCACTGGCGACGGAGCCGAGCCTTCTGCTGCTCGACGAGGTTCTGGCCGGGCTCAACCCGTCGGAAATCCGCGACATGATCCCTGTCGTGCGGGCGATCCGCGATTCCGGCGTGACGATCCTGATCGTCGAGCATGTGATGCAGGCGGTGATGCAGCTCTGCGATACGGTGGCCGTACTGGCGCAGGGCCGCATGATCGCGAAGGGGCGGCCAGCCGAGGTCGCGTCCGATCCGAAGGTGATCGAGGCCTATCTCGGCCATGGCGCAGCCAAGCGGATGCAGGCCCAGCAGGGAGATTCCCATGCTTGAGGTGCAGGATCTGGTGGCCGGCTATGGCGCCATGCCGGTGCTGCGGGGCGTTTCGCTCAGCGTCGGCCCGGGCGAGGTTGTCGCTGTGCTCGGGGCGAACGGCGCCGGCAAGACCACGCTTAACCGGGCGGTTTCCGGGCTGATCCGCCCGGATCGCGGGAGCATCCGCTTCGAGGGCGAGCCAATCGAGCGGCTGGATGCCGCCGGAATCGTCGCGCGCGGGCTGATCCATGTTCCCGAGGGGCGCAAGATCTTCCCGAACATGACGGTGCGGGAAAACCTCGAACTCGGCGCCTATCGCCGGGCCCGGGCCAACCGGAACCGCAATCTCGATCAGGCCTTTGCCACCTTCCCGCGGCTCAAGGAACGCGAGGGGCAGTTTGCCGGCACGCTTTCCGGCGGCGAGCAGCAGATGCTGGCCATCGGGCGCGGCCTGATGGCCGAGCCGAAGCTGCTGATCCTTGACGAGCCCTCGCTCGGCCTGTCGCCGCTGCTGGTCGAGGAACTGTTCCGCCTCATTGCCAGCATTGCCTCGCAAGGGCTGGCCGTGATGCTGGTCGAGCAGAATGTCGTGCAGTCGCTCGAACTCGCTGCCCGCGCCTATGTGCTCGCCAATGGCGCCGTTGCGCTTTCGGGCGAGGCCAGCGTTCTGGCGCGTGATCCCGAACTCGAGAAGACCTATCTGGGGATGTGACGATGAAGACCCTGTCCCATGGCGTGGTTCCCGCCTCGCGCCTCGTCACCGGCAAGCACCCGGCCTGGTTGCGGCAATGGAGCCGTTTCGCCTCCCGGACGAAATTGCAGGACATGCCATCCGAGGCGGTCAGCCGCGCACGGCTGGTGGCTCTGGATTGCCTCGGCGCGATCCTGGCCGGCCGGACCGAGCCGGAAGTGCAGCAAGCTGCCCGCCGGCTTGGCAAGTGCTTCCGGGCGCGGAAATCCGGATCGCCGGCGCTGGAGGCGTTCCTCGACGGTACGGCCGGCACGATGCTGGAGATCGATGAAGGCAACCAGTATGCCCGCGGCCATCCGGGGATCCATGTCTTCCCGGCCCTGATGGCCTTGGCCCGCCTGCGCGATGTCGACGGCGCGGCTTTGCTGCGGGCGCTGATTCTCGGCTACGAGATCGGCGCGCGGATCGGCATGGCCTCGAAACTGCGGGTCACCATGCATCCGCACGGCACGTGGGGTGTGGTGGGGGCTGCCCTCGGCGTGGCGGCGCTCAACCGCGCCGGGCCGGGCCGGATGCTCTCGACGATCAACGTCGCCTCCTCGCTTGGCCTGACGACAAGCCGGCGGACGATGCTGGAAGGCGCGACCGTCCGGAACAGCTATGCCGGCTTCTCCAACATGCTCGGCCTGATGGCCTGGGAGCTGGCCGAAGCCGGCTTTACCGGCGAGGCGGATGGCGTCGGCTCGGTCTATGGCGGGATCGCCGCCGAGAGCTGGGAACCCGGCGTGATGACCGAGGCGCTCGGCACGCGCTGGGAGATTGCCCGGAACTATTTCAAGCGCCACGCCGCCTGCCGCTACACGCATGGCGCCATCGACGCGCTGATGGAGATCACGCGGCGGCACGGGAAGCCGCTCCGGCCGGAGGCGATCCGCGCGATCCGGGTGGATACCTATGTCTGGGCGGCGCAGCTCGACCACCCCGCCCCGGACAACATGCTCGCGGCGAAATTCTCGCTGCCTTTCTCCCTGGCGACAACGATCGTCAACGGCGCGGCCACGCTGGATGCGTTCCGCGATGCCGCCCGGGCGGACGAGACCACGCGCGTCCTCGCCCGGCGGGTCGAGGTGCACGAGGATCCCGCGCTCACCGCAATGCTGCCGGGCCTGCGGCCAGCCCGCGTGACGGTGACACTCGCATCCGGCGAAAGCCTCGTCGCCGAGGTCCGCACGAACAAGGGCGATACCGAAGATCCCTACAGCGCGGAGGACGTGATCGCGAAATTCCGCGAGATCGCCGATCCGCTGCTTGGCCCATGGCGGGCGGAAGCTTTGGTCACGCAGGCCCTTGCGCTCGAGACCCTTCCCTCCACCCGCGCTTTCCTCACGCTTGGCGAGACCCTTTCATGAGCCAGAACGGACATGACATTCCCGGGCTGAAGGCGCGCCTGAACCGGCGGCCTATCCTGCTCGCGCCCGGCATCTATGATGCGCTCAGCGCTTCCATCGCCACCGATGCCGGGGCGAAGGCGCTCTATCTCTCCGGGGCGGCCATTGCCTATACGCGGCTCGGCCGGCCCGATATCGGCCTTGTCTCGATGAACGAGGTGGTCGAGACCATCGTCCTGATCCGTGACCGCGTGCCGACGCCGCTGATCGTCGATGCCGATAATGGCTATGGCAACGCGCTCAACATGCAGCGGACGATGCGCCTTTTCGAGCGGGCGGGTGCCAATGCCCTGCAGATCGAGGATCAGGCCTATCCGAAGCGATGCGGCCATCTCTCGGACAAGACGCTGATCTCGCCCGCCGACATGGCCGGCAAGCTGCGGGCCGCCGCCGATTCCCGCCATTCGGAGGAAACGCTGATCATCGCCCGGACCGATGCGATTGCGGTAGAGGGCTTTTCCGCTGCGATCGACCGGGCCGCGCTCTATGCCGAAAGCGGCGCGGATGCCCTGTTCGTCGAGGCGCCGGGCAGCGTCGAGGAACTGGCCCGCATCACCGAGGCCCTCAAGGGCACCCTGCCGCTCATGGCCAACATGGTCGAGGGCGGGCGCACGCCCCTGACAGCGGCGCAGGATCTGGAAGCCCTGGGATTCGCGCTGGTGATCTTCCCCGGCGGGATTGTCCGGGCCATCGCCCATGCGGCGCAGGCCTTCTACGGGAACCTGCTGCAGAATGGCACAACGGCCGGCTTCCGCAACGCCATGTTCGATTTCGACGAGCTCAATGCCGTGATCGGCACGCCCGAATTGCTGGCCATGGGCAAGAGCTACGAAGGACAGCCATGACCACGCTCGACCCCGTGACCTTCGCCGTCCTGACCGGGCGGCTGGAGCAGATTGCCGACGAGATGGATGCCACGCTCTATCGCTCGGCCTTCAACCCGATCATCGCGGAGGCGCGCGATGCCTGCCACGGCCTCTACCATCGCGAGACGGGCGACACATTGGTGCAGGGCCAGAACGGCCTGCCGATCTTCGTCGGCGCCATGGCCTTCGCCGTCAAGGCCGTGATCGACAAGGTCTCGCGGGATGGCGGGCTCGAGGAAGGCGATGTCTTCCTGTTCAACGACCCCTATGCCGGTGGCACACATCTCAACGATTTCCGGCTGGTGAAGCCGCTGATGCGCGGCGGCCGGATTTTCGCGTGGCTCGCCTCGGTTGGGCATTGGCTGGACATCGGCGGGAATGTGCCTGGCGGCTATAATCCGAAGGCGGTGGAGAGCTTCCAGGAAGGCGTGCTGATCCCGCCCGTGAAGCTGTTCCGCAAGGGCGTTATGCAGCAGGACATTGTCGATATCCTGCAGGCCAACAGCCGCGTGCCGCGTTCGAACTGGGGCGATCTCAACGGCCAGCTCAATGCGCTGGATCTCGGCGAAAAGCGGTTCCAGGCGCTGATCGACGAATATGGCGATGCGGTTGTCGAGGCCGCGCTGGAAGCTGCCTCGCAGCGGGCCGAACGGCTGATGCGCGACAACATCGCCGCCCTGCCCGACGGCACCTATGTTTTCGAGGATTATCTCGACAATGACGGCATTACCGACGAGCGGCTGACCATCGCGCTCGACCTGACGATTGCCGGCGAGACGATGGTCCTGGATTTCTCCCGCTCCTCGCCTGCCTGCCGCGGGCCGGTGAATATCGCCCGGTCGACGGCGGTCGCGGCCTGCTATGTCGCGCTCAAGCATGTCTTCACCGAAGTGCCGGCCAATGCTGGCTGCCTGAGGCCGATCACCTTCCGGATCGACGACAGGAGCTTCCTCGGGGTTTCCGCGCCCCGCCCCGTGGCGGGCTATACCGAGACGATCCTGCGGATGATCGGCGTGGTCTTCGGCGCCCTCGCCCAGGCGGATCCCGCCCGTGCCACGGCCGCGCCGTTCGGCACGATCAACGCGCTGTCGGTGGCTGGCTATCGGGCCAATGGCGATCGCTGGGTGATGTTCTCGTTCTTCGGCGGCGGGCTGGGTGGCAATCCGGAGACGGATGGCCTCAACCATTCCAACAATCCGATCTCCACGGCGACGATGCCGCCGGCGGAAATCCTGGAAGCCTCCTATCCGGTCATGTTCACCGAATGGGGCCTGCGCCCGGACAGTGCCGGCGCGGGGCAGCATCGCGGCGGCGTCGGTGCTGTCTATGCGCTCGAGGTGCTGGCCGAAGGCGGCGCGGAAGTGGCTTTGCTCGGCGAGCGCGGGCGCTATGCGCCATTCGGCGTGGCCGGTGGCGAGCCCGGGGCACTGAACCTCTTCAACTGGCAGAGCGAGACAGGGCTGCAATCGCCACCGATGGCCTCGAAGATTACCGGCGTGCGGATCGCGCCCGGGCAGGAAATCCGGTTGCAATCGCCCGGCGGGGGCGGCTGGGGGCCGCCGCTGGCACGGAACCCCGCCGCCGTGGCACGGGATGTCCGGCAGGGCCTGCTTGGGGCCGAGGCGGCGCGGGCGGTCTATGGCGTGGCGCTCGATGCCGGCGGCAGCGTCGATCTCGCCGCCACGGCAGCGCTGAGGAACGGGGCGGCATCATGAGCAAGGGCAAGAGCTCGATTGTCGGCGTCGATGTCGGCGGCACGTTCACCGACCTCGCCTATTTCGACGAGGCGACGCGCAGCTTCCGCGTGGCCAAGGTTCCGTCGAACCGCGGGGACGAGGCAGTCGGCTTCATTGACGGGCTTCGCCAGCTCGATGCGATCGACCGGCTCGGCGCCATCGTGCATGGCACGACCGTCGGCACCAATGCGCTGCTCGAGCGCAAGGGCGCGCGGATCGGGCTGATCACCACCGAAGGCTTCCGCGACGTGCTGGAAATGCGCCGTCGTGACCGCCCGAAGACCTGGGGCCTCTGGGGCGATTTCGAACCTGTCGCCAGCCGCGACATGCGCCTCGGCGTGGCCGAGCGCGTGCTGGCGGACGGGACCGTGCGGCAGGCGGTTTCCGCCGCGGAATGCCAGGAAGCCGCGCGGGCATTGCTGGCAATGGGCGCCGAGGCGGTGGCCATCGTCTTCATCAATGCCTATGCCAATCCGGCCAACGAGAAGGCCGCCTATGCGGCGGTGAAGGCGGTCTGGCCGAATGACCATGTCGCGGCCTCGCACCAGCTCCTGCCGGAGATCCGGGAATTCGAGCGCACCTCCACGCTCGCGCTCAATGCCTATCTCCAGCCGGTTGTCGCCTCCTATCTCGGCAAGCTGGAAGACGCGCTGGCGGCGGATGGGTTCGGCGGGTCGTTCCATATCGTCCAGTCCAATGGCGGGGTGATGTCGACCGCGGTCGCGCGGAAATTCCCGGTCCGCACCGCCCTGTCCGGCCCGGCTGCCGGCGTGATCGCGGCCGCTGCGATTGCCCGGGCTGCGGGATTCCCGGATATCGTGACGGCGGATCTCGGCGGTACATCCTTCGACGTCTCGCTCGTCGCCGGCGGCGAGGCTGCCCTGGCCGCGCAGACGACAATCGATTTCGGCCTCGTCGTGCGGACGCCGATGATCGAGATCACCACGATCGGGGCCGGCGGCGGCTCGATCGCGCATGTCGACAAGGGCGGCTTGCTGGCCGTCGGGCCGGAAAGCGCAGGCTCGCGGCCCGGGCCTGTCGCCTACGGGCAGGGCAATACCCGCCCGACGCTGACCGATGCGAATATCGTGCTCGGGCGGATCAATGCCGAAAAGCCGATCGGCGGCAAGCTGAAGCGGCTCGATGTCGAGGCAGCCCGGGCGGCGATCGGCGCTTCGATCGGCGACAGGCTCGGCCTTTCCATCGAGGCGGCGGCCGAGGCGATTATCCGCGTGGCCAATGCGAAGATGGCCGGGGCGATCCGGCTCGTCTCCATCGAGCGCGGCCATGACCCGACGAAATTCACCGCCGTGCCGTTCGGCGGCGGTGGCGCGCTGCATGTCGGGGCACTGATCCATGAAGTCGGCCTGCGCTCCGCCTTGGTGCCGCGCTATCCCGGCATCACCTCGGCTCTGGGCTGCATCATCGCGGATATCCGCCATGACGAGGTGGCAACGGTCAATCTCATGCTCGACGGGCTGGATACCGGCGCGCTGACCCGCCGGATGGTCGAGACCGGCGAGGCTGCCCGCACAGTCGTGGCCGGCGCGTCGCTCTCCGTCACCCGGATCGACATCGCCTATGAACTCGACATGCATTATCTCGGGCAGACGCATACGGTTGCCGTGCCGCTGGCCGTCACCTTGCAGGACGGGCGGGTCGATCTCACGGAGGCCGATGTCCGTGCCGCCTTCGAGGCCGCCTATTCCCGGGCCTTCTCGCGGCTGCTGCCGGGGATACCGGTGAAGATTGTCAATCTCCGCACGGCAGCCATCGGCCGCCGGCCGGCATTCGACCTCGCGGCCCTCGCGCCCTCCGGCGCGACGACGCTTGAGAGCGCCCGGACCGGCACCCGGCCGGTCTGGTTCGCCGGCGGCTGGCACGAAACGGCGATCCATGCCCGGCTCGACCTGCCCGTGGGTGCGCGGATCGCCGGGCCGGCCATCCTCGAGCAGCCGGATTCCACCATCGTTGTCGATCCGGGCCTTGCCGCGCGGGTCGATGCATTCGGGAACCTGATCGTGGAGAGGGACAGCTGATGGCGGCCCCGTTCGATATGGCCAAGGCAGGCCTTCTGCTGGTTGACCTGCAGAACGATTTCCTCGATCCGAAGGGCGCCTATGGGCGTGCGGGCCAGGGCGCGGCCGAGATCGCTGCCCTGCCAGCCCGGCTGGCGCCGCTGGCCGAGGCCTTCCGCCGCAAGGGCGGGCTGGTACTCGCGACCCAGTTCACGCTGGTGCCGGGCCGGGGCGGCGAGCCGATCATCTCCCCCCATCTCAAGCAGCTCCGGCCTTTCCTCGCCACGGGCGATTTCGCCCCGGGCAGCTGGGGGCAACGCACGGTGGATGCGCTGCAGCCGGTGGATATCGCGGTCGAGAAGGTTGCCTATTCGGCGTTCTATATGAGCCGTCTCGAATGGGTTCTGCGCAAGACCGGGGTCAGCCAGCTCGTGGTGGCCGGTATCGTCACCAATGGCGGCGTGGCCTCGACCGTGCGGGAAGCGCATGTGCGCGATATCGACGCCACCGTGATCGAGGATGGCTGCGCGGCCTTCACGCCGGAAATCCACCGCGCCGCCATCGAGGCCTTGCGCCCGGTGGCGCGGATCGCCACCATAGCCGACATGCTGGCGGAAATCGGATAAGGCGACGCGGATGGGACAGGCCCGGACGCTGTTCGACAAGGTGTGGGACAGCCATGTCATCGTCACGCGCGAGGATGGCGAGAGCCTGCTCTGGGTCGACCGGCATTTTGTGCATGAGGGCTCGCATCATGCCTTCCGGCAGGTCGATGCCCGCAGCATGGCCCTGGCCGAACCGGGCCTGACCTTCGGCGTCGCCGATCATTACGTGCCGACGCGCAACCGGCCGGCCATCGGCAATCCGGAGATTGCCGGCATGGTGGAGCGCCTTTCCGCCAATGCCGCACGGCACGGCTTCCGGCTTTTCGGCCTCGAGGATCCCGACCAGGGCATCGTCCATGTCGTCGGGCCGGAACAGGGGCTGACCCTTCCGGGCCTGCTTGTTGTCTGCGGCGACAGCCACACCTCCACCCATGGCGCCATGGGCGCCTATGCTTTCGGGATCGGCGCTTCGGAAGTGGCGCATGTGCTGATGACGCAGACGCTCTGGCAGCGGAAGCCAAAGCGGATGCGGATCCGGATCGGCGGCGCCCTCGCCCCGGGCCTCAGCGCCAAGGACCTTGCCCTGCATGTGATCCGCACGATCGGTGCCGATGGCGCGCGCGGCCATGCGCTGGAATATGCCGGAGAGGCCATTTCCGCGCTGTCGATGGAAGGGCGGCTGACCCTGTGCAACATGTCGATCGAGGCCGGCGCCCGCTGCGCCATGGTCGCGCCCGATGCCGTGACCTTCGCCTATCTCCGCGGCCGCCCTCTTGCCCCGCAGGGCGAGGCCTTCGAACGGGCCGAGGCAGCCTGGCGCGGCCTTGCCAGCGATCCGGACGCCGAATTCGACAGGGATATTGCCCTCGATGCCGCGGCGATCGTGCCGCTCGTGACCTGGGGCGTCAGCCCGGAGGATGCGCTGCCCATCGACGCCCGGGTGCCGGACCCTGCCGAAGAGGCCGATCCGGCCCGCGCCGCCTATCTGCAGCAGGCGCTGGACTATATGGGGCTCAAAGCGGGGATGCGGCTGGAGGATGTCACGGTCGACCGCGTCTTCATCGGCTCCTGTACCAATGCACGGATCGAGGATCTTCGGGCGGCGGCTTCTGTCCTGATTGGCCGCAAGGCAGCCGTGCCGGGGCTGGTCTCGCCCGGCTCCTCCCGCGTCAAGGCGCAGGCGGAGCGCGAAGGGCTGGACCGGATCTTCCGCGAGGCCGGGCTCGAATGGGCGGATTCCGGCTGTTCGATGTGCGTTGGCATGAATGGCGACCTTGTTGGCGCCGGCGAACGCTGTGCTTCGACGACGAACCGGAATTTCCGCGGCCGGCAGGGCAAGGATGCCCGTACGCATCTGATGTCGCCGGCCATGGTCGCCGCTGCCGCCGTCACCGGGCGGCTGACCGACCTGCGCAAGCTGGCAGGAGGCTGAGCCATGGAGCGCTTCACCCGGCTCGATGCCCTCGCCTGCCCGCTCGGCCTTGCCAATGTCGATACGGACCAGCTCATCCCCGCCCGGTTCATGAGCCGGCCGCGCAGCGAAGGCTATGGCCGGTTCCTGCTGCATGATCTCCGCTTCGGCCCCGAGGGCGAGGTGCTGGGCTTCGCGCTCGACGCGCCGCGCCATGCCGGCACGACTGCGATCGTCGCGCGGCGGAATTTCGGCACCGGCTCCTCGCGCGAGGCAGCGGTCTATGCGCTCTGGGATTTCGGTATCCGCTGTGTGATCGCCCCGTCTTTCGGCGATATCTTCGCCTCGAATGCCGTCAAGAACGGTCTCCTGCCGGCGCAGGTCAGCCCGGACGATGCCGAGTCGATCCTCGCCTTGCTGGACGCTGCCGAGGTTCCGCGCCTCGTGGTCGATCTGGAAAGCCTGCGGATCGCGGCCGGGAGCCGGTCCTTCCCCTTCGCGATCGATGCCGTCCGCCGGCTGCAATTGCTCAATGGCTGGGACGATCTCGACCTCACGCGGCGGCATATCGACGAGATCGCCGCCTATCGGGCCCGGCGCGTCGCCGAGGCGCCCTGGATCCTGCCGGGATGATCGGTTCGTGCGGGCGGCACGTAAGCCGGTCAGGTCTCCACAGGAAATGCCGATGTCCGCGCCCGCCTCTTCCGCCAGCGAACCGACCGCCTTCCGGCTGCTGGCCTATGCGCTGCCGGCCTTCCCGCTCGCGATCCTGACGCTCCCGCTCTATGTGATCGTGCCGAAATTCTATGCCGAGGAACTCGGGGCGCCGCTCGCCGCGGTGGGGCTGGCCCTCCTGCTTGTGCGGATCATCGATGCCGTTTCCGATCCGCTTGCGGGGCAGCTCGCCGACAAGACCCGCTCCCGCTTCGGCCGCCGCCGGATCTGGGTGGCCCTCGCCCTGCTGCCGACTGCCCTGGCTGGCTACCTCGTCTTCGTCCCGCCGGCCGGTGCCGGTGCGGGCTATCTCTTCCTCTGGGGCACCGCGCTTTCCCTCGCCTGGACGGCCATGCTGGTGCCCTACAATGCCTGGGGCGCGGAACTCTCGGCCAGCTATGCCGGCCGGACCCGCGTCATGGCCTTCCGGGAAACGCTGGTCGTGCTCGGCACCTTCGCCGCCATCGCGCTGGCGGGCGCCCTGCAGAAGCCGGGTTCCCTCAGGCCGGTTCTCGATGCCTTCGCGCTGGCGCTGGTCATCCTGCTGCCGCTGGCCGGCCTCTTCTGCCTGAAATTCGTGCCGGAACCGCTGGATCGCTCGGCGGGGACCCTGTCCTTCCGCGAGGGCCTGCCTTTCCTGAAGGCCAACAAGGCCTTCCAGCGCCTGCTGGTCGCCTTCTTCTTCAACGGGCTGGCCAACGGGCTTCCGGCCACCCTGTTCCTGTTCTATGTCGGGCGCGTTCTCGGCGCGGAAGCCGCGCAGGGGCCCCTGCTGGTGCTGTATTTCCTGTGCGGAGTGATCGGCGTGCCGTTCTGGCTCTGGCTGTCGAACCGGATCGGCAAGCACCGGACCTGGTGCTTCGCCATGATCCTCGCCTGTGCCGGGTTCCTTCCGGCCGTCTTCCTCGACACCGGCGCCGTGACGGCTTTCGCCATCGTCTGCGTGATCACCGGGCTGGCCCTCGGCGCCGATATGATCCTTCCCGGCGCGCAACAGGCCGATGTGATCGACCTCGACACCGCGGAATCCGGTGCCCAGCGTTCCGGCCTCTATCTCGCCTTCTGGGGATTGGCGACGAAACTGGCACTGGCGCTCGCCGTCGGCCTCGCCTTCCCGCTGCTCGGCTGGTCCGGCTTCGAGGCGCAGGGCGCCGGCAATGCCGGCCTCGGCATGCTCGCTTTCCTCTATGCCGGGCTGCCTGTCCTGTTGAAGATCATCGCGATCGGCCTGATGTGGAATTTCCCGGTCGATGCCGCATCGCAGGACCGTGTCCGCGCCCGGATCGAGAGCCGGATGGCCTGATGCGGCCTCAGCCGGTATTTGTCAGGTCCATCTGCCCATCCAGACATTTGCGCGGACGCTTGATCGCCCGCGACGACAGGATGGCGCCGGTATCGCGGCCGATCAGCGTGATCCGGCGCTCGTGATAGGCGGCAAGGCCCGTGCGATGGCCGACACTGATGACCGTGGCGCTTGCAAAGGCATCGCTGATCAGGCGAAGCATTTCCTCCTGCCCGGCCTCGTCCAGCGCCGAGGTCGCCTCGTCCAGGATCAGGATATCCGGCTGGGCCAGCAGCACGCGGGCAAAGGCGAGCCGTTGCCTCTCGCCGCCGGAAAGCACGCTGTCCCAATGCTCGACCTCGTCGAGACGAGCGGCGATCTCGCCGAGACCGCATCGGCGGAGCGCTGCAGCCAGTTCGGTGCTGGTGAAGTTATGGGACGGCATCGGATAGGCCAGGACCTGCCGCAGGGTGCCAGCAGGGATATAGGCCTTCTGCGGCACGAAGGCGATGCGCGCCCCCTCGGGCAGCCGGATCCGCCCCGCGCCCCAGGGCCAGAGCCCCGCCAGCGCGCGGATCAGGGTGGATTTGCCGGTCCCGCTGGCGCCGCTGAACAGGACCTTCTCGCCCTGCTCGATCCGCACGCTGGATTCCGCGATCACGGTCACGCCGGTCCGGTGAAGCACCTCGAGATTTTCCAGCAGGATGGCGCGGCCGGCATGCGTGTCGATGCGGATGCCCGGCCCGGCCTGCGGTGGCGGGGCCATGTCGAGATCGCCGAGGGCGCCGAGCAATTCGTCGACCCGGCGGACGGAAGCATACCATTCGGCGATCTTCACGAAGTGGTCGACGAACCAGATCAGCGCCGCCTGCACGGCGGTGAAGGCCGCGACGACCTGCATCACCGCGCCGAGCGTCAGGGCGCCGGAGAGGTATTTCGGGGCGACGAGGAGCACGGGCAGAAGCGGGAACAGCGCGCCATTGGTGTTGAGCACCAGCCCGACAAGGCCCTGCTGGCGGATGATCGAGAACCAGGCCGAACGCACTTCGTCGAAGCGGGTCCGGATCGAGGCCCGCTCGCCGGGATCACCCCGCATCAGCGCCACGCTTTCGGCATTCTCGCGCAGGCGGGTCATGTCGGCGCGGAACCGGGCCTCGCGTTCGTTCTTGAAGGCGACGCGGTCGATCAGCGGCCGTCCGACCCAGGTGATCAGCGCCGTGACGATGGCAGCATAGAGCACAGCCGCTACGGCCATGTAGGCGGGGATGGTGATGCTCGTCTCGCCGATCCGGAACGTGTAGGAGCCGGCCACCTGCCAGAGGATGGCGGCGAAGGTGATGGCCGAGAAGACCGCGCCGAGAAAGCCGAGAACGAAATCCACCAGCTGGTCGATCGCGAGGCGGACATCCTCGGCGATCCGGTATTCCGGCGCGCCCTGATCCACCAGCGTGAATTGCAGGCGGTAATAGCGCTGCCGGTCAATCCAGCGGCCCAGCAGGAATTCCGTGAGCCATTCGCGCCAGCGCAACTGGAGGGACATGCGCGAGAGGACCTGCCCCGTCATCACCGCCGTGTACCAGAAGATGAAGAGCGGGAGCATCCACATCGCCCCCGTCAGGGCAGCCCAGTTCCGGTTCTCCAGTGCGTCGAAGAAGGTGCGGTGCCATGAATTCATGGCAACCTGCGCGCCGAGGGTCAGCAGGACCAGCGCGATCAGGCCGAGGCTGAGGCTCCAGGCCAGAGGCGCCGTCTTGCCCTGCCAGAACCCGCGGCACAGGGTAAGGAACCGTTCCGGCGGGCGGGTCTCCGGAGGCAACGGGTTCGCCATCAGGCGTTATCCCCGTGCGCCGATCCGGCCAGATGTCGCTTCCGGCGACCCATCCGTGCGCCCCCCTCGATGTCCGTCATCCCGATGCTCCCCCGGCATCCACGCATCACTATTCCTGAGGCTAATGCAACGGCAAATGAACAATCAACTGTTCCGGGCAGGAACCCTGCCCGCAGGGCCGATCAAGGTCTTCACACAAGGCCGGCACGGCGTCGTGATCAACCGGTCTGCCGTTCGTATTTCTCGAGGAAGGCCTCGACCGGCAGGTTCCGGAAATCATCCAGGGCCAGACGAAGGGTGGCATGGTCCCAGTCCCACCAGGCGAGCTGATGCAGGCGCTGGCTGATCGCCTCGGGAAAGCGGGGGCGGATGATCCGTGCTGGGTTGCCGGCCACGATCGTATAGTCGGGCACGTCCTTGGTGACGATGGCGCCGCCGGCCACTACCGCGCCGGTGCCGATGGTCCGCCCGGCAAGGATGATCGCGCCATGGCCGATCCAGACATCATGCCCGATGGTGACGGCATGGCTGCGCCGCCAGTCGAAAAAGGCGGCCTCGTCCTCGGCATCGTCGAAATAGGCCGAGGCGCGATAGGTGAAATGCGCCTGCGTGGCCCGATTCATCGGGTGATTGCCCGGGTTGATGCGGGTATGGGCGGCGATCGAGCAGAATTTTCCGATCGTCGTATAAATGACATTCGAGTCATTCACGACATAGGAGTAATCGCCCATGCTGGATTCGACGAAGCTGGTCCGGGCACCGATTTCCGTGTAACGCCCGAGGGTTGCCTGCCGGACCGATGCGGTGGGATCGATCAGCGGCTCCAGCCCGAGTTTCTTGCCTGCCATGTCAGCCTCCTCTTCCTTGCCTTCTGGGTGCGTCATTGCCGTGGTGGGGCCTTCCGGCGTGGGCAAGGACACGTTGATCGATGCCGCCCGCACGGCCCTGGCCGGCGAGCCGCGTTTCGGTTTCGTCACCCGCGTGATCACCCGCCCGCGCGAGGCCGGCGGCGAGGCGCACCAGCCGATGACGGCAGAGGCTTTCGCTGCGGCACGCGCCTCGGGGGCTTTCGCGCTCCATTGGCACGCCCATGGGCTGGATTACGGGATTCCCGCCGGCCTGCACGACGCGATCGCGGCAGGCCGGGTGATGATCGTCAACCTGTCGCGACGCGAAATCCCGCTGGCGGAACAGGTTTTCGAGCGGCTGGCGGTGATCGAGATCACCGCGCCGCCGGCGTTGCTGGCGCAAAGGCTGGCGGCGCGCGGGCGCGAAAGCGCGGCCGAGATCGAGGCGCGGCTGGCCCGGGAGGCGCCGCTTGTCGTCTCGCGCGCACGGCATCTGCGCCTCGTGAATGACGGGCCGCTGCCCGACATGGCGGGGGCCTTCATCGCCATGATCCGGGCCCAGGCCGGCTGAACCTGCGGCCCGGCGCATCGGGTCAGCCGGCGAAGGGGAAGCGCTGCAGGATGCGGAACGGCACCGCGCGGCTGTCCTGCCGGAAGATCGTGACATTGTCGATCAGCGTCGGCCGGGCTGGAACCTGCCGGTAGGCTTCCTGCAGGGTCGAGGCAATATCGGCCTGCCGTTCCGGTGCGATCGGGCCGGTCAGCGTCATGTGGAACCAGAAATCCTCGTCCACATAATGGTAGCCCCAAAGATCGAGATTCCGGATCTGGCTGGGCGTCAGCTTGCCGGCGAGCCGCCGGGCCCGTTCGTCTTCCGTCAGCGGCGCGCGGAAGGGATCGAAGGCGCGGACGATCTCGAAAGCCAGGGCGTTGAGCGCCGCCACGTCGCCCTCCGGCCGCAGCGCGAAATTGGTGCCGAGCCATTCGAGGGCCAGCCCGTCCAGCCGGACCGCCCGGGCGCCAGCGGCATAGCGGGCAGCAAAATCCAGCAGGGCACCCTCGCCTTCCGGGTCCGCCAGCGTGACGGGCGCCTTCAGGGTGGCGTGGAAGCCGTATCGGCGGGGATGCCACTCGGCGTTGAGGCTTGCATTGACCTCCGCCATGACGGGTGGATCGAACGGCACGTCGCGGCCGCTCCAGGCATCATAGCCGATCACGCCCGCGCCGAAACGGCTCAGGGCCGAGCCGGCTTCCGGCGCGAAATAGACAGCATAGCGCGGCGTCTCGTTCGACATGGCCGCCTCAGAACGCGCGCTGCCCGTTCGACCAGACGGCCCGGATGACCGGCGTGTCCGCCACCACGGCGAAGCGGACCAGATCGCCGCGCAATCCGGCATGGAGATGGCCGCGATCCTTCAGGCCGAGAATGTCGGAAACCTTCCAGGTGACCATGCCCATCGCCTCCGGCAGGGCAATGCCACTGGCGGTATTGAGCTTCAATACGGCTTGCAGGAGGCTCGAGGGCACGTAATCCGAGGAGAGGCCGTCCAGAATCCCCTTCTCGGCGAGTTCCGAGACCGAGACACCGCCGGAATGCGAGCCGCCGCGCACGACATTCGGCGCACCGGCCACTGTCGCCAGCCCGCGCGCCTTCGCGGCGGCGGCAGCCTCGGCCGTGGTGGGAAATTCCGAGATCACAGCACCCGAGGCCACGCCCGCCTCGACATGGTCGATGGTCGTGTCGTCATGGGTCGCGATGGGGATATTGCGCTGCCGGAACATCTCGACCACCGCCTGCCAGTTCGTCGGCACGTTGGCCGCCTCGCGCGAACGCTCGACCAGATCGGTCTCGAATTCCTCTTCGGACTTCCCGGTTCCGAGCGAGTAGGTGCGCAGGTGCTCGATGTTGCGCCACTGGCGCTGGCCGGGCGTGTGGTCCATCAGGGAGATCAGCCGGACAAGCGGATTGTCGGCATAGGGTTCGATATCGGCCACAAGGTCCGGGCTGGTCAGCTCGCAGCGCATATGGATGTGGTGGTCGATCCGGAAAACGCCGAGTTCCTTGCCCTTTTCCAGTGCGTCCATCACGTCGCGGAAAATGTCCTTGCGATAATCCTTCGACGAGAACGGCGTGCCCGCGCAGACGGCATCATAGACCGTCGTCACCCCGGCTGCGGCCATCTGGGCGTCATGCACCAGCGCTGCGGCGAGGCCATTGGGCCAGAACACCTTCGGCCGTGGCATGAAGTGCTTTTCCATGTTGTCGGTATGCATCTCGACAAGGCCGGGCGCGACAAAGTCGCCGCCGAGATCCTCGGCGCCGGGGACGGCACTGAGGCCCTGGTCGACGGCCTTGATGCCCTCGGGACCGAAGACGATCGTGCCGGTGACAACCTCGTTCTCGAGAATCAGGCGGGCATTGGTCAGGATGGTTTCGCTCACGGGCGAGGCTCCTTGGTGGTCGGTTCAGGCCGCATCGGCGGCGGCGCGGAAATGGGTGATGTCGAGCCAGCGCGTGGCGACGCGGTCGCGGACGGATTCGTCATGGAAGATACCGACAATCGCCGAGCCGCGCGAACGGGCTTCCGCGATCAGCTCCACCACGACATCGCGGTTGCGGGCATCGAGCGAGGCCGTCGGCTCGTCGATCAGCATCACCGGCGAGGGATCGACGAAGGACCGGGCGATGTTCACGCGCTGCTGCTCGCCGCCCGAGAAGGTCGCCGGTGCAAGGCTCCAGAGCCGTTCCGGCAGGTTGAGCCGGGCCAGCATGGCCCCTGCCCGCTCCGTGGCTTCCGACGGGTCCACGCCACGCGCCAGCAGCGGATCGCGCACGATATCGAGCGCGGAAACACGGGGGATGACCCGCAGGAACTGCGAGACGAACCCGAGTGTCCGCCGCCGCACCTCAAGGATGGTGCGCGGAAGGGCCGAGGCGATATCGACCATCTCGCCATCATGCCGGATCTCGATCCGGCCATTGGTCGGCAGGTAATTGCCGTAGAGGATGCGCAGCAGGCTCGACTTGCCGGCGCCGGAGGCTCCGGCCAGCACCAGGACTTCCCCGGCCCGCACCGCGAAATTCACGTCCCGGAACACGGGAAGGCGCACGCTGCCCTGATTGTGCAGCGTGAAAGTCTTCGAAACCGCCTCGACGCGGATCATTTCGGGCTGGTCGCTCATCGGCATTCCGGTGTCGTTCGCAGGTTTGGGTGACAGGGCCATGACATCACACCGCCAGGACGGCCGAGGTCAGCAGCTGGGTATAGGCATGCTGGGGATCGTCGAGCACCTGATCGGTCAGGCCGGTCTCGACGACACGGCCATCCTTCATCACCATCAGGCGATCAGTCAGGAGCCGCGCGACGGCGAGGTCATGCGTGACGATGATTGCCGCAAGGCCGAGATCGCGCACGAGGACGCGCAGGAGATCCAGCAGGCGCGCCTGCACCGAGACATCGAGCCCGCCTGTGGGCTCGTCCATGAAAACGAGGCGCGGATTGGACACGAGAACGCGGGCGATCTGCAGGCGCTGCTGCATGCCGCCGGAAAACTGGCGCGGCCGGTCATCGATGCGGCCGGCCTCGATCTCGACGCGGGTCAGCCATTCGGTCGCGGCCTCGCGGATGCGCCCGTAATGCCGGTCGCCCCGATCCATCAGCCTTTCGCCGACATTGCCGCCCGCGGAGACATCCATGCGCAGGCCATCGCGCGGGTTCTGGTGCACGATGCCCCAGGCCGTCCGCATGAGATGGCGGCGATCCTGCTCCGGCAGGTCGAAGATCTCGAGGAAATCCGCGCCGGGCGTCGCCTCGAACAACACCTCGCCGGCATCCGGCCGGTCGATCCCGGACAGGCACCGAAGCAGGGTCGACTTGCCTGAACCGGACTCGCCGACAATGCCGAGCACCTCGCCGGGCCAGAGATCGAAGGAGACGTCGGCGCAGCCGATCCGCTCGCCATAGAAGCGCGAGACCGAACGCGCGCTCAGGATGGGACGCAGCGCGCCTTTCAAGGTGTTCGGGGAAACCAGCGCATTCATGGCCGGGGCTCCTTGGCAGGGGTCGAGGCGGCGGCCAGCGTGCCGGCGGCCTGATGGCCGAGCATCGGGCCGGCATGGCCTTCAGCGCGGCGGGTCTCGCAATAATGGCTGTCCGAGCAGACGAACATCCGCCCGCCGGCATCGTCGATCACCACCTCGTCGAGATAGCTGTCCTGCGCGCCGCAGAGGCCGCAGGGCTGTTTCCAGCTCTGGATGCGGAACGGATGGTCCTCGAAATCGAGGCTGACAACCCGGGTATGGGGCGGGATGGCATAGATCCGCTTCTCGCGGCCCGCACCGAACAATTGCAGGCAGGGTGACATGTCCATTTTCGGATTGTCGAATTTCGGGATCGGCGACGGCGCCATGATGTGCCGCCCGTTGACCCGGACGGGATAATCATAGGTCGTCGTGACCTCGCCGAACCGGGCGATGTTCTCGTAGAGACGGACCTGCATCAGCCCGTATTCGGCGAAACCATGCATCTTCCGCGTCTCGAGTTCGCGCGGCTCCAGCTTGCGCAGGGGTTCGGGCATCGGCACCTGGTAGACGAGGATCTGCCCGGCCTGCATCGGGGCTTCCGGAATGCGGTGGCGGGTCTGGATGATCGTCGCCTCATGGGTCGCTTCGGTTGTCTTCACCGAGGCTGTCCGCTCGAAAAACCGGCGGATCGAGACGGCATTCGTCGTGTCATCGGCGCCCTGGTCGATCACCTTCAGCGTGTCCGACGGGCCGATCACCGCCGCGGTGATCTGGATGCCGCCGGTGCCCCAGCCGCGCGCCAGCGGCATTTCGCGGCTGCCGAACGGCACCTGGTAGCCGGGAATCGCCACGGCCTTGAGCAATGCCCGCCGGATCATCCGCTTCGTCTGCTCGTCGAGATAGGCATAGTTGTAGGGGGTGTCCCCTTGCGCGGCGAAGCTCATTCCGCTGCCTCCTGGATCGGGGTCGGTTCGGGGGCGAGGCGCGCCTCGCGTTCGGCGCGGATACGGCGGATCAGCTCCAGCTCGCCCTGGAAATCGACGTAATGCGGCAGTTTCAGATGTTCGACGAAGCCGGCGGCCTCGACATTGTCCGAATGGTAGAGGACGAACTCGTCCTGCTGGGCGGGGTAATCCGCGGCCTCGCCGAATTCGCGGGACTTCAGGGCCCGGTCAACCAGCGCCATGGACATCGCCTTGCGCTCGGAATGGCCGAAAGCGAGGCCATAGCCGCGCGTGAATTGCGGCGGCACGTCCTTCGACCCGGCGAACTGGTTGACCATCTGGCACTCGGTCAGTGTGATCTCGCCCAGATCGACCGGGAATCCGAGTTCTTCGGGCACGAATTCGACGCTGACCTCCCCCATCCGGATCTCGCCGGCGAAGGGATGGTTGCCCCCGAAGCCGCGCTGCACCGAATAGCCGAGGCCAAGCAGGAAGCCCTCGTCGCTGCGCGCCATGGCCTGGAGCCGGACATCGCGATCTGCCGGGAAGGAGACCGGCTGCCGCGTCAGATCGAACGGGGTCGGATCGCCTTCCGGCGGTGTCTCCGGTTCCATCAGTCCTTCGGCACCGAGAATATCCGGAACGCGCGGCATCGTCTCGGCGAGGCTTGCGCGGGCCTGCGGTGCTTCCGGTGCATTGCCGCCTTCCATCAGCGCGAAATCGAACAGGCGATGGGTGTAATCATAGGTCGGGCCGAGCACCTGCCCGCCCGGAAGGTCCTTGTAGGCGGCCGAGATCCGCCGGCGGATCGCCATGCGCGACGTCTCAACCGGAAGGGAGGAGCCGAAGCGCGGCAAGGTCGTCCGGAAGGCGCGGATCAGGAAGGCGGCTTCGATGGCATCGCCCTGTGCCTGCTTCAGCGCGAGGGCGGCGAGATCGCGGTCATAGAGCGAGCCCTCGTTCATCACCCGCGCAACGGCAAGGCCGAGCTGTTCGCGGATCTGCGCCACCTCGATCTCGGCAATGGCGGGATCGCCACGCCGGGCTTCGGCGACGAGATCATGGGTTGCGAGAATGGCGGCTTCCCCGCCCTTGACGGCCACATACATGATCGGTTCCTCAGGCGCGCGGATCGGGCGCGTGGATACGGGTGGTGCGCGGGAGGCCGAGGATCCGGCTGCCCGAAACCAGGATGACATCCACGCCAAGTGGATAAAGACGGGCATTGCGGGCCCATTCGGCCGTAAACCCGGCCGGCAGGCCGCGCGGCGCGATGCGGCGGGTGCCGGGAATGCCCGGACCCTCGAGATCGAGGCCATCGCCATTCGTGAGGCCGTCGATCTGCATGACCAGCGTCGTCGACTGGTCAGGGTAGAGTTCGTTGCCGGGGTTGAACGGAGCGAGGCCCGGAAACGCCTGATCGGCCGGGGCCACCGCGAAGGCAGCCGAGGCTGGAGCCGCAGCGGCCGCGCCGCAATGGAAGCGAAGCCAGGCTCCGGCCTCGCCTGACTGCCAGGGATCGGGCATCCAGACCGGCGATTCGTAGTCGGCCAGGGTCAGCAACAGGGTTGCCGTGGCGGCCTCGAGGCCAGCAGGACAGGGCGCGAAGGGGCCGAGATCATGGATCGTGCCGGGTTCGGACAGGGCGGCGAGCAGGCCGCGGAACGCCGCCTGTGACTGGAAGACAGGATCGGAAAAGCCGATTCCCGGGTTGAACGGGCCATCCGCCTGCCCGGAGGCATGGATCGCTGCAGGATGCTGGCTCATCAGCCCTCTCCCCGGACCATGGTGAAGAACTCGACCTTCGTGGCGGCCGCCTTGCGGGAAGCCTGCGCGCGGGCTTGCTTCTGCCGTTCGTCCAGGCGGAGCATGGCGCTGTGAAGCGGTCCGTCCGGCCCCTCCTTCTGGAGGAGCGCATCCAGCACGGCGGCTTTCTGTGCCTTGGCCGTATCGCGCCCGAGGGCATAGGAGAAGCCGAGCGTGCCATCGTCGAGCCGGATGGCGCAGCGGGTCATCGTCGCTTCGCCCAGATTGAAACGCCGTCCGGCACCGCCGGCCCGACCTTCCACCATGATCGTCCCCGTTTCCGGGCGCTTGAGCACATTGAAGGGCGGGATGGCCGGCGCCTCGGCGAGGACCGCCTCGACCTCCGCAAGCCCGGCACGGGCCAGGGTGGCAAAATGCCCCTGCCGGCGCGCCATGGGTTCTTTCGATTGCATCTTTGTCGAATCCGTTGACCGTGATAAGTCTAGACATTAAAGTCTGGTCATCGGAATGTCTAGACTTATCGGATGACAGGATGATGACGACCGACATGGAAACATTGCCCGCAGCTTCGGGCCTCGCCTGGAAGCGCATCGCCGAGGTGCTGGAGGATGAAATCCGCGCCGGGAACCATGCCGTGGGTGCGTTGCTGCCGCCCTCGGCACTGCTGGCTGACCGCTTCGGCGTACATCGCCATACGGTGCGGCAGGCCTTCAGGCATCTGGCCGAGAAAGGGCTGGTTTCGGTCGAGCGTGGCCGCGGTACAGAGGTGCTGGCCCAAAGGTTCCCCTATCGGATCGGCCGGCGCGTGAGCCTGCGGACGAATTTCGGCGCAGCGGGCATTGCCGTCACCGGCCGGTTGATCTCGGCGGTCCATGAAGCGGCCAATCCCATGGTGGCCGAGGCGCTCGAGATCGCTGTCGGCAGCCCGGTCCATGTGATCCGCACCCTCAGCCTCGCGGACGGGGTTCCGGTCTCCACAGGTCTGCACTATCTCGACATTGCCCGGTTCCCGGACTTTCCGGAACGGCTCGAGAGCAGCGGTGCCTCGATGTCCGGCGCCTTCGCTTCGGCCGGAATTCCGGATTATCTCCGGCTTTCGACGCGGCTTTCGGCGCGGATTGCCTCGGGTGAAGAGGCCGTGCTGCTGGCGCTCCCTGCCGGCAGCCCGATCCTGCAATCGATCGGGCTGGATGCCCTGCCGGACCAGAGGCCGATCCAGCTGGTCGTCGGGGCTTTTGCGGGCCCGCGCATGGAAATGATCGTCGAACCGCTGGCCGAACCCCATACCACCTGAGGTTTGCGGTTTCCCTCCCCTGCAACTTGCGACGTCTTGCCACGCCCTTCCGCTTGTGTTTGGGTGATCGAGCTTTCGGTGCCTTCCGCGAGGAGGGTGAAACGGGAATGCGGTGCGGGCCTCTGGCCTTATGCCGCAGCTGCCCCCGCTACTGTAAGCGGTGAGCTTTCTTCCAGGACACCACTGGCCAAAGGGCCGGGAAGGTGGATGAAAGCAGCGATCCGCGAGCCAGGAGACCGGCCGAGAGTCCGTGCAACCCCAACAATTCGGCGGTGGGCCGAATGGAGGAACCATGACTCGCGCTTGCGGCGCACTCATCCTTGGGATGAGTGGCTTTCTGGCTATTATTCATAGCCTTCCAGCCTTTTCCCAATCCAGAACATCAGAGCCGGCCAGACTCGAAATCCTGATCACGGCAAACCGTTCGCCGACTTCGATCCAGCGCACCGGCAGCGCGATCACCGTGATCCGAGCCGACGAAATCCAGAAGACCCATTCGGGTTCGCTGGTCGATGCCCTGCGCTTCGTGCCAGGCCTCGACATCACCGAAACCGGCGGGCCCGGGGCCTCCACCTCGGTGCGGATCCGGGGCAGCAATCCCGGTCAGGTGCTGGTGCTCGTGGATGGCGTCCGGATCAATGATGCGTCCTCGGCCAATGGCGAAGTCGATTTCTCCGGCATTCCTGGTGGCCTTGTCGAACGGATAGAGGTCCTTCGGGGCCCGCAGAGCGCGCTTTACGGTTCCGATGCGATGGGCGGTGTCGTGAACATCATCACGCGCAGGGGGCGCGGGCCGTTCAAGGCCTTCGGGCAGGCCGAGGGCGGCAGTTATGGCACATTGGCCGGCAATGCCGGCTTCTACGGCCAGCAGGGCGCGTGGTCCTATTCCTTCGCCGGGTCCGGCTTCCGGACGGACGGGTTCTCGCGCTACGGGCATCGCGTGGCGCGGCTCCGGGCCGGCGCGCCCTACGAGAAGGACGGAGCCGAGACTTTGGGTGGTTTCGGCCGTGTCGGCTTCGATTCCCGCGAAGGCTTCCGCTTCGAGGCCGGCGGGATGATCACCTTCCATCGGGCGGAATATGACGCCGCTTTCGGCACGTTCCCCGACACCCCGTCGGCCAGCAACCGGCGCTTTTTCTCGGCCTTTGCCAAGGCGGAACTGGATACGCTCGACAATCGCCTGACGCATGCCTTGACGCTGACGGCCAGCCGGACCGACCGGATGTTCCGCGACACCTCGATCACCGGGGCCAGTTTTCCGAATGTGGCGACGTGGCGACATACTGACTTCACCGGTGACCGGTTCGCCGCGGAGTATCAGGGCACCTACCGGCTGGAGAAATTTGGTTCGGTGATCTTCGGGACGAAAGCCGAACGCGAGATCGCCGTCACCTTCAACCAGAACATCATTCCGCTCGGCGCGCGCACCAAGTCGCTCGGCGGCAGCCAGACCACGCTCTCCGCCTTCGGCCTCTGGCAGGTCCCGCTGACGGAACGGCTGGATGTCTCGTTTGGCGGGCGGCTCGATCACGTCACCGATGTCGACACCTTCCTCACTTGGCGCGCCACGGGCGCCTACCGGATCACAGAGACGGGCACCAAGCTGCGCGCCAGCCTCGGCACCGGCGGCAAGTCGCCGACGCTCTACCAGCGTTTCGGGGGCTATCAGGGCTCGGCGGCACTTCAGGCCGAGCATAATTTCGGCGCCGATCTCGGCATGGACCAGGAATTCCTGGACGGCCGTATCCGGATTTCCGCCACCGGCTTCTGGATCCGCAGCCGGGACCTGATCAATTTCCAGACCAGCCCGACCTGCCTCCCTGTCGCGCTTCAGGCTTTCGGCTGCTACGTGAACGTCGCGCGGGCCGAGAGCACCGGGCTCGAACTTGAGGGCACGGCGCAGATCTGGACCGGCCTTCTCCAGCTTCGTGGGGCCTACACCTATCTGCGGGCAAAAGACCTGACGATCAACCGGACGCTGGCACGGCGGCCGGAAAGCGTCGGCAAGCTCGGGCTTGCCTTCACGCCCTTCGCCAACTGGAGCTTCGAACCCTCGGTGACACTGGTTTCCAAGCGCTTCAGCGGCGCCAACGAGACGCAACGCCTCGCGCCCTATGCCCGGTTCGACATGCTGGTGAGTTACAAGCCTACCGAGCAGGTCGAGCTCTATGTGCGGGGCGAAAATCTCGGCAATGCACGCTATCATGAGGTCTGGAATTACGGGACGACCGGCCGGGCCTTCTATGCAGGGATGAAAACGACGTGGTAGCCGAAACGGAGGCGAGAAGCGCCTCCCTGTCCGTGCGGCAGCATTCCCGGGCCTGGCTGATCCCCGGCCTCGGGATGTTCGTCGCCGGTCTCTTCGTGATCTCGCTCGGCGTCGGGCCCGTCGCCCTGCCCCCGGCCGATGTGATTGCCGCGCTGCTCGGGCGCGGTGAAGCGGCCCACCGGATCATCGTCTGGGACATCCGCCTGCCCCGCGCGATCCTGGCCCTGGCCATCGGGGCCGTGCTCGCCATGGGCGGGGCTGCCCTGCAAGGCCTGCTCCGCAACCCGCTCGCGGCCCCTTCCCTGTTCGGCGCGCCGCAATCGGCGGCGCTGGCCGCGGTGGCAACGATCTCGCTCGGGATCAATGACACGCTCGGCTGGGGCCTGCCGGTCGCCGCCATCCTCGGCGCCTTTGCCTCCGTGTTCCTGCTGCTGGCCATTGCCGGGCGCAATGCCGGGCTGCTCCTGCTGATCCTTTCCGGGCTGGCGGTCTCGTCGCTTGCCGGGGCCGGGACGGTTCTGGCGATGAACCTTGCGCCCAACCCGTTCGCAGCGCTGGAAATCGCCTTCTGGTTGCTGGGTTCGCTCGAGGATCGCTCGATGCGCCATGTCACGCTTGCCCTGCCTTTCATCACACTGGCGCTGCTCCTGCTCTGGCTGCAGCGCGGCGGCTATCGCGCCTTGGCGCTTGGCGAAGACGCCGCGGCCAGCCTCGGCGTGCCGGTCGAGCGCTTGCGGCTGACGACCATCCTCGGCGTCGCCATGGGCGTCGGCGCCGCCGTTGCCGTTTCCGGCACGATTGCCTTTATCGGGCTGATCGCGCCGCATCTGATGCGCCCTTTCGTCCGGCATGATCCGGCGCGTCTCCTGGTCCCGGCTGCCCTGTGCGGCTCAGCGCTGCTGCTCGCTGCCGATATCGCGGTCCGGCTGATCCCCGCGACCTCGGATATCAAGGTCGGCGTGCTGACTTCGATCATCGGCGTGCCATTCTTCCTCTATCTGATCGTCCGCGAACGGCGCTCCCTGTCCGGGGGAATGGCATGAATGCGCCCCGTATCACCCTCGAGTGCGTCACGATCCGGCTTGGCGGGAAGCCGATCGTCCATGGTGTCTCGCTGGATCTGGCGGGTGGCGCGCTCGTGGCCCTGATCGGCCCGAACGGCGCCGGCAAGACGACGCTGCTCAAGGCCATGGCCGGGCTCCTGCCGCATGAGGGGCGCCTCGCTTTCGACGCAAGGGAGGCGGCATCTTTCGCCCGACAGGAACGGGCACGGCTGGTTGGCTACCTGCCGCAGGGCCATCAGGTCCATTGGCCATTGCCGGCGGAGGATATTGTCGCGCTGGGCCGGTTCCCGCATGGCGTGGTTGATCCGCGCCGCCTCTCGCCTGCCGACAGCCGGATCATCCGGGAAGCGATGCGCCTGACAGGCACCGAAGGGCTTGCCGGCCAGGCTGCGACTACCCTTTCAGGCGGGGAACGCGCGCGGATCATGCTGGCCCGCGTGCTCGCCGTGGAGGCGCCGGTCCTTCTCGCAGACGAGCCGACAGCGTCGCTCGACCCCCGCCACCAGCTGGTCGTGATGGATATCCTCCGGCAGCAGGCGCGTCAGGGGCGCCTCGTCATCGCGGTGACGCATGACCTGACGCTGGCCGCGCGGATGGCAGACCGGATCGTGCTGATGGATGGGGGCGCGGTGGTGGCCTCGGGCCCGCCGGACGACGTGCTTTCAGACCGGCAGCTGGCGGAAACCTACGGCATCCGCGCCCTGCGCCTCGACCATGATGGCGAGCCAGGGCTGATCCCCTGGCAGGTGGAGGATCACCCGTGACGGAGATCCGACAGGATCCGCGCCAGCCTTTCGCGCGGGGCTGGCCCGCCCGGCAGGCCGAAGCGGATCAGCCGAGGGTCCCAGCTGAAGCACCGCGTCCAGATCCGCTGCCCGGCCAAAGCTGCGTGGGAATCGGCGCGCGGGATCCGGGCCAGACGGAACAGGGGCGTGCCGCCCACCACCACGAAACCGTAGCGCAGCAGCACCCGGTCGAGCGCCTCGGCTTCCTCGACGAGGCGATGGCGCATGGCCTCGGCCCAATCCGGGTCGGACAGGGCCGCGGTTGCGACCTGGATGGCCGCGCCTGTGACCGGCCAGGGGCCGAGCGCCTCGCGCAGTGGCGCGATCAGGGCCTTCGGCCCGATGGCGAAGCCGAGCCGGAGCCCGGCAAGACCATAGAATTTTCCGAAGGATCGCAGGGTGATAACCGGCAGATCCTGCAACAGGCCGGTGACCGAGGCCTCCGGCATCGTGTCGATGAAGGCCTCGTCGACGATGAGCCAGCCCTCCCGTTCAGCAAGTGTGCTTGCGATGGCCAGGGCGTCGCCCTGTGCGACCGGCCGGCCATCCGGGTTGTTGGGATGGACCAGGACCGCATGGCGGATCCGCTCGTCCAGCGGCCGGCCCGGGCGAAAGGCCTCCGTATCATAGCCGGCCTGCTGCCAGGCGCGGGCATGCTCGGCATAGGTCGGCTCGGTGACGCCGACGGCTCCCCCTCGGGGCGCCAGACGGGGCAGCCATTGGATCAAAGCCTGCGTTCCCGGCGCGGCCACGATGTCATGCGTGTCCGGCACGCGATAGGCGATGCGGGCGGCCGCAACCAGCGCCTCGAGTTCGTGCCGGCCAGGCAAGGCGGTCCAGAGATGGGCGCCCAGCGTCCGGAGCGGATAGGGAAAAGGCGAGATGCCGGTGGAAAGGTCAAGCCATTCCTCCCGCCGCCCGCCAAACCGGGCCATCGCCTCGCCGAGATCGCCGCCATGCTGCATGATCCGGCAATGGCATGGAAGTGGCTGGCTCGCCAGTGCAGTTTGGTAACGCTGGCGATTTTCCTTGCCGCGCCGGCCTTGGCGCAGGCGGTCCCTTCGCGGATCGTCTCGATCAACATGTGCACGGACCAGTTGCTGCTCGACCTTGCGCGCCCCGAGCAGATTGCCGGCCTCAGCCCGTTCGGCGCCGATCCGCTGCGCTCCTGGGCCGCGGAGAAGGCCAAGCCTTTTCGGCGGCTTTCCGGCGGCGCCGAGGAAGTGCTCGTGCTGGCACCGGACCTCGTGGTGGGCGGGCGGTTCACGCGCCGGACGACCCGCGAATTCATCCGGCAGCAGGGCTTCCGGCTCGAGGAATTCGATGCCGTGCGCAGCATCGCCGAAACGCGGGCCCAGATCCTTCGCATGGGCGCGCTGGTCGGCAACCGCGCGGGTGCGGAAAGGCGGGTCGCCGAGATCGATGCTGCCCTCGGACGGTTGCGGGCAGCCGTATCGCCATTGAAACTGCGCGTCCTGCCGGTTGCGCGGCGCGGCTGGGTCAGCGGATCGCAATCGCTGGTGACCGACCTCCTGGCCCAGGCGGGACTTGTGAATGTGGCGGGCGAACTCGGCTTCCGGCAAGGCGGATTTGCCTCGCTCGAAAGCCTTGTCGTGCTCAACCCCGATGCCATCCTCGTTGCGCGGGATGACCTGACGCCCGAGGACCAGGGCACGGCCAAGCTCCTGCACCCTGCCCTTGCCGGGCGCTTCGCCGCAGAACGCAAACTGACCATGCCCGAGAAACTGACGGTCTGTGGCGGGCCGATGCTGGTCGAGGCGATCGACCATCTCGGCCGGGAATTGGTGCGGATCGGCCGGCCATGATGCTGTTTCCGGAGACGATCGTGATCGTGCTGGTGGCGCTGGTTGTCGATGCGCTGATCGGAGATCCGGACCGGGTCTGGCGCCGGTTTCCCCATCCCGTAGCGTGGTTTGGCGGGGTGATCCGGGCTCTCGAGCACCGCCTGAACCGACCGGAATGGCCGGAAGTCCGGCGCCGGTTCCTCGGCATGGCGGCGCTGCTCCTGCTGGTCCTTGTCGCAGCAGCGGGGGCATGGCTGCTGGAGCGGGTCTTGATGGCCCTGCCCTTCGGCTGGTTGTGGACCGGCATTGCCGGCTCGGTGCTGATCGCGCAGCGCTCGCTCCATGACCATGTCGCGCGGGTCGCCGATGCACTGGACAGCGAAGGACTCGAAGGGGGGCGTCGCGCGGTGTCGATGGTGGTCGGCCGCAACCCCGCTTCGCTGGATGAGGCCGGCGTCGCCCGCGCCGCGATCGAGACGACCGCCGAGAATTTCTCCGACGGGGTCGTCGCCCCGGTTTTCTGGTTTCTCCTGCTCGGTTTGCCGGGCCTGGCCTTCTACAAGGCGGTGAACACGGCGGACTCGATGATCGGCCATCCTTCGCCGCGCTACCGCGCCTATGGCTGGGCCAGCGCCCGGCTGGATGACGTGATCAATCTGGTTCCGGCCCGGCTTTCAGGCCTGTTGATCGCGGTCGCCTGCGCGGCTGTCGGCCGGCAGCCCGGCCCGGCGCTCCGGGTCATGCTGCGCGATGCCAGACTCCACAAATCGCCCAATGCGGGATGGCCGGAAGCCGCCATGGCCGGCGGGCTCGGGCTGGCCTTGGCCGGGCCGCGGGTCTATGGAGAGGAGCGGGTCGAGGATCCCTATCTCAATCCAGGGGGGCGACGCGATGCCGGCCCTGCGGATATCCGGCAGGCGCTGAGGGTAATGGTCGCTGCCTGCCTGCTGCAGATGCTCATCGTGCTGCTACTGGCGATCGCCCTGGCGTGACCGGGCAAGCCGAAGAATGGCTTCGGTATCCAGATACGTTTCGCAATGCCGGGCCAGCCGGTCGAGCACGGCCTCGACTTCGGCCTCGTAGGCCAGCGCGCTGCCTGCCCCAAGACCGGCCAGGAAGGCTGCCCTGAAGGCATCGCCGGAAAACAACCCGTGGAGATAGGTGCCCTGCACGCGGCCGTCAGCGGAGATCGCGCCATCCGGCCGCCCGGCGATCAGGGCGAAGGGGCGCTCGCCATCCGTACCCTCCGTCCGCCCGAGATGGATCTCGTAGCCCCGGATCGGCTGACCGGACGGCGCATGTAAGGCCTCGACGGAACGCGTGATCTTGTCCGGCGTCAGGCGCGTGTCGACGGCGAGGAAGCCGAGGCCGGGCACGGTTCCGGCCCGCCCTTCGATCCCCTCCGGATCAGAAATGGTCCGGCCAAGCATCTGGTAGCCGCCGCACAGGCCGAGGATGCGTCCGCCGCGACGATGATGGGCCTGAAGGTCGATGTCCCAGCCCTGCTCGCACAGGAAGGCAAGGTCGGCGAGAGTTGCCTTTGAACCGGGAAGGATCACGAGATCTGCATCGGCCGGCAGCGGCTGGCCGGGCGGAACGAAGACGATTTCGACGGCAGGTTCCGCGGAAAGCGGATCGAGATCGTCGAAATTGGCGATCCGCGCCAGAATGGGCACGGCGATGCGCAGCGGGCGCTCGGTCGTTCCGCCGCGCTCCTCGAGGTCGAGCGCATCCTCCGCCGGAAGCCGATGGGCTTCGGCAAACCAGGGCACGATGCCGAGGCCCGGCCAGCCGGTGAAGGATTCGATTGCCTGCATGCCCGCCTCGAAGAGCCGGGCATCGCCACGGAACTTGTTGATGGCAAAGGCCTTGATCAGGCGCCGGTCCTCCTCCGGCAGGATGGCATGCGTGCCGACAAGGCTGGCGATCACGCCGCCCCGGTCGATATCGCCGACGAGCAGCACCGGCACATCCGCCGCGGCGGCGAAGCCCATATTGGCGATATCCCCGGCCCGGAGATTGATCTCGGCCGGGCTGCCGGCGCCCTCGATGATGACGAGGTCGGCCTCGGTCTCGAGGAGGTGGAAGCTCTCCATCACATGCGGAAAGAGTTCGTCTCGCCGCGCGCCGAAGCCGAGGCTGTGGAGGCTGCCCCGCCGCTGGCCCTGGACGATGACCTGACTGCCGGTATCGGTTTCGGGCTTGAGCAGGATCGGGTTCATATGGACGCTGGGCAGGCACCGCGCCGCCCTTGCCTGCACGGCCTGTGCGCGGCCGATCTCGCCGCCCTCGCGCGCAATCGCGGCATTGTTCGACATGTTCTGCGGCTTGAAGGGCCGGACGACGAGCCCGCGATCGGCGAAATGGCGGCAGAGCCCGGCGACAAGCGTCGACTTGCCGACATTCGAACCGGTGCCCTGAAGCATGATCGCGGCGGCCGGCCTCGCCATGTCAGAACTCGATCCCGGCCTGGGCCTTCACGCCGTCGCGGAACGGATGCTTGATCTGGGTCATCTCGGTCACGAGATCGGCCAGGGCGATCAACTCGGGCTTGGCATTGCGGCCGGTGACCACGACATGCTTGTCGGCCGGCCTGTGCAGGCGGAGGAAGTCCACGATTTCGTCGACCGGCAGATAATCATAGCGAAGGACGATGTTGAGTTCGTCCAGCATGACCAGCCGATAATCCGGATCGAGGATGAAGGCCTTGGCGCGTTCCCAGCCGGCGCGGGCGGTTGCGATATCCTGCGCGCGGTTCTGGGTGTCCCAGGTGAAGCCGTCGCCGGCAATATCGAGCGTGCAGAGATCGGGGAATTGCCGCAGCAGGATCGCCTCGCCCGTCACCCAGTCCGGCGATTTGGTGAACTGGATGACGGCCGTCCGCATGCCATGGGCAATATGGCGGAACACCATGCCGAGGCCGGCCGAGGTCTTGCCCTTGCCCGCGCCGGTATGGACGATGAGCAGGCCCTTCTCGAGCGTTTTCCCGGCCATCATCTTCTCGCGCGCTTCCTTGTGGCGGCGCATCTTCTCGTTGTGGCGGGCATCGAGATCGGATTCGGTCATGGCGCGGGTTCCTTGAGGGTCAGCGGCAGGCCGGCTGCCATGAAGACAACATGATCGGCCAGGGCCGCGACGCGCTGGTTTAGGCGGCCCTGCGCATCGCGGAAGGCCCGGCCGAGCGGGGTTTCCGGCACGAGGCCGAGGCCGACCTCGTTCGAGACGAGGACGACCGGGCCGCTGGCCACGCCAAGGGTGGCCAGCAGGGAATCGATCGCCGCCCCGGCCGGGCGTTCCGCCAGCATCACATTGGACAGCCAGAGCGTGAGGCAATCGACAAGGATCACGGTCTCCGCCGTCGAGGCACGGAAAAGCGCATCGGCCAGATCAAGTGGCTCCTCGATCGTCTGCCAGCCATCGCCGGCGCGGTCGGCCCGGTGCTGGTCGATCCGCTCCCGCATCTCGTCATCGAAGGCCTGGGCCGTGGCAAAATAGACCCGCGAGAGGCCGGTCTGCCGGGCCAAAGCCTCGGCCTTGCGGGATTTCCCCGATCGCGCGCCGCCCAGGACGAGAGTGATCCGGCCGCTCATGCGGGCGCCGATCCATCGCCCGGCGACCATTCCAGCGGCGGCACGCGGGCGATGATGCGGGACCGCAAGGCTTCCGGGCGCGCTTTCCATGGCACGAAGCCGAAGGGCTGGCCGGCCATGGCCTGCGCCATCTCGACAAGAGCCGGGCCATCACGCTCCGGGTCGAGATCACCGAAAAGGAAGGTGTATCGTCCGGGGCCGGAAAGGGCTGCCGTGCAGGCCCGGGTGCAGACGCTGAGGCATTGCGTCCGCCGGATCATGATGCCGGAGGCCGGCAGGGCTTCCAGCGTATCGGCGAGCACGGCGCCGGGGCGGAAATCCGGCGCGGCCTCGGCCTTGCGGCAGGTCGTGCAGATCGTGATGACAACCGGCGCCAGCGGAAAGGCGACGGGTTCGGCGATCATTTCCGGGGAAATGACAGGAGCATTCATGGCGGCCAGCCTTGTCTCGGGCCAGCTCTGACAGCCGGGGCTTTGCCCCGCAAGGGTTGCGCCGCCCGTGCACCCCGCCGGATTGCGCCCATCAGCAGCCTTTCCGAGCAGCCGGTCTCCTGGCTTGCGGGTCACTGCCGGCTCCCGCCTTCCCAGCTGTGATGCAGCCAGTGGCGATGGGGTCGGCTCTCCGCCTACAGTTGCGGGGGCAGCCGCGGCTTCGGGTTTTGCCCTGACCGCATTCCCGTTTCACCTCCCTCGCGGAAGGCACTGCTCGTGACGTCGATGTCGCATATCCGCCCCTGACCGGCAAGTGCCCTGACCGGCAAGTGCCCAGACCGGCAAGTGCCCTGCCGGGATCGGTCAGCCCGCGGCAAGCGCATCTCTGCAGGCCCCGGCGACCTGCCGGACCGCCAGGGCGGTCATTCCGGGCTTGTAGAGCGAGGAGCCGAGCCCGAACCCGGCACAGCCGGCTTCCCGGAACGCGGCGAGATTGGCAGCACCGACGCCGCCCACCGCGATGAGCGGCATATCCGGTGGCAGCACGGCCTTCATTGCCTTCAGCCCGGCCACGCCGATCATTTCCATCGGGAAGAGCTTCAGCGCATGGGCGCCGGCGGCAATCGCGCCGAAGGCTTCGGAGGGCGTGGCAATGCCGGGCATGGAAATGAGCCCCGCCCGGCGTGTCGCCTCGATGACGGCCCGGTCGGCATGGGGCGAGATGACCAGTCCGGCGCCGATATCCGCCAGTTCCAGCACGTCATCCGGCTGGATCACTGTCCCAGCACCGATCAGCGCGGCCTGGCCGAAGCTTTTCACCAGCCGGGCGATGGAGCTGAACGGGTCGGGCGAGTTCAGCGGCACCTCGATCAGCCGGATGCCGCTCTCGACGAGTGCCGCCCCGATCGCCTCGACCTCGTCCGGGCGGACACCGCGCAGGATCGCGACCAACGGCGCGGCTTTCAATATTGCGCGGAACCGGGCTTCAAGGGCTTCTGCAGTCATGCGCTGGGCTCCTTCACGGCAGCGAGGCGGCGGAAGCCCCGGATGGTGGTGTCAGCGGGGGCGGTCTGCGAGGCGAGGCCGAAGATGCGGGCCGCCTCGGCATAGCGCGCGGTCAGCGCCGGCTCCCCGACGAGGCGCAACGAGGCGGGATTCCAGCCCAAGGCGAGCCCGCCGGCCATCTCCGCGCCGATGACGATGCCGGAGAGGTATTCCCCGATATCCGACGGCGCGAGCTCATCGAAAAGTACCTTGCTCCGCGCCGAGAAGGCCGCATGGAGGAGCCCTGCCCCGGCATGGGCGCGCATGTGGCGCACGCCTTCCGCGAAGGCCTCGGGCGTGCCCGCGGCGCCTTCGGGCAGAAGACGGCCGAGGATCGTATGCCCCTTCAGTGCAGCATAGATCTCGCCGGTCATGAAGGTGTGGAAGGCCTCGATCCGTCCCTCCCGGTGGCGGACCCATTTCGAATGCGTTCCGGGGAGGATGACGATCGCCTCCTCCTCCGGCGCGCAGGCCCCGAAGACCTGGATCTCCTCGCCGCGCATGACGTCCGGCACCGGGTGCCGCATGGCAACGCCGGGCAGGAAGCGCATCGGCGCGCCGGAGGCATGACGGCGATGGACCGAGGCGGCAGCGAGGGCTTCGAGGCTGGCCGGCGTTTCGGCATAGGGCGTTTCGACCCAGCCATTCCGGCTGGTGATCATGCCCGAGAAGAGGATTTCGGTCTCCGGGGTGATCCAGGCGCCGATCTCGCGATCAAGGACCGGCTCGAACTGCCCCCCGGCAACCGAAAGGATGCCAGCTGCCGCCCGATGTTCGGCGACGGCTTCACCGGCTGAATCGAAGCGATAGGCACGGAAATTCGTCGTTCCCCAGTCCACGATGATCGCCTGACGGCCTGCCATTGAAGAATCCCTCGCCTTTGGAAGAGGCTAGCGATTTCATATTCCCGAGTGAAGCCATGGATTCGCACCGAGACCGATTGCCTTTCGCCGCGCAAGAAGGCACCTAAATCGCATGGAACGAGTCGTCGATCTGGCCATTATCGGTGGCGGCATCAATGGCACTGGCCTCGCCCGCGATGCCGCCGGGCGCGGGCTTGCCGTCTATCTCTGCGAGCAGGATGACCTTGCGAGCCATACCTCGTCATGGTCGACAAAGCTTATCCATGGTGGTTTGCGCTATCTCGAATACTACGCGTTCCGACTTGTCCGCGAGGCGCTGATCGAACGCGAGACCCTGTGGACCATGGCGCCGCACCTGATCGGCCCGCTGCGTTTCGTGCTGCCGCACCACAAGGGCCTGCGGCCGGCCTGGCTGCTGCGGCTGGGCCTGTTCCTCTATGACCATCTCGGCGGGCGCAAGCTGCTGCCCTCGACGCGCGTCATCGACCTTGCCACCCATGTTGCCGGCCAGCCGCTGAAGCCTGGCCTGTTCCGCACCGGCTTCGAGTATTCGGATTGCCGGGTTGATGATTCCCGCCTTGTCGTGGCGAATGCGCTCGACGCCGCCGAACGCGGCGCGATGATCGAGACGCGCAGTCGTGCCGTTTCCGCGCAGCGCGAGGGCGATGGCTGGGTCATGACGGTGCGGAGCGAGGATTTCCGCAACGAAAGGCGCGTCCGCGCCAAGGTGCTGGTCAATGCGGCCGGGCCCTGGGTTTCCGATGTCCTGCAGGGCACGCTCGGCCTTTCGGGGCGGGCCAGGACCCGGCTGGTGCAGGGCTCGCATATCGTCGTGCGGAAGCTGTTCGACCATGATCGCTGCTATATCTTCCAGAACAGCGACGGGCGGATCGTTTTCGCCATTCCCTATGAAGGCGACTTCACGCTGATCGGCACGACCGACCGCGATTATGCCGGTGATCCCGCTGCAGTCCGCGCGACGGCGGAGGAAATCGACTACCTGCTTGCCCTAGCCAATGCGCAGTTCAGCCGGCAACTCACAACGGCAGACGTTGTCTGGTCCTATTCGGGCGTGCGGCCGCTCTATGATGACGGCGCGACCGAAGCCAAGGCCGCCACTCGGGATTACGTGCTCGATCTCGACCAGCCCGCCGGCCAGCCGCCGCTGCTGTCCATCTATGGCGGGAAGATCACCACCTATCGCCGGCTGGCGGAGGAAGCGATGGACCGGATCGCCGGCGCCTTTCCCCGGATGGGCGGCGCGTGGACGGAAGGCGCCGTCCTGCCCGGTGGCGATTTCCCGGATAGGGACCGCCGGGCGCTGAAGCGGGTTTTGCTCGCCGAGTTTCCGTTCGTGCCCGAGCCGGATATGGAGCGGATGATCCGGCTTTATGGCACGCGCGCACGCCGCATCTTCGGCCAGGCCACCAGCCTCGATGATCTGGGCCCCGATCTCGGCAACGGGCTTCAGCAGGCCGAATTGCGCTATCTCGTGCGCGAAGAATGGGCGCGGACCCCGGATGATGTGCTCTGGCGGCGCACGAAGCTCGGCCTGCATGGCGGAGAAGCGCTGGCCCGGGCGGTTGCGGCCGCATTGCCGGCCTTGCTGGATGCGGAGAGCCTTGCATGAGCCCCCATTTCATCGCGATGGACCAGGGCACCACATCAAGCCGGGCGCTTGTCTTCACGCGCGATTTCCGGCTGGTTGCGATGGACCAGAAGGAATTCCCGCAGCATTACCCGGCTTCCGGCTGGGTGGAGCATGACCCGGAGGATATCTGGGCCACCAGCCTCGCCACCCTGCGCGGCGCGGTTGCGAAATCCAAGCTCCATGCTGGCGATATCGCGGCGATTGGCATCACCAACCAGCGCGAGACGACGCTGATCTGGGACCGGCAGACCGGCAAGCCGATCCACAATGCCATCGTCTGGCAGGACCGGCGGACCTCCGAAACCTGCACCAGGCTGCGGGATGAGGGCCATGAGGGCTTTTTCGGCCGCAAGACCGGCCTTCTGCTCGACCCGTACTTCTCCGGGACGAAGATCGCCTGGATCCTCGACAGGGTGCCGGGGGCGCGGGCCCGGGCCGAGAAGGGTGAACTCGCTTTCGGCACGGTCGACACGTTCCTGATCTGGCGCCTGACCGGCGGCAAGGTGCATGCGACGGATGCCACGAATGCCTCGCGCACGCTGCTCTATGACATCCAGACGGGCACCTGGGACGAGGAACTCTGCCGGCGCCTCGATGTTCCGATGGCGTTGCTGCCGGATATCCGCAACAGCGCCGACGATTTCGGAACGACCGCCGCCGAATGGCTCGGCGGCGCGGTGGCGATCCGCGGCGTGGCCGGCGACCAGCAGGCGGCAACCATCGGGCAGGCCTGTTTCCAGCCGGGCATGATGAAGTCGACCTATGGAACCGGTTGCTTCGCCGTCATGAATACCGGCGACAAGCCGGTCTTCTCGACCAACCGGCTGCTCACCACCCTCGCCTACCAGATCCGTGGCCAGCGGACCTATGCGCTGGAGGGGGCGATCTTTGTCGCCGGGGCCGCCGTGCAATGGCTGCGCGACGGTCTGGGCATCATCGCCGCCTCGGCCGAAGCCGGGGCGCTGGCGGCGGAGGCCGATCCGGCGCAGAATGTGTTTCTCGTGCCGGCCTTTGTGGGGCTCGGCGCGCCTTACTGGGATGCCGATGCGCGCGGCGCATTGTATGGGCTGACCCGCGGAACCACCCGGAAGGAACTCTGCCGGGCTGCGCTCGAGAGCGTCGGTTTCCAGACCCGTGATCTGATCGAGGCGATGCGGCGTGACTGGGGCAGCCCCTTCGAGACGGTCCTGCGGGTCGATGGCGGGATGACGGCTTCCGCCTATGCGATGCAATTTCTCGCGGATATCCTGCAGGCGCCGGTCGACCGGCCGACCATCATGGAAACAACCGCGCTGGGCGCGGCCTATCTCGCCGGCCTGAGTGCCGGCCTTGCGCCGGAGCCCGCCGATTTTGCCCGCCTCTGGGCGCGGGATATCCGCTTCGCGCCGTCGATGGCGGCGGGACAGGCCGATCTTCGCTATGCCGGCTGGAAAGATGCCATCCGGCGCACGCTCACGGCCTGAGCGTTACATCAGCATCTTGGTATCGCCATCGATGGAGATCGCCTGGCCGGAAATCGTCCGGCCGCGCGGAGAGGCCAGGAAGACCATCTGGTCAGCCAGCTGTTGCGGCAGGATATACTCCTTGATCGAGGTATAGGCAAAGGCCTGCGCCTCGACCTCCTTGAAACTGCGGCCATATTGCTGGGCCTTGGCCTCCAGGACGCGGCGGATCCGGTCGCCGGCGACAAGGCCGGGCAGGATGGCATTGACGCGGATCCCCTCGTCGCCCAGCTCGATCGCCAGGGATTTCGTGAAGCCGATCACGCCCCATTTGGCGGCCGCATAGGGTGAGCGCATCGCGAAGCCGTTCTTGCCGGCTGCCGAAGAGAGATTGATGATCGAGGCATTCCGGCTCTGCCGGAGCAAGGGAATGGCCAGGCGGGCGCAATTGTATTGCGAGGTCAGGCAGACATTGATGCAGCGGTCCCAATCCTCGGGCGTCACATCCTCGATCCGGGCTGTCGGGCCGGCAATGCCGGCATTGTTGACCAGCACGTCGAGCCCGCCGAGAAAGGCGACGGCCTTCTCGAACAGGGCCGCAACCTGCGCCCGGTCCGCCACGTCACAGGCCGTGGCGCCGACCATGGGGTCGGTCGTGGCAAGGTTCGCAAGCGCCTGCTGATCCACATCGCAGACGAAGACGCGGGCGCCTTCCCTGACGAAAGCGCGTGCAACTTCGAGCCCGATCCCTCCCGCTCCGGCCGTGACGAGCACCCGGAGCCCTTCGATCTGCATGTCCATGTTGGTCCCCAATGTCCGAACGGCACTCAATCCAGCAGGCGCTGGCGCGACAGGATGAAGGTCGAGGCGCCGCGAATGTCGGAAGCGATGGCCTCGCGCGCGGCGTCCGCCCGGCCCTCGCGGATCGCCGCGAGGCAGGCGCGATGGGCCTGCACCGCGCCACCCAGGCGAAGGCGCTCGGGGTTTTCGCGCAGGTCGAGATTGATGATCGGCCCGGCGCGGAGCCAGAGGCGCTCGATGATCGCCAGCAATTCCGCCGAACCGGCAGCACGGTAGACCGCGAAATGGAAGGCCTGGTTCGCCGCCACGGCCTGCGCGAGATCGGCCTGGGGCTGTTCGCTGAGGTCGCGGAATTCGCGCTCGCGGGCCTCGATCCCGGCAAGGCTCTCCGGCGTGGCCATCCGGCACGCCGTTGCCGCTGCGAAACCCTCGATCTCGACCCGGACCTGCGTGATGTCGCGGAATTGCGCGGCCCGCATCAGCGGCACGGTGATGGCCTTTTTCGGCGTCACCTCGAGGGCACCCTCGGCCGCAAGCCGCGACACGGCCTCCCGCACAGGCATGATCGACAGGCCAAGCGCTTCCGAAACCGCCCGCAGGGAAAGCTTGTCACCCGGCGCGAAACGCCCGGCGATCAACCGGTCGGCCAGATGGCGATAGACACGATCGGAGAGGGTTCCGGTCTCGGCCAGCATCGCATCGGTATAGGCGGGAACGCGTTCCAACATTTTTGTGCGCCAGTCTCTGGACAAAGCCAGTCGATTAGAGGAAGCTAACTGTGATCACAGATTGCGGCAAGGCCCCCGACAAAAAAATGGGCCGACCGCGGGGAAGAGAAACGTCAAACGGAGACATGTCATGAGCGCATTCATTCGTCCGTCCCGTCGCGGCCTGATCAAGGCCGCGGGTGCCACCGCCCTGCTGGGCGGAATCGGTATGCCGGGCATTTCCCGGGCCCAGTCCGATGTGCTGCGGTTCGGCCATCTCACCCCGCGCACCGGGTTTCTCGGCCCGCTCGGCGAATTTGCCGTGATGGCAGCGGACCTGGCCGTCGAGGAGATCAATGCAGCCGGCGGGGTGATGGGGCGCAAGCTCGAGATCCTCAAGGAGGATTCGGTGAACCCGCAGACGGCCTCCACCAAGGCCGAGCGGATGATCGAGCGCGACAAGGTTGCCTGTATCATCGGCGAGATTTCCTCGGCCTCCTGCCTGACCATCGCGCAGGTCGCTGCCCGCACGAAAACCCTCTACGTCAATACCGGCGGCAATTCCGATGCCCTCCGCGGCGCGAATTGCAACAAATTCATGTTCCACGTCGAGAGCCAGAACTCGATGTATGTGAAAACCTGTGGGCGGTCGCTGATGCAGCAGGGGCTGGTCAAGGGCAAGAAATGGTTCTCGCTGACCGCCGACTATGCCTTCGGCCATGACCTGCTCAAGGTGGCGAAGCGCTTCATGGAAGCGAATGGCGGGCAATTTGCCGCCGACAAGCTCGTCCCGACCGACCTGACCGACTTCTCGGCCCTGCTGATCGAGATCCGCAATGCCAAGCCGGATCTGGTCATCTCGAACCTCGCGGGCAACCAGATCACCAACTTCCTGAAGCAGTATTCGGAATTCGGCCTGACCTTCCCGGTTGCCGGTTTCGGCTTCGACACCGCGCTCGCCTGGGCGGCCGGCAAGGATAACTTCGGCGGGACCTGGCCGGTTGTCTGGCACCACCTGATCGACACGCCCAACAGCAAGAAGTTCGTTCAGGCCTTCACCGCCAAGTACAAGAAGCCGCCGGAAAATCAGGCCTGGGGCGATTACCTTGCCGTGAAGATCTTCGCCCAGACCATGAACGAGATCAAATCGACCGATTCGATGAAGATCATCGAACATTGGGAAAAGGGCGCCACGTTCGACGTGATGAAGACCCGCGAAGGCTATTTCCGGAAGTCCGATCACCAGATGATGCACGAGATGTACACCGTGCAGGCAGTCGGAGCCTCGGCGAAGAACCAGTGGGACATCTTCTCCTCGTCGCCGGCCGTGCCTGCTGCCAATGAAAGCCTCGAAGTCATCGCCACGACGGCCGAGGAAAACGAGTGCAAGATGGCCTGAGGCCGGCTTGTCACTCGCTCAAGGTCATCCCCGGCGGTCGGGTTCCGCCGGTTCCGCCTCCGGAATGCTCTCCCCCGGCGGGAAGCGGTCCGGCCGGGGATGACATCCTGCCTCGCTGCCGCGGAGCCCGCCCTTGTCCACGCTCTTTCTCCAGCAGATCGCCAATGGCCTGCTCGACGGCGTCTATTACCTGCTGATCGCGCTCGGCCTGTCGCTGATCTTCTCGCTTGGCGGCATCGTCAACCTGGCCCATGGCGCGTTCTATGCCATCGGGGCCTACCTGACCGTGGTGCTCGGGCCGCATATCGGCTTCGGCGGAGCGATGTTCGTCGTGCCGGGCCTCGTGGCGATTCTCGGCGTGCTGGTGGAGCGCCTGCTGTTCCAGCGCTTCTACCGGTCCGACCCGATCCTGTCGCTGCTGCTCACTTTCGGCCTTGCCATGGTGGCCGAGCAGCTTCTCCGGATGATCTTCGGCGCACCGCCCCTCTCCTATTCGATCCCGGGATGGCTGCGCGGGCAGATCTTCCTCGGGGATTTCATCTATTCCCGCTATCGCGGCACGCTCATCCTGATTGCCGCGACCTGCATTCTCGCCCTGTGGTTCCTGCTCAACCGCACCGCATTCGGGCGTGTCGTCCGGGCGGGTGTCCAAAACCCCGATATGGTCGGCGCGCTGGGCATTGCGCTCCCGCCCTACATGATGGCGGTGGCGGCCATCGGGATCGGGCTTGCGGGCCTTGCCGGCGTGCTGCTGGCGCCGATCTATTCGATCCATCCCGCGATGGGGCAGGAAATCATCACGCCGGCCTTCGTCGTGGTTGTGATCGGCGGCCTCGGCTCGTTCTGGGGTGTCGTGGCGGCAGCCCTGCTCGTCGGGCTCGTCAAGGGCGCCACGATCGGGCTGGGCTATCCGCAATTCTCCACCGCCGTCATCTACCTGATGATGCTGCTGGTGCTTCTCTTCCGACCGCGCGGCCTGTTCGGCGAGCGCATCCAGCGTTTCGAGTGAGGCCGACCGATGCCTGCCTTCCTGCGTGAGCGTCTTCCCCTTGTCATCGCCGCCGTGATGCTGCTGGCCCTGCCCTCCTTCATGCGGGCCATCGGGCTGGGCACGACATCGGCCACGGAAGTCGTGGTCTTCGCCATGGCCTGCATGGCGCTGAACATCCTGGTCGGAACGACGGGGCTAGTCTCCTTCGGCCATGGCGCGTGGTTCGGCCTCGCCGCCTATGCGGCCGGGCTCCTGCAGCGCGAGCTGCTGCCCGGGCATTTCCTGTTGCCCATCCTCGGCGCCGTGGCGCTGGTGGCGATTGTCGCCACCGTCTTCGGCGCGCTGATCCTGCGCCGGCGCGGGGTCTATTTCTCGCTGCTGACCCTGGCCCTTGCCGCGATGCTCTATTCCATCGCATTCCGCTGGACGGCTGTGACCGGGGGCGAGGACGGGCTTGGCGGCATCAAGCGGCCGCTCTTCGGCGGCATCGACTTCGAGCAGGCGCAGAATTTCTACATGCTTGTCGCCCTGATGGGCATGATTGTCGTCTATATCCTCTGGCGCTTCCACCGGTCGCCGGTCGGGACCACGCTTGTCGCCATCCGCGAGAACGAGCAGCGCGCGCGGTTCATCGGCTATGCGGTCGACCGGTACAAGCTGCTTGCCTTCGTGATCTCGGCCAGCCTGACCGGGCTTGCCGGCACGCTGCTGCTCTTCAACAACCGCATGACCTCTGCCGAGCCGATCTCGGTGGCCTTTTCGGGCGAATTGCTCGCCATGGTGGTGATCGGGGGCATGCGCTCCTTCCTCGGCCCGGCTCTCGGCGCGCTGTTCTTCGTGATTTTCCGCGATTATCTCTCGAGCATCACGGAGAACTGGCTCCTGTGGTTCGGCCTGCTTTTCGTGGCCTTCATCCTGTTCTCGCCGACGGGGCTTGTCGGCATGGCGGAGCGGCTGCTGCGCCCCTTTCGCAAGGTCGTTGTGCAGGATGCCGCGATGGCGGCCCGACAGGCCGGCGCGATCACGCTGCCGAATTTCCTTAAGCCCGATTTCCTGCTCGGCGACGGGCCGGTCCTGCAGGCCAAGGGCCTTGTCCGGCATTTCGGAGGCATCAAGGCCGTGCAGGGCGTCAGCTTCGACGTGCGCGACCGGAGCCTGCATGCGCTGATCGGCCCCAACGGTGCCGGCAAGACGACGGCCTTCAACCTGATCTCGGGCCTGTTCCCGCTTCATGAGGGCGAAGTGCGCCTGGCCAGCCGGGTTGTGTCCGGCCTGTCGCCGGAAGCCCTGACGCAGGCCGGGATCGGGCGTTCCTTCCAGATCACCAATCTCTTCCCGGGCCTGTCGGTCGAGGAGAATGTCCGGCTGGCCTGCCAGGCCCGGTCCCCCCAGGCATTTGATCCCTGGCGCCCGGCCCAGGCGCTCCAGGCCGTCAATGCCGAATGCATCAGCGTGCTCCGCACGATGGGCCTTGCCGGCGTCGAGGGGGCGGAAGCCGGATCGCTCAGCTATGGCGGGCAGCGGCTTCTCGACATGTCGCTCGCCCTCGCGACCAGGCCGCGCATCCTTCTGCTGGACGAACCCCTGGCCGGGCTTGCCGCTGCGGAGCGCGAGCGCGTCGGGCAACTCATCAAGGCCATCTCGACCGACCTGCCGGTGCTCCTGGTCGAGCATGACATCGATCGCGTCTTCCAGATCGCGGATCACGTCACGGTCATGAACGAGGGGACGGTGCTCGTCGACGGATCGGTCGAGACGGCGCGCAGTTCCCCCCGCGTGCAGGAGGTCTATATCGGTTCGGGCAGCCATGCCCTCGCCGCCAAACCCCGGCCCAGCGCGGCGCGGGACGAGACCCTGCTCGCGCTCGAGGGCGTGAACACCTTCTACGGAAAAAGCCATATCCTCAGGGATGTCGGTCTCGAGGTTCACCGCAACGAGATCGTTGCGCTGCTCGGCCGGAACGGCGCCGGCAGGTCGACCCTGCTCAAGACGCTGGTGGGCATCGCACCGCCGGCCTCGGGTTCGATCCGGCTGGGCGAGACGCGGCTCGACGGGCTGAGTTCGGCGCAGATCACCCGTCAGGGCGTCTCCTACGTGCCGCAGGGCCGTGGCCTCTTCGCGGGGATGAGCGTGAAGGAGAACATGGAACTCGGCCGCCTGAAGCGGCGGAATGGGGCCGGCACCTTCTGGGACGAGGACAAGGTCTTCACCTTCTTCCCGCGGATCCGCGAGCGCTGGCTCTCCCCGGCGGACTATCTCTCCGGCGGCGAACAGCAGATGGTGGCGGTTGCGCGTGCCCTGACCGGTGATACACGGATCCTGCTGCTCGACGAGCCCTTCGAAGGGCTGGCGCCGGCCATCGTGGAAGAATTGTTCGAGGCCTTCGACAGGCTGCGGCAGGAAATCGCGATCATCATCGTCGATCACCATCTCGACCTCGCGCTGGCCCTCGCCGACCGGGCTGTGGTTCTGGAACGCGGCGCCGTGACGCATACGGGGCCATGCAAGGCCCTGCTGGATGATCTCGACTTGCGCAGAAAGGTTCTGTGGCTGTGACGGACAAGATTGCGATTATCGGTTCGGGCCTGATCGGGCGCGCCTGGGCCACCGTTTTTGCCGGCAACGGCTTCGAGGTGGCGCTGTATGATGTCGTGCCCGGCGTTGCGGCCAAAGCCCGGGCGCATATCGGCCGGAACCTTCGGGAACTGGCCGGGTTCGGCCTGGTGGCGGATGCCGGCGCCTCGCTGGCGCGGATCCGCGTGGCGAAAGACCTTGCCGATGCGCTGAAAGGCGCGAAACTGGCCCAGGAGAACGGGCCCGAGACGGTCGAGGCCAAACAGGCGCTCTTTGCCGAGATGGACCGGCTGGCGCCGCGTTCCTGCATTCTCGCCTCCTCGACGAGCTTCATCATTGCCTCGCGCTTCGCGGAAGGGCTGAAGGGCCGGCATCGCTGCCTCGTCGCGCATCCGGTCAATCCGCCGCATCTCGTGCCGATCGTCGAACTGGCGCCGGCGCCCTGGACATCCGCTGCGGTCGTGGCCCGGGCGAAGCGGCTCTACGAAAAGGCGAAGCAGGTACCGATCGTGCTGCGCAAGGAGCATGCGGGCTTCGTGCTCAACCGGCTGCAGGCCGTGCTGCTGGCCGAGGCATTCCGCATCGTCGGATCCGGCATCTGCTCGCCGCAGGATCTCGACAAGACGATCAAGGACGGGCTCGGCCTCCGCTGGTCCTTCATGGGGCCGTTCGAGACGATCGAACTGAACGCCCCCGGCGGGATCGGGGATTATTGCCGCCGCTACGGCCCGTCGCTCACCCGGATTGCCGATGAATGCCAGGGCGGCGATCCGTTCGGCGAAGCCAATGTCGGTCGCATCCTTGCGGAATGGGGTGATGTCCCCTCGCCGGAAAATGTGAAGCGGGTATCGGATTGGCGCGATACACGGCTGGCGGCGCTGAAGGCGCATAAACGCAACGCCAAGCGCAAACCCTCTGGAGCCTGATCATGAGCAAGAACCGCAAGGTCCTCATCACCTGTGCCGTGACCGGTGCGATCCATACGCCCTCGATGTCGCCGCATCTGCCGGTGACGCCGGAGGAGATCATCGATGCAGCCGTCGGGGCAGCCGAGGCCGGCGCGGCCCTTGTCCATGTGCATGCCCGCGACCCTGTGACGGGCAAGCCAGACCAGTCGCCCGAGGCTTTCGCCAAGTTCCTGCCGATCATCAAGCAGCGTTCGGATGCCGTGATCAACATCACGACAGGCGGCGCCCCGACCATGCTGGTCGAGGAACGCCTGCGGCCCTGCGCGGTGTTCAAGCCCGAAGTCGCCTCGCTCAATATGGGTTCGATGAATTTCGGGCTCTATCCCATGCTGGGCCGCTTCAAGGAATTCCAGCATGACTGGGAGCGGCCCTATCTCGAGGGATCGAAGGACCGCATCTTCAAGAACACGTTCCAGGATATCGAGAATATCCTGACAACCTGCGCCGAGAACGGCACCCGGTTCGAGATCGAATGCTACGATATCGGGCATCTCTACACGCTTGCGCATTTCGTCGATCGCGGGCTCGTCAAACCGCCCTTCTTCGTACAATCCGTCTTCGGTATTCTCGGCGGGATCGGCGGCCACCCGGAAGATGTGGCCCATATGAAGCGCACGGCGGACCGGCTCTTCGGCGAGGATTACCAATGGTCGGTGCTGGGTGCCGGCCGCAACCAGCTCGCCATTGCAGCGATGGCCGTGTCGATGGGCGGCAACCTTCGGGTCGGCCTCGAGGATTCACTGTGGATCGGGCCGGGCCGCCTTGCGGAATCCAACGCCCAGCAGGTCCGTGCGGCCCGGCAGATCATCGAGGGACTCGGGCTTGAAGTGGCGAGCCCGGCCGATGCGCGGGAGATCCTGAAGCTCAAAGGCGCGGACAAGGTTGCCTTCTGAGGTGAAAAGACATCGCAGAGGCTGGCCAGGCCGCCGGCAGGGGCATCCCGCCCCCGATTCCGGGCAAAAGAATTCATTATTCAGATTATCCCGCCCGTAGCCCTTGATCCTTTCGGGGCGCGCCTTATCCTGTGCGAAAGCACGAATACGGCGCTGAAACGCCGAGCTTTGAGGAGAGGAATATGACCGACGTGACCAAGACCAAATCGACGAGCCGTCGCCGCTTCGTGACGGCACTCGCAGCTGGTGGCGCCGCAACCGTGGCCATGCCGCAGGTCAGCCGCGCGCAGACCGTGACCTGGAAGTTCCAGTCCACCTGGCCGACCAAGGACATCTTCCACGAATTCGCACAGGATTTCGCGACCCGCGTCAACGAGATGGCGGGCAACCGGCTGAAGCTCGACGTTCTCGCGGCGGGCACCGTCGTCCCGGCCTTCCAGCTTCAGGATGCCGTGAATGCCGGCATTCTCGATGGCGGCCATGGCGTCTGCGCCTACTGGTACGGCAAGAACAAGGCCTTCTCGCTGTTCGGCACGCCGCCGGCGCTCGGCTGGGATGCGAACAGCTTCCTCGGCTGGATGAAGTATGGCGGCGGCTACGAGCTCTACAACGAGCTGGTCGGCGGCATCCTGAAGCTCAACCTTGTCGGCTTCCTGACCGGTCCGATGCCGTGCCAGCCGCTTGGCTGGTTCAAGAAGGAAATCAAGACCGCCGATGATTTCAAGGGCCTGAAGTACCGCACCGTCGGCCTCGCCGCTGACCTGATGCGCGAAATGGGCGCCGCCGTCACGATCCTCGCCGGTGGCGAAATCGTTCCGGCCCTCGAGCGCGGCGTGATTGACGGGGCGGAGTTCAACAACCCCTCCTCGGATTCGCTGCTCGGCTTCCAGGATGTCTCCAAGGTCTACATGATGCGCTCCTTCCATCAGGACGCGGAAGCCTTCGAGGTCATCTTCAACAAGGCGAAGTTCGAGGCCCTGCCGGCCGAACTGAAGTCGATCGTCCGGTATGCGGCGGAATCGGCCTCGTCGGACATGCTCTGGAAGGCGCTCGACCGCTATTCCAAGGATATGGAAGGGCTGAAGGCCAAGGGCGTGAACATCATCGAGACGCCCGATGCCGTGCTGCAGGCGCAGCTCAACGCCTGGAGCAAGGTCATCGACAAGCTCTCGGCCGAGAATGCCTTCTTCAAGAAGGTCGTCGACAGCCAGCGCGCCTGGACCAAGCGGACGCTGGCCTATGAGCGGACCAACACGCCCCCGCGTGCCATGGCCGCCGCCCATTTCAGCAAGGGCTGATCAATCCGATATGAAATGCAGCCCGGCAGGCTTGCCTGCCGGGCCCTCTTTTTGACGAAAAACCTGCGGATTCAGGGGGGCTGACGTTGGTTTCGAAGGAATTGCTGGGTATCCTGATGGCGCTGCTCGGCGCCGTCACTCTGTATCTCGCGGTGATCGCGTTCCTCAATCGCAGGAACCTCACGCTGGACAAGATGCTTCATGCGGTGGACGGGTTGTCGACCGCCATCGGCAAGATCGGTGCCTGGTGCATCCTCCTCCTCACATTCGCGATGGGATACGAGGTTTTCGCCCGCTACGTGATGCGAGCCCCGACGGAATGGGCCTTTGATGCCAGCTATATTCTTTACGGGACGCTTTTCATGCTGGCCGGCCCCTATGCCCTGGCCCGGAACGGCCATGTCCGCGGCGACTTCCTCTATCGCCAATGGCCGGCCAAGCGGCAGGCGATGATGGATCTCGTGCTCTACATCCTGTTCTTCTTCCCCGGGATCCTGGCGCTCTGCTATGCGGGCTTCTCGTTCGCGTCCTTCTCCTGGATGATCAAGGAACATTCCTCGAACTCGCCCGATGGACCGCCGCTCTACCATTTCAAGGCCCTGATCCCCCTTGTCGGCGGGCTGATGGTCCTTCAGGGCCTTGCCGAGGTGACGCGCTGCATCGTCTGTATCAACACAGGTGAATGGCCGCAGCGCCTCTCCGATGTCGAAGAAACCGAAAAGTTGATCCTCGAACAGGCTGAAGCCGCCGCCAAGGGGAATGCGTAATGTTCGGCCTGTCCAACCCTGAACTTGGCGTGTTGATGCTGGTGCTGTTCATCGGCTTCATCATGCTCGGCTTCCCGATTGCCTTCACCTTGATGGCTCTGGGCGTGTTTTTCGGCTATATCGCCATGGGCGATACCGTCTTCGCACTGGTCGTGCAGCGGGCCTATTCGGTCATGGCGAACGACGTGCTGGTCTCGATCCCGCTCTTCGTCTTCATGGGCTATATCATCGAGCGCGCGAATATCCTCGACCGGCTGTTCCGCTCGCTCCAGCTTGCGCTCGGTTTCCTTCCCGGTGCTCTCGCCATCGCCACTCTGGCCACCTGCGCCATCTTCGCGACGGCCACCGGCATCGTCGGCGCCGTCGTGACACTGATGGGCCTGCTCGCCTTCCCGGCCATGCTGCGCGCCGGCTATGACGTCAAACTGTCGGCCGGTGTCGTCTGCGCCGGCGGGTGCCTCGGCATTCTCATCCCGCCATCGGTCATGCT
>JAIXSR010000052.1 GCA_027484605.1 Hyphomicrobiales bacterium | reverse complement strand
GTCGCACCCTTGGTGACGACGATGAAATTCACGATGGTCAGGATGGCGCAGACGATCACGCCGATGATGAAGTCGCCGGCCACCACGAAGGCGGCGAAGCCGTGGATCACCGACCCCGCGGCATCGAGCCCACGGTGCCCGTCGGCCAGGATCAGGCGGGTCGTCGCCAGGTTGAGTGCCAGCCGCAGCAGCGTGGCCAGCAGGATGATCGTCGGGAAGGCCGAGAAATCGAGCGGCTTGTCGATCCAGAGCGCGACCATCAGGATCAGCACCGACAGGGTGATGGAGGTCGCGAGGCCCAGATCCGCCACCCAGGTGGGCATCGGCAGGACGAGCATCGCCAGCAGCAGCACGAGGCCGGCTGCGAAGAGCACGTCCTGGTGCGCGAGGCTGAGCCGCAATCGGTCGAGCAGGGTCACGCCGGCTTCCTGTCCAGACGGGTGTGCAGCGGCATCAAAGCCCGATGATGATCTGCACGATCTCTTCGGTATAGGAACGGAGCGCGGCGAAGCCGAAAGGCAGGCAGAGCATGGTGACGACCAGCGTCACCACGATCTTCGGCACGAAGGAGAGCGTCATCTCCTGGATCTGCGTCAGCGCCTGGAGCACCGAGACGATGAGTCCGGTGACCAGGGCGGCCAGCAGCGGCGGCCCGGCGACCACGATCGTGGTGTAGAAGCCGCCCCGCAGGACCTCGACGACATCGCCTTCGTTCATGCGGCGGCGTCCCGGGAAGCGGTCGTCAGACCGCCATATGGAGAATATCCATATAGGCGCTGACGGCCTTGTCGCGCAGCTGCGTGACCGCCTGCACGGTCAGCTCGGCGGCGGTCGCGGCCTGCACCACCTCCTGCACATCGGCGGTGCCGGCGACGCCACGGGCGCTGACCACTTCGGACCGGCGCAGTACCTGCAGGGAGGCATGCGCCGCATTGCCGACCATCGCGCCGAAATCGGCGCCCGAGGTGGCGGCGGCACCATAGGCGCGCACGGCGGTCGCAATCGGCTGGATGGCGGCGATGTCAGCGATCATGGCGGATCATCCTTTCAGGATGTCGAGCGTCTTCGAGTAGAGCGAGCGGGCCTGCTGCATGACGGCAATCGAGGCCTCGTAGCTGAGCTGCGCCTCGCGCAGGTCGGCTTGCTCGATGAGCGGCGATATGTTCGGCATCTTGACGTAGCCGCGCTCGTCGGCCGCCGGATGCGATGGGTCGTATTCGGTACGGAATGCGCTGGGATCGCCGGAGATGCGGCCGCTGCGCAGCAACTGGGCGCCGGTTGCGCGGTCGATCCGCTGATCGAAGGTCATGAAGCGGCGCTGATACGGATCGCCGCCCGGCGTCGCCGCGGTGGACTCGGCATTCGTGATGTTTTCAGTGGCGATGCGCATGCGCACGCCCTGGGTGCTCATGCCCGAGGCGGCGGTCGCCATGGCCTGGGTCAGCGACCCGGCGCCGGTGATCGGCCCGATCCGGATCATGAACGGCCCCCGGCGGCGGTGCGGAACAGTGCCGCGCTACGACGGTAGATCGTCGTCGCCATGTCGTAGGATTTGGCCACGTCCGCCTGCTTCACCATCTGCTCCTCGAGCGAGACGGTATTGCCGTTCGGGTCCTCGGTCTCCGAGGCGGCGCGGTCGGCCACGATGTTGATGCCGTCCCGGCCGAGGCCGACATGGCCGGCCCGGGTCGCGGCGAGCGGCAGCGGGGCGGCCGCGCCGGTCTTGCCGAGCAGCTTGCTGGTGACGACGAAGGGCCGCAGGTCGCGCGCACGAAAATGCGGCGTATCGGCATTGGCGACGTTCTGGGCGAGGACGTTCTGGCGTTCGGCCAGGTACCGCATGCCGGCACCGCTTATGCGGAAAACATCAATGCCATCAAGCATGGTACAGCCGTCTCCGGGGAACGGAGCAGACTATACGCGAGCGAAAGCAGAAGTCGAGTATTTTTCGCATAGACGCGCAGGGCTGGCTTGGGACATTGTGCCTCATAATGGCTCAGCCGCCTGGAATTTCCGTGGGATACGGCGCTACCGCGTCGCCTGCAAAACAGAGTCACGTGCCCGGGCAGGCTTACCCCGGCGCGTGCCGTCGCCCGGTTTGATCGAAGGTTCCTTATGGAAGAAAATCGCAAGGTTGCGACGGTTCCCGGCATCGCGCAGCCCGCGGCGAGCCTGGCGGATGCCAGGGTGCAGCTGGGCCGCATCCCGCGCCTCCAACGCTGGGGCAGCCTGACGGCGGCGCGCGGCGCGGCGCTCTCGGTCGCCGGCCTCGGCTCCGGGCTGGCGATCGGCGACCGGCTGCGGATCGAACGCCCCGGCCAGGCCATGCCGGTCCCGGCGGAGGTGGTCGCCTTCGGCGATGCCGGGGCCGTCGCCGTCCCCGAAGGCGGGACCGAGGGCCTGTCGCCCGGCGCCCGCGCCTGGCTGGATGAGCGGCCGCATCTCTTCCCCTGCGATGCCTGGCTCGGCCGCATCGTCGATGGGCTCGGGCAGCCGCTCGACGACCAAGGCCCGCTGCCGGTCGGCAGCGAGGCGGTGCCCTTGCGCCGCCTGGCCCCCGATGCGCTGCGCCGCCGCCTGATCGGCGATCGGCTGGAAACCGGCCTGCGGGTGCTCGATGTCTTCACGCCGATCTGCCGCGGCCAAAGGCTCGGCATCTTCGCCGCCTCCGGCGTCGGCAAGTCGACGCTGCTCGGCATGCTGGCCCGCTTCGTCGAAACCGATGTCATCGTGGTCGGGCTGATCGGCGAGCGCGGCCGCGAAGCGCGGGAATTCCTCGACCGCACGCTCGGCGAGGAAGGCCGGCGCCGCACCGTCTGCGTGGTCGCCACCTCCGACCAGCCGGCGCTGGCGCGGCGCCGCGCGGCCCAGGCCAGCCTGGCGATTGCCGAATATTTTCGCTCAACCGGGCGGCAGGTCTTCCTGCTGCTGGATTCCATCACCCGCCTGGCGCATGCGCAGCGCGAGATCGGCCTGACCGCCGGCGAGCCGGCCACCGCGCGCTCCTATACCCCCTCGGTCTTCACCGAATTGCCGGCCCTGCTGGAACGCGCCGGACCGGGGCCGGAAGGCGAGGGCGACATCACCGCGGTCTTCACCGTGCTGGTCGATGGCGACGACCATGACGAGCCGATCGCCGATGCGGTGCGCGGCATCCTCGATGGCCATATCGTGCTCGACCGCCGCATCGGCGAGCGCGGCCGCTGGCCGGCGGTGGATGTGCTCCGCTCGGTCAGCCGCGCCCTGCCGCGCTGCCATAGCGCCGAGGAGAATGCGCTGCTGGCCGAGGCGCGCCGCCTGCTCGGCGCCTATGCCGACATGGCCGAGATGATCCGCCTCGGCGCCTACAAGCATGGCAGCGACCCGCTGCTCGACCGGGCGATCCGCTGCCAGCCCGACCTGGAGGCCTTCCTGTGCCAGGATGTGGAGGAAAAATCCGAGGCGCCGGCGGCCTTCGCGCGGCTGGCGGAAATCCTCGAGCGTGAGTAGCGGTGGCGCGCGCCCACTCGGGCGACAGGCGATGGCTGGCGTCTCGACCCTGGAGCCCGTCGCAAAAACGAGATGAGACATATTATTAATGAGGCATTTTCCGGCTTTGGTTGTGCAGTCGCGCGGTCCATGATGCTTCCGACGTCGCATCCATGATGCGGTGCAGCGACCTGCCGGAGCGAATGGCAATCGATGATCAAGACCGTACCGAACCATAGGGGTTTCGTGCTGGTTCACCCGGAACGGGGCGTCTATGTGGGCCGGACGCAGGATTTCACCTTCTGGTCCAAGCTCGACGCCGCGGGCCGCGATGCGGTCGCCACCTTCGAGAGCGAGGCGATGGCGCGGGTTCATGTCGCCGCCTGGGACAGTGTCCAGCACGGCCACGGCATGGAAAGCGAGTTCTCCTGCTATCCGGTCACGGTCGATGTGCCGGGCGGATGGGCCAGCGTCGCGGCGCTGCGGGCCGCGGGGCTCGATGAGCATCTCGGGGAATTGTTCCATCCCGGCTGGGGCAATGCCAGCGGGAATTGCTAGCCAGACCCCCTGCCCGGTTGCAGCCTGGGATGCTGGCGCGCCGCTGGGATGACGTTTCGGCTTCTGGCCGCCTACCACGCGGTCCGGCCTGTGCCGGGCCGGCCCTCGCCCATGGCACTCCGTCCTTCAGGTAAGGATCCATTCTGTGACGTCCCGTCGGAAGACCACCACCGCCAAGGCCGAAGCGACGGCCGCTTCACCGGCCAAGGCTGCGCGGCGCGGTGAAGCCGGGACCGATGCGGCTGCCGGTCCCCTGACCCGGCAGCGCCGGCGCATGGCGCCGCGCAAGACCAGCGAAAACCAGCTCTTCGCCGGCCTCGAGCACGGCCCGGCGGATGACGCGGCGCAGCAACGTCGCCTCGCAGCCTATGCACGCATCCTCCAGGACGCCATGCGGGCAGCACAGTTCGATGAAGCGGCCCTGGTGCGAAAATCGATGCTACCGGAACAGGTGGTCCGCGATGCCCTCGCCGGCATCGCGGCGCCTTTCGGCTATGCCCAGTATGCCCTGGCCGAGCCGCTCGGGCTCGACCCCGAGGAGGTGGCGCGACAGGTTGCCGCCGCCGATACCGCGACGCGCGGTCCCGGCCGGCAGGCGGCCCTGCCGCTGATGCCGGCCCCCGCGGCCGCGGCGCCGCAGGCCCAGGCTGCGGCAGTGCCTGCAGACCCGGGCCGGGCGGAAGCCGACATCTCCACCGGGGGGGCGCCCGTCGTGACGATGCTGGCCGATGGCAAGGTCCAATTGACCTTCCCGCAGCCAATCGTGCTGCTGCAGCCGGTCGCCGATGCCTTGCTCAGCCTGCTCAAGTTTCGCCTGGATTGAACGTGTTGTCGGCCATGCCGGTCAGCAGAACACGCGGTGCACAGCCGGCGCGGCGCCGGTCCTGACGGCAGACCAATCGGGGTTCGCGGCCAGGGACCGCACCCCGAAGCGCGGCACGATATCCGCCCGCCGCAGTAAGGCGCGCAGGTCATCCAGCGGGACCACCGCCGTCAATCGCCGCTGGCGGTCGCCGGCATAGACGACCCCCACCACATTCCCGGCACCGTCGAGCACCGGACCGCCGGAATTGCCTTCCGACACCACCGCGTCGATTTCCAGCATCCAGTGCAGCCGATCGGCCTGCTGCGCGCCGAAATAGCGCAGGCCGTCATCCCAGGTCGCCACGACTTCCTGGCCCCGCTGGTTCTGGGCGACGAAACTCGCGCCGCGCCCGGCTGCCGGATCATGGATGGTCAGGGCAGCCCGCAGCACTTGGCCGGTCGCGCTGTGCAAGCGACCCGACGCGCCCTCGATGGGATAGCCAAGCGTCATGACCGGGGTCCCCCGTGGCAGGAGCCTGGCGCTGGAGACCGGCAGGACCGTATCGCCGGGAGCCGGGCCGCCGAGCGGCGTTCCGGCACTGAAGCCCAGCAAGGCGAGATCGGTCTCCGGGTCTTCCGCCAGGACCTGCCACGCCCCGCCCAGGCCGCTGACCTGGATCGCCCGGCCCTGGCGGCGGCAGCCCTGCGTGACATGCGTATTGGTCACCAGCACGCCCGGGGCTACCGCAAAGGCAGTGCCGGCAAGCCCGGTTTCCCGGGGCGGGCCGGGGGGCCGGACGGGCATGACGGCTTGGCCACTCGATCGCCCGAGGTAGGCAAAGGCAGCCAACACGGCACAGCCGATCAGCGCCACCCCGCAGAACCACCCGAGCAGCGGTGTCCTCACCCGGATTCAAGACCTTCGCAAAAAACTATGAGTTGCTTTACACTGCCCAGGCGCCTTGGCAAAGCGATATGGCAGCGCCAGGCCCCCACACCCGCCGGAGCGACCCTATGCGAGGATTGGCGACGTTGCTGCGATTGGCGCGTGGTCGGTCGGAAGACCT
>JAIXSR010000091.1 GCA_027484605.1 Hyphomicrobiales bacterium | reverse complement strand
TCTACAATCTCGGCGCGCAGTCCTTCGTCAAATCGTCGTGGCAGCAACCGCTCCTGACCGGCCAGGTCACCGGGATCAGTGTCACGAACGTGCTCGAGGCCCTCCGCATTGTCTCGCCCGGGACCCGGTTCTACCAGGCCTCGACCTCCGAGATGTTCGGGCTGATCCAGGCCGAACGCCAGTCCGAGACGACGCCGTTCTATCCGCGTTCGCCCTATGGCGTGGCGAAGCTCTACGGACACTGGATGACGGTGAATTACCGCGAGAGCTTCAATATGCATGCCTCCAGCGGCATCCTGTTCAACCACGAATCGCCGTTGCGCGGCATCGAGTTCGTGACGCGCAAGATCACCCACAGCGTCGCCCGCATCAAGCTGGGCCTGCAGGACAAGCTGGCGCTCGGCAATATGGATGCCACCCGCGACTGGGGCCATGCCCGCGACTATGTGGAGGCGATGTGGCTGATGCTCCAGCAGGAAAAGCCGGATGACTACGTGATCGCCACCGGGCGCACGGTCTCGGTCCGCGCCTTCTGCAAGCTGGCCTTCGAGACAGTCGGGCTGAAGATGGAGGATCATGTCTTCATCGATCCGCAATTCTTCCGGCCTGCCGAGGTCGAGGTCCTGCTGGGCGATCCGTCGAAGGCCAAGGCCAAGCTGGGCTGGGAGGCCCGCACCACCCTCGAGCAGCTGGTGGTCGAGATGATCGATGCCGACATGAAGCGCGCGAAAGACGGCGTGACACTCTGATATCCGGTTCCGGAGCACGAGAGATGCGGGTGTTGCTGACAGGCGGAGGCGGTTTCGTGGCGCGCCATGTGGCCGTCAGCCTCGCCGGCATGCTGGGCGACCGGCTCGAGCTGGTCGTGGCCCGCCGCAGCGAGAGCGAGGCCAGCCTGCCGCAGGGGCGCGGCGTCCTGCTCGACATCACCGACCGGGACGCGGCCCACGACCTGATCGCTACGGTCCGGCCGATGGCGATCATCCATCTCGCCGGCATTTCCGATGTTTCCGTTGCCGAGCGGAATCCCGAACTGACCTGGCAGGTCAACCTGATGGGCACGCTGCACCTCGCCCATGCCCTCAAGGCGCATGTGCCGGAAGGCACCTTCGTCTTTGCCGGTTCGAGCCAGATCTATGGCAGCAAGCCCGAAGAGGGGCGGCCCTTCAGCGAGCGCGACCTGCTGAAGCCGATGGGCCAGTACGGCGCCACCAAGGCCGCAGCCGACCTCGCCCTCGGCGCACTGGCGGCCCAGGGCCTGCGGACGATCCGGTTCCGGCCCTTCAACCATATCGGGCCCGGCCAGGGCGCCGGATTCGTGGTGCCGAGCTTTGCCGCGCAGATCGCCCGGATCGAAGCCGGCCTGCAGCCGCCGGTGATCAAGGTGGGCAATCTCGATGCCGAGCGGGACTTCATCGATGTGCGCGATGTGGCCCGGGCCTACAGCCTGGCCGTGACGCAGGCCGGTTCCCTGCCCGCCGGGGCCATGATCAATCTCGCCTCCGGCCATCCGACGCGGATCGGCCGGTTGCTGGAGGGGCTGATCGGCCTGTCTTCGGTGCCGATCACCGTGGCGGTGGACCCGGAGCGGGTCCGGCCGAACGATATCCGCAGCCTCGCCGGCAATGCCGATTATGCGCGCGAATGCCTGGGCTGGATGCCCGAGATCCCGCTGGCGGACACGCTGCGGGACATTCTCGACGAGCAGAGGCGCGCCGTGCGCGAGCAGCCCCGCGCCTGAAGCAGCGCGATCCGCGCTTCAGGGATCAAGCCCGGCAGGTCCGGCCGGTTTCGGGGCATTGAGTGCCAGCAGCCGGACAAGCGCGTGCCGCGACAGGGTGTCCGCCTCGCCCAGAACGGCCCCGAGCAAGGTGTCCTCCTCCTCCAGGGGCGACAGCAAGGCCGGCTTGCGCGCGGCAATTCCGGCCATGGCGGCCAGCCCGGCCCGGGCGGAACGCGCCCAGGTAAAGCCGGAAGCCCGGGCAAGGCCATGCCGGGCATGATGCTCCCAGCGCACGGGGTCTTGCATCAGGGCCTCGATCCGTCCGGCGAGATCCACAGGATCGTGCGGATCGAACAGGGCCTCGTCCAGCCCCACCACTTCGGGCAGGGCCCCGGCCCGGGCCACCAGCACCGGCACGCCGCAGGCCATGGCTTCGAGCGCGGTCAGCCCGAACCCCTCCATCAGCGAGGGCTGGATGACAAGGTCGGCCCGGCGATAGAGCGGGACGAGGTCCTCGTCGCGGAAGGAACCGGCAAGGACAAGATCGGCCTCGGCAAGACCAAGCCGGCGCGCCTCGGCACGCAGGGCTTCGCCCTCCTCCGCCGAATAGGCGCCATGGACCTCGAGGCGGAAGGCCAGCCCGGCCTGTTTCCGGACATGCCGGAGCGCTTCGAGGCAGATCCCGACATTCTTGCGGGGATCGAGCGCGCCGACATAGAGGATCGTGAAGACCGATCCTGCCTGGCGCGGCTTGATCGAGCCGGCGAGCCAGTCCGGTGCGATACCGGCCGAAAGATTTGTCACCGAATCGGTACCGAGGACAGCGCGGGTCTCCGCCGCCGCGAAGGCGGAGATGGCGAGGAAGCCGTCGAAGCCCCGGAGCCGCTGCAGCAGATGCCCGTAGGCCTCGCGATCCCTTGCCGTCTTCAGATAGGCGTCCGGCATCCGGTGGGGGATGAAATCATAGACGAGCGTGAGGCTCGGCCGCGGGAAAACCGGCCCGGGCAGGAAAGGGACGACCGGTTCGGACATCCCCTCGAAAGGCGAAAGGGAGATCGCGACATCGGGTGCAAGCTGGCTGACATGCAGGTCCAGCACCTTCTCGGAAACGCGCCGCCGCGCGGTGGCCCCCGTGAAAGCCAGCCCGGCCTCGGCAATGCCGTGCCAGTGGCGGATGTCCAGACCGGGAACATCCCGGAGCAGGTGCTCGCGAATCGGCTGCAGATCACCCGGCAGGGCCGCATTGAGCGACAGGACGAGTTCGGCGCCCTCTTCGGCCAGCGCACGGATCCAGGCCAAGGCATAGCGGCCGATGCCCCGCCGCCGGCTCCCGGTCTGGAAGCATTGACCGTCGAGCCAGATCCTCATGGCGCTTCACCGGGGCGGCGGGAAAGGGCATCGAGCCGTGCCGCCCAGTATCCGAGGCTCGCGGCATCGGGCTCGCTGTTCCAGACGATGCCTTCGGGATTGTCGGCGGACATGGTCACCCGGGCCTTCTGCCCGGCAATGAGAATGACCAGCACCCGGTTGAGGACGCGCGAGGCTTCCATCCGCGCGACGAACCACTGCTCGACCCGGGGATGCCGCTCGACCCAGCCGACGATTGCCATGGTGACCTGCGCGAAGAGTTTCCGGAACATCTCTGCCATTCGGTTCGATTGGGGCCCGGAAGCGACCCGGCCATCAGGGGCCGGCCCCGTCTGTTCCGGCCCGACAGACGGACCGACCTTGCGTGCCCGACCTGTTGATCCGTCAATTTCCCTGTTTGCGTCAGGGGCATCCATTATCTATAGCGAGTTCACAGGTCAAAGGGACTGGTAGAGGAATTGGGTATGGCTCCGATGTCGTCGCGCTATCGTCGAATCACAGAATGCCGGATCGGCGGCGGCAGCGATCTCGTCACTGTCCTCAATCTGGGCGAGCAGACACTGACGGGGGTCTTCCCGAAGGACCCAAACCAGGCGATCACCCGCGGACCACTGGAACTGGTCTGGTCGCCGAAGAGCGATCTCCTCCAGCTCGCGCATACGTATGATTCTGGCGAGATGTACGGTGACAATTACGGCTATCGCTCCGGCCTGAACCAGAGCATGGTCGACCACCTGACCCGCAAGATCCGCCATCTGGAACGGCTTGCCGACCTGAAGCCCGGCGCGACCGTGCTCGATATCGGCTCGAATGACTGCACGTCCCTCAAGGCCTACCAGACCAGCGCCCTCAAGCGGATCGGCATCGATCCGACCGGCAGGAAATTCGCGCAATACTATCCGGATGACGTCAAGCTTGTGCCGGATTTCTTCTCGGCGCCCAATTTCTGGAGCGTCTCGAAGGAACCGGCCTCGATCGTGACATCGATCGCGATGTTCTACGACCTGGATGATCCGATCAGCTTCGCGCAGCAGATCGAGAAGGTGCTGGCCCCGAATGGCATCTGGCATTTCGAGCAGAGCTACATGCCCTCGATGCTTCGCCTGTGCTCCTATGACACGATCTGCCACGAGCATCTCGAATATTATTCGCTGGCCGCGGTGGTGCGCATCCTCGATGCCGCCGACATGAAAGTGGTCGACGTGCAGATGAATGCCGTCAATGGTGGCAGCTTCGCGGTGACGGCCGCGAAGAAGGGCAGCGCCGTCCGGCCGAACCGGCCCGTCATCGACTGGCTCCTCGAGCAGGAAGACCGGATGGGCCTTCGCACGCCGAAGCCCTATCGGGATTTCGAGGAGCGCGTCTATCGCCACCGGGATGATCTGGTCCGCCTGATCAACAGCCTTGTCGGGGATGGCAAGACGGTTCTGGGCTATGGCGCCTCCACCAAGGGCAATGTCGTGCTGCAATTCTGCGGTCTCACGGCCAAGCAGATTCCGGCCATTGCCGAGGTCAATCCCGAGAAATTCGGCGCCTTCACGCCGGGCACCAACATTCCGATCGTGTCGGAAGCGGAAGCCCGTGCCATGAAGCCGGATTACTTCCTTGTCCTGCCCTGGCACTTCAAGGATGGCATCGTGCGCCGCGAGGCGGAATACATCAACCAGGGTGGCAAGATGATCTTCCCGTTCCCCGAGATCGAGATCATCTGAAGATCGGCACCGGAGAAACGCTCCGGAGCGAGGTAGTCTTGAAAAGGATCTTCTGGCTTGGAATGCACAAGCTGCTGGTTCGCACCGAACTGGTGCGGCTCCGCGCGCTTGGATACGAGGTTTTCAATCCGCCCTATCTGAGCCCGGTCTATGACCAGTCGGCCAATCTCGACTGGAACCGCGACCAGCCGACCACGCTGCCGGCCGAGGTGTTCGAGGCGCTGTCGACCCATAACTTCTTCTACAATTCGGTACCCGAGCGGATCGCCGAACTGCTGAACACCTATTTCGACACGGTTGTCGTCACGATCAATCCCGACTGGCTGACGGAGATCCTCAAGGTCTATACCGGACGGCTGATCTACCGGACCTATGGCCAGCCCTATCCGCTGTCGGAATATCTCTGGAACAACGGCGCCGGCCGGCTGATCGTCGACCGCCCGGATTTCCTCTTCATGCCGTTCCATGCCCGGTCGGTGGATCTCGAGCATGCCTGGCTGCTCGACCGGATGCGCGTGGTCCCTTACCAGATCGACGATGACGTGCTCGACCTGGCCGGCACCTATGAGGGCCCGCGCGCGGCGCAGATCATGCTGACCTGCCCGAATATCGACAACCGCTATTATCACGCGCATTACCGGCATCTGAAACGGCATTTCGGCGCGGCCCATTTCCGGTTCTACGGCGTGCAGCCCCGGCCATTCGACGATCCGCAGATCGTCGGCACCATTCCGCGCGCCGAACTGATGCGCGATTACCAGACCTCGGCCGGCTATCTCTACACGCATGGCGGGCCGATGGTCTCCTATCTGCCGCCGATCGAGATGATGACGATCGGCGGTCCCGTCATCTCCATCCGGCACAACCTGCTGGCGCGGATGCTGCCGAAGGATGCGCCGGGTCTCGCGGATAACGAGGACGTTGCGCGGGATCATTGCCGGCGGCTGGTCGAGGGTGACCGCGTCTTCGCCGCAGAGATCATCGCCAGCCAGGGCGACGTGGCGCGCAGCTACCAACGGGATCATGTCAACCCGATCTTCGATGCGGCGCATGCAGAATGGATGGCGCCGGAGCGGAAGGATCCCGCGCCGGCACTGATCGTCAATCCGCCGCCGGCCGTTCCGCCTTCGGGGCGCAAGCGGATCTATCTCCTGTTCCATTTCCCCGGCAGCATCGTCGGACGGCGGGAAGAGGCCTATTTCTCGGCCGAGGGCATCCCGCGTGTCGCACGGCAGATGGTCGAAGGCCTCCTGCGCGCGACGGACCACGAGGTCGTGGTCACCACCAGCTATGGCAACGCGCCCTTCACGCTCGGCTTTTTCGGCCAGAACACGGAGGGGCGGGTCAAGATTCTCGTGGTCGATGATTTTCCGGCCATCCGCAGCAACCAGGTCCAGACGCCCTCGCCGCTCCTCAAGGCGGCCGATTCCCTGCTGAAGCGCTGGCGGTACTGGTCGTTCCGTCATCTGCCGGCCGTGCTGCGCACCCTCCCGGCCGATGCGCTGCGCCTCGCCGAGCCGACCTTCCGCAAGATCGAGAGCCGGATCGGCCGGATGCTGCCCCGCAAGCATGCGGCCGTGGTGACGCCGCTCGATGTGGCGCAGGCGATCGACAGCGACCCGGATGCGGCGGGCGTGATCGTGCCGCATTATTACATCTTCCCGGAAGCGACGCGCCTCAGGACCCCGCATGCGCTCTACCTGCCGGATTACACGCCGCATTTCTTCAAGGACGGAAAGTCCTTCCCCGGCCAGGCCGAGCATGCAGCGATCGGCAAGGCCCTGTGCCGCTCGGCGAGCGTCATCATCTCCAACTCGGAATTCACCCGCTCCTATCTCGCGGAGACCGAGCTCGAGGTCGACATTGCCAAGCTGCAGGTCTTCCCGCTGCCCAATCTGAACCTCGCGCCGCCGCCCGAATCCGCCGCGCCGGCATCGCTCGTCCAGAACCATGTGGCGGTCCTGGCGGGCGAACGCCCGGTCCTGTTCTATCCGACGCAGAACAGGCCCAACAAGAACATCGCATTCCTGCTCGAGCTGCTCGCAGGCATGATCCGAGACTGGGATTCGATCGGCCCGGCCGGCATGGCACCGCCGGTGCTGGTCCTGACATGCGGGCTCGACAATTACCCGCCCGTCCGGGAGGCCTATGAACGGCTGGGCATGCAACCGCATGTGATCCTGGTTTCCGGGGCTTCCGATGCCGATCTCCGCTGGATCTATGCGCGGGCCGCAGCCCTCGTGCTGACCACCACAATGGAGGGGAACTTCCCGCCGCAGGTGCTCGAGGCCCTGGCCTATGACACGCCGGTTGTGGCGGCGCGGATCCGGCTGATCACCGACGAGCTGGGTGACCGGCCGGATGACCTGCTCCTGCCCGAACCGATGGACGAGGGCTCGTTCCGCACAGCCCTATTGCGGGCGCTGACCGAGCGGACGGCCGTGATTGCCAGCCAGCAGAACGCCTACCGGCGCCTGATGGAGCGCCGGTCGCCGAGCTATTTCGCCGGGCAGATGGCTGGGATCGCGGCGATCCTCGACCAGGCCCGGTCAGGG
>JAIXSR010000065.1 GCA_027484605.1 Hyphomicrobiales bacterium | reverse complement strand
TTGCGCAGGAGGGCCATGGTGTTCACGGCGTTCTCGATCGGCGCCATGACCAGCCGGAACTGTTCCGGCAGGCGGGAAACGGTCTGGAGCGTGGCCTCGAACTCGTCGAGATTGCCGCGTACGGCCTCGCGCGCGGTCCCGAGGGCGCGGGAATCGAACGGCTTCAGAAGGCGGACATCGCTGGCATTCGAGCCCGGGCGCTCATCCGCCGGACGCGCGGATGCATCGTGGCGGCTCCTGCCTTCACGGTGAATCTTGAGGAATTCCCAATTCATAGCCTGTCCTGTCGCAAAACTGCGGGTGGCGGGTTTCCAACGAGGCTGCTAGGTAGCAAAATCCGGTTGGTTCTACAACGCAGGTATCGTGTCTTTAGGGCATCGTCAGCGGTTTGGAAGCGGCCCGGGACCAAATAGTTAAGAAAGCGTCGACCGTGTCAATGCCCTCGCTCTCCGGATTTCGTCGGATCGTGATCAAGGTCGGCTCGTCCCTGCTGGTCGAACGCAAGGGCGGGCTCAAGAAGGCGTGGCTGGAGGCCCTGGCCGAGGATATTGCCGCCCTTCATGCCGGGGGCGCAGATGTGCTCGTCGTCTCTTCCGGGGCGATCGCGATGGGGCGGACGGTGCTCGGCCTGAAGAAGCCGGCCCTCGAACTCGAGGAAGCGCAGGCAGCCGCCGCCGTCGGCCAGATCGCGCTCGCGCGCGTGTGGGCGGAAAGCCTTGCCCGGCACGGCATTACCGCCGCGCAGATCCTGCTCACCTATGGCGATACGGAGGAACGCCGGCGCTATCTCAATGCCCGCGCCACTTTGGGGACCTTGCTGAAGCACCGCGCGATTCCCGTGATCAACGAGAATGACACGGTGGCGACGACCGAGATCCGCTATGGCGACAATGACCGGCTTGCGGCGCGGGTCGGCTCGATGGCCTCCGCGGATTGCGTCGTGCTGCTCTCCGATATTGACGGGCTGTTCACGGCCCCGCCGCAGAAGGACCCGCATGCGGAATTCGTGCCCGTCGTGCCGCGGATCACAGCCCGGATCGAGGCCATGGCCGGCGGCGCGGCCTCCGAGCTTTCCCGCGGGGGGATGATGACGAAGATCGAGGCCGCGAAGATCGCCACGGCCGGCGGCGCCACGATGCTGATCGCCAATGGGCTGCGCCTCAACCCGCTCCGGGCGGTGATCGAGGGGGCGCGCTGCACCTGGTTCCTCTCGCCGTCCAGCCCGGTGACAGCGCGGAAGCGCTGGATTTCCGGCACGCTGGAGCCGCGCGGCATGCTGGTCATCGATGACGGGGCCGTCCAGGCGATCCAGGCGGGCAAGAGCCTGCTTCCGGCCGGGGTTCGCAAGGTCGAGGGCTCCTTCGCCCGCGGCGATTGCGTTGTCGTGCGCGGGCTTGATGGCGGCGAGGTGGCGCGCGGGCTGGTCGCCTATGATGCGGTGGATGCCGTCCAGATCGCTGGCCGCGGGACCCGCGACATCGAGCCGGTTCTCGGTTATGCAGGGCGGAAGGAAATCATCCATCGCGATGATCTGGTCCTGTCGAGCGACGGGGCGGTGGCGATGAACGGAGACGAGTCATGAACCGGCATGTGCCCAATCCGGCGGACAAGGCCCGGCTGACGGCCGAGATGCGTGTCATGGGCCGCAAGGCGCGCGAGGCGGCGGGGCTGCTCGGGCTGATGCCGGCGGCGCAGAAGACACGCGCCCTGAGCGCCGCGGCCGCTGCCGTCCGGCAGGCCGTGCCGGCGATCCTCGAGGCGAACGGCCTCGATTGTGCCGAAGCGACGGCCGAGGGCCAGAGCGCGGCCTTTCTCGACCGGCTGCTGCTGAACGAAGCGCGGATCGAGGCGATCGCCGCGTCGATCGAGGATATTGCCGCGCTGCCCGATCCGGTCGGTGCGGTGATGGAGGAATGGACCAGGCCGAATGGCCTGCGGATCTCCCGCGTGCGGACGCCGCTTGGCGTGATCGGCGTGATCTTCGAGAGCCGCCCCAACGTGACGGCCGATGCCGGCGCGCTGTGCCTGAAGGCCGGCAATGCCGTGATCCTCCGCACCGGTTCGGGGGCGCTGCGCTCGGCGCTGGCGATCCATGCCGCCATGCAGCGCGGGCTCGCCGCCGAGGGCGTGCCCGAAGCGGCCGTGCAGATCGTGCCGTTCGGGGACCGCGAGGCCGTGGGCCAGATGCTTGCCGGCCTCGACGGCGCGATCGACGTGATCGTGCCGCGCGGCGGCAAGAGCCTTGTTGCCCGCGTGCAGCAGGAAGCCCGTGTGCCGGTTTTCGCGCATCTCGACGGGAACAACCATGTCTATGTGCATGCGAAGGCCGATCTCGCGATGGCGCAGGCGATCCTGCTCAATGCGAAACTCCGCCGCACCGGCGTCTGCGGTTCGGCCGAGACGCTGCTGGTCGACGCGGCTTGTGCGGCCTCTTGTCTCGTGCCGCTGGTCAAGGCGCTGCTCGATGCCGGCTGTGCGGTGCGGGGCGATGCCGCCTGCCAGGCGGCCGATCCCCGCGTGACAGCCGCTGTCGATGAGGATTGGTCGACCGAATATCTCGACGCGATCATCGCCGCGAAAGTGGTGTCCGGGCCGGAAGAGGCGATGGCCCATATCGCGCGCTACGGCTCGCATCACACGGATTGCATCGTGACCGCCGACGAGGCGGTGGCGGGGCGCTTCCTGCACGAGGTGGATTCGGCCATCGTGCTGCACAATGCCTCGACCCAGTTCGCGGATGGCGGCGAATTCGGCTTCGGCGCCGAAATCGGCATCGCGACCGGCCGGATGCATGCGCGCGGGCCGGTCGGGGTGGAGCAGCTCACGAGTTTCAAATATGTCGTTCGCGGGCAGGGCACGGTGAGGCCCTGACCTTGGCGCGTTTTCTGCCCCGGTTCGAGAGCGGCCAGCGGATCGGCCTGTTCGGCGGTTCCTTCAACCCGCCGCATGAGGGGCATCGGCTGGTCGCGGAAACCGCCCTGCGGCGCCTTCGCCTGGACCGCGTCTGGTGGCTCGTCACGCCCGGCAATCCGCTCAAGGATGTCCGTGGATTGCCGTCGCAGGAAGAACGGATGGCCGCGTGCCGGCGCCTGATCGGCGCGGATCCCCGGATCGTCGTGACCGGGCTCGAGGCTTCGATCGGCACGCGATACACGGAAGAGACGATCCGCTATCTCCGCGCCCGCTGCCGGGGCGTGTCCTTCGTCTGGCTGATGGGGGCGGACAACCTCGCCGGCTTCCATCGCTGGCAGAAATGGCCCGCTATCGCCGCTTCGGTGCCGATGGCGATCATCGACCGGCCGGGCGCGACCCTGCATGCCGTGGCCAGCCCGGCGGCCCGATGCCTCGCGCCGTTCCGCGTGGCCGAGCGGGCCGCCAGCCAGCTGGCTGGCATGGCGCCTCCGGCCTGGCTGTTCCTGCACGGGCGGCGTTCGGATGAATCCTCGACCCGTCTGCGCACGGAGCAGAAGGGGCAATTCTAGCCGAGATCTCAACATATTCTTAAGTGGCAGGGCTAACGGTGTTTTAACTCCGCCCATGCCAAGGTCCCCGTCAGTATCGCGTCTCCAATCCAGGAAAGATTGGCATGTTGGCAGGGTCCATTATTTCCGGCTACTCGCTCTTCAAGAGCCTCAGTGCCGACAAGGTTGCCGTGAACACGGCCCGTTATGCCAAGAGTGCCACGGTCGAAAAGGAAATCGAGTATTTCCGCGAGCGGGTCGGCACGATGGCCACGCCCGAGGATTTCCTGAAGGATTATCGCCTTCTGAAATTCGCGCTGACCGCCTATGACATGGAAGACCAGCTCGAATATCCGGCGCGCATCAAGCAGATCCTGCGCGACAATTCAAACGACACGGCAGCGCTGGTCAACCGCATGACCAATGCCGGCTACCGGACGATCAATGCCGATTTCGCCTTCTTCACGAAGGGCACGCAAAAGCTGAAGGACAAGACCTTCATCGACGGCGTCGTCGAGAAATACAAGAATGCCCGCTACGAGATCAGCCTCGGGGAACTCAATCCCGCTGTCTCGGATGCGATGTATTTCCAGCGCAAGATCGCGGCCGTGAAGAACGGGTACGAGATCATCGGTGACCCGGTCCTGTTCGATGTGGCCCTCACCGCCCTGAACCTGCCGCGTTCGGCGGCCGGAGCCAAGGTCGAACGCCTCAAGGTCACGATCGAGACCAAGCTCGACATGGAAAAGCTGAAGGACGCCACCTACACGCGGAAGCTCGTCGAGCGCTATCTCGTGCTCAAGGATGTCCAGAACATGCAGAGCCAGTCCGATGGCCTGCTGGGCATGTTCGCCTGATCCGGCGACCGTTTTCTGTTTCCTTCCAGCAGCCTGCCCCGGAACGTGGCCCGGCCGGGGCCATTTCCGGCGTGAATGGCTGGCCTTTTTTCCGGTTTCGGGTTAGATTCACTCCCGTGAAGCGCAACCGGAAGGAACAGCGACACTGATCACGACCCCCATGACCCGGACGGCTCCCGCGCCGTCCACACCCGGCCCGGGCGCCGTCGCCCCGGATGCCGGTTCGCTCGTCGAGGCCCTGCGCATTGTTCTGGATGACGCCAAGGCCGAAGACATCATTTCCCTCGACCTCGCAGGCAAGACCTCGCTGGCGGATGCGATGATCATCGCGTCGGGCCGGTCGGACCGCCATGTCGGCGCGATCGCCGATCGCGTGGCCTTCGCCCTGAAGGAAAGAGGGCTGCCGCCGCCGCGGATCGAAGGCACGCCGGTCTGCGACTGGGTGCTGATCGATGCCGGTGACATCATCGTCCACCTGTTCCGCCCGGAAGTCCGGGGCTTCTACAATCTCGAGAAGCTCTGGGGCCTTGGCCGGCCGCAGGAGGGGGCTGCAGAAGCCCCTGCCGAGAAGCCGAAGCGGCGCGTCGTCCGGACCCGCAACGCGGCCGAATAGGGCCCGCGTGAAGCTGGATGTCCTTGCGATCGGCCGGCTCAAGGCCGGGCCCGAGCGCGATCTCGTGACGCGCTATGCCGAGCGCCTGAAGGGGCTCGGCCGCGGAATCGGCCTTGATGGCCCTCGCCTTGTCGAACTGGCCGAGAGCCCGGCCCGGCGCGACCTTGACCGGAAACAGGAAGAAGCGCGGGCCCTGCTTGCCGAAATCCGCGAGGGATATCGGCCGGTCCTGTTCGACGAGCGTGGCACGGCGCTCGACTCCGGCCAGTTTGCCGCCATGCTGGGGGAATGGCGCGATTCGGGCGTTGCCGGCGTGAGCTTCGTGATCGGCGGAGCCGACGGGCTCGATCCGGCCCTGCGCGAGCGGGCCGCGAAGATCCTGGCCTTCGGGGCCATGACCCTGCCGCACCAGCTGGTTCGCGTGCTGGTGCTGGAACAGATCTACCGGGCGGGAACGATCCTGTCCGGCCATCCCTATCACCGGAACTAGACCTAGGGGCTCAAGGTGGCGGCAGGGCGGAACAGGCTGAGGAGCATGGCGGGGGCCATGGTGCTGCTCGCGGCTCCCGGCCTGCAGGCCCAGGCGCCTGTTCCGGCCGAGGAGGGGAAACCGTCGGTCGAGCAGCTCCGCGGGGTCGAGACCGAGATCGAGAAATCCGGCTTCGAGCAAAGGCGCCTCGGCTACGAGATCGAGAATCTCTCGGCCGAATCCCAGAAGCTGCGGCAATCGATGATCGATGTGGCCCGGCGGATCCAGGATTCGGAACAGGCCCTGGCCGAGCAGCAGCAGAAGCTGGACGGGCTGACCCGGCAGGAGCAGACGCTCCGCCGGTCGCTCCAGGCGCGCGAGCGGGTCACGGCGGAAGTGCTGGCTGCCATGCAGCGGATCGGCCGCAAGCCGCCGCCGGCCCTGCTGGTGGCGCCGGAGGATGTGCTCTCGGCCATGCGGGCCGCGATTCTCCTCGGCGGTGTGCTGCCGGACATGCGCGACGAGGCGCTGATCCTCGTGGCCGACCTGAAGACGCTCACCGAATTGCGGCGGCAGAATGCCGAGCTGGTCGACCAGATGCGCGACCGGCGGGACCGGCTGGCCGTCGAGAGGACGCGGCTTGCCGGCCTGGTCGACACGCGCCAGTCGCAGCTCTCGGTGTCGCAGGCGCAGCTCGACTCGGAGAAGCAGCGCGTCGCGGTCCTGACGCGCGAGGCCCGCTCGCTGCGCGACCTGATCGCCCGAAACGAGAATGCCATGCTCGGCGATCCGCGTGCCGTCGAGATCGCCCGGCGTGCCCCGGCACCGGCCCGGGAGGGCCAGCAGGTGGCCACGCTGCGGCCGGAAGCCGGGCGCGACGCCCCGCGCCTGCAGCCCCGGCAGGGCTTTGCCGAGCGTCGCGGGCAGATGAACCTGCCGGCCTCGGGCATGATCGCGCGCCAGTTCGGCCAGCCGGACGGGCTCGGCGGCACCGAACGCGGGATCACAATCGCGTCAAATCCGGGCGCTGTTGTCACGGCTCCGGCCGATGGGTGGGTGCATTTCGCCGCGCCCTACCGGGGCTACGGACAGCTCTTGATCATCAATGGCGGCAACGGCTACCATGTCGTCCTTGCTGGAATGGAGCGACTCGCGGTCGAAATGGGCCAATTCGTGCTGGCCGGGGAACCTGTCGGATTCCTCGCCGCCAGCCGCGATACGGCAGTGCCGCGACGAGACGGGCAGGGTTCCCCCCTTGCCACGGGGCCGGGAAATGCCCAATCTCCAGCAGGAATGTCGGGGAGTCTTGGAGCGTCCGGGCCGGCGCTCTATGTCGAATTCCGGAAGGATGGATCTCCGGTCGATCCCTCCCCGTTCTGGTCAACCCAATCGGCCGAGAAGGCACGTGGATAATGCGCAAGGTACCTGTTTTCCTCTCCGGTGTGGCGCTCGGCGCCCTCGCGCTCGTCGCGATTGACCATATGCGCCTGACGGCCGGGGCCAATGCCGCGGCGTCCGATACCTATCGCCGCCTGACCCTGTTCGGCGACGTGTTCGACAAGATCCGGTCCGACTATGTCGACAAGCCCGACGAGGCCAAGCTGATCGAATCGGCGATCAACGGCATGGTGCAGTCGCTTGATCCGCATTCCAGCTTCCTGGACCAGAAATCCAACCAGGAGATGCAGCAGCAGACCCGTGGCGAGTTCGGCGGGCTGGGCATCGAGGTCCAGATGGAGGATGGCCTGGTGAAGGTCGTCACGCCCTTCGATGATTCGCCCGCGGCCAAGGCCGGCGTCCAGGCGAATGACCTCGTGACCGCCATCGACGGCGAGCAGGTCCAGGGCCTCACGCTGTCGCAGGCCGTCGACAAGATGAAGGGCCCGCGCGGCACCAAGGTGAAGCTGAAGCTGCTGCGCAACAAGAAGGATACGGTCGAGGTCGAGATCACCCGCGACACGATCCGTCCGCCGGTTGTGCGTGCCCAGAAGGAGGGCGACAGCGTCGGCTATCTCCGGATCGGCTCGTTCAACGAGCAGACCTTCGAGGGCCTGAAGAAGGAAGTCGACAAGCTCACCAACGAGATCGGCAAGGACAAGCTCAAGGGCTTCGTGCTCGATCTGCGCAACAATCCGGGCGGCCTGCTCGACCAGGCGATCTATGTCGCCGATGCCTTCCTCGAATCGGGCGAGATCGTCTCGACGCGCGGCAAGAGCGCTGACCAGACCAACCGTGCCCTTGCGCGGCCGGGCGACATTACCGGTGGCAAGCCGCTGGTCGTCCTGATCAATGGCGGCTCGGCCTCGGCATCCGAAATCGTGGCCGGTGCGCTGCAGGATCACGAGCGGGCGACGGTTGTCGGCTCGCGCTCCTTCGGGAAGGGCTCGGTCCAGTCGATCTTCCAGCTGCGCGGTTCCTACGCGCTCAAGCTGACGACCCAGCTCTATTACACCCCGTCGGGCCGTTCCATCCAGGGCCGGGGCATCAGCCCCGACCTGCTGGTGCCGCAGGACATCCCGGACGAGCTGAAGGGCAAGGACGAGATCAAGGGTGAAGCCTCGATCCGCGGCCATATCAAGGTCAACGAGGAAGAGCAGGGCGGCGGGTCTTCGGGCTATGTTCCTTCCGATCGAGCCAAGGACAAGCAGTTGATCTGGGCTGTGAATTTCCTCAACGGCACGGTCTCGCGCGACAATCCGGGCGAGGGCGCCACGCTCCAGCCGCGCGCGCCGAAGCCGGAAGCCAAGGCCAATACCGGCAAGCCGGCCAACGCCAAGAACTGAGCCGGGACTTCGGCAAAGCAAGGCCCGCCGCAACCCGGCGGGCTTTTTTGCATCTGGCCCGTGCAGAAGCGGCTTCGTTTAACAGCGCCTTAACCAAGCCTCTTTACGCTTTGTCATGGATTTCGTGGCGATTGCCGCGTGAAACTCCGACGAGGAAGCAGGCGGAATGGCGTTCGACGGCATGGCCACGCCCCTGGGCATGAAACCAGGGCCGAGCCGGCGGGGATTGTCCCCGATCCGGCGCTGGGGCCTCGTGGGCCTGGGCTTCCTGCTGCTCGGTGCCGTCACGGCGCAATCCGTCCTCCTGCGTGACCGGAGCGAGCCCGGCGCCGTGGCCGTGATCGAGCGCCAGGCCACCACCAGCATCGAGCGCAGCCCCCAGCCGCCGCCTGCCGATCCGCCGGCCCTGCCGAGACGCCAGGGCGAGATGCAGAACGGCGTCAACGTGATCCGGCAGAATGGCGGCCCGGCCCAGCCGGGCATGGTGATTCGCGTGCCGGATGCCAGCGAGCGGATGATGGCGAGCATGGATTCGCGCGTCGTGGAGCGTGGCCAGTCCGGCTTCGTGCCGCGCATCGGCGAGAACGGCCTGATGCCACGCAAGCTCTTTGCGCGCCCCTTCACGCCGAACGGCAAACCGATGATCGCGGTTGTGATGACGGGTGTCGGCGTCGGTGCCCGCGGAACGGCGGATGCCCTGGCCAAGCTGCCGCGCGATGTCACGCTCGCTTTCGCGCCCTATGGCCGCGACCTCGAGACCCAGGTGGTGCGGGCGCGACGCGAGGGCCACGAGATCCTGCTCCAGGTGCCGATGGAGCCGCATGATTATCCGGAAAGCGATCCGGGGCCGCATACGCTTCGCGCCGGCGCGGATGTCCGGGAAAATCTCGAGAAGCTGCATTGGCTGATGTCCCGGCTCGGCGGCTATGTCGGGCTTGCGAATTTCATGGGCGGCAAGCTGATGAGCACGCCCGGACCCTATGCCGCCCTGCTCGAGGAGATGGGCCGCCGCGGCCTGCTCTTCCTTGATGACGGCTCCAACCCGACCTCGCGGACCCGCGAGCTTGCGCGCGCCGCCAACCTGCCGGCAGCCATCGGCGACCATGTCTATGATGCCTCGGCCGGGCGCTCGCTCGAAGCCGTGCTCGCGGAGGTCGAGGCCGTCGCGAAACGGAAGGGGCAGGCCATCATCACCATCCCCACCGTTCCGGCCAATGTCGACAAGGTTATCGCATGGTCACGCGAAATTCAGGCACGCGGCCTTGTCTTGGCGCCTGTTTCCGCCATCATCGAGAAAACGCGATGACGCGGCCCGGACCGTTCCGGCCTGCAGCATTGCCCTGAACATCATCAAGCGGTCCATGACGTCGCGTTCGGCTCCGTCCGGGCCGCCGGAAACGAGGATCTGGATGGTGCGCGATCTTGCCAGCATGCCGTATCGCCCCTGCGTCGGGGTGGCCCTGTTCAATGAAGAGGGGAAGGTGTTCATTGCCCGGCGCCGGCCCGACAAGGGGCCGGAATACCGCGATGCCGTCTATGAATGGCAGATGCCGCAGGGCGGCATCGACCCCGGCGAGGATCCCTATCCCGCCGCGTTGCGCGAGCTTTACGAGGAAACCAATATCCGTTCGACCAAGCTCCTGGCAGAGGCGCCGGACTGGTACAATTACGATCTTCCGCCCGAAACGATGGGACGGGCGCTGAAGGGCCGCTATCGCGGGCAGACCCAGAAATGGTTCGCCCTGCGCTTCATCGGCCAAGAGAGCGAGATCAATGTGCGCGCACCCGGCGAGGGACAGCACAAGCCGGAATTCATCGACTGGCGCTGGGAAAGGCTGGAAAACCTGCCTGGACTGATCATTCCGTTCAAGCGCGGCGTCTATGAATCGGTTGTCCAGGCCTTCGCCCGGTTTGCCGGGTAACGGCGGCCGGGTCAGCGACCGCCGGAGGACAGGCCGGATTCGATCCGGTGCAGGTTGACGAAGAGCTGCCGGCGTTCGGCGGGCTCCAGGGTCGCCGAGACATAGGTCTCATGCTCGGCGAGCAACTGCAGGGCCTTCGTGACCAGCGCTTCCCCTTGCGGAGTCAGCCCGAGGGCATAGGAGCGGCGATCATTGTTCGAGGTGGTGCGCTGGGTGAACCCGCGCCGGTCCAGCTCGTCCATCATGGTCACGAAATTGGGGCGCTGGATCCCGAGGGCAGCGGCGATGTCGGATTGCCGGCTGCCGGGATTGCTCCGGATCAGGAGAAGGGCACCAAGCTGGATCGGCCGCAGATCGAGCGGATCGAAGCGGCTGATGAAATCGTGCATGATCACCGCCTGCGTCTTGCGCAAGGTAAAGAGCAGGATCGAATCCAGCGCTCCCTGGTTCAGCCCCGTCGAGGCTGCTGCGTCCGGTTCCGCTTTGTCCGGTGAAGGGAAGGGGCCTTGCGGCTCGCTTCGGGTCATCATGTCTCCCTCGCGGCGCGGAGACTTTCACTAAATACACTGCCATGCAAGCAAAACCTTGCGGCGGTGCAATCAAATTCATTCCGGTGAATGGATTGAAATCATTGACAAATTGAACGATTCTAAAGTGGGCAAGGAGAAAAGTCCCCCTGTCGCCGGCCATGGGGAATGCGCTCACATCCCTTGCCGTACAAGGGTTGCAAGTCCCGCGAGGGGGGCGCTTCTTCCTCGATTGCAGGGTGTGGAAAAATCGCCCGATGCCTCAGAGCGGCAGGCCGACATAGTTCTCGGCGATGGCTGTCTGGGCCGCGCGGGAGCTCTCGACATAACGGAAATCGGCTTCCTGCATCCGCTGTTCGAAGGCGCTCATCGTATCGAATCGATGCAGCAGCATGGTGAGCGACCAGGAGAATCGCTCCGATTTCCAGATCCGCGCGAGGGCCCGCCCGGAATAGTCGCGAAGGCCGGCATCGGACTTGTCGCGGTAATGCTCGGTCAGGGCTTCGGCGAGGTAATGCGCATCGCCGGCAGCGAGGTTGAGCCCCTTCGCCCCGGTCGGAGGCACGATATGGGCCGCATCGCCGGCGAGGAACAGGCGGCCGAACCGCAAGGGCTCCGCCACGAAGCTCCGCAGGGGCGCAATGCTCTTCTCGATGGAAGGACCGGTCACCACGCGTTCCGCCGCTTCGGGGTCCAGCCGCAGGCGCAACTCGTCCCAGAAGCGCTGGTCGGACCAGGCGCCGACATCCTCGTCGGCCGGGACCTGCACGTAATAGCGGCTGCGCGTGGGCGAGCGCATCGAGCAGAGCGCGAAGCCTCGGGCATGGTTCGCATAGATCAGCTCGTGGCTGCAGGGCGGCACATCGGCCAGAACGCCGAGCCAGCCGAACGGATAGACCTTCTCGAAGAGCTGGATCGCGCCGGAGGGCACGCTGGCGCGGCAGATGCCATGGAAGCCGTCGCAGCCGGCCACAAAATCGCAGGACAGGCGATGGGTGTTTCCGTCCTTCACGAAGGTGACGGAGGGGGTGTCGCGGTCGAAATCATGGATCGCCACGTCCTCCGCGTCATAGATCGTGGTCAGGCCCGCGGCCTGGCGGGCATCCATCAGGTCGCGCGTCACCTCGGTCTGGCCATAGACCGTGACATGGCTGCCACCGGTCAGCGCCGTCAGGTCGATCCGGAGGCGGCGATTGGCGAAGCCCATATGGAAGCCTTCATGGACGAGGCCCTCGTGGCGCAGGCGGGCATCGACACCGGCGCGGGCGAGAAGATCAACCGTGCCCTGTTCCAGCACCCCGGCGCGGATCCGGCCCAGAACATAGTCACGGCCCTTGCGTTCGAGGATCACCGTCTCGATGCCGGCCCTGGCCAGCAAGGCCCCCAGCAGCAGCCCGGCCGGGCCGGCCCCGATGATCGCCACCTGCGTCCGCATATGCTTTTCCCCTGATTGATGCCCAGGCCCCCTGCCGGGCCTTTCCTGCGAGCATTCGGATCGTTGAATTTACTGTTGCGCCCGCCCGGGAATGGGTCAATCCTTGGTTCGCATGGATTGATTTTGTTCGAGAACCGAACGAGGCCCGCTTGCCGAGAGACGAGACCGTTGAATCCTTCCGCCGCGGGCTGGACGTCATCCGGAGTTTCGATGGCCGGAAAACCCAGACCATCACCGATGTCGCCGCGCATACCGGGCTGACCCGGGCCGCCGCACGGCGCTTCCTGCTTACCCTCACCGATATGGGGCTGGCCCGCACGGACGGGAAGTATTTCCAGCTCACGCCGGCCATTCTCGGCATCGGGCAGGCTTTCCTGTCCGGCCTGTCGGAACTCGAGATCGTCCGCGACGTCCTGGTCGAGGTCACCCGGCGGACCGGCGAATCCGCCTCGGCAGCCATGCTGGACGGGACCGAGATCGTCTATGTCGCCCGGTCGCCGGCCCTGCACCGGATCATGGCGATCGGGCTTTCGGTGGGCACGAGGCTGCCGGCCCATGCCACGTCGATGGGCCAGGCGCTGCTGGCCGGGCTGCATATCCGGGAACTGGAACGCTATTTCAGCCAGGCCGGGCTGGTGGCCTTCACGCCGCAGACCCTGACCAGCGAACCGGCCCTGCGCCAGCGGCTCGCGCAGATCCGGCAGGATGGCCATGCGATGGTGTCGGAGGAACTCGAACTTGGCCTGCGCTCGATCGCCGTGGCGGTGGCGGATCTGGGCACGCGGACGCGCTACGCGATCAATGTCAGCGCCCAGGCGGCCCGGGTCAGCGAGGCGCAGATGCTGTCCGAGTTCCTGCCGGCGCTTCGGGAGGCCGCGCACGAGATCGCCATGGCGATGGGGCGCCGGTGACCGCATTCCCCGCCCGGTGAAACCGCAGCCGGCCACAGCGCGTTTTTTGCTGGCCAGCACGGATGCAGCGGCTAGGATGCCGCTTTCTTCAAGGAGATGCCTTTTCGATGTCTGACCTGATCGTCACTGCCGGACCGTTCCGTTTCGCCGCGCGCCTCGAGCGCGAGATGGCACCGAAGACCTGCGAGGCCTTCCTTCGCCACCTGCCCTTCGAGGGCAAGATCGTGCATGTCCGCTGGTCTGGCGAAGGTGTCTGGATTCCGCTGGGCGATATGGATTTCGGCGTCGGCTACGAGAACAACACCTGCTATCCCTCGCCGGGGCAGATCATCCTGTATCCGGGCGGTGTCAGCGAGACCGAGATCCTGCTGGCCTATGGCAATGTGAACTTCGCTTCGAAGGCCGGCCAGCTCTCGGGCAACCATTTCCTGACGCTGACGTCGGGCCTCGAGAATCTCTACACGCTCGGCCGCAAGACCCTCTGGGAGGGGGCGCAGGCGATCCGTTTCGAGAAGGCCTGAAAGAATCGCGCGGGAGGGGGCTTCACAAGCGATTTATTTCAAGCTTAAAATAAAATTCTGGAACGAGACCAGGCGTCAAGCCGGCCAGAAAAACCAAGTTTCATGCGAGGCTTAGTCCTCGGCAGCGGAGGTGGAACGATGTTTGCGAAGACGAAGATGCTGTTGCCGGCAGCCTTGCTGGCCCTCTCCTCCGGCGCCCTGATGGCGCAGGAAAAGGTCAAGGTGGGGATCATGGTGACCCTCTCCGGCCCGTCGGCCGTGCTCGGCCAACAGGCGCGCGACGGGTTCAACCTCGCCGTGAAGACGCTGGGCGGCAAGCTGGGCGGTGTCGATGCCGAGGTGATCGTTGTCGATGACGAGCTGAAGCCGGATGTCGCGGTGGGCAAGGTCAAGGGCCTTCTCGAGCGTGACCAGGTCAATTTCGTGGTCGGTCCGATCTTCTCGAATGTCCTCCAGGCCATCCACAAGCCGGTGATCGATTCCAACGCGTTCCTGATCAGCCCGAATGCCGGCACGTCGAATTTCGCCGGGGCGCAATGCAGCCCGAATTTCTACGTGACCTCCTACCAGAACGACCAGAACCATGAAGTTCTGGGCAAGTATGCGCAGGACAAGGGCTACAAGAAGCTGTTCCTGATGGCGCCGAACTACCAGGCGGGTCGCGATGCGCTGGCCGGCGTGAAGCGTCATTTCAAGGGCGAGATCGCCGCCGAGGTCTATACCCCGCTCGGGCAGCTCGATTTCTCCGCCGAACTGGCGCAGATCGCCGCGGCCAAGCCGGATGCGCTCTTCACCTTCATGCCGGGCGGCATGGGCGTGAACCTCGTCCGCCAGTATCGCCAGGCTGGCCTTGCGGATGCCATCCCGTTCCTCTCGGCCTTCACCGTGGATGAATCCACGCTGCCGGCGCAGAAGGAAGCGGCGGTCGGCTTCTTCGGCGGGGCCAACTGGGCGCCGGACATGAAGAACCCGCAATCGGAAGCCTTCGTGAAGGCCTATGAGGCGGCCTATAACTCGGTCCCGGGCACCTATGCGATGCAGGCCTATGATGCCGCGATGTTGATCGACGCCGCAATCCGCAGCGCCGGTGGCAAGCTGGGCGATCGCAACGCGATCCGGGCCGGCCTGCGCAAGGCGGATTTCAAGTCGCTGCGCGGCAATTTCAAGATGGGCCATAACGGCTACCCGATCCAGGACTTCTACCTGGTGCAGGCCGTGCCCCGGCCGGATGGCAAGTTCCAGACCTCGATCCGGCAGAAGATCTTCGAAAACTACGTCGACGTGTACGCGAAGGACTGCAAGCAGCCGAACTGACCCTCCGGCCCGCGCGTCCGCATTCTCCTGCCGGCCGCCCTGTTCGCGGGGCGGCCGGAGCGGAGGGTGGCAGGCTGCGGGCAGGCCAGCCTCGTTTCCTCCTCGCAACAGCCTCGCGGGTCCGCCATGTCGATGACGCTCCTGTACGTGCAGACCCTGAACGGCCTGCAATTGGGCGTTCTGTTGTTCCTGATCGCCGCTGGCCTGACGCTGGTCTTCGGGGTGATGGATTTCATCAACCTCGCCCATGGCGTGCAATACATGATCGGCGCCTATCTGGCGGCGATGTTCACCGCCATGACGGGCAACTTCTTCCTCGGGCTGGCGCTGGCGCTGCCTTCGGCCCTGGCTTTCGGGCTGTTGCTGGAATTCCTGATCTTCCGCCATCTCTATGACCGCGACCATCTCGACCAGGTGCTGGCCACCTTCGGCATCATCCTGTTTCTCAACCAGGCGGTGAAGGTGGTCTGGGGCGCCGCGCCGCTCTCCGTGCCGATCCCGGATGCGCTCAGCGGTTCGATCCGGCTGATGGACGGTCTGCTCTACCCGGTCTACCGGCTGGCGATCATCGGTTCGGGCCTGGCCATCGCGGTGCTGCTCGGCATCCTTGTCAGCCGGACCCGGATCGGCATGCTGGTCCGGGCGGGGGCGAGCAATGCGCCCATGGTCTCGGCGCTCGGGGTCGATATCGGCAAGCTCTTCATGGTGGTGTTCGGCTTCGGCGCGATGCTCGCGGGCTTTGCCGGCGCGATGGTGGCGCCGATCCTCTCGGTCGAGCCGGGCATGGGCGACAACCTGCTGATCCTGACCTTCGTGGTGATCGTGATCGGCGGCATCGGCTCGGTCCGGGGCGCCTTCATCGCCGCGATCCTTGTCGGGCTCGTCGATACGCTCGGCCGCGTCTTCGGCCCGATGCTTCTGCGCGCGTTGATGGATCCCTCCGCCGCCTCGCAGGCGGGCCGGGCGCTGGCGCCGATGCTCACCTATATCCTCATGGCCGCCATCCTGTTCTTCCGGCCGGCCGGCCTGTTCCCGGCGAAGAAATGATGATGCCTCCCGAGAGCGGCCCCGGATTCCTGAAGCGCGAGGCCGTTCCCGTCCTCGTCTTCGTCCTGCTCGCGCTCGTGCCGGTGGCGGCAACCTTCGGCGCCGAGAGCTACCTGCTGTCGCTTGTCACGCGGGTGATGATCTTCGCCATCGCCGCCTTGTCGCTCGATCTCATCCTCGGCTATGGCGCGCTGGTTTCCTTCGGCCATGCCGCCTTTCTCGGGCTGGGCGGCTATGCGGTCGGGATCCTCTCGGCGCATGGCCAGACCGACGCGCTGGTCCAGCTGCCGCTGGCCCTGGCCGTCTCGGCCCTTTTCGCGCTGATCACCGGGGCGCTCTCGCTCCGGACCAAGGGCGTCTATTTCATCATGATCACGCTGGCCTTCGGCCAGATGGCCTTCTTTCTTGCGGTCTCGCTGGCGGCCTATGGCGGCGATGACGGCATGACCCTGCCGGGCCGGTCGAGGCTGTTCGGGCTGGACCTCATCAAGAATGACCGCGCCTTCTACTTCGCGGTGCTGGCCTTGCTTCTCGCCAGCTATCTGTTGTGCCGCAGCATCGTCGTCTCGCGCTTCGGCCGGGTGATCCGCGGCGCCCGCGAGAACCCGCAGCGCATGGCCGCGATCGGGTTCCCGCTCTTCCGCTACCAGCTTGCGGGCTATGTCATCGCCGGCACCCTGTGCGGCCTGGCCGGGTTCCTGCTGGCCAACCAGGCGGAATTCGTCAGCCCCGCCTACATGACGTGGCAGCGTTCCGGCGAGCTGATTGTCATGGTGGTCCTTGGCGGGCTCGGCACCCTGCATGGCGCGATTATCGGCGCGGCCGCGTTCCTGCTGCTGGAGGAATGGCTCTCCGGCTTCACCGAGCACTGGAAGATGATCTTCGGGCCCTTCCTCGTGCTGGTCGTGCTTTTCGCACGGGGCGGGCTGATGGGCGCGATCCGGCGGATCGGCGGAGGCGGGCATGGCTGAGCCGGCGCTCGAACTGCGCGATCTCAACAAGGCCTATGGTGCGCTGACGGTGACCGACCATGTCTCGCTGGCGCTGCCGGATGGCGAGTTCCACGCGATCATCGGGCCGAACGGTGCCGGGAAGACGACCCTGATCCATCAGATTTCCGGGCTCGTTCCGTCGGATTCCGGCTCGGTCTGGCTCGGCGGGCGCGATGTGACCGGACTTTCCCTGCCGGAGCGCGTCCATCGCGGGCTGGTGCGCTCGTTCCAGATCACCTCGATCCTGCCGGGCTTCTCGGCGCTGGAAAATGTCGCGCTGGCGGTGCAGGCGCATGAAGGGTCGAGCTTCCGCTTCTTCGGCCGGGCGCGCGAGGAAGCCCGCCTCAACGCACCGGCCATGCAGGCGCTCGAGGAGGTCGGGCTCGGCAATCGGGCCAGCGTGCGGGCTGGGCTCCTTTCCCATGGCGAGAAGCGCCAGCTGGAAATCGCCATCGCGCTGGCCGCCAGGCCGCGGGTGCTGCTTCTGGACGAGCCGCTGGCTGGCACCGGGCCGGAGGAAAGCGCCGTGCTGATCGCGCTGATGCAACGCCTGCGCGGGCGGATGACCATCCTGCTCATCGAGCATGACATGGAGGCGGTGTTCGCGCTGGCCGAGCGGGTTTCCGTGCTGGTCTATGGCCGGATCATCGCCTCGGGCCCGCCGGCCGCCGTGCGCGACGATCCGGAAGTGCGCACGGCCTATCTCGGCGAGGAGGGCGGCTGATGCTGGAGGTCGAGGGGCTCGAGGCGGCCTATGGCGACAGCCAGATCCTGTTCGGGGTCGATCTCGCCGTCGGGCAGGGCGAGGTCGTCACCCTGCTGGGCCGGAACGGCATGGGCAAGACCACGACGATCAAGTCGATCATGGGGCTGCTGAAGCCGCGCGCCGGCCGCGTGCGGATCGAGGGGCGGGACCTGGCGGGCGCGCCGCCCTACCGGATCGCGCGAAGCGGTCTCGGGCTGGTGCCCGAAGGGCGGCAGGTCTTCCCGACGCTGTCGGTGGAGGAAAATCTCGTCGCTACGGCCGCGAGCCGGTTCGGCACGCCCCGCTGGACGCTGGAAACGGTCTATGCGCTGTTCCCGCGGCTGAAGGAGCGGCAGCGCAACATGGGCAACCAGCTCTCGGGAGGCGAGCAGCAGATGCTGGCCATCGGCCGTGCGCTGATGACCAATCCCAAGCTGGTGATCCTCGACGAGGCAACCGAAGGCCTCGCGCCGCTGATCCGGCAGGAGATCTGGGATTGCCTGCGGCAGCTCAAGCGCGAGGGCGAGGCCATCCTGGTGATCGACAAGAATGTCGATGCCCTGGCCGCCTTTGCCGACCGGCACGTCATTCTCGAGAAGGGCAAGGTGGTCTGGCGGGGCGATTCCGCCGCGCTGATGGCCGATCCCGTGCTCAAGGACCGCTATCTGCATGTCTGATCGCCACAAGCCTGAGGGAGGAATGGTCGCATGAAGCTCACCCCTGGAATTACCCGCGCCGGCGAAGGCCTTGACGGAATATCCTGGAACATTCTCGGCCAGACCTATGTGCCGAAGCAGGTCTGCGAGAGCGCCTTTTCCTGGCATGCCACCTTCCCGCCCGGCACCTTCGTGCCGCCGCATATCCACCCGACGCAGGACGAGTTCATCTACATGCTCGAGGGGAATTTCGAGCTGCTGCTGGACGGACGCGAGGTGAAGGCCGGCCCGGGTGACCTGATCCGCCTGCCGATGGGCCTGCCGCATGGCATCTTCAACAAGTCGGACCAGGTGGTGAAATGCTTCTTCTGGGTCTCGCCGACCCGCCGCCTCTATGATCTCTTCTGGGCCATCCATTCGATGAAGGACCAGAACCCGGCGGAAGTCGTGGCCCTTGCGGCCAAGCACGAGATCGACTTCCTGCCGCCGCCGGATGCGTGAGGGGAGCCCCTCGCCCGGCGCTTCGCGCCACCCTCTCCCCGCAAGCGGGGCGGGGGGAAGCACATTACCGCTTTCGTTTTTTCTCAGCAGCCTTCGCCTTTAAGGTGCACCGCCGCTCCAGCCTGCCTCCCGCCTCTCCCCCTCGGGGAGAGGGGTTCAAGCGCCCATCGCCTTCGCTTCTGCGGATGCACAGCGACGGCGGGTGAGGGGAAATTCCCGGCGGGCGAGGGGGCCTACCCCTTCGTCAGCTGCTGCACCGTGAAGCCGGCCTTGCCGGCATAGCCGCGCACGATCGCCTTGCGCTCGTCATGGCCGAGCACGCGATCGACATCAGTGAAGCCGGCCGGGGCCAGCTTCTCCACCTCGTCGATGACGCGTTCGGGCCCGCCCTTGCGGTTCAGCGCCACGATTTCCGCCGTCTTCGGCAGCCGTTCCGCCTCATAGGCGAGCAGGGCCTGCCAGGGATGCTCGGCCTTGACCCAGCATTCCGCGAAGCAGCGGGCATCGAGAATGGCCTGGCCGGCGCCGTTCGAGCCGACCGGATACATCGGATGGGCGGCATCGCCGAGCAAGGTGACGCGGCCATGCGTCCAGCGGGGCAGGGGATCGCGGTCGCACATCGGATATTCGAAGAACGCGTCGGTCGAGCGGATCAGGCCGAGCACGTCGAAGCCGGGAATGGCGAAGCGCGCGGCATGCGGCAGCACCTCGTCAAGGCGGCCACGGCGCGACCAGCTTTCCTTGCCCGGCGGGTGCGGCGTGTCGGAAATCCGGACATTGACGACCCAGTTGGTCAGGCGGGTTTCCGGCGTCTGGCCCTCGCCGATCGGATAGAGCACGAGCTTGCCGCTCATGCCGCCGGCGATGATCATGCTGCGCCCGTCCATGAAGGCCGGGAAATCGGCACAGCCGCGCCACATCTGCACGCCGTTCCAGCGCGGCAGGCCCTGATCGGGATGGTAATGGCCGCGAATGACGGAATGGATGCCATCGGCGCCGACCAGTACCTCGCCGCGCACGGTCTCGCTGCCGGAGCCGTCGATGCTGTCGGTGAAAAAGGCGGTGACGCCGCCCTCGTCCTGGATGAAGCCGGTGAGCTTGCGGCCGGTGACGATGGCCTCCGGGCCCATCCGCTCGATCACGGCATCATGCAGCACCTTCTGCAGCCGGCCGCGATGGATCGAGAATTGCGGCACGTCGAAGCCGGCGGCGATGCCGCGCGGCTCGCGCCAGACGACCTGTCCGGTGCGGTTCATGTAGTAGAGCTCGCTCGTGCGCACGGCGATCGCGTCCAGGGCCGGGAGCAGGCCGAGCTGGGCGAGTTCCTTGATCGCATGGGGCAGGGCATTGATGCCGGCCCCGACCTCGCGGATCGCGCCGGCCTGCTCGTAGAGCCGGCAGGAGACGCCGCGGGCATGGAGCATAAGGGCGAGGGTCAGGCCGCCGACGCCGGCGCCAGCGATCAGCACTTTCGGCGGCGAGCGGAAGGGCTGCGCCGAGGGATGCTTGACCACGACCATGGCACGGTTCGGTTTCAGGGCTTTCGCAGCCTTCGCACCGGCCTTGCCCGCTTTTCCCTTGCCAGTCTTTTCCTTGCCAGTCTTTTCCTGGCCCGATTTGCCGGTCCCGGTGGATTTTGCCGCTCTCGCCATATGCTGCTCCCGCCCTTCCCGCGCCTTGCCGATCAATCCGGAATGACCGCCGTGGCCTCGATCTCGACCACGGCTTGCGGCTCGACCAGCGAGACCACCTGCACCAGCGCCATGGCCGGGAAATGCCGGCCGATCGTCTCGCGATAGGCGGCGCCGATCTCCGGCAGGCTGGCGCGATAGGCCGCCA
>JAIXSR010000143.1 GCA_027484605.1 Hyphomicrobiales bacterium | reverse complement strand
CCGATGATATCGCGCGCCGCCTGGCGATTGCCGCCAGAAGCCAGAATAAGGCCGGCCTGGGCCACTTCCGGAGCGATGCCGCCAATCTCGCGCATGAGCCGCGGCGCCTCGCGGCCGGCGCCCTGGACCAGCGCTTCAACGGTCTGGACCGCGCCTTCACCGCCCATTTCGATCTTGCGTTGCAGATCCTTCAGTTCCCCCGGCTCGAGCATCTTCCGGTTTGGGTTGAGATCGGCCGGCAGCGCATTGGCGGCCGCGACACGCTCGCGGATGGCATCGGAAAGCGCGGCCGGATCCTGGAAGGACAGGGCGCCGGTCTGGATCACGCCTTGCTTGCGGGCAAAGCCAATCGGATCCTGCACCACATTCTGGCGGAAGGTCTGCGCCATCTGGTCAAGATAGGTGAGATCTTCGGCCGCTTCCTTTGACGGCGTGGCGCCGGCGGAGGCGCGAAGATCCCGTTGCAGCTTTTCGATCGCGGCCGGCCCCTGGGCCAGCCCCAGGCGCGTCCAGGTCATGCGCCGGTCGATCCGATCGACAAGAGCGCCGCCCTCTGCCGATTGGCTGGCGGCCGCGCGAAGCCGCGCCACTTCTTCGGCCGGCGGGACATAACCCAATTGCATCCGGTTGAGCAGGCTTTCGCCGGCCTTCTCCACGGATCCAGACACGCGCCGGATTTCGGTTGTCAGCTGTGTGCGGCGCTGGGCGAAGGCGGATTCCACAAGATCCATGGCCTTGGCATCGGCGCCGATCGCGCCGAGTTCGCCAGAGGTTTTCTGTGCCTTGTAGGCCTCCTCGCGCTTGGTGAGTTCATCAAGATCCCGAATGTTCCCGATCGCGGCGGAGGCTTCCCGCACGGCAGCGTCACGCTCGCGGATCACTTTGCGCTTGGCGGCATCTTCGGCCGTCATGGCCTTGGAATTCACAAGCTCTTGGTCACGCTCCGCCGCCTCGTCCAGCTGCTGGCGAACGATCTTCCGGGTTTCGGGATTGTAGGGCGCGCTCTCCACATGCGCGGCAATCGTGGCCTCGGTCTGGACCGAGGCGACGACTGCAGCCGCGCGCTGCTGGTCGCGGTTGCGTTCCTCGAGACTATCGAACGCGCGAACCTGGAACGGCAAGGCCAGGCGCTGGAACGAGGCCGCCACCTGGCCTTTGATCTGCGGGAAGGCCTCGTTATCAAGAATATCCTTCTGCAGCTTGTCGAAGCCCTGTTGCAGCGCCGCGGGATTGTCCTTGTTGGCCTGATAGACGCCCATCATGGACTGGCGCATTTTCGCGTCGAGATTGTCGAGATAGGTGGCGGTTGCCGCCCGCTCGAACGCCTGGCCGCGAATCGTGGTCCGGCCTTCCGGCCGATAGGATGGATCATTCCCCGCGACGAGGCCGGAGTTTTCGCCTTCGATCTTCGCTTGCCGATCGCCGATCTCTCCAAAGACACCGGCCAGATCGCGCCCCACGGCAAAGAGCGCTTCGGCATCTTGGCCGGTTGGCCGGACGACTTCCGGCAGGCCTTCGGCCACGGTGACTTTCGGCCGGAACGGTTGAACATCACCGACCGCGCGACCAAACCGATTGACCATATTTACCCCCTCTTGGCGATGGAAGCCCCGGTAGCCAGGCCGCTCCCAAGCGCGCGGATGAGCCCGCCGCGGCGCGCCTCGCTGGCCCCGCGACGCAATTCCGCGGCCCGCTCACGAAGGCGGCCGATCCGGAAATCTTCGGTCGATTGATCGGCCGTGAGCGCGCGCTCGCCTTCTTTCAGCGCTTCATCGCGGGCGAGCTTCGGCGTGCCGAACGAGAGATCGACGCCAGAGGCGGCCGCGGCAACGTCGCGCTCCGCCAGGGCATCGGCCAGCGCGCGGCGAAGACCAATCCGGCGCTCTGCACCTTTCACTGTCTCAAGCTGCGCTTCCGTGTCGGCATCGTTCGCCCGGGCCTTCATGGCATCGGATTCAGAGGCGCCCTTGTCGAGCGCGCCAAATGCCGAGAGCACGCCGGCCGTGCCCTGGAAAATCGAGCTCATGAGGCTACCGGATCCGGACAGGAAGCCGGCGCCGGCCGATGCCGACGAGGCCACTGTCTGGCCGGCGGCCGCGGCGGCCGAGGCCGCGACTTCGGAGCCGACAACGGGCGCGGCCGTGGTGAAAGCGCTGGTGACGGCCGTTAGGGCAGCGGCAGCAAGTTCCATCTTAAAGCCTCGCCTCGAATTGGGTGCTCTTGATCTTGAAATAACCCGGGCGCTTCTGCGTCAACGTGACGAGGCCTTTTTCGGTGTATCCGGCCAGGCCCGAAACCGTGAAATTCCCTTCGATCGCGGGAATCGGTTGATCGGTGAATTCTCCCGTCTTCACCAGCGACACATCCTGCACCTGGCCATTGTTGGCCTGGATGGCCAGCGATGACGTTCCGGCCAGTTCAACATGAACCGTATGAACGCGGATCGGCCGCGCGAGGATCGTCCGTTCCCCGACTTGCCGCGGGAATTTGAGCGAGGTTGCGACCGGCGCTTTCCAGCGGCCGACCCAGACACTTGTGGCGGCATCCTTGAGCGTGATTGTCCCGCCGGTGACGACAAACGGCCCCTCCGGATATCCATCCGCGATCGCCCAGACGGTTGCGCCCTCGAGCGTTGAAAGCCCCGAGATCGTCGCGGATGGCGAGCCGTTGACCTTCTGGACCGCCTGGTGAAGCCATTGGCCCTCAACCATGCGCTCGCGCACGAGGCGCTGGACGCCGGCAATGGTCCGAAGGACGCCAAGATAGACCTGGTTTTTCCCATCGACACAGACGGATTGCACGAGGCCATCCGTTTCCCAGCCACAGAACGCCGTCACTTCCTGATTCTGGATCAGCTTGCCGATGACCAGGAGGCCATCGTCTCGAGTCATGTAGAGCCGGTCCGCGCTGGTCGAGCTCGAGGCGCGTTGAAGCGCGCCGCTCTTAAGGGTCTTGCAGAGATGATTAGCCAGAAGCGAGATCGGCGAGCTCTCGTATTTCTGGCTCACGTCCGAATAGACGGCATAATAGACGATGCTCCGGCCGGATCCGATATAGATCAATCCGGCTTCGCTCTTGACCGGCCGGAACCCGGGCGCCGCGCCGTTTCTCGAGCTCTCCGGAATATTGGGCGGCGTGCCGCGCGTGATTGCCCGATCGGAAACATAATATTCCGCTTGATCGGTGAACAGGACGAGATGGCGATCGCGCCGGATATGGAGAATGCGCTCCTGGCCATCCGTATCCAGCCGGAACAGGATGCCGCCAGAGGCCGCCTCAACCTTGGCATTGAGATCAAAATATTCCGCCGAAAGCGAGCCGGCAACCGCGATGCCTTGCGACCGGAACCCGCCCAGGAAAAGCCGGTCCTGATAGAACGCGCCGGTTGTCGGATATCCGCGCGAAACGGACATGATTTCTTCCCCGCCCGGATCGCCATATTGGATCACGCTGGCCGTCGCGGCCGCCCAGGTCACGTTGACGATCTTGGGAACCAGGGTGAACCGGCTCCCCCGGTTGGTCGCGCCGGCAAATTCAACCGTGATCGTGGCCGTGCTTCCTGCAACGGATTGCCCGACAATGACGCCCGGCCCCACGGAAGGAACCGCTTCAATCGCGGCCTGCAGCGCCGTGGCAAACCCTGCCCAATCCGGCCCGGCCGCCAGCGTGACGCCGGTAATGTTTTCGCCATTCACAGCGAGCTCGAGGATCAGGCCGACCGGACCGGCCGACCAGGTAATTGTGATCCGCCAGATATCGTTGACGATGTTGCCATAGGTGGCGCCATAATCAATCAGCGGGACATTGACGAAGGGCGCCGGCTCTCCGCTCCAATCGGTATCGGCGCGATCGCGCTTGATCTGGATTGGTGCAAGATCCTTGTGGAACAGGAACAGGCTATCGAGGCGCTGTTCATAGCTCAGCGTTTCGATCTGGCCGGCCGTGACCCCCAGCGCGACCGAGGCCACGAACACATCTTCCTTGAAGATATCGGCATGGCCTGGCGTCACCTGGACCGTGAAAGCGTCATCGGTCGAAAACGAGTATTCGAAGGTCCGGCCAACCGTGGCAACCGCGAGCTCGCGCCAGATCTTGATGGCGCTCAGCGTGAAGGTGACGGCGGCGCCGGGTGTGACAATGAGCTGCACGCGCATTTGGCTGGCATTCTTGAACGTGCCGCCCGGCAGGGAGATCCGCCGATGCTGTGCCGTTGTGCGGAGATAGACGGGAGAGCCGATGTTTTCCCAGGCCGTGGTGAACACCTGAACTTGCAGCGCGGCGGAAAGCGCCTCGGTGCAGGACAGGCCAATGAGATCGATCGAATCCACCGGCGCCTGGACGAAAACGCTCGAGGCGATCGTGACGCCGGCGGCCGCATGCGGGCCGAGACTGAAACTCGGTGTGTGGGTAACTTCCGTGAGCGCGCCGCGGAAAAACGCCTTGTGCTCCGTTCCGGCGCTTTGCTCGAAACCGCCTTGGGGGACCGGCTCGCAATTCCGCATGCGGCCGGCGCCGGCATAGAATTGCTTGATATCGTAGCGGCCGGAAACATCGCCGGAGAGCTCTCCGGCATTCCAGCTCATTTGTTCCGGGCCGGGCCTCGCAACCATCAATATCTCGCGTTTGTCAGCGGGTTATCGTCATACATGCCGCCGATCGGCGGAGCCGCCGCGATCATGGTTGTGATGGCCTGGCCGATCAGGCCGCCCCGGCCTTCCTGGTCCGGCCGGCCATAGGCTTCAACACGAAGCTTTTCGGCCAGCTGCACATCAT
>JAIXSR010000146.1 GCA_027484605.1 Hyphomicrobiales bacterium | reverse complement strand
CTCTACATCATCCCACCGGCTGCCATCGTCGCGCAGCGTGGTCGCCTCAGACTGTGTCCAGTCAATCGAACCATTTCCGTCAAGGTCGCGCCATGTCATCCGGGAAAGACCGTTGCCTGATGTTTCCTTGCGCTGATAATCAAGACGTGCGCCATTGCTGGCCCTCGTCTCGATATCATCCCAGCGGCGACCATCGGCCTTTAGGACGATCGAATTCGTCACCGTCCAATCAACCGTGTTGTCGCCATTCACGTCATGGCCGGTTGTGACGGTCAGACCGTCTGCGCTGGCTTTTTTCGTAATCCGGGAAGCAGTGGCCCCGGCACCATTCAGGGTTTCCGTTGTCGCTAGGATGGAACCGTCGCGCGCTTTTGCCTCGATAACCCGCTCATCGAGTTTTTGATCGCCGTCGAAGTCTCGTTCAACGGTCTTCGTCAACCGGTCGCCACTGACCGTACTGACCGTCCTCTGACGCAGCGAACCGTCCTGGTTGCGGACAGTCACTGTTTCCTTCCGGCTGCCCGCAATAGCAGCTGGGACAATGCTAGAAACAACAACGCCATCCGTGCTTAGAAGTGTTTCCCGGGTCTCAACAATATCGAATAGGGCATCACCATCAAGATCCCGGGAGACAACGATCTTGCCGTTTCCGTCGGCATTGTATCCGCCATTGGACGACGCTGTTCCGTTGCCCTCCGTCCAAGTCTCTACCGAGCTGATGAGTCCTCCGACGCCGCTGCGATACGAGTTCGTCTTCGTCTGGCTGCCGTCGCCATTTGTGACCGTGACAACGCTGTCCCGGAAGTCGATGTCGCCATCACCGTCAGCATCGGTGTCCGTCGTGCTCGACAGGCCGGTTACTGTTGTCGTCGAGATCTTTCTGTCGACCAGACTCCCGTTGGCCGTCAGGTTCGAACTCGTCCGCACAAAGCTACCGTCCGCCTGGACGGTGCCGGTTTCAACATAGTCATTCGCGCCGTCACCGTTGGCATCATACTGGACGCCTGTCTTGACGCCTGTTGAGCTCCAGGTCTCAGTCTTTTGGGAGCGAACCGAGTTGTTATGGTTTTTCTCGACAAAGACCATCGAGCGCGCACCATCCGCCGCGATCCTCGTTTCAGTTTGCTGCGAACGATCTGTCGAATCATTCCCGTCAATGTCGGCGCTTATGGTTCGGGTCAGGCCATTCGCGCTGATGGTCTCGGTCACCGACGAGCGCGTACTTTGATTTGCGTTCTTGATGACTTTTCGGTTGGACGTACTGCCGTCCGCATGGACGGTCAGCGTTGTGGTTTCGAGAGTTTCAACAATCCCGTCACCATTTGAATCTACCTCAGTCATCTTTGAGCGCTCATCGGCGCTCACTGAGGTCACAGTACGACTGATGAAGGTAGCGTTGCCCGAACGGATTTCGTTTGTGATGATGCTCGAACTGTTTGTGCTTGCTGCACTTCCAGCAGGCGGCGAAATGATGTTCCCATTAGAATTTTCAATGCGCGTGGTTGTAGTGACGCGATCAAACTCGCCATCACCGTTCCAATCATGAGCCACAGTTCGAATCAGGTTATCCGCACTGATTACTTCCTGCTCGCGAGAAAGGAGCGCACCACTGACAGCGCGTTCATCGGTAATGTGGATGCGACTTTCGTCAAGACCAACGGCAGGGCTACCGGCAGGGGTTGTAACGACTTGCGTGCCCGCCGAGGCAATGGAAAACATTTCCACATGCTCAAAATGCCCGTCGCCATCCATGTCCTTGCGAAGTGACAAGACGGCACCAGAGGCATCATAGGCGATCGAAACAACGCTCTTCACGGACCCATCAGGATTGTAGCGCGTTGTTAGCTCGCTCCCGATCGTAAGCTCCGTATCCTGAATTGTATCGTAAATACGGCTACCGCTATCAGCTGTTTGCTGCGTGTAGCCCTTCTGGCCGGAAAAGGATTTGACGACCTCGGATTCGAGGACGTGTTCCTTACTGTAGACCCGTGTGGTTACAATTGTTACAAGGATCGCGCCTTGTGGTGTGTTACGGACCTCATATTTTGTAGATGTGTCGACATAGCCAGCGCTCTCACCATACTTCAGGCTTGTTGTTGCCGCTACGCCCGTAGTCCCGTTGGTCTTCGTAAACGTTGATGTTCCCTGCACGACGGAGCCATCTGGAAGCTCGTAGCCGCGCTGATTGGACTCGAGATTAATCGAGGACACCCCGGCCTCGGCCAAAGATTTGACTTGGCCGTCAACGACAACACGGAATTCCCCCCAACGCGCATCGCCTGCATCAAGCTGGTCGTTTTTGTTTGTATCGAAGACATGCTTGACCGCCTGCATATCGGTCGTCGCAGTGCTATCCCAGTCGGTGAAGACGATTTCACTACGCTGGTCGATCTTGCCGTCGCCATTTGCGTCAATGGCGAGAACTCCATCGCCAGCACCGGCCCAAGCTGTTCGCTGCTTCGTGCCATTACCTTCCATGTCGAACCAGACGGTTGAATCCGTCCGGCGCATGACCTGAACGCCATTGCCGTTCAGGTCGAGAAGGACAGGGTAAGCCTCACCTCCACCATTTTCGCCGCCGTCACCCTCGCCGTCGCCCTCGCTATCTCCGTCGCCGTCGCCGTCGCCGTCGCCGTCTCCCTCGCTATCCCCGTCTCCCTCACTGTCGCCCTCGTTGCCCTCGTTCTCGTCGCCCTCGTTCTCGTCGCCCTCTTCCTCGCTTTCTTCTGGGTCCTCATCATCAAGTGATTTCAGACCTAGTTTATCCAATTCAGTTGCAATGACGTCTCTTGCCGCAAGTTCTTTTTCTTCATCAAGTTGACTCAAAAGACCCGGAAGATCGATTGGCTCGATCGGTTCAACTGCTGGAGGACTTATTTCCAGCGTCTGAACCTCAGGCAAACCCGGCAGCGCCTCCTTGTCTTCTTTTGCTTTCTCAGTCGGCTGTCGATCTGCAAGTCCAGTCGTGAGGTCGCCTTTTTCTTTTCCGTTGAAACCACCGGGAACGTCCTTGCCAACGCCAATATCCCTACCGGGACTTGTAGGACCTTGTGGGCCCTCCTTTCCGTTTGGCGCGTCGCGTGCTGGGCCGACATCCGGAGACGGATCCGTCTTGCCATTTGGCGCTGGGTCTGTCCTTCCATTGGCAATGGGACCTGAGCCGTCTGCGGTGCCCCGAGTTTTGTCTCCAGGCTGACCATTAAACCCAGGCCGTCCAGAACTATCGCCTTTGTCTAGCTCCCGGCTTACAAGACCTCCGATGACTGCACTGCCGGTACCCATTGCCTTTTCCGCGCCCGCGAGCGCAGCATCTTTAGAAGTTGCTCCAGCCTTTCCTACCGCTTTAGCCGCGCCAATCCCAGCAAAGCCTAATCCGGAGATTGCACCAATTGCTCCAGCGGTGACCGCATTGCTAAAGTTTGGAGATTTTCCACTGAAAACGTCACCTGCAATGCTTCCAGCTATACCACCAAGAAACCCGCCGAATGCTCTGCCTGCAATCGCGCCGACTGGCCCAGCGACGGCAAAGCCAGCTATGCCGAAAATGCCGGACACGGCTACACTCACGCCAATTTCAACAGCGGTGGATGGATCAGTTAGATTTTTCCCAGCCGCTATTGCGCCAACAACACCATCTTTTGCGGCACCAGGAACTCCCGTTGCAGAAAGCGCGCCTTTAGATTTCATGATGTTTACTCTTTTTGTCTAGCGCTGCATCAATTTCTCTTTTCATCAATTCAAATACATTTTTGGGGTATTTTATTCCATAGAAACCATCAAAAAACGATGCCTGATAAAGCACGCCTCCAAAATCTATTCTTGGACCGAACAACCCTTTTTTCATTGCAGTATAGAAATTATGTTCGGCAAATTCTTTATCCAGGTTTTCAATAGTTGATTCAGTGAACAACACATCGCCAAACGACGAGTATCTTTCTTGTAATTTTAGGAACTTTATACCCTTATATTCATAAGATAATTGAAAATTAACGCTTTTGAATTTTTTATACAAATAACCATAACTTGGCCAATTTATTATTCTAATCAGTATTCTTTTGTTTGTTAAAACGTAATAACAAGATAGCGAATACAAAAATGCGATTAATGATTTTGCAAAAACAATAAAAAACAAAAAAATTGCCGCAGTTAACGGAATTTTATTATCAATTGACAGAAAATCTAATAGTAAAAATAAAATGAAAAAAAATACTACAAAATACTGAAGACCACCAAGCCTTCCAATGACAAAGTAAATTTTACTTGGGCGCTCCTCCCATATAACATGCTCATCGTGGTCGAGACTAAATTCTCTATCGATCATTGTGTGGCCTGATATCTGAAATTGTAAGCAGGGATGAAACGAGGTGGGCGGTGGACATCCCGCTCCCTTGGACAGATACTTGATCCAAGCCAACCAATTTTAGTAAATGAGAATGCTAAATAGAACCAGATGAGGAAAACAACGTTGCCGCACCAGCCGGGGCAGCTGTCTCTAGTCTCGATGACCTCAACGTTCCCGCTGCCATCTACATGGTCTCCGCCATGTCTGCTCCCCATTGTCCCGAAAAACCAATTGCCTCCATTTTTCCGCGAGTTTCTAAGCGTTGGTCGAAAAGGGCAATTCTGGCGATCGATCGCCAAAGGTATGGAAAACTCCGGCCCCCGAGGCTTGCTGTCAGCTCCTATTGGAAGGCCCCCTTTAGTCTTGACGACGGGTTGCAGCGAAGGCAGCGGCATGTCGCAAGCAGGAGGCAGGTCAACGATCGGGATGCAATCCGAACCGACTTTACCCTTGGGTGGAGGCCGGGCTGGTTTCGCGGGCATCACGCAGACCATCTCTTCACCAATCACGCATGAGTTCGACCCATCCTTTACAGGCGCACGCGCGGGAGCGTCCTGCATAATGCACACGATGTCCCCAGCGCCGGAAGCCGCCGGCGGTTTGGTCTGGTGAGCCGAGATGGTCGGCATCACGTAAACGACATCGTTCATATCCAACAGGAGCAGCCGCATGGGCTGCCAGGCGACCACGAGTTCTGCTGGCGGCATTGCCCCGCCCTGCAGTGGATAAACCATACTCGGAACCTCCAGCTCAGGCTCCATGTACTGCCGAGGCGCATCGAGGACCTCTGACAGGCTCGCTACGCCAATCAGGCCCGCTTGTCGTGAGCTGAAAATGTCAAAACGTCGCTTGATGGCATTCGGTAGACGCACAGAAAGCCCCACTCGCTTAAATATCCAATTAAAAAACCAACGAAGCGTCCGTTCGCCATGCAGCGACGGAGCGATGTCACGCATTCAAAACATCGAATGTGCCGGGTGGAAAGTCTTGAATGCACAGCTCTCACTTGCGGAGCGAGATGGAAATACTAGCATGTAAGACTCCTTTCAACATAAATGAAGAATAAGCGGATTATCAAACCGCACGATTGTTTCAAAATGAGACAGAATTCGCAAGTTTGTCAAGCGATGGATTGGGTGCTGTCAGACAAACCAAAAAAGTCTCGGAAAGCGCCCTACCCCGACATGGATCAGGCCGCGCAAAGCTGACGCCACTCGGTGAGTGCGGCGGTGCGACGATCCTTGAAACTCTGTCGGCTGATGAGGGTGCGTTCCTGGTTGAAGTGGTTGTGGATCGAGCCGTGAACCGCGGCGAATTTCTGCAAACTTCGCATCCTCCGGAAGCGAAGCATTGCCCACTCCCGTCGTCGGAATGGCTGGTGTGAATTCTCGACGCGATTGTTCAGCCAGCGGCCGACCTCGCGCTTGTCGATGGCATTCAGGGCCTTCAACGCGGCGCCGTATGATGCGAGGCGATCCGTCACAATCTGGTCGACCTGTCCGTGGCGACCGAGTGATTTTCGCAAGAATTTCAAGGCCGCTTTCTTATCCCGCCGTTTCGTGACGAAGCTCTCGAGCACCTCGCCCTCGTGATCGACGGCGCGCCAAAGATAGTGTTTCACGCCGTTGATCTTCACGAAAACCTCGTCGAGATGCCAGCGCCGATGCCGAAAATTCCGCATCGCCTGGACCCGGCTGCGCCGGATCTCGGCCGCGAAAATGGTCCCGAACCGGTTCCACCAAAACCGCACCGTCTCGTGCGTGATGTCGATGCCCCGCTCGTGCAGCAGGTCCTCGACGTTCCGCAGTGACAGCGGATAGCGAACGTACATCATCACCGCCAGGCGGATGATCTCGGGCGAGGTCTTGAAGTAGCGGAAAATGCGGGCGTTGCTCATCCGGTCCGGCTAGCTGCCCTGCCTGTCAGCGGCAACCGGACTTTTCCTCTGACAGTGCCGCGGGCTTCGCTGCCAGCGCCTGCCAGATACGGAACGGTGTGGCGGGCATGTCGATCTCTGCGGCGCCTGCCGAAGCAAGAGCATCATTGACGGCATTCATCACCGCCGGCAACGCACCGACGGTTCCGGCCTCCCCCACGCCCTTGACGCCGAGCGGATTCGCCTTGGTCAGAACCTGATTGTACTCCGTGTGAAAGCACGGCGCATTGTCGGCGCGCGGCATCGCGTAGTCCTGAAACGACGCGCTGATCAACTGGCCGGAGCCGGGATCGTAGACGATGGCCTCGAGGAGCGCCTGCCCAAGCCCCTGCATGATGCCGCCATGGACCTGCCCCTCGACGACCAACGGATTGAGAACCCGTCCGACATCCTCGACGGCCCAGTAGCCGACAATCCGGACGACGCCAGTTTCCGGATCGATCTCCACCTCACAGACATGACAGCCATTGGGGAAATTCGCCTCGTCAGGCGCCTTGGTCACGGCTGCCGCCAAGCCGATTTCAAAACCTCGAGGAAGTTTTGACTTGTCGAAAGCCACGCTCGCGATCTGGTCAAGAGCGACACCACGGTCAGTGCCGGCGACGGTGAACCGGCCGTTGGCAAAGACGACATCATCCTGCCCCGCCTCGAGGATATGCGCCGCGATCTGCCGGCCCTTGGCGATAATCCTGAGGGCTGCCTCGCGCACCACCGTCGATCCAGCAGCAGCAGACCGTGATCCACCTGCGCCCTTGCCGTGATAAACAACGTCGGTATCCCCGAACACAACCCGGATCTGCTCGAGGGGCATGCCGAGTTCATCCTGGAGAACCTGCGCCAGTACGGTCTCAAGCCCCTGGCCGTGCGAATGCAGGCCGGTCAGGATTGTGGCAGCGCCTTCCGCATCGAAACGGATCTCGGCGAATTCCTCGTTCGGTGAACCGGCAGGCCCGCCGGCGATCTCGATGGCGTTGGCGATCCCGATGCCTCGCAGCATCCCCCGCTTTTGCGCACCGGCCCGCCGTCTGGCAAAGCCGCGCCAATCCGATGCAGCCAGCGCCCGGTCGAGATTGGCCTCGAAGTCGCCGCTGTCGTAGGTGAAAACGAAACCCGTCGAGTAAGGCAAAGCCGAGGGCGGTATGAGATTGCGGCGGCGTAGCTCTGCCGGATCGACCACCAGTTGACGGGCAGCGCTGTCGATGACCCGCTCGAGCACATAGGTCGCTTCCGGCCGTCCCGCTCCGCGATAGGGCCCGGTGGGCGACGTATGGCTGAAGGCGCCGGTAACGCGGGCAAATACATGCGGCGTGCGATAGGGCCCGGACAATCCGCCGAGATTGCCGACCGGAGAATGCAGCGTGTTGGCGCAAAGCTGCGCACCGAGATTGGCCACCCCTTCAGCATGGAGCGCAAGGAACGTTCCCTTTGCATCCAACGCCAGCGTGACATCGAAGGCGATGTCACGCGCGTGCCAATCCGAAAGCAAGGCCTCGGTTCGCGTCGCCTGCCAGCGTACCGGACGCCGGGTCAGCCGTGCCAGCAGGAGCACCAGCGGATGCTCGGCCGTTGCTGCAATCTTGGCCCCGAAGGCGCCTCCTATATCCGGCGAGACAACCCGGAGATCCTGCGCGGCAATACCAAGGATCCCCGCCAGCTCGCCACGCAAATCATGCGGTGTCTGGTTGCCGGTCGTCAGGGTGTAGCGGCCAGAGCGCGCATCAAACTCGCCCAGCGCGTTGCGGTTCTCCATAGGATTGGCACTGACGCGCGAGATGTCGACGCGAACGGTCACGCGGTGGGCGGCATCCGCTATGACCTTCCGGACCCGCACCTCGTCGCCGATGGTGTGAACGAAGCAGCGGTTATCCGGCAGGTGCGGCCAGACCTTCAGCGCGTCGGGTGCCAGAAGATCGCGCGTGCGCGTGATCGCCGGTTCGGGCGCGTAGGTGATGATAACGGCCTCCGCAGCCGCCAGCGCTTCCGCGGGAGTTTCGGCCACCACGGCAACCACCGGGAACCCGACATAGGTGACGCGGCCCTTCGCGAGCAACGGAAACTCCGGCTCCGCATGGTCCCCGCTATCGGCACCACGGCGCAGGATCCGCGACCGAAGCCCTGCGATGCCCTGGCGGGCGAGGTCCTCACCTGTCAGAACAGCAACAACACCGGGGCTGGCCGCCGCAGGTGCTGTATCGATTGAGACGATCCGTGCGCAGGCATAGGGCGAGCGGGCGATTGCCATGTGCAACGCACCGGAAGGCGCATAATCATCGGTATAGAGCCCCTGCCCCCTGACATAGCGTGCATTGGCCGCCGGCGGGATACGGCTGCCGACCGCGGTGGCATGCTCGCCCTTCGGCGCCTTGCTGGGAGCCATGGCCTAGAACCTCTTGTGCAAATGACGATCGATCGCGAGCAGGGCGAAGCTGATCACGGCGGCAAAGGCCACAAGCATCAATGTGACCGCCATGATGATATCGACGTGGTGAAGCCCGATAGCGTTCATCAGCAGATATCCCAATCCTCGCTGCGACGCGAACATTTCGCCCAGGACGGTTCCGATCATGGTCAGTGAAAACCCGACACGCAAGCCAGTGAAAATCTCGGGCAGTGCTGCCGGAAACACGATTTTTCGGACAACATCCCAACGTGACAGCTTCATGACCTGGCCCGTCTTCAGAAAGATCGGCCGCACATTGCGGGCCGCGTTCATGGTGAACAAGGCCACGGGAATGAACCCGTGAAGTGCGCCAAACGCGATCTTTGCTGAAAGCCCAAGACCGAAGCTGAGCAGCAGGATCGGGTAGAGGGTCACTTTCGGAATGGAGTAGAGAGCGATCAGCATCGGCTCGAAGATGTCACCGGCCGTTTTCCCGAGGCCGAGCAGCAGGCCGATCGTCAGACCCAGAAGTGAGGCAATTGCCAGAGCAGCCGCAAAGGCCTTCGCCGTCTCGGCCAGATGCGGCCAGAACGATGGCCGCGACAACAGCTCGCCCGCGAAGCGGATGGTCTGTCCCGGCGAGCGCAAGGCAATGTCGCCGATAAACCAGTAGGTGCATTGCCAGATCGCCAGCAATGCCGCCGAAATGAGAACGGGTCCAAGGATTTCGATGCGGGGCAGCTTCACCGCAGGCCCCTTCGTTGCAGCAACTGCTTTTCCCAGATCGAGAGCAGCATGTTGACGATGATGGAAATGATCATGACGAGCACGATCAGCGGATACATCGTGGCATTGTCGAAATTGTTGTAGGCAAACGCGATTTCGAAGCCGACGCCATCGGTCGACATGATGAACTCCGAGCCGATAATCCCGATGAGTGCATAAGCGACCGCAAACTTGACACCCGTCAGAACGAAGGGGGCCGCCGATGGCAAGGTGATCTGCGTGGCCGTGGCGAACCAGCCCATCCGTGCCATGCGCGCGGATTTCAGGAGGACCCTCGGCACGCGGTCAAGGCCGTTCAGCGTGTTCACGATCACCGCCACCACGCCGAGCATGAACGCAATGATAATCTTCGGGGCGCTGCCGAGCCCGAACAGGATGATCAGCAGCGGATAGAAGGCCAGCACCGGCACGGCATAATAGGTTGCGAAAAACGGATCGAGCGACGTGCGCAGTGCAGCAAGCCTGTGGATCACAACCGCAGCGGTGATCCCAACGGTCACGGCCATGCAGAAGGCCAGGGCGGCATTCGACAGCGTTGCCCGGATCGCCCCGTTGAACTTGCCGGAGGCCAGCGCGCGCCCAAGATCGGCTGCGATGCGGCTGGGCGGTGGCATGGTGAAATTGTCGATGATGCCGATCCTGCACAGCACCTCCACGAAACCGATGAAGCCTGCGATGACCAGCAGCCGGAGGAGGGCTATTCGCTTCATCGGCGGTCCATGCGGCCGACGGATTTCATCGATTCCACGCGCAACCACTGCCAGAGGCGGCCCGTGACCTGACCGAATTCAGGGGTCTCGACGATCGTGCTGTCCCGATCCGGCGACCAGCCCGTTTCGACGATCTCGAGCAGCCGTCCCGGACGCGCCGACATGACCCCGATCCTGTCGGCGAGCATCGCTGCCTCGTCCAGCGCGTGGGTGATGAGGAAGATGGTCGCACCGGTTTCGCGCCAGAGCCGGAGGAGTTCCTCTCCCATCAGGAGGCGTGTCTGCTGGTCGAGCGCGCCAAACGGCTCGTCCAGAAGTATCAGGCGCGGCTGGAGGACAAGCGTCCGGGCGATGCAGACACGCTGGCGCATCCCGCCCGAAAGCTGGGCGGGATAGCTGCGGGCGAACTGGCCAAGGCCCATCAACTCCAGAGCGGCCACGACGCGACGCGAGGTTTCAGCCCCCGGAATGCCGGCCTGCCGCAAGCCGAAGGCAATATTGTCGGAGACGGTCATCCAGGGGAAGCAGGCATCCTCCTGGAAGACGACGCCAACGCCATCGGGCACTTCGCCGTGGATAGGCCGGTCTTCGAACAGCACGCTGCCTTCGGTAACCGGCGTCAGCCCTGCAAGAACCTCGAGCAAGGTCGATTTTCCGCAACCCGAAGGACCGACAACGGCAAAAAACTCGCCGCGTCTCAGGTCCAGGTCGATCGGCCCCAGTGCATGGACCTCGTCCCCGCCCCCGGCGCGACGAAAGATCTTCGTCGCGCCCCTCAGGCTGACATGCGCCCTTTCGGTATCGTGTGGCATCACTTCGGCTTCCGAATGTCTTCGGGCAGGAACTGCATGTCGATCATCTTGTTCAGGTCGAAGTTACCGCTGAGCGCGCCAAGTGACTTCTGCACCTCGATCATTCGGTTGAGGCCGTCCAGATTGAATTGGCCGGAGCCCCAGTATTCAACGCCTTGCGTGCGCGATGCCACGAGATTGCGGACCGCCGCGCGCGCCACTTCGGGTGTCAGGTTGTAATGCTTGGCAACGATGTCACCGGCTTCATCCGGCTTCTCGACCATGAACGCCACCGCCTTCCGGCGCGCGCGGATCACGGCGCGGATGAAGTCGCCCTTCTCCGCCGCCATGTTGGCCGTTGTCACGCCAACGACATTGGCGAGCGGGGGGAGAATGTCGCTCGCCACCGCAATGGCCCGCAGGTTGTCCTTGTGCTGGGCCCAGAGCGGCTCGGGGATCGGGGCGATGTCGATCATGCCGGTTCCGAGTGCGGCGTAGCCTTCGCCAAAGCCGCCAGTGCGGACCAACTCGACCTCGTTCGGCTGAAGCCCGGCCTTCTGCGCCACCATTTGCGCCAGTGCCTGGCTGGTTGACCTTGGATTGGTGAAACCGATCTTCTTGCCCTTGATATCCGCCAGCGACTTGATCGGGGAATCCTTCTTCACGGCCCAGACGAATTCGGCGACTGTCAGGACATTGTCGGAAATGATCTTGAGATCAGCGCCTTGCAGGATCGCGGCGACCACGACACCGGGATTGACCTCGCCATAGGGCACGCCACCGGCGATCATGTTGCGGAGCGAAGTGCCACCACCGGCCGAGGTGATGATTCCGGTGACGTTGATCCCCTCATCCTTGAAGAAGCCCTTGTCCATAGCCACTGCGTAGGGCATCCCGTTGGCCGACACGCCGAAATTGCCCACAGCGATCTGCTGCGCATGGGCATCTGGCACGTCATGGAGCCCGAGCCCGAGAGCAAGGGCCGCCGCCCCGAGACCGGCGCGAAAGCCAAAGAAACCTGGATATTTTTTCATGTGATCCTCCCGGATGTTGCCGTTGTTTTACGGTCGCTTTTGATCTCAGGTGTTTTCTGCTCATCCTTTCCCGGGCGCTGCTTGCCGAAGCATAGCATTGGACGTTGCCCTGGCATATTCAGGCGCAACGGATACATCGATGACAACCACGTCACCGGCCCGCAACCGGGCAACAGCTTCCGTCAGGGCGCGGCCAAGATCGTCCGGTGTCTTGACGTGTCCGATCCCATGAGCACCCTGCCCTTGCGCCAACATGGCAAGGTCAATCGGCGGATCCTCCATCCTTAGCCCGATAGATCGGTTCTCGATGGGGCGGCCGCGCAGCCTCGCCATCCGCTCCTGATGCAACTCGTCATTGAAAAATGAGCGGTTGTTGGCAACTAGAACGAGCATCGGCACCTTGTAATGCACGGCAGTCCAGATCGCCGTCACGCCCATGAGGAAGTCGCCGTCGCCCAGGACCGCAACAGGCAGCCGGTCGCTGCCCATGTCGCGCAGGGCCATGGCCGCGCCCGCCGCCATGCCCGGCCCAGATCCGATGCCGCCACCGCCGTCAAAGCCGATATAATCCAGCGGGTCGTTGAACCGACAGCTGGCGCCCGGCCAGCCGAGCGGCAGGCGCATATAGGAGGGGTTTTCCGGTGCCAGCGTCTCGACAATGGTCCGTGCCATGGCCTCGACCGACATCCGCCCTTCGATCATGTCAGGGCCCGGAACCTGCGCCGCCGGTGTCACGGTCCGGCGGAGACGATCCGCACGGCCCTCGAAAGCCTGCAACAACCGTTCCACCATCCTGTCAGGCGACGCTAGCAGGTTGATATCTGCCGGCGGGAGTGCCTGGTAGTCCATGCTCCAGCCATTGTGGCTGTACTGATCGAGTGAACATTGGATGACCTTGGCCTTGGGGAAGTCTCCCATACAAGCCTGCCGCATCGTGCCTGCGGGATCGATCCAGTCGAGCACAAGGATGGCATCGGCATCACGGATCAGCCCGCCCGCCTCGGGCGTGACATAGAGGGTCGGGGAAAAGGGCTGGGCCGGGTGCGATGTGGGAAAGCTCGCGCCAGTCTTGATATCGGTCAGAACATGCGCGCCGAGTGCCTCGGCGAGACGGACGCGCCGGTCCCAATCCGCCCGTGACGATGACACGCGCCCGATCATGATCAGCGGTCGCTCGGCGGCCTCAAGAATGCGGACGGCGGCAGCCAGCGCCATGGGATCGGGATCAGCCGAGGCCGGCAAGGCATGTCGATCCAGCGGCAGCGGAGCCGGCAGCTCATCCAAAGGCAATTCCTGCAAGCCGGCATCGAGGCAGACATAGGTCGGGCCAGCGGGCTGCGTCGTCGCGATCTGATGGGCGCGGGTGATCGCTTCCAGCGCGGCGGGGACCGAGCCCGGCTGATTGTCCCATTTCGTATAACCCCGGACCAGCGAACCGAGATCGGTCGAGGTGTGTATCCAATCCACCCAAGGGCGACGCGCCATCGCATCCAGTGGCCCCTGCGCCCCAAGAATGACCATGGGGATGCGGTCGCACCAGGCGTTGAAGATCGCCATTGTGGCATGCATCAGCCCGACATTGCTGTGCAGCGCCACAGGCATCGGCAGGCCGGTCACCCGCGTCCAGCCATGGGCAAGCGCCACCGCGCTTTCCTCATGAATGCACAACAGCAGCTCGGGCTTCTCGTTGCCGAGGTAGTTGACCAGGCTGTCATGCAGGCCGCGGAAGCTCGCCCCCGGTGTCAGCGCGATGTAGCGATACCCAAGCTGCCGCAGCAGCAGCGCCATGGGATCGCTGCCGAACACGGTCGGGTTATTGCTGGGGACAGGCCTTTCGGTCATGGCATTTCCTTCTGCGCAAGCCCATGCCGTTCGTGGGCGCGCCAATCCTTCAGGCGAACAGCATCGTCGAGCCGGGCGCGCGCCGTTTCGGCGCCAACCATGCGGCTGAAGCTGCCGGTGCCCAGGCTCGCCGCGCGCAGGTGAGAGAGCGTTTCCGCCATCACATTCACAGCCCGGAAGACGAGCGTGGCCGGATAGGAGACGTGACGGTATCCCATCTCGCCCAGTTCCTGCGGGGTCAGCCAGGCAGACCCCTCCGTCTCGAACATCGCGGCCGAAAGATAGGCCCCTTTGAACGCCTTGCCGACGCGCGCAAGATCCTCCTCACGCTTCAGCCCAGCGATGAAGATGCCGTCGCAGCCGATCTTCAGGAAGCGCTCGGCGCGTCGCATGGCTTCATCAAGGCCGAGAGCGCCAAAGGCATCGGTGCGGCCGATGATGAAAGTATCCGGGTTCTCGCGCACCGCGAGCGCTGCGCGCAGCTTGCCCTCGATCGCGGGCAGATCAACCACCGCGCCGCCATGGTCAGCCCGTTGCTGCTTGCGATCCCGGTCCTGATCCTCCAGCAGGAAGCCGCCAACCCCGATCCGTTCATAGGCCTGCACGAGCCGCGCGACGGCCTTGACATCGCCATAGCCGTCATCCGCATCGGCGAGAAACGGCAGGTCCGTCGCCGCCGCGAGATCACGAAGCCCCTCGACCATGTCGGTCAGCCCGATCAGGCCGATATCCGGATAGGCGTGGCGGGCTGCGAGCAGCGCCGACCCGCCGACCGTGAAGGCGCGGAAGCCGGCCTGCGCGATCAGCCGCGCCGACAGGGCGTCATGCGCCAGCGGTGTGACCAGCGGACGTTCGGCATCCAGAATTTCGCGTATCGCCTTGCGTTTCATGCGAGATTTCCAAAGGTCTGAATCCAGGGCCGAATGAGGGCATCGCGAGCGCGGAAGGTGGCAATTTCATCGGCATACTCCAGCGTCGCCGCGATATCGTCGTCACCTCGCAGGAGCGCATCCGCGCGGAAGGCAGGCACGTCGAAGGCTAGGTGCCTACCATCGGGGCAGCGGAGGGCGCGTTCCGCCAGATTCACAGTAAAATGCCCCTCGCTCTGGGCTGTCTCCGCGCAGGCAACGGCATAATCGATCGACTCCTGCGGCATCAGCGCAGCGAGCAGCCCGTTGCGAAAGGCGTTTTCGTAGAAGATGTCGGCAAAGGCAGGCGCGAAGACGCAGCGGATGCCGAAGCGGACCAGCGCCCAGGCCGCGGCCTCCCGGGAGCTCCCACAGCCGAAATTCTCGCCCGCCAGCAGGATCCGGGCCGATCGGAAGGGCGGCCTGTTCAACACGAAATCCGGGTTTTCGCGGCCCGCATCATCGTAGCGCCAGCGCGCAAACAGGCCCGCACCGAGATCAGCCGAAGCCGACCGCAGATAGGGCGCCGGGATGATGGCATCGGTATTGATGTTTACGTGTGGAAGCGGCGCCGCCGGTCCGGAAACAACTTCGAAAGGGGCACGCTTCATGCTAGCCTCCGGACATCGGCGATCGCTCCCGAAACCGCAGCAGCCACGGCCATGGCAGGGCTCGCCAGATGCGTGCGGGACCGGGGGCCCTGACGGTTCTCGAAGTTGCGATTCGAGGTAGCCACGCAACGCGCGCCCGCCGGGACGATATCCTCGTTGATGCTCACGCACATCGAGCAACCGGCACTTCGCCATTCGAATCCAGCTTCCGCAAAGATCCTGTCAAGCCCCCGTGCCTCGGCCTCACGCTTGACAGCGCTGGAGCCAGGCACGACCAGCGCACGGAGGCCCGGAGCAACACGCCGGCCTCGAGCGATGGCCGCAGCAACCTCGAGGTCAGAGAGGCGGGCATTGGTGCAGGAGCCGATGAACACCACATCGACCGGGAGCCCTTCGATCGGGCATCCCGGTGTCAAACCCATATAGCCGATTGCCGCCTCCATGCGCTGCCGCGCCGCGAGATCGGCAATGGTTGCTGGATCCGGGATCGCTTGATCCACGCCGATGACATCCTGCTGTGTCGTGCCCCAGGTGATCTGTGGCGCGGCCTTGCTGACATCCAGCGATAGTTCCCGATCGAAGACAGCCTCATCATCGGTGCGAAGCGTACGCCAGTAAGCGGTCGCTTGGTCCCATAGCCTGCCGGTCGGCGCAAAGGGGCGATCGTGGACATAGGCGACTGTCGCATCATCTGGGGCGATCAGGCCGAGACGGCCACCGAACTCGATCGACATATTGCAGATGGTCAATCGCGCCTCGACCGGCAGCGCCCGGATGGCGGCACCGGTGTACTCGATGGCATGGCCGGTGCCGATGGCAATGCCGAAGCGGCCCAATGCGTGCAGCACGAGATCCTTGGCCGTGACACCGTTGCCGGGCTGGCCATCGAAACGCATCCGCAGCGTCCGGGGCCGCGGCAGCACCAGCGTCTGTGTCGCTAGGACATGCTCAACCTCGCTCGTTCCCACGCCAATGCCGAGAGCGCCGAGACCGCCTGCCGTCGAGGTATGGCTGTCACCGCAGGCGACGACCGTTCCCGGCATGACAAGGCCGAGTTCCGGTCCGATCACATGGACGATACCCTGGCGCGGATCATCGAGCCCGAACATCGCAATGCCGTGGTTGCCTGCATTGCGGCGCATCAGGTCGATCAACTCCCGCCCGCCGGGGTTGCTGGCGAGCGAGCGCGCCGGTTCGGTTGATACAATATGATCCTGTGTGGCGAAGGTCAGTTCCGGCGCCGCAACGTGGCGACCGTCCTGCACCAGCCCATCGAAGGCAGCGGCGGAGGTCGTCTCCTGAAGCAGGTGACGATCGACAAAAATGAGATCGCGCCCATCATCAAGTGACCGGATACGGTGCGATTCCCAGATTTTGCCGAAAAGTGTCTCTGCGGCCATGGTCGTTTCCTTGGTTCCTCATGGGAACCGATGCCGGCTTCTTGCCTCTCCCTGCCCTTGAGAGGAGGGATGGCAGGCCGGCTTACTGGATTGCCAGCTTTGTTCTTGCCGGATCATTTCACAAACGATAAATTCAGCTTTCGATTGAGAAAAACTCATGCCAGGCCCGGTACCGAAACTTCCGCCCCTGAACGCCGTGCGCGCGTTCGATGCCGCAGCCCGGCTCCTGAGCTTCAAGGAGGCCGGGGCGGAACTGAGCGTCACGCCGGGGGCGATCAGCCGCCAGATCGAACTGCTGGAGCAGCATCTCGGGGTGCGGCTTTTCGAGAGGCTGCACCGTCAGGTGGAACTTACGGCCTCCGGGCGCTTCTTCCTCAACGAGATCGGTCCTGCCCTGCTGCGCATCGCCAACGCTTCGGCAAATCTCTCCGTCGAGAACGAGAACGTGCTGCGCATCAAACTCCCGCCAACATTCGCGATCCGATGGTTCGTTCCGCGGCTTGCGCGCTTCCATGCGATGAACCCGAACATCTCCGTCCAGGTCACGACCTCGCATGATCCGGTTGATTTCGAGCGCGAGCAGGTCGACGCGGCGATTTACTGGGGCCAACAGATCGCGCGAGGGCTGAACGGGTTCAGGCTGCTGGGCGAGACGCTAGTTCCTGTGTGCAGCCCGGCGCTTCTTGGCGCGGCAGGCTCAGCAACCATCGACTCCCGCGATCTTGCGCGGCAGGTGCTCCTGCACTCGTTCCGTCGGCCCGATGACTGGCGCCGGTGGTTCATCGCTGCCGGCCTTGGAGACATAGAGCTTTACCGTCTGCTCGTCTTCGAGAATTCAAGCCTGACCTATCAGGGCGCCATCGATGGGCTCGGCATTGCGCTCGCGCAGCTGTCATTCGTCCAGGAAGACCTCAATATCGGGCGGCTCGTGGTTGCCAATCCGCTGCAAGTCGAAACGGATTCATCCTATTTCCTGACTTATCCGCGCGAGCGTTCGCATCTGCGCCGCATCAAGGCCCTTGAAGAGTGGATGGCATTGGCATGACGGGGGCCATCAGACGAAGGTGCGGTCAGACGGCACTGTCAGAGGAAAATCTGCGGTCCACGCTTCGCCGCCCCTATCGCTATCGATTGGGCATAAACTACCGCGCTTTGAGGGAAAACCCCTCAGAAGATGGCAAGGCGCTGGCGACCAGGCAATCAAAAGGTACAACTCCGATCCGATCGTCCGCAAGCGCATTTTTTGTCTGACAGTGCCGACTGCCCTCCCCTTCAGCGGCAAGCCGATTTTGCTCTGACGGTGCCAGCCTCTTAACCAACCCGCTTAACCGGGCGTGCAGAGGTTTCGGGCAATCTGGGTTCCCGAGAGGAAGCCTG
>JAIXSR010000013.1 GCA_027484605.1 Hyphomicrobiales bacterium | reverse complement strand
GTACCGTTGGCGAACTTCGAGGCGGCGTAGGTTGCATCGTAGCCCGAGTTGATGCCGACCAGATCGTCAACGACCTGCTGCGAGGAGTTGCCGTCGAGCGTGAAGCCGGTCTTGCCGTCGGTGGCTTCGAGGAGGATCCGCGAACCCGTGCCGTTGACTTCGAAGCGCATCGTCACGCCGATATTGGCGTTGTTCAGCGCCTGGGCGACCATGCCCCAGGTCGTCGCACCGTTGGTGCCGTTGACCGTGTAGGTGAAGTTCTTGCCGTTATCCGAGGTGATCGAGAAGCGGTGGCCGGTGGTGCCGCCGTTGATCGTCGTCGTGTCGGCGATGTTGGCGGTCGAGGTCGCCTGAACCGTCGTGGCCGAGCCGGCATTCAGCGCGTCCGAGGCCATCGTGTTCATCTGCTGGAGCAGGTTACGGATCTGCTTCAGGGCGAGATCGGTCGACTCGAGGGTCTTGAGGGCCGTCGAGATGTTGTTGTTGACGCGGTTGAGGTTCGACGAGCGGCTCAGCATCGTCTCCGACATCGTGTACTTGGTGGCATCATCGGCCGCGCCGAAGATCGCCTTGCCGGTGGCAACACGCTTCTGGGAGATCTGGAAGAGGCGATTGGTGGTCTGGAGGATATTGACGTTGGCCGCAGTGGCGGCATTGAAAACGACAGACATGGTTGCACCTTCTGTTGCAAGTGGAATGGCCATCCTGGCCAGGCTTTGCGAAGGCGCAGCACTCAACTGCCCTTCGACGCTGGTGAAGGTGCATCGGGTGATTCTAAATCAGAGTTAAACGGAATGCGCGAAGACCAGCGGAACGCGGTTACGGTAAACAGGTCATTCCTTGTTAAGTTTAACAAAACGTAAGGGGCCGCGCGGGCCCCTTGTGCTTTGTCTGACCTGTTTCTGGCCGTCGCGGGCCGATCAGCCCAGCAGGCGCAGCAGCGATTGCTGGGCCTGGTTGCCGATCGACAGGGCCTGGACGGCGAATTGCTGGCGGGTCTGGAGCGCGACCAGGCTGGCGCTTTCCTCGGTCGGATCCGCGGCGACGATCTCGTCGCCCTGGGTTTTCGTATCGCCCTGATAGGCCTTGTTCAGGTCGTAGCGCGAGCGGATGTAGTTGTTGAAGGTCGCGAACTGGGCCTGCAGCTGCAGCAGGACGGTCTGTGCCTGACGGGTTTGCGTGGCCGAGGCCTGGATGTTGCCGTCATTGATCCAGGTCGCGCCCGGCTGGACCATGGTCAGCAGGCCGGAAGCCGTGACCATCACGCCGGCCAGTTTCAGCGGGCTCGAAGCATATTCGTCGAGCATCACCGCGACATTCTCGCCCTGGAGCAGGTTCCGGCCGTCCGGAACCGGGTTGCTGCGGGCCAGCTCGTCAATGTTCTCGATGATCGCGTCATATTGCTGGCCATAGGCGAGGCGCAGCGCATTGTTCAGCGAAAGCGGCGCGGTATAGCCGGTGACCACGCCGCTCATGCCGAGCACGCCCGCCGTGGCGAAGCCGCCGCTCGCGGCCACGATATTCATGTTGCCGCCATTCATGTTGCGCAGGCGCAGCTGCAGCGGGCCGCCGGCGCCGCCGGTCTGGTTGACCAGCTCCGCCTTGATGCCCGCGCCGAGGGCGGTCACATCCGTGATGAACTGCCCGACGGTCGTGGCGACACCATAATTGATGGTGCGGTAGGAGCCGTTGCCATCCTCGAAGACGATGCTCGAACCGCCGGGAATGACGGTGGCGAGCGTGACGCCGCCGCCGGCATTGCCGGTGACATGGCCGCCATAGGCGAGCGTGAAGCCGCTCTCGCCGGCGGCCGGGGCCGCAAGGCCGTTCGCGAAGAGGTTGTTCGGGGTGAAGACCTGGCCGGTCGGGGTGGTCAGGCCGGCAAGGTCATCCATCACGGCCTGGTCGGTCAGGGCGTCGAAGGAGAAGTCCTTGTCGTTCAGGGCGCGGAAGCGGAGATTGTTCGTGCCGGCCACGCTGCCGGGGATGAAGTCGGCGACGACGCCGATATTCGCTGCATTCAGCGCGTTGGCGATCTCGCCCCAGGTCACCGTCGTGGAATTGAACGTGTAGCTGAAGGTCTTGCCGGCATCGGAGGTGATGGACAGGCGAGAACCGACGACGACGCCGGTCACGACGCTCGTCGTGTCGATCGCGGCGGTGGAGGTGGCGGCGCGGACGCCGTTGGAGCCTTCGTTCTGTGCCTTCGAGACGAGGGTGAGGGCCGAATCGATCAGCCCCAGCATCTGCTTCAGCGTGTTGTCGGTCGTCTCGAGCGTCGCAAGGCCCAGCGAGATGTTGTTGTTGATGCTGGAGAGCTGGCGGCTGCGGCCGAGCAGGTTCTCGCTCACGCGGTAGCGGGTCGTGTCATCGGCGGCGGTGAAGACGCTCTTGCCGGTGGCGACACGCTTCTGGGTAAGGTCAAACAGCTCGTTCGTGCGCTGAAGGATCGCGATATTGGCGCTCATTGTGTCATTGATCGGGAACATCTGCATCACCTTCTGTGGATCGGTCGCCGGCTGCGTCGGCCTCCTGCCCGGGGCGGGGAGGGCTTCGCGGCTGGCAAAGACAGCCTTCAGGAAGGAAAATGCACCCAAGCGGCTAAAGCTTGGTTAAATTCGGTAACCTTAACAAAAAAGAACTTGGTAACCTTAACGCCTGTTAAGAAAACGAGGCCGAGCGTCCGCGAAATCTCCGGGAGAGGCCGCGATGCTCAGCCTTTTTCGTTGGCCGACTTGATATAGGCGCGGAGGCGCAGCAGGCCTTCATAGGGATATTGCGAGATGGTCGCCCGTGAGGTCGGGTCGATCACGCGGTAGATCAGGTCGCCGGTCTCGCGGTCGAGATCGAGCGAGCTCTCGAAGCGGCGGCCATTCGCGCCTGAATTGTCGGGTCGGCGCTCGCGGTTCCAGCGCGCCTGTTCCGAGGCGGCCTGCGCCGTCACCGCCACCGGCGGCGCCATGTCGGTCCGGACAGCTGCCTTCGGCGCCGCCAGATCCGGCCTTGAAGTCGTCATGGGCAGCGGTGCCACCCCCGTCGAAATGCGGTTATCCATCGCAGAACTCGTTTCCGGCAGACATCCATGTTCTGCCTGTGCCCAATTTAGTTGCTTGCGTCTTTAGGAAGCGTTCAGAAAGATGGTTGAGCCGGGCTGAATCCATTGCCAAGAATTAGAGTTAAATTAACGCCTGTGTTGCAGCCGCGGCAGCCCGGGCCGCGACGCGAATCAACCTGCAGGCCATGGCCCATGCGAAGGGGATCGCCCATGCGAAAAGGGCACGGCCTTGCGGCCATGCCCTTTGCTGAAGTCCGGATCCGGGAATGCCCGGAGGAAACGATGCCGGCCTACATCGCCTTGGAGATGGCCAGAGGCGCGGTCCCAGCCTTCCGGGTCACGCCGCCGCGGATATAGGTCTTCGGCGAGCCATTCTTGCCGACGGCATCGGCGAGATCGCGCAGGAGGCCTTCCGACACCGTGCGCGCCGTGGCGACGACGGCCATGTTCAGGGCCATCTTGGCCGAGAAGGATTCATGGCGGGCGCGCAGGCTCTCGAGATTGGGCGGCTGGAAACGCCCGATCGCGATGGCATTGTGCTTCAGCGATTCCAGGCAACGGGTGTAGCCCTGGGCGGCGTTGTTCTTCTCGACCGCGAGGGTCAGCGCTTCCCGGGCCTTGCCGGCCTTGAAGAGGCGCGTTTCCTCCTCGATCAGCGGCTCGAGCCGGTCCAGGGCCTCCAGTGCCGAGCCGACGAGCAATTCGGCATCCTCGGCACGGGTGATCTTGAGCCGGGTATCGGCGCGCTCAGCGGTTTGGCCTTTGGATGCCATGGGCGGAAGACTCCTGGTGACGCAACATTTCACGATAGATCTGGGGGGCGAGGTTGATGCCGCCCTTTCCGACGATGGACTGGCCGTATTGTTCGATCATCATGCCGCGCCAGGCATCCTGGCCGGTGGCCGAGGTGCCCATCTGGCCCTCGCCCTGCACGCCTTCGAACATGGTGCCGATCATCGTCTGGAAGAAGTTGGCCTCGAGGCCCTGGGCCGTTTCCCAGGCCTTGCGATTGGCCGGGATGTTCTTGGGCAGGAGGCCCGCCGCCTTGGCACGTTCGATATCGGCGGCGAAATTCGGGTTGGGGGCGATCTTGAGGTTCATCACATCACCTCGATATCGGCCTGGAGGGCGCCGGCGGACTTGATCGCCTGCAGGATCGAGATCAGGTCACGCGGGCCGACCCCGAGGGCATTGAGGCCGTCGACCAGTTCGCGGAGCGAGACGCTGTCCTTGACGATGGCCAGCTTCTTCTTGTCATCCGTGTCGACCCGGACGCCGGTCCGCGGCACCACGACCGTCTGGCCGCGGGAGAATGGCTCCGGCTGGGAGACTTCCGGCTGTTCGGTGATGGTGACGGTGAGGTTGCCCTGGGCGACAGCGACCTGGCTGACCTTCACGTCCTTGCCCATCACGATGATGCCCGAACGCTCGTCGACCACGACACGGGCGCGCTGGTCGGGCTCGACGCGGAGCTGTTCCACTTCCGTGAGCAGGCGGATCATGTTGCCCTGGAAGTTGCGCGGCACCTGCACCGCCACGGTGGAAGGATCGGTCGGTTCGGCCGAATCCGCGCCGAGGAAGTCGTTGATCGCGGCGGCGATGCGGCGCGCGGTCGTCAGGTCGGGGTTGCGCAGCGAGAGGCGGAGATTCTGCAGGTGGTTGAGGCGGAAATCGACCTCGCGCTCGATCAGCGCCCCGTTCGCAATCCGGCCGACCGTGGGCACGCCGCGGGTGATCTTCGCCGCATCGCCCTCGGCAGAGAAGCCGGAAATGGCCAGGCTGCCCTGGGCGACGGCATAGACCTCGCCATCGGCCCCGAGGAGCGGGGTGGCCAGCAGCGTGGCGCCCTGCAGCGACTTAGAGTCGCACATGGCGGAGACGGTCACGTCAAGCCGGGTGCCCTGCGTGGCGAAGGCGACGAGGTTGGCCGTGACCATGACTGCCGCCACGTTGGCCGTGCGCATGTTGGCCTGGCGGGTGTTGACGCCGAGGCGTTCCATCATCGCCTGGAGGGATTGCCGGGTCATCGGGCAGTTGTTGAGCGTGTCGCCGGTGCCGTTGAGGCCGGTGACGAGGCCGTAGCCGACCAGCTGGTTCTCGCGGACGCCTTCGATGGCGGCGAGATCCTTGATCCGCGACAGGGCCTGCGCATCCTGCTGGCCGATCAGACCGAGCCCGAGCGCGCCGAAGCCGAGCGCGGCGCCGATGTCCCTCAGCCTGTTCAAGAGGCTGCCGGGTCGATCGGCGGGAAAACGTGCCTTCGTCATCATGGGTTGGGTGCTCCTGCGGCCGTGACCGGCATCTTCGATCGTGAATTTCGGTGAACGCACGCGAGACAGGAGTCGTTCGCTGGTCCTTCTGCGAGTAGCGTGCCAAGCCACTGGAAAAATCAAGTCAATGAAATTCAAGGGATTTTATTTTCTGCCGGATAACCGGTCGCGCTGGCTTGCCCGGCGGAATCTGCCCACCCGGCAAATTTGTCCCGGTATGGTTACCGGTGCTTAACCAGCTTGCGCGAACATGCTCGCAAAGAGACAGGCCGCGACGCGGCGGGGAATGCAGGTCGGATGACGATTCGGATCACGGATCAAAAGGGTGTGTCGGGTGTCGGCGGTTCACGCGGCGTGCGGGGTTCCGGCGGGACCGGTGCGCGGTTCACCATCGACTCGGGCGGCGCGACCGCGAAGATGGAAGCGAAGGCCCCGATCTCGATTCTCGGTGGCCTCGAGGCGCTGATCGCCATCCAGTCCGAGGACAATACGCGCGAGAAGCGGCGCCGCAGCGTGAAGCGTGGCCAGTCCATGCTTGACCTGCTCGACGAGCTGAAGCTCGCGCTTCTGGCCGGGCAGATGCCGCCGGATTTCACGAATCGTCTCTCGGTGATGGTCCGTGACACGGCCGATAGCGGCGATCCGGCACTGGATTCGATCATGGACTCGATCGAATTGCGGGCCGAGGTCGAGCTGGCCAAGATCCGGGCCGCCCAACGCTCGCGGGGCTGAGCCGTCCTTTCCTGTCGAATCCTGCCTTGTTTCCGCAAGATAGTTTCAAACGGGCGGATCCGGATGCGGGTTTTGGCAAGGCTGTCCCGGAAATTTTGCCCATCGTGATTGTTTCGTCATACGGCTAGCGCTATACCGCCGCCTCAATGTGTTTCGACTTTGCGAAGAGGCGAAGCGATGTCGACGGCAAATGCGACCAAGGCTCCCATCTCGCTCGAGCGCGGTTACCGCCCCTCGGATGACGAGCCCTTTATGAGTGACCGCCAGCGCGAATATTTCCGCCGGAAATTGCGCGACTGGAAGGAAGAGATCATCCGGGATTCCGAATTGACGCTCACGGCGATGCAGAGCGACACGGATTCCCACCCCGATCTTGTGGACCGGGCCTCCTCCGAGGGCGACCGGGCCATCGAGCTCCGCGCGCGGGACAGGCAGCGGAAGCTGATCGCCAAGATCGACGCGGCCCTGTCCCGCATCGAGGATGGCTCCTACGGCTATTGCGAGGAAACCGGCGAGCCCATCTCGCTGGCGCGGCTCGATGCCCGCCCGATCGCGACGCTGTCGATCGAGGCGCAGGAACGTCACGAGCGGCGCGAGAAAATCTATCGCGACGATTGAGGTGGCGGGGGCGAAGGCCCCCGTTCTCATTTCCGGCTGGACAAGCCGGCTGGCGGGCTGGCGAGGCGCGCCGGTTCGGATAGAGTGCGCCCGCAGGGGAGGGCGGACCTCGGCATGGCATCCATCGGCAACAGGAAAAGCTGGATCGGCCGTGGCGGGACCTTGCCCCGCCTGCTTGGCCTCGCGGTTCTCGTTGCGCTGACGCTCCTGAAATACTCCGATCCGCTGCCACTGGAACGGCTGCGTCATGCCGTGTTCGATCGCTATCTCGCGGCCAAGCCCCGCGCCGTGGGGGATCTGCCGGTCGCGATCGTCGATATCGATGACCGCTCGCTCCAGGCGCTCGGGCAATGGCCGTGGTCCCGCCGGGTGCTGGCCGAACTGGTCGACCGGCTGCAGGCCGCCGGCGCCGCGACCATCGGGTTCGACATTGTCTTCCCCGAGCCGGACCGGCTCTCTCCGGCGCGGCTGGCCCAGACGCTGCCGGGCCTGACGCCCGAGATGCGTGGCCGGCTCGAGGCCGAGCCGGATACCGACCGGCTTCTGGCCGAGGCCATCGGCCGCAGCCGTGTGGTGCTCGGCCGGTCCGGCCTCGGACAGGGCCAGGTGCAGGCGGGCGAGGATCCGCCGGTGCCGCTGGCGATGATCGGCGGTGATTCCCTCGATCTCCTGCCTGCCTATCCCGACATGGTCCGCAACCTGCCGATCCTCGAGAAGAACGCGGCCGGACTGGGCCTGTTCTCGGTGCTGCCCGAGGCCGATGGCATCATCCGCCGCGTGCCCACCGCTTTCGCCATCGGCGGGCAGGTCCGGCCGGCCCTGGCGGTCGAGATCCTGCGCGTCGCGACCGGGGGCGATGCCCTGGCCATCCGGCGGGATTCCGCCGGGATTTCCGGGCTGGTGATCGGCGGGCATCCGCTGCCGACCGAGCGTGACGGCCGGCTCTGGGTGCATTACACGCCGCATGCGCCGGCGCGGTTCGTTTCCGCCGTCGATGTGCTGGAAGGGCGCTTCACGCCCGAGCGTTTCCGCAACCGCATCGTGCTGGTCGGCGCCTCGGCTGTCGGGCTGCAGGATCTCCGGCCGACGCCGCTCGAGCCGGCCATGCCCGGCGTCGAGATCCATGCGCAGGTGCTGGAGACAATCCTCGGCGGCGCGGTGCTGGTGCGGCCCAATCTGGCCCTCGGCGCCGAGGTTCTGGCCGGGGCGGCTTTGGCCGGGCTGATCATCCTGCTGGTGCCGGTGCTCGGCCCCTTGCCCGTTCTGGTGCTCGGCCTCGCTCTGGCCAGCCTGACGCTCTGGCTCGGCTGGTTTCTCTTTGCCGAGCACGGCGTCCTCATCGATCCGGTCTATCCGCTCATCGTGGGGTTCTCGGTCTATGTGACGCTGGTCTTTGCCAATTACTGGCGCGAGCAGCGCCAGAAGGACGCGATCCGTTCCGCCTTCCAGCATTATCTCGCGCCCAGCCTTGTCGAGCGCATGGTCCGGCAACCGGAACTGCTGGCCCTTGGCGGCGAGACGCGGATGCTGACCATCCTGTTCTCGGATGTCCGCGGCTTCACCTCGGTGGCGGAAAGCTACCAGGAGGATCCGCAGGCCCTGACCGCGCTGATGAACCGCCTGCTCTCTCCCCTGTCGGAGGCGATCATCGCGGAGGGCGGCACGATCGACAAATACATGGGCGATGCCATCATGGCGTTCTGGAACGCGCCGCTCGACATGCCCGACCATGCCGCGCGGGCCCTTCGCGCCGCGCGGGAGATGCGCCGGTGCCATTCCATGCTGGAAGCCGAGCGTCGGCGGGAGGCCGAGGAAGCGGGCCGTCCCTATCTGCCGCTCGAGATCGGGATCGGCATCAATTCCGGGCGCTGCGTGGTCGGGAATATGGGTTCCCAGGCGCGGTTCGACTACACGGCTCTCGGCGATGCGGTGAACCTCGCCTCGCGCCTCGAGGGGCTGACAGCGCATTACGGCAGGCCGATCCTGATCGGGGAGGCGAGCGCGGCCCTGCTGCCGGGGGGCGAGGCGCTGGAGCCGGTCGACCATGTCGCCGTCAAGGGAAAGACCGAACCGACGCGGATCTTTGCGCCGCGCCTGTGACGCGGCGGTTCGCCGGGTTCAGCTTTGGCTTGCCGCCTCGATCGCCGCGGCAGCGCCCTTGTCGAGGATCATCGTCAGCGCCGCCGTGACCGGCCCGGTGAAGCGCGGATCCCCAGGCAGATCGGTGCCGAAAATCTCGCGGATGCCCATCAGCGCCGCGGCAAGCCGGGTGGCATCGGCCCCTGCGGCATTCGCAGCCGTGAGGATGCGCTGGGCCATCGGGTCGTTGAGCGTGATCGGCTCGCATTTCTCGTCCCAGCCCATGGCGAACCGCATCCATCCCGCGATCGCGACCGCGAGAAGCGGGATCGGCGCGCCGGCAGCCAGCCGGTCCCGGACGGTGCCGAGCAGACGCTGCGGCAGCTTCTGCGAGCCATCCATCGCGATCTGCGCCGTCCGGTGCCGCAGGGCCGGGTTCCGGAACCGCGCGATCAGCGCATCCTTGTAGCCTTCGAGATCCGTGCCAGCCGGCATGGCGAGGGTGGGTGTGATTTCCTCGTCCATCAGCCGGCGGACGAGCCGGGCCATGGCCGGCACGCCGATCGTGTCGGCAATGGTGACATGGCCGGCGAGATAGCCGAGATAGGCCATGGTGGAATGCGAGCCGTTGAGCAGGCGCAGCTTCATGTGCTCGAACGGCGTCACGTCGCTGACGAGGGTCACGCCGGCGGCGGCCAGATCCGGCCGGCCCAGAGCGAAGCGGTCCTCGACCACCCATTGCAGGAACGGCTCGGTGACAACCGGCCAGCGATCCTCCATGCCGAGGCTGTCGGCGATGCGGGCCCGGTCCTCGTCGGTCGTGGCGGGCACGATCCGGTCGACCATGCTGGACGGGCAGAGGACATGATCGGCAACCCAGCGGCCGAGCTCGGGATCGCGCAGGGCGGCAAAACGGTCCAGCACGCGCTTCACGGTGCGGCCATTAGCGGGAAGGTTGTCGCAGCAGAGCACGGTGAAGGCCGGCAGGCCGGCCTGACGGCGGCGCTCGAGAGCCGCGGCGAGGAAGCCGATCGCGGTTTTCGGGCGGCCGGGCGCGGTGAGATCCGCCAGAATGTCCGGATGGGCCTCGTTGAGCGTGCCCGTTGCGGGATCATGGCAATAGCCCTTTTCCGTCACGGTGAGTGACACGATCCGCGTATCGGGATGGGCCATCCGCGCCACGAGGGCCTCGGGATCCTCCGGGGCGACATGGCTCTCGCGAAGGGCCCCGATGACGCGGAGATCCTCGCCCGCGGCCGACCGGACCGCCATCGTGTAGAGCCAGTCCTGCGGGGCCAGGGCGTCGCGCGTATCGGACGAGCGGAGGCTTGCGGCAGCGATGCCCCAGTCGCTCTCGCCCGCTTCCAGCCGGTCCTCGATCACCACGGCCTGGTGGGCCCGGTGAAAGGCGCCGATGCCGAGATGCACCATGCCGATCCGCGTTGCGCTGCGGTCATAGCCCGGCTGGCGAATGGAAACGGGCAGGCTGCCCAGGCGGGCCTGGCTCAATCGCATGGCGTCTTTCCCCTGCATAAGCGGCCGGGGCCGGCTGTGCCCCGAATGATGATGCCGCCCGTTTCGTAGCCAGCCGATACGGGTTTGTTGACATGGCTGGCCGGCTCGGTCAATCTTGGTGCATTGGTCAGACCAATTTCAACGACAAGACCAAATCGGGGGAAGCTTTGGCGCTCGAGGCCATCGAACCGCGCCGCCTTTACCGGCAGGTTGCCGACCAGATCCGGACCTATCTGGATTCCGGGGCCTTGCCCGTGGGTGCACGCCTGCCCACCGAACGCGAGCTGGCCGAGAAGCTGAATGTCTCCCGTCCGACGATCCGCGAAGCGCTGATCGCGCTGGAGGTCGAGGGGCGCATCCGGATCCGCGTCGGGTCCGGCATCTATGTGAGCGAGCCCTTTGCCCTGGCACCGAATGCCGGCGAGCACGAGGGCCCGTTCGAATTGCTGCGCGCCCGGGCCCAGATCGAGGGGGCGATCGTGGCCGAGGCGGCGATCCTCGTCGAGCCGCATCACCTGCATACGCTCGACGCCCTGCTCGACCTGATGTCCGTCCGGACGGACAATGACGAGGAGATGATCCGGCTCGACCGCGATTTCCATGTCGCGCTTGCCGCGATCCTCGGCAATTCGGTGATCACGCGGATGGTCGGCGAGTTGTTCGACAAACGCATGAGCCCGTATTTCGGCCAGCTCGCGGCGCATTTCGAGGACGAGACCTCGTGGCGGCATGCCTTCGAGGAGCACCGCGCCATCCGCAATGCGCTGGCCGCACGCGATCCTGTCCTCGCGCGGGATGCCCTCCGCCGGCATCTCAGCGCGTCGCAGGAGCGCTTTTCCCGCAGTTTCGGCGAAGGCGAATCTCCCCAGGAGGAACGCCCGTCATCCAGCCCGCCCCTTCGCCTTCCGGCGACGGGGTAACCGGTTCGGAATCCCCGCAACCGGCAAGATCAGAAAACCAGGAGGAAACCCATGAAGACCCTAGTGAAATCGACCATGCTGGCGGGTATCGGCCTCGCCTTCGCCCTCGGTGCGGCTTCGGCCCAGACGAAGCTGAAATGGGCGCATGTCTACGAGACCTCGGAGCCGTTCCATACGGAATCGGTCTGGGCGGCGCAGGAATTCGCCAAGCGCACCAACAACCGCTACCAGATCGAGGTCTTCCCGGCCTCGCAGCTCGGCAAGGAAACCGACATCAACCAGGGCCTCAGCCTCGGTTCGGTCGACATCATCATCTCCGGCTCGAGCTTCGCCGCGCGCTCCTTCCCGCCGATCGGCGTGACCTACTACCCCTTCACCTTCCGCGATGCGGATCATCTCCTCGCCTATACCAAGACCGATCTCTACCGCGAGATGGCCAAGGGCTACGAGGAGAAGACCGGCCATATCATCACGGCGACGACCTATTACGGCGTCCGCCACACCACCTCGAACAAGGCGTTCAAGAACTGCGCCGAGATGAAGGGCCTGAAGATCCGCGTGCCGGACGTGCCGGCCTATCTCGCCATGCCGCGTTCCTGCGGTGCCAACACGACGCCGATCGCCTTCGCGGAAGTCTATCTGGCGCTGCAGAACGGCACGGTCGAGGCGCAGGAAAACCCGCTGACCACCATCGAGGCCAAGAAGTTCTATGAAGTGCAGAAGCACATCGTCCTGACCGGCCACATTGTCGACCATCTCAACACCATCGTGGCCAAGGGTACCTGGGCGAAGTTCTCGGAAGAGGACAAGAAGACCTGGGTCGCCGTCAGCCAGGAAGCGGCCGCCCGCGCCACCAAGCAGATCCAGGACAGCGAGAAGAAGCTCGTCCAGTTCTTCAAGGACAAGGGCCTGACCGTGACCGAGATCGACCGGAACGACTTCCTCGCCAATGTGCAGAAGAGCGTGACCTTCGAACAGTTCGGCTACCGCAAGGCGGATTGGGAGAAGATCCAGGCCATCAAGTAAGGCTGACTTCTCCCTGACTCCGGCGCGCTCCGTTCTCCCCCGGGGCGCGCCTTTTTCTCCTCATTACCTGGCGCGGTCCGATGCCGGCGCCCGATCCGAGAGGACTTTGCCTTGGCAAGCCAGACGCCCAGCGAGATCCATACCCCGATCTCTTCCGAGGAAATCGCCAAGACCTTCGACGAGGAGGTCGCTCCGGTCGATCTGTCCGGCTACCGGATCGAGGACTGGGTGACCCTGGCCATCTTCTGGATGATGTGCGGCTGCGTGTTCCTCCAGTTCTTCACGCGCTACGTGCTGAACAACAGCTTCGGCTGGACCGAGGAAATCGCGATCTACTGCCTTGTCGCGGTGGTCTTCCTCGGCTCGGTCATGTGCACGCGGCAATCGCGGCACATTCATGTCGACTTCCTCTACCGCTATCTCAGCCCGCCCATGGGCCGGGCGCTGGCCATCTTCGTCGACCTCACGCGGATCGTCATCTTTTCCTATCTGGCCTGGCTGGTCTGGAAATACTCGTCGATCATTTCCGACGAGATGATGACGACGATCAACTTCCCGAAGCTGCCGGTCTTCCTCATTGTCTTCGCGGCCTTCGTGCTGATGGCCCTGCGCGGTGCCCAGGTTGCCTGGGCGAACTGGAAACGGGGCTATTCCGTCCTCGAACGGCCCGGGGCCTTCGATGGCTCCGAAGAACTGGCCAAGGAGGGCTGAGCCATGATCATCTTGCTCGGCGGCTTCCTGCTGCTCATGGTTCTCGGCGTGCCGGTCGCGGTGTCGATGGCCGCTTCCTCGCTGCTCTATCTCGCGGCCTATGGTTCGGCGCCCGACGTGATCGTGGCCCAGCGCATGATTGCCGGGGTGGAGAGCTTCCCGCTGCTGGCGGTGCCGTTCTTCATCCTCGCCGGCAACCTGATGAACATTGCCGGCGTGACCGGCCGGATCTATGCCTTCGCCGTGGCCCTTGTGGGCTGGATGCGCGGCGGCCTCGCGCAGGTCAATATCATCGGGTCGGTGATCTTCTCGGGCATGTCCGGCACCGCCATCGCGGATGCGGCGGGCATCGGCACGATCGAGATCAAGGCGATGAAGGACCACGGCTATCCGGTCGAGGTGGCGGTGGGCGTGACGGCAGCCTCCGCCACGCTCGGGCCCATCATTCCGCCGAGCCTGCCCTTCGTGATCTACGGCATGATGGCCAATGTCTCGATCGGCTCGCTCTTCCTCGGCGGGGTCGTGCCGGGCGTGCTGATGACGCTCTTCATGATGATCACCGTCGCGGTCTTCGCGCGGCTGCGCGGCTGGGGCTCGGATGCCCAGTTCAACCTCCGCCAGATCAGCATGGCCATGCTCGAGATCGGCGTGGTGCTCGGCTATCCCGTGGCCGTCTACCTGCTGGAACGGGCCGGCTTCTCGCAGAACGGCGCCATCTTCCTCGCGCTTGGCGTGGTCCTGCTGCTCGACTATATCTTCAAGTTCTCGGCCGTGATGGCGCTGATGACGCCGGTCATCCTGATCGGCGGCATGACGCTCGGCTGGTTCACGCCCACCGAAGCCGCCGTGGCAGCGGTGATGTGGTCGCTGTTCCTCGGGCTTGTCCGCTACCGCTCGATGACGATGAAGGCGCTGGCCAAGGCCACGTTCGACACGGTGGAAACCACGGCTTCCGTGCTCTTCATCGTGACGGCGGCCTCGATCTTCGCCTGGCTGCTCACGGTGAGCCAGGCGGCGCAGATGCTGTCCGACCTGATCCTCGGCATCACGCAGAACAAGTGGGTCTTCCTGATCCTCGTGAACCTGCTGATGCTGTTCGTCGGCTGCTTCCTCGATACGATCGCGGCGATCACCATCCTCGTGCCGATCCTGCTGCCCATCGTGCTCAAGCTCGGCATCGACCCGGTGCATTTCGGCCTGATCATGGTGCTCAACCTGATGATCGGGCTGCTCCATCCGCCCCTTGGCATGGTCCTGTTCGTGTTGAGCCGCGTGGCTGGCCTCTCGGTGGAGCGGACAACCATGGCGATCCTGCCCTGGCTGATCCCGCTCTTCGCGGCGTTGATCGCGATCACCTTCATCCCGGAGATCACGCTCTGGCTGCCGCGCTATCTCGGAGTGATGAAATGAGCCGCATGACACGGCCGTCCCGGACCCTGCGCGAGGGCTGGCGCTGGTATGGGCCGGATGATCCCGTCAGCCTCGACGATATCCGGCAGGCCGGGGCGAGCGATGTCGTCTCCTCGCTGCACCAGATCCCGATCGGCCGGGCCTGGACCGTGGCGGAAGTCGAGGAACGGATCGCGATCATCGAGCGGTCGCAGCCGCATCGCACGCCGTTGCGCTGGAGCGTCGTCGAATCCATCCCGATCCCGGATGATGTGAAGCGGATGGGCGGCCGGGCGAAGGCCTCGATCGAGGCCTGGATCGCCTCGATGGAGGCGCTGGCGGCCTGCGGCATCCGGACGATCTGCTACAATTTCATGCCGGTCGTCGATTGGTGCCGGACCGATCTCGAATGGGAATTGCCCAATGGCGCCCGGGCCCTGCGCTTCGACTATCCGCGTTTCGCGGCTTTCGAGCTGCATATTCTCGAACGCCCCGGCGCCGAGGCGGATTACCCGCCGGAGATCCAGGCGCAGGCGCGGGCGCTCTACGAATCCTTCACGCCCGAGGATATCGATTACCTCGTCATGGTGATTGCCTCGGCGCTGCCGGGCTCGACCACCGAGCCGATGACGATCCCGCGTTTCCGCGAGAAACTCCGGGAATATGAGGGGATCGACGAGGCCGTCCTGCGGCAGCATCTCGTGGTATTCCTCCAGGCGGTCTGCCCGCGGGCCGATGAACTCGGTGTCCGGCTGACGCTGCACCCGGATGATCCGCCGCGTCCGCTTTTCGGCCTGCCGCGCATCGCGAAATCGGAAGCCGATTACCAGGCCCTGTTCGATGCGGTGCCGAACCCCTCGAACGGCATCTGCTTCTGCACCGGCTCGCTCGGCGTCGCGGCGGCGAATGATCTCGTCGGCATGGCGGAACGGTTCGGGCCGCGCATCGGCTTCGCGCATCTCCGCGCCACGAAGCGCGAGGGCGACGGGCTCTCCTTCTTCGAGGCAGACCATCTCGATGGCGATGTCGACATGGTCGGCGTGCTCGGCAAGCTGCTCGCCGAAAACGCCCGCCGGCCCGAGGGGGGCGAGATCATCTTCCGGCCCGACCATGGCCATCGCATGCTGGATGATCTCGCCGCCACCAAGCGCACCAATCCGGGCTATACCGCGATCGGGCGGCTGCGCGGCCTCGCCGAATTGCGCGGCGTGATCCGGGCGCTGGAATACTCGCGCTGACGGAGGCGGCTGCCTCCGGTCACCGCATCACGGCGCGCCAGATCAGCCGGCCGCCGAAGAACAGGAAGAGGGCGCCCACCGTGCCCTCGAAGCCGCGCCGGAAGCGCTGGTAGGCGCGCCGGACCGGCTCGCGGCGGAACAGCCAGCCGAGCAGGAAGAGATAGCTCGCATTCATGGCGACCATGATGGCTACTGTGGCAAAACCGGTCGCGAGGTTGGCCTGCAGCACGCCCGTCACCGCATAGATCGAGGTGATGAAGAGGATGGCCTGCGCGTTGGAAATGGCCGTGACGAAGCCGAGCGCGACGGTCTTCCAGTCCTCCGCCGGGGTCTCGCCGGGCAGGATCGGCGGCGCGGGCTGGCGGGCGCGGCCGATCAGCTTCATGCCGACATAGAGCAGATAGGCCCCGCCGAGGATATTCACCGCGAGGCGCAGCCAGGGGAAGGCCTGCAGCAGGGCCGCCCAGCCAAGAAGCGCGAGGCTGGCCAGCAGGATGATTCCGACCATGTTGCCGGCAATGGCCAGAGCCACATGGCGCGGCGTGCGCGTCATCGCGACATGGGTGACCATGAGGATGTTCGGCCCCGGCGTCGGCACGATGGCCAGCCAGAACAGGGCGAAGGTGGCGAGGATTGTGGTGTCGATGGGCATGGGCGTCAATCCAGCATGAACGTCCGAGGTTCTCCAACTCGAACAACCAAAAAGTTCTTGCGGATCCTATGGAGCGCAACTTCATCATCCGTATGCACTTCATACCAACTGCTGTCGAAAGCATAGATGATAATCCAGGGGCTGACCTCGTCCGACGACCTGTATCCGGCAAAGATGCCCCAGATCACCTGTCGGGTCCGGTTTGCAACGTCCTGCAGTTCCAAACCGGAAATCCGCAAGCCGGAACGCGTCAGTTTTTCAAGCTCCGTTCCGCCTTCACCTGTTGCTTCAAAGTAATCCTCGCCCTCAAAATGTTCCGCTTTGGCGACCTGCCATTGGCTTGATGCTGCCAGATTTCCAAGGGCTGCAAGCACGTCCTTGAGATCAAAAGTCAGCGCGCTGTGTGGTCCTGCGTCGTGAATTTCGAGAACCTTCATTTGCGCCTTCTCTCAGCCCTCACATCGTCGCGCCAATCGTCCACGGCACGAATTCCGCATCGCCATAGCCGAGCTGTTCGGATTTCGAGCGCTCGCCGGACGCCACGCGCAGGATGACGTCGAAGATTTCCTTGCCCTTGGCCTCGATGGAGATTCCGTCGAGAATGTCACCGCAATTGATGTCCATGTCGTCGAGCATCTTCTCGTAGATCGGCGTATTGGTGGCCAGCTTGATCGAGGGCGTGGGCTTGCAGCCATAGGCCGAGCCGCGCCCGGTGGTGAAGCAGAGGATATTCGCCCCGCCGGCGACCTGCCCGGTGGCGGCGACGGGGTCATAGCCCGGCGTATCCATGAAGACGAAGCCCTTCTCCGTCACCGGTTCGGCATATTCATAGACGGCGGTCAGCGCCGTGTTGCCGCCCTTGGCGGCGGCGCCGAGGGATTTCTCGAGAATGGTCGTCAACCCGCCGGCCTTGTTGCCGGGGGAGGGATTGTTGTTCATTTCCATGCGGTTGCGGGCGGTGTAATCCTCCCACCAGCGGATGCGGGCAACGAGCTTCTCGCCCACCTCGCGGCTGGCGGCGCGGCGAGTCAGCAGATGTTCCGCGCCATAGATTTCCGGGGTTTCCGAGAGGATGCCGGTACCGCCTTCGGCGACCAGCAGGTCGACCGCCGCGCCGAGGGCGGGGTTGGCGGTGATGCCGGAATAGCCATCCGAGCCGCCGCATTGCAGGGCCAGTACCAGCTCCGAGGCGGGCTGGGTGGTGCGCTTGGCGCGGTTGGCGACGGGCAGCATCTCCCTGATCGCCTCAACGCCCTTCATCACGGTCTTCTTCGTGCCGCCGACCTCCTGGATGACCAGCGAGCGGAAGGTCTCGCCCTCCTCGATGCCATAGGCCTCCTTCCAGCGCGGGATCTGGAAACCCTCGCAGCCGAGGCCGACCATCAGCACCCCGCCCATATTCGGGTTGGTGGCATAGCCCCATTGGGTGCGCTTCAAAACCTCGTAACCCTCGCCCTTGATGTCGAGCGCACAGCCGCCGCCATGGACCAGCGGGATCACGCCGTCGACATTCGGGAAGTCATCGAGGATGCCGGAACGCTCGATCTCCTTCGCGATGAAATTCGCGACCGATGCCGAGCAATTCACCGAGGTGAGGATGCCGATATAGTTCCGGGTGCCGACCTTGCCATTGGCGCGGCGATAGCCCTCGAAGGTGGCGCGGCGATGCGCCGGCACTTCCTGCGTCGGCTGGTAATTCTCGCAGAAGGCGTAGTCGCGGGCGAAGTCGCGCATCGCGACGTTGTGCTCGTGGATCCAGGCGCCGGCAGGGATCGGGGCGGTTGCGAACCCGATGATCTGGCCGAATTTCAGCACCGGCTCGCCCTCGGCGATCAGCCGGGCAGCCAGCTTGTGCCCGCGCGGGACGCGCTGCGTCGCAACCAGCCCGCCGCCCAGGGCCGTGCCCGCATCGATGGTTTCGAGCGCAACGAGGAGATTGTCCTGCGGGTTGAGGGTGAGGGTACGGGCAACGGCCATCAGGGCACTCCGGGCGAGGTGTTCACGAATTGGTCAGACCAATTCCAGCATGGCGTCGGCCTGCCTGTTTCGCAAGCAAAACTGCTCATCGCGAGGCAAGAAACGCGCTGCGGCGGGCCTGCGTGGCGGCGGCGATATGGTCGATCACGGCGCGGATCCGCCCGAGGGCGCGGACATCCTCGTGGATCGACAGCCAATAGGCCCGCCGGGCATGGCGCTGCGGCAGGACGGGCTCGAGATCGGGCACGGTTGCGGCGATGAAATGATGCAGGACCGCCAGCCCCATGCCGGCCCGCACGGCCTCGACCTGGCCGACGGCGCTGGCGCATTCGAAGGCCGTGCGCCTGCCGCCGAACAGATCGCTCACATAGGCCATGGCCGAGGGCAGGGCATAGGATTCGACATAGCCGATCAGGCGGTGGCCATCGAGATCCTCCAGCCGGGCGGGGCGTCCCTGACGGTCGAGATAGGCGCGGGCGCCGAATATGCCGAGGCTGTATTCGGTGAGCTTGCGCGCCACGATCCGGCCGGCTTCCGGCTCCTCGATGGTGATGGCGATATCGACATCGCGCCGCGCCAGGCTGACGGCGAGCGGCATCGGCACGAGCTGGATGTCGAGCAGGGGATGGCGTTCGACCAGATCCTTCAGGGCGGGAACGAGGAAATAGGTGGTGAATCCGTCCGGCGCGCCGATCCGCACCGTGCCGGCGAGGTGGATATCCTGCTGGCGCAGATCGGCCTCGGCCTGCAGCATCTCGCTTTCCATCCGCTCGGCATGCGCGAGCAGCGTCCGCCCGGCCTCGGTGAGGTTCACGCCGGTGGTCGAGCGCTCGAACAGGGTGGCCTGCAGGTCCTGCTCGAGGGCCGTGACGCGCCGGGCAATCGTCGCCTGGTTGATGCGCAAGGCGCGGGCCGCGCCGAGGAACTGGCCCTGCCGCGCCACGGCGAGGAAGGCCCTGACATTGTCCCAATCCATCCGATCCCGCCTTCCAGCTGATGCAAGTGAACGAAAATTTGCAGATCGGGGTCGCAAACTCAAGGATTGAGTTGCGAAAAACCGCATGCGAGAGCGATGCTGCACCAAAGCGGGATCATCATGTTCGGACAGGATCTGCCGATTTTCCAGTCGCCCATGCTGGGCGCTTCCGGGCCGGATATGGCGCGCGAGGCCAGCCTTGCCGGCGCGTTGGGTTCGCTCGCGCTGGCCGGTTCCTCGCCTGACGCGATCCGCGAGCAGGTGGCCCGGATGAAGGAAGCGCTCGGGGCCCGGCCGTTCAGCACCAATCTCTTCGTGCTCGATCCCGCCATGCCGGATCCGGCCATGGTGGCACGCGCCATGGCGCAGCTGGCGGCCTGGCGGGCGGAGCTGGGCCTGCCGGAACAGGCAATCCCGAACAAATGGGCGGAGGATTTCGCCAGCCAGTTCAACGCGCTAGTCGAGGCGGCCCCGCCGGCCGCCAGTTTCACCTTCGGCATTCTCTCGGTCCAGCAGGCGGCCCGGCTGAAGGCCGTCGGCACGAAGATCATCGGCACGGCCACGACGGTGGCGGAGGCGCGCGCCTGGCAGGATGTCGGGGCGGATGCGATCCTCGCCCAGGGCATGGAGGCGGGCGGGCATCGCGGCACCTTCCTCCGGCCGGTCGAGGAAAGCCTTGTCGGCCTTGCGGCGCTCGTGCCGGCGATCAAGGCCGCCGTGCCGCTGCCGGTCATTGCGGCCGGCGGCATCATGGACGGGCGCGGCATTGCGGCCATGCTCCAGCTCGGCGCCGATGCGGTGCAGATGGGCACGGCCTTCCTGCTGGCGGAGGAATCCACCATCTCGGCGCCCTGGCGCGCCGCCCTGGTCGGGCGCAATGCCGATGATGTCCGGCTGACCCGCGCCTTTTCGGGGCGCCATGCCCGGGGCATCGAAAACCGGTTCATGCGCGAGATGCGCGAGGCCGAGATCCCGCCCTATCCGATCCAGAACGCACTGACGCAGGAATTGCGGGCCGCCAATGCGAAGGCCGGCCGGTCGGACATGCTTTCGCTCTGGGCCGGGCAGGGCGTGCATGCCTTGCGCGAGGGCCGGACGGCCGCGCTGATTTCCCAATTCTGGTCGGAGGCCCGCGCGGCGATGCGCGAGACCGCCGACCGTTACGCCAACTGAGTCAGGAGAGGACGAGACATGATCACCTATGGGCATTTCATCGGCGGCAAGCCGGTTGCCGGCACTTCCGGACGCTTTACTGAGGTCTTCCAGCCGATGGATGGCACTGTGCGCGGCAAGGTTGCGCTGGCCTCGAAGGACGAGCTGGCCGCCGCCGTGGCCAATGCCAAGGCCGCGCAGCCGGCCTGGGCCGCCACCAACCCGCAGCGCCGCGCGCGCGTGCTGATGAAGTTCCTCGAACTCGCCGCCAAAGCGAATGACGAGCTGGCCGATATCCTCGCCCGCGAGCATGGCAAGACGGTCGCCGACGCCAAGGGCGATATCCAGCGCGGCATCGAGGTGATCGAATACTGCATCGGCGCGCCGCAGATGATGAAGGGCGAATACACCGAGGGCGCCGGGCCGGGTATCGACATCTATTCGATGCGCCAGCCGCTCGGCGTCGTGGCCGGCATCACGCCGTTCAACTTCCCGGCGATGATCCCGCTCTGGAAGGCCGGCCCGGCGATCGCCGCCGGCAATGCCTTCATCCTCAAGCCGTCGGAGCGGGACCCGGGCGTGCCGATGCGCCTTGCCGAATTGTTCCTCGAGGCCGGCCTGCCGGCGGGGATCTTCAATGTCGTCAACGGCGACAAGGAATCGGTCGATGCGATCCTCGACCATCCTGATATCAAGGCGATCGGCTTTGTCGGCTCGACGCCCATCGCCGAGTATATCTATGGCCGCGGCTGCTCGAACGGGAAGCGCGTGCAATGCTTCGGCGGCGCGAAGAACCACATGGTCATCATGCCGGATGCCGATATGGACCAGGCCGTCGATGCGCTGATCGGCGCGGGCTACGGCTCGGCCGGCGAGCGCTGCATGGCGATCTCGGTGGCGGTGCCGGTGGGCCAGAAGACGGCGGACGAGCTGGTCCGGCGCCTGATCCCGCGGGTCGAGAGCCTGAAGATCGGCCCCTCGACCGATTCCAGCGCCGATTTCGGGCCCGTCGTCACCAAGGCGGCCCTGGAACGGATCAAGGGCTATGTCGATCTCGGCGTGCAGGAAGGCGCGAAGCTGAAGGTCGATGGCCGCGGCTTCCGGATGCAGGGCTACGAGAACGGCTTCTACATGGGCGGCTGCCTCTTCGACGAGGTCACGCCGGACATGCGGATCTACAAGGAAGAGATTTTTGGGCCGGTGCTCTCGGTTGTGCGGGCGAAGGATTACGAGGAGGGGCTGCGCCTCTGCAACGACCATGAATATGGCAATGGCGTTGCCATCTTCACGCGCGATGGCGATGCCGCGCGTGATTTCGCAGCCAAGGTCGAGGTCGGCATGGTCGGCGTCAATGTGCCGATCCCGGTGCCGCTGGCCTATTACACGTTCGGCGGCTGGAAGCGCTCATCCTTCGGCGATCTCAACCAGCACGGGCCGGATGCCTTCCGCTTCTACACCAAGACCAAGACGGTCACCTCGCGCTGGCCGTCGGGCATCAAGGATGGCGCCAGTTTCGTCATCCCCACCATGGGTTGATCTGCCCACCATGGGCTGAAGCCCTGCCGATTGCGCCGGTCTCCCCCCGTGCGCGATCCGAAGGCCCGCCGGTTCCGGCGGGCCTTTTTTGCTGATCCCGCAGGTGACGGGGCAGTTGCCGGAGTTTTTGCCTCGTTTTCAGGCAGGACGACCGAAAATTGACCCGGAATTTACCAATTCGACCGCATTTGAAGATTCCGCTGAATTCCAGGAATCGCCCAAATGCTCAAGAATGCATCCATTACCCGCAACTTCGCGCTGATTGCCGGCGCGGCGCTTCTCCTGCTGGCTGCAGCAGTCACGCTGGTCATGGTGCAGATGCGCTCGATCATGCTGGACCAGAAGCGGGCGGAGATCCGCCATACCGTGGATGCGGCGGTCACGATCATGCAGGGCGCCTACGAGGCGGCCAAGGCCGGCGGCGCTTCGGATGCCGATGCGCTGAAGGCGGCGGGCAATGTGCTGCGGAGCTCGCGTTTCGACAGCGGGAACTATTTCTACATCTACGACCTGAGCGGCGACACGTTGATGCACCCGATCCGCAAGGACCTGGAGGGCAAGAACAATCTCGGCCTCAAGGACAAGAACGGGGTGATGATCATCCAGGAATTCATCAAGGAGGTTCAGGCCAACAAGGCCGGCTTCACCGAATATCACTGGAAGAAGCCGGGCGACGCGGTCGAGTCGGTCAAGATCGCCTATAATGCGCTGCTGCCTGGCACCAAGGCCTTTGTCGGCTCGGGCCTGCATGTCGACGACGTGGACAACGCGCTCTGGCGCGAGGCGGGCACGCTGGTTGTCAAGGTGTTGCCGCTGGCCGCGCTCTTCGTGCTGCTGGCGCTCTTTCTCGGGCGCAGCCTGTCGCGCGCGGTGCGGCAGCTGACGGGTTCGGTCGAGGGAATCGCCGCCGGCAAGCTGGAAACGGCCATCGAAGGCGTCGACCGTGCCGACGAGATCGGTGTGATCGCCCGCGCCCTGCAGGTTTTCCGCGATGCGCTGGCCGAGAACCAGCAGGCGGAGGCTGCGGCCCGCGCCCGTCGCCTGGCGGAGCGCCAGCGGCAGGAGCGCGTGGATGCGGAGATCACCAGTTTCGAGCGCAGCGCCGATTCGGTGGTGCTGACGATTTCCTCGGCGGCCAACCAGCTCGAAGCAGCGGCGAACGAGCTCTCGCAGGCGGCCAAGCACACGACGATCGAGGCTTCGACCGTGGCCGCCGCCGCCACGCAGACCAGCACGACCTTCCATGGCCTGGCCGCGGCGGGTGAGGAATTGTCCGGCACGGCGGCGGAGATCTCGCGGATCCTGGCGGAATCGACCAAGGCTGCCGCCGATGCGGTGGCCAGCGTCCGCACGACCGACGAGAGCGCGCAGGCACTGGCTTCCGCCGCCTCGCGGATCGGTTCGGTGATCAGCCTGATCAACGGCCTTGCCGAACAGACCAACCTGCTCGCCCTCAATGCGACGATCGAGGCGGCACGGGCCGGCGATGCCGGCAAGGGCTTTGCCGTGGTGGCCAGCGAGGTCAAGGCGCTGGCGAACCAGACCGCCAAGGCGACAAGCGAGATCTCGGAAATGGTCAACCAGATCCAGCAGGCCACCAGCGATACGGTGATCGCGATCAAGGAAATCGACGGTGCCATCGCGCTGATCGACCGGGCCACGGCGGAAATCGCCGGATCGGTGGGCGAGCAGGAGCGCGCCACGCGGGAAATCGCCAGCAATGTCCAGCAGGCGGTGAGCGGCACCGAGGAAGTCTCGCGCTCGATCACGGCCGTCTCGGCCACGGCCGGCCATACCGAGGGCGCTTCGCAGCAGGTGCTGGGTTCGGCCGCCGATCTGGCGCGGCAGGCCGAGACGATGCGCAGCGAGGTCCAGCGTTTCCTGCAGACCGTCCGCGCGGCCTGACGCCGGCCTTCGGCGGCCCCTGCCCGGCGGCAGAAATCCGCCGTCCCGCCTGCAACGCGGCGGCCTGCTGGACTCCTGAGGCCTTTCAGGCCATTCTCGGCGTCTGAAAGGCCATTGCGGCATGCTCTGGCATGGCAAGGGTAGGGGGTCGAAGACGGTGTCTTGCCGGGTGATCTTCCGGAACGGTATGGTTCGCCTCGTCGCCGGGGCGTCGATCCTCTGTGCTTCCGCGCTTGCACCTGTGGCGAACGAACGCTGCAACAAGGCCAAGGCTGTGGCCGGCCTCGAGAAGAGCCTGCCGGTCCTGCAGGAGAAGGTCGATCTCGGCGAACCCATCCGCATCGTGGCGCTCGGCTCCTCCTCGGTGGAGGGCACGCCGGACATGCCGCGCGACCAGCTCTTCGCCAGCGTGATGGAGCGCGAGCTTGCCCGCCAGATGCTGACCCCTGTCGAGGTGGTCAACAAGGGCAAGGGCGGAGAGACCATTCCCAAGATGGTCGAAAGGATCGAGCGCGACGTGCTGAACCTGAAGCCCGATCTCGTGGTCTGGCAGCTCGGCGTCAATGATGTGCTCCAGATGGACGGCGTCGAGGGCGCCATCGCCCGGATGGAAGCCGCGCTGGAAACCTTCCGTCAGGCCCGGTTGCCGGTGGTTCTTGTCGACCTGCAGGTTTCGCCGCTGGTCGACCGGGACCGCGATACGCCCGCCATGCAGGCGGCCATCACCGAGGCCGGCAAGAAGCAGGGCGTGATGCATTTCCATCGGCAGGCGATGATGAAGCGCCTGATCGAGACCGATGAGGCCAAGCCGAACGAACTGGTGCAGCCTGATGGCCTGCACATGACGCAGCTGGCGCATTTCTGCACCGGCAAGCTGCTGGCCGAGCAGATCGCCGGCAGCAGCGTGTCTCGACCCGTGGCCTTTTCCGCCACGCGCCTGCCGCTGCGCTGATCATCCCGATCGTCAGTTCTGGGCGGGGGGAAGATCCGGGTAGATCCGGATCCGGTCAGCGCCCATATCGGCGACGGCAATCGCATCGCCGAGATCGACCATCGCCTTGATCGCACCGCCGGCGCCGAGATCCGCCAGGTCCTCGAAGCGATCGAGGCCCGGACGATAGCGCACGAGCTTGCGGCGGCCGGCATCAGCGAAAACGATCGAACCGTCCTGCCGGACGATCAAGGCCTGCGGCCGGCTTTCCGGCCAGGGCAGTTTCGCCGTCATCCAGGAGGCGCGGCCGGTATAGCGGACAAGCGTCTGGCTCTTCATGGCGGTGAGCCAGACCTCCCCGGCCGGGCCGACCGCCATGCCGCGGATGCCCTGGGCTTCCGGCGGGATGACGGCACTGTCGAAGCGCGAGCGGGCGGGATCGATCCGGATCATCCGGCCGGACTTGCCGGCGACGAACCAGAGCGAGCCCGTGGGCGAGGCCGCCGAAAGCACCAGACCCTGCAGGTCCTCGTGCGAGGAGACGTCGGTGGTGCCGGTGCGCGGGTCATGGCTGCCGAGCCAGCCCGAGGCGCCGCTGAACCAGATCCGGCCTTCGGTGTCGAGGCGCAGGCTGGCCAGATCGAGGAAGGGCAGGTCGGCCGGCATGCCGATGCGCGTCACTTCGCCATTGGCGGGGGCGAGGCGATGCAGCACGTTCAGGGCGCGGTCAACCGCCAGGATCGACTTGTCCGGCGCTTCGACAAGCCCGTAGGGCCGGGCGCCGGTCCCGAGCGGGAAATAGGTGATTTCGCGGCTGGCGCGGTCGATCCGGCCCAGCGCGCCCAACGTGTAGGCCGCGAACCAGATCGTGCCATCGGATGCCTGGATCAGGGCCAGGGGCTGGCTGGCCACGCGCAGCTCGAAATCCACGGGCGCGCCGAGGCCCGGCAGGCTGGCCGGCTGGGCGACGCGCTGCGGTTCGGGCCGCACGGTCTGGGCCAATGCCGGCAGCGAAGCCAGCCCGGTTGCAGCGGCAAGGACGGAGGCGAACACGGTTCCCTTCATGGAAGAACAGGTTCGCATGGCTTTCACTCCGCCGCAACCGGCAGCGGGCGCGGCCGGGAGGCCAGGCTGGCCATCGCGGTCTTCCGCCATTCCAGCAGGGCCGCGAGGCCAAGCATCGCACCGATGCCGATCCCGTTGATCGCGACCATCAACCAGGGCTGGAAGCCATAGGTGGTGGCGAGGATCCCGCCGGCCACGGCCAGGACATTGCCCAGCACGAAGACCTCCAGGGAATGCTGGCCCATCCAGATCAGCGGCGCGGCAAAGGCCGAGCGCAGCCAGGCGCTTGCCATCGGCACCAGGACCAGGACCAGCCAGAACTTCGCCATGAGATCGACGAGGCGGGTCGGGTGGAAATTCGTCTTGCTGAAGGCGCCCAGCAGGGCCGGGTTGACGAGATAGGCGTTTTCGAGCCCGTCAATCTCGCGCCAGGGCGCCGAGAGGACGATGCCCGCGAGGGTCACCAGCACCGCCAGCGCGGTGATCACGTGGCGAAGGCGCGGCCGGATCTCGCCCAGCGGCCCCTGTCCCTGCAGGGCGCGGCCGATGGAAAAGCCGATCACGAACAGCAATTGCCACGCGAAGGGGTTGAAGAACCAGGCGCTGGCCGTGCGCGTGTTCGGCAGGTTGAGCCCGGCCAGGTTCGCCCCGGCATAGAAGCCGAGCGAAAGCAGCAGCGGGAGCAGCCAATGCCGGCGGTTCAGCGCCACCAGAACCGGCACCATGGCCAGCAGGATGATGTAGAGCGGCAGGATATCGAGATAGCCCGGCAGGAAACGCAGGGTCAGGACATCGACGATGAAGCCCGCCGGCGCCTGCAGGAACACATCGATCCCCAGCGTCTCGAGATAGGTCGGATCGTTCAGCCGTTCTGCCGCGACCACGCAGAGCGCGGCGATGACGAGGAACATCATCAGATGCATGATGTAGAGCGACCAGATCCGCGAGAAAACGGCCATCAGGCCGGCGCCGGCCGCGTTGCGGTCAAAGAAGCGGCCATAGGCGAGTGCCGAGGAGATGCCGGCCAGCAGGACGAAGAGATCGGCGGAATCGGACAGGCCCCAGTTGCGCTGTGTCAGCGCCGAGAGCGGGTTGCCCGGGACGTGATTGACGAAAATCATGACGAGCGCCAGCCCGCGGAAAAAGTCGATCCGCAGGTCCCGGGTGCTCGGCAGGGCGTTCGGGCTCGCAATCATCAGACAATCCTGGCCCAGCCGGATGACCGGCTTGGTGCAGTGCAATATACGCCGTTTAACGGCGCGCAGATTTCTGTTGGGTTAACACTTGGACAGAATTGCGGATCGCCCGGTGACGGAATGCGCGGCTCACGCGGTTGTGATCAGCCGTCGAGGCCGGAGACGGATTCGATGACCCCGTCGGGCTCGAAATGCCCGTCCAGGATCCGGGCATAGCTTTCCTCGAACCAGCCGACGCGCGTTTCCTGCCGCGACAGGATCGGCATTGCATCCGCCTGAGAGGCCCTGAGCTGGAGCTGTTCGCAGGCCCGGTGATCCTCGGCATGGATGCGGGTGGACTGGATGCGGACGCCGAGGCGCATCCAGGGCATGGTGAAGGCCCGGAAAGCCTTGCGGACAGGTCCGGCGGGACGGCCGAAGGGCAGGGGCGCGAAGCGGGTCGTCGTGCGGGTCCGGCCCGGCGCGAGCGGTTCGAGATGCTGGATCAGCACGAACCAGTAGGTATCCCCCGCATAGTCGAGCGCCTTGATCAACGCGACGATCAGCCCGGGGAAGAACTGGAAGATGCGGTAGCGCTCGGGAACATAGTTGCCCGCGCGGCAGGCCTCCGCGATCGCCTGCAATGTGCCGGGCGGGCTGCCGGGGAGATAGGCGCTGTGCGCGTTGAAGCGGGTGTAATGGATCGTCTCCGGCGGGATGTAGCCGGCCTTGCCGAAACTGCCCGGGTGAACCGCGACGACGTGATAATCGTCCAGCGAGATGCCCATCATGAGCTTCCAGTTGGCTGCAACCTCGCAGGCGAACCGGTCGGGCTTGCCAAGACCTTCGCCGAGACGGGCGAGGATGGCATGGCCCGGCCCCAGCCATTCCGCCAGCGCGCAATGCTGCCGCCCGGGAAAGCGGCCGAAGACCAGATCGCCGCATTGCGCCAGTTCGACCTCCCGCAGGCGTGCATCGATGTCGCGCGGGGTGCGGCCATACATCTCGATGCATTTCGGGATCCCGAGGGCGCGGCCTTCGGCATTGTAGCGCCAGTGATGGAAGCCGCAGACAACGGGGCCATGGCCGGTCCGGCCGATCCGGAGCGGGTAGAAGCGATGGGCGCAGCGGTTCTCGTAGGCGCGCAGCCCGGATTCGAAGCGCTGCACGAAGATCGAGCGGCCGCCGAGCACCGTCGTGAACCAGTCATTCACGGCCGGGATCTCGCTCGCCAGGCCGAGGAAGGTCCAGACATGGCCAAGCTGCTCCTGCTCCGCGGCGAAGGCGGCGGGATCGGACATGGCCCGGGCCCAGCGGGCGGGGCCTGCGGCCTGGGTCTTGTCCGGGCTGGCGGGATGGGCGGTCATGCGAGTCGGAACCTCCGGACAGACCATGCCGTGCAGGACGGGTGCCGTAAAGCCCGCCAGCAAGCATTCCACGCGCCGGTTTCCGCATTTCCGCAAACAATAAAATTCAATGTTTCGAATTCAGGATTTATCAGCCAAGTTGTTTCGAATTGTTTCTTCAAGGATCGATTTAAAGCCCGATTAGCATTTCGGATGTAGCCGTGAAGGCCACGCAAGGAGTGGTTGCAATGGCTTTCCTGTCCCGTTTCGTGCCGTCCTGGGTCGAAAGCTTTCGGCATAACCGGAAGGGCTCTGTCGCCACGACATTCTCGCTGTCGATGATCCCGGTGATCGGGCTCATGTGTGCGGCGGTCGATTTCTCCACCGTCGCCGGCACGAAGGCGAAGATCCAGAGCATCGCCGATGCCGCGTCGCTTGCCGCCGTCTCCGAAACCATTGTGAAGCCGACCTATTCATGGCCGCAGCAGAAGGCCGAGAGCGAGAAGGCGGCCAAGGCCACGTTCGATGCCCTGATGGCCGTGGCCGGCCTGGATGGCGCCAGCGCCCAGGCCACCTACGAGATCACGCTCAAGAACAATTCCGTCATTGCCAGTGTCTGCTTCAGCGGCACGCAGAAGACGATGGCCATGGCCGTTGCCGGCCTTGCCAATATGGAATTCGCCGGCTGCGCCGCCGCCTCGTCCGCGCCTCCGCTCTATGTCAGCGTCTATGTGCTGGCCGATGCCTCCGGCTCGATGGGGATCGGGGCGAGCACGGCCGACCAGACCCTGATGAACCAGAAGCTGGGCTGTGCCTTTGCCTGCCACACGCTGAGCTGGAAGGTTCCGATGTTCAACCCGGATTGCAAGGCAACCGGCGGCTGGGATGATGGGCGTGCCACGCCGGTCTGCGCCAAGAAGATCGGCGCCAAGACCCGGTTCGATATTGTCCGCACGGCGCTGTCCGATGTCATCGACGATGCCGGCACCATGGCCAAGCTGCCGGACCAGTTCCGCTTCGCGATCTACAAGTTCAGCAACACGCTGACCGAGGTCCAGAAGGTCACTTCCAGCCTGTCGACGGCCAAGACCGCCGTGAATGGCATGGAGATGGACATTGCCGGTGCCGGATCGAATTTCCGGGTCGGGATGCAGGAATTGCTCTCGAAGGTTCCCGCCAGCGGTGACGGCAAGACCGCCAACTCGCCCAAGGTGATCCTGCTGCTCATGACCGACGGGGTCGAGGGCAATGTGAAGGAATATTCCCAGTGCAGGAATGTCTGGGTTGACGGCAAGCAGCAGAATATCTGCAATTACTGGGGCGCCTGGAATCCCGATACGAATTTCACCATCAACAATCCCGGCTTCTACTGGGGTGTCGAACGCTCCCAGGCCATCGACTCGAAGGTCTGCGACGGGTTCAAGAACAAGGGTGTGACGGTGGCGACGCTGAACACCGAATACATCACCCCGCCGGGCTCGGGTGATCCCCGCTTCCAGCAGATCCAGTCGATGCTGAAGCCGGTGATCCGCCAGACCATGCGCGATTGCGCCACCCTGCCGGAATTCGCCTATTTCGCCACGACGCCGGGCGAGATCGCCCAGGCGACGGAAATGATGTTCCGCTCCGTCATGCAGAAGGCGCGGCTGATCAAGTAAGGCCGGCGGGGCGCGAGGCGCCCCGGTCCACCCTCATTCGGCGAGCGCGAAGTCGAGATCGGCGATCAGGTCATCGACATGCTCGATCCCGACCGAGAGGCGGATCAGCCCCTCGGTCACGCCCATCGCCTCGCGGATGTCCCGGGCGACCCCGGAAATCACGGTGGTGGAGGGGTGGCAGGCCAGCGATTCCGTGCCGCCGAGGCTCACGGCCAGTTTCACGATCCGCAGGCGGTCCAGCACACGGAAGGCCTTTTCCCGCGTGCCGACATCGAAGGACATCAGCGAGCCCGGCCCGGTGCATTGCGTGGTGTAGATGCGATGCTGCACGCTGCCTTCCGGCGCCAGAGCCGCGAAATACACCTGCCGGATGGCCGGGTGGCGTTCAAGCCAGCGGGCGATGGTCATGGCATTGGCGGCGGCCCGCTCCATCCGCAGCGTCACGGTTTCCAGCGAACGCGAGAGCATCCAGCAGGAATGCGGATCGAGGTTGCCGCCCATCAAGGAGCGCAGGCTGCGGACCGGCGTCATCGCGATCCGGTTGCCGACGACGCCGCCGGCGATCAGGTCGGAATGGCCGCCGACATATTTGGTCAGCGAGTAGAGCGAGAGATCGGCGCCGGCGCGGATGGCATTCTGGAAGACAGGGCCCTGGAGCGTGTTGTCGACCACGACCAGCGGCCGGTGCTTCTGCCGGCGGGCGGAGGCTTCCGCCAGGTGCGCCGAAAGGGCGATATCGGCGAGGGTGGCCAGAGGGTTCGACGGCGTTTCCAGATAGAGCATGGCAAGGCGGCCGCTGCCTTCCGCCGCGATCATCGCAGCCTCGAGCGCGGCGGGATCGTTGGGATCGGCCACCGGCAGCGCGGTGATGCCGAATTGCGGCAGCACCTTGTGCATCAGCGTGTCGGTGCCGCCATAGAGGGGCGTCGAATGGAGGATCACGTCACCCGGCCGGCAATGCGCGAAGAGGATCGTGGCGATGGCCGCCATGCCGCTGGCGAAGACGGCGCCGGAATCGGCCTTCTCGAACAGGGCCAGCCGCTCCTCGACGATCTGTGCATTGGGATGGTTGAAGCGCGAATAGACAAGGCCGCCATCGACATCGTTCTTGCCGGCCGAGCGGCCCGAGGCGATATCGAAGAATTCCCGCCCCGCATCGGCGTTCGGGAAACAGAAGGTCGAGGTCAGGAAAACCGGCGGCTTGACCGAGCCTTCGGACAGGGCCGGGTCATAGCCATAGCCGAGCATCAGCGTCTCGTTATGCAGCGCATGGGCGCCGAGACTGGTCTCGCGATAGGTCTTGGTGCTGTCGATCTTGTCGTCGTCGATCCGGGCCATGGCGTTCTCTCCATCATCCTCCAGAGGATACCCGACTCTGCCAAGCTCCGGGCCCGAAACGCAAGATATCCGCGATTGAAACAAAAAATGTCGAAATCTTCGCGCTCAATGGATATATGACGCAAAGTTTTGGCGTAGCTCCGGAATGGCCGGACCTCTCGGGAAAAGACCTTGCATGAGCCTCGACCTCGATGATTTCGACCACCAGATCCTGAAGGCGCTGCAGGCCGAGGCGCGCCTCAGCAATCTCGACCTTGCCGCCCGGATCCCGCTTTCGCATTCGGCGATTTCCCGCCGGATCCGCCGGCTCGAGGAAGCGGGCATCATCCGCGGCTATCACGCCCGGATCGAGCCGAAGGCGATCGGCGAGGCGGTGCGGGTGCTGGCCTCGGTCCAGCGCGAGCCGCAGGTTCCGGCTGCCTATGTCGCGGAATCGCTGGCCCGCCTGCCGGGGATCAAGAATTGCTGGATCGTTTCCGGCGATTGCGACGTGATGGTCGAGATCACCGCGCGCGACATGGGTCATTTCTCGGAGATCATGCTCGACGGAATCCAGAAGGTGCCCGGCGTCGCGGCGACACGCTCGATGTTCATCCTGACGACGGTGAAGGAGCGCTGAGCCGGCGGTTATTCCGCCGCCAGCCGGAAACAGGCCGCGCCGATCCCGCCGGGATAGTCCCGGAACGGCGGAACCTCGGTATTGCAGCGGCCCGGTTCGGCCAGGGTGCAACGCGGGAAGAAGGCGCAGCCGCCCGAGGAGAGGGCCGGCGGCACGCCCTGGACCTGGAGCGAGGCGGCCTCGGTGCTTTCCAGCCAGTCGGTCCGGAGAGCGGGAACCGAGCCCAGCAACAGGCCGGCATAGGGATGGTGGCGGCCGGTCTCGAGCGCCGCCGCCGGCATGGTTTCGACGACGCGGCCCGAATAGAGCACCATGATGTCGTCGCAGATCGCGCGGATCGTCTTGAGGTCGTGGCTGATGAACATCGTCGTCAGGCCGAGTTCGCGGCGCAGCTCGGCCATCAGGTCGAGGATCGCCGCGGCGACGACCGTATCCAGCGCGGAGGTGACCTCGTCGCAGAGCAGAAGCTTAGGCTGGGCTGCCAGCGCGCGGGCGAAATTGACGCGTTGCTTCTGCCCGCCGGAGAGATCGCCCGGGAAGCGATGCTGCACAGTGGCGGGAAGGCGCGTCAGATCCAGCAATTCGCGGACGCGGCGGTCGCGCGCGGCGCCCTTCATGCCGAAGAAGAAGGTCAGCGGGCGGCCGATGATTTCGTCGATCGTGACTTTCGGGTTGAGCGCGGTATCCGCCATCTGGAAGACGAGCTGGATCTCCCGCAGCTGTTCGCGGCTGCGGCCGGCAATGCCGGGCGCGAGATCGATACCGTCGAGTGTCACGGTCCCGCGCGAGGCCGGGGTGAGGCCGGCAATCACGCGGGCGAGGGTGGACTTGCCGCAGCCGGATTCGCCGATCACGCCGAGGGCGCGGCCCCGGCCGATCGTCAGGTCGATATCGCGCAGGACAGGCACGGCGGGCATGCCGTCCTTGCCGGTCAGGCCATAGCCGGCGGACATGCCGGAGACACGCAGGAGCGGTCTGGCCTGCCGGTCGGTGACGGGCGAGGGGCGCAGGGCCGGCTCCGCCGCGGCCAGCAATTTCTGGCTGTATTCATGCCGGGGGTTCGAGATGAGCTGCGACGTGGTCGCGATTTCCTGGACCTCGCCATGCCGGAGCACGGTGATGCTGTCGGCGATCTGGGCGATGACGGCAAGGTCATGCGTCACGTAGATGCCGGTGGTGTTGCGGTCGCGGATCGCTTCCTTAAAGGCCTTCAGCACCTCGATCTGGGTGGTGACGTCGAGCGCTGTGGTCGGCTCGTCGAAGATCACGACATCCGGATCGGTGATCAGCGCCATGGCCGCCATCAGCCGCTGCAGCTGGCCGCCGGAAACCTGGTGCGGATAGCGGTTGCCGATGGTCTCTGGCTGCGGGATCGCCATGGCACGGAACAGGCTGATCGCCTTCTCGCGCGCGGCGGCCTCGCCCATCAGGCCATGGATCAGCGCGCTCTCGATCACCTGCGCCATGATCGGCCGCGAGGGGTTGAACGAGGCGGCCGCGCTCTGGGCGATATAGGCGATCTTCTGCCCGCGCAGCTGCTGCAGGCCCTTCTCGTCGAGGCTTGTCACCGCGATGTCGCCGATGCGGATCGTGCCGCCGGCGATCCGGCAGCCATAGCGGGCATAGCCCATCGTGGCGAGAGCGATCGTGGTCTTGCCGGAGCCGGATTCGCCGATCAGCCCCATCACCTCGCCACGGCGGACCGAGAAGGACACGCCCTTGACGATCTCGATGTCCTGGCCCTCGGCCGTGCGGGCGCGGATCCGGAGATCGCGGATATCGATCAGGGGTTCCATCTCAGCGCACCCCTTCGCGGGTATGGCGGCCGAAGACGCTGTCGATGGTGAGATTGACGGCGATGGTCAGGCTGGCGATCGCGATGGCCGGCATGATCACGGCCGGCGCGCCATAGGGCAGGCCGGGCATGTTCTCGCGCACCAGCGAGCCCCAGTCCGCCTGGGGCGGCTGCACGCCGAGGCCGAGGAAGCTCAGGCTGGAGAGCAGCAGCACGACATAGATGAAGCGCAGGCCGAAATCGGCGAGGACCGGGCCGATCATGTTCGGCAGGATCTCGCGGAGCATGATGTAGAGGGTGCTCTCGCCCCGGGCCCGGGCCACGGCGACGAAATCCAGAGCGGCGACATTGACCGCGACCGAGCGGTTGATGCGGTAGCAGCCGGGCAGGTAGATCACCGCCAGCGTCATCACCAGGACCGGGATCGAGGCGCCGAAGGCCGCGACCAGAACAAGGCCGAACATCTTCGAGGGGATCGAGATCAGCGCGTCGAGGAAGCGGCTGACGGCGGCATCGAAAAAACCGCCGATGGCCGAGGCGGCAAGGCCGAGCAGCACGCCGGAGGCCACGGCAAGCGAGGTGGCCATCAGCGAGATGCCCACGGTATAGCGGGCGCCGGCGACAATGCGCGAGAGCATGTCGCGGCCGAAGTAATCGGTCCCCAGCCAGAATTTCCGGCTCATGCCCTCGAAGAGATCGGCGTCCTGGATGCCGGCCGGATCATAGGGTGCCACCCAATATCCGAAAAACGCCATGGCCAGCCAGAACAGCACGATGGCCGGCATGATCATCCGGCCCGTCCGGGCGAGGATGGCCATCGGGCCGCGACGGGCGGGAATGGTGGTGCTGCTCATCGGATCACCGGTGCCGCAAACGGGGATTGGCGAGGATGGCGGCGACATCCGCCATCGTCACCAGCAGGAGATAGGCGCCGCAGAACAGCATGGCGCAGGCCTGGACGAGCGGCAGGTCGCGCGTGCTGACACCGTCGACCATCAGCTTGGCAATGCCGGGATAGTTGAAGATCGTCTCCACGATGATCACCCCGCCCAGCAGGAAGGAGAGCGAGAAGGCGATGGCATTGGCGATCGGGCCGATCGCGTTCGGCAAGGCATGCCAGACGACGATGCGGGCCTGCCCCGCGCCCTTGAGCCGGGCCATCTCGATATAGGAGGAGGAGAGTACGTCGACGAGCGCGGCGCGCGTCATCCGGGCCATCTGTGCCACGATGACGAAGGTCAGCGTCAGGACCGGCAGGGCGAAGGTACGCACGACATCCAGCACGGTTTCGAGCCGGCCGAGCTGCGAGAGGGCCGGCACCCAGCGCAGCTGGACCGCGAAGACCAGAACGGCGGCCGAGGCGACAAGGAATTCCGGGACCGATACGGCGAGAACCGTGCCGGCGCCGACGACCCGGTCATAGACCGAGCCGCGATGCACCGCGGCAGTGATGCCGAGGACGAGCGCGACCGGCACGGCAACCAGCGCCGTGATGCCGGCGAGGATCAGCGAGTTGCCGAGGCGCGAGCCGATCAGCGCGGCCACGGGCGAGCCGTTGACGAGCGAGCGGCCGGCATCGCCCTGGACCATCTTCCAGAGCCATTCGAGATAGCGTTGCCAGGGTGGCAGATCGAGGCCGAGCGCCTTGCGCAGGCCGGCCACGGCCTCCGGGGTCGCGGATTGGCCGAGCAGTTCCTGCGCGACATCGCCGGGCAGCAGATTGGTGATGACGAAGACCACCGTGGCCACGAACCACAATGTGAGAATGGCCGCCACGAGGCGGGTCAGCAGGAGGCGGCCAATCGTGGCGTTCATTCCAGATCTTCCCGGGCTCGGGCTGCCCCTTGGCGGAGCAGCCCCCTGAGGGCGCGGACGCGGTTACGCGTCGAGCCAGACATGCTCGGCGAAAGCGTAGCCCATGAGCGAGCCGGTGCCCATCGGACGCAGGCCCTTGAGCTTTTCCGAATGCGCATCGAGGCCGCTGATGAAGACCGGGATGCCGATGCCGGAGCTCTGGTGGATCATCACCTGCATGTCCGTGTAGATCTGCTTGCGCTTGGCGTCGTCGGTCTCGGCGCGGGCGGCCAGCAGGAGCTGGTCGAATTTCGGATCCTTCCAGCCGGATTCGTTCCACGATGCGGTGGAGGCGAAGAACAGGCTGAACAGGATATCCGCCGTCGGGCGCGGGTTGATGTTGCCGTAGCCGACCGGCACCTTCATCCAGTAGTTCGACCAGTAGCCATCGGCCGGGACCTGCCGGAGATCGATCTTGAGCCCGACCTGCTGGGCCGCCTGCTGGAGCAGGAGTCCCATCTCGACCGAGCCGGTCGCGGCGGGGGAGGTGACGACGGGAATGGTCGAGCCGATGACGCCGGCCTTGTTGAGCAGGAACTTGGCCTGGTCGGGATCGTATTTCCGCTGCGGGATGTCGGCCGCGTAATAGCGGTTCATCGGCGGGATGGGCTGGTCATTCGCCACTTCCGCATAGCCCTGGAAGATGTTCCGGCGGATGAGGTCGCGGTTCATCAGCATCTTCATGCCAAGCACGAAATCCGGGTTGTTGCCCGGCGCCTGGTCAAGACGCATCACGAGGTCGGTGTAGTTGCCCGACTTGGTTTCCATGACCTGGAAGCCCTTGCCGCCGAGGATCAGCTTGGCGGAGGTCGGGTTGACGTTGCCGATCAGCTGGACATCGCCCGCGAGCAGCGCGTTGACGCGGGCGCCGACATCGGGAATGCCGAAGAACTCGATCTCGTCGAGATAGGGGCCGCCGCCCTGGCGCCAGTAATTCTCGTTCCGCACGGCGATCGAGCGGACTCCGGGGGTGAATTCCTTGCACTTGTACGGACCGGTGCCGATGCCCTTGTTGAAGTCGGTGGTGCCGGCCGGCACGATCAGGAAGTGATAGGTGCCGAGCACGACCGGGAAGTCGGCATTCGGGCCCTTGAGCGTGACCTTCACCTCATGGGTGCCGCTGGCAACGATCTCGGTCATCTGGTCGGCGAGGGCCTTGGCCCTGGTGCCGACGGCGGGATCATGATGGCGCTTGAGCGAGAAGACGACGTCCTCGGCCTTGAGCTCCTTGCCGTCATGGAACTGGACGCCCTTGCGCAGCTTGATGGTCCAGGTCGTGGCCTTGTCATTCTCGATGGATTCGGCGAGGGCAAGCTTCGGGTTCAGCCGGTCATCGAGCTCGGTCAGGCCGTTATAGAACATCGTGCAGCGGCAGTAATCGGTCGAGTAGCTCTGCTTGGCCGGATCGAGCGTATCGGCCGTCGAGGTACCGAAGCCCGCGACGCGGATCTTGCCGCCCTTTTTCGGTGTCTGGGCCAGCGCCGAGCCGGCCGAGCCGATCAGCGTTCCGCCCATGGCGGCGCCGATGCCGAGGGCGCTCATCATCCCGAGCAGATCCCGCCGCGAGGCACCGGAACGCAGCGCGCGCATCAGGCGGTCCTGCTCCGGCATGTTCAGCATTCCAAGGATGTCCTTGTCATTCACGCTCATGGTTGGTCTCCCCTCGTTGTCGACCCAGATGAAGCCGGAAATCCGCCCTCCGCGGTCCTCCGGCCGGAAACATATTCCCGGCCCGGTCCTCCCGACCAAGACTTCCGGTCCTTCCCAGACTATTGCGCGGGCGAGGTCCGGATAGGACGTTCTTGTCGGGAATTCCCGGGCATGGAACCGGCTATAAATATTTGTTTAGAAACAGAAATTTGAATCGCATCAGGAAACCCTGTCGCGGTAGCGGTAATAGAGGCCCACGAAGGGCAGGAACCAGGGCTTGCCGAAATGGAACGGCACGGCCGGCCAGGGCAGGTCGCGCCAGGGATTGGCCACATCCTCGCCGGTCATCCGGCGGGCCATCAGGTCGCCCATAAAGGTGGACATCTGGACGCCATGGCCGGAATAGCCGAGCGCGAAATGCATCCCGTCCTGCGTGCCGGCCCGGGGCAGGCGGTCCTGGGTCATGTCGACAAGGCCGCCCCAGCAGTAATCGATCCGGCAAGGCCCGAGCTGCGGGAAGATTTCGGCCAGCCCGCGGATCAGGATTTCCCCGGCCTTGAGGTCGGAGGTCGGGTTCGACATGGCAAAGCGCGCGCGCCCGCCGAAGATCAGCCGGTTGTCGGGAGTCAGGCGGAAATAGTTGCCAATATTCTGCGAGGTGGTGCAGGTGCGCCGGCCCGGCATGATCGCGCGGGCCCGGTTCTCGCCCAGCGGTTCGGTGACGATGATGAAGCTGCCGACCGGCACGATCCGGCGGCGCAGCCAGCCGAAGGGCCCGTTCTGGCTCGCGCCGGTCGCCAGCAGGACCTCCGCGGCCCGGATCTCGCCGCCTGCCGTGGTGACGCGGAAGCCGCCGGCTTCGCGGGTGATCGCGGTGACGGCGCTGTGTTCGTGAATCCGGGCTCCGGCCCGGGCTGCGGCGGTGGCAAGCCCGGCGCCGAACCGGCCCATATGCATCATGGCCGAGCGGCGGTAGAGCAGCCCGCCGGCATAGCGCGCGGTGCCGACCTCGTGGCGAAGGTCGGACGGTTCGAGCACGGCGGTTTCGGGGTCGACATCCCGCGCCAGCAGGTCCTGGGCCTGCCGCATCTTGTCGAAATGCTCCGGCTTGGCCGCAAGCTTGAGCTTGCCCGAACGGACGAAATCGCAGTCGATGCCTTCCTCGCTGACGATCCGCTCGACGAGATCCACGCCGGAATCGAAGGCGCGGTACATTTCCTGCGCGCGTTCGAGGCCGAACCGGGCTTTGATGCTGCCGTAATCATGCGCGAGGCCGTTATTGCAGTGCCCGCCATTGCGGCCCGAGGCCTCGGCGGCCACGCGCCCGGCCTCCAGAACGACGGCATCGACGCCTTTCCGCGCCAGGGTCCGGGCGGCGGAGAGGCCGGTGAAGCCACCGCCGACGACGACGATGTCAGCGCGGCCCTCCACCGGAAGGGGAGAGGCTCCGGTGAAGGGCGGCGCTGTTTCCAGCCAGTAGGATTCCAGTTTCATCCAACGGTTTCCTTCTGCCTGAATTCCCGGGCCATGCGGCCGTTCCTCAGAGCCCGACCAGGCCAGGCAGGCCGCCGATATCCGGGATCTCCACCGCTCCGTAATAGGGAGTCAGCGGCTCATGCCCGCGATTGACGAAAGCCCGCATGCCGAAGCGCATGTCATGCGCCGTCATCAGGTCGTAGCGATAGGAGGAGGAGACATGCAGGATATGCTCCGGCCCGCAGCCGAGCTGGTCGAGCATGTATTCGAAGGCCTGCATGCGCGGCTTGTAGGCCTGGGCCATCTGCGCGGTATAGACGCGGTGGAAGGGCGCGCCGAGCTTCTCGACATTCGAATGGATCTGGTCATTCGAGGCATTCGACAGGATGACCAGCGGGATCTTGTCCGCGATCTTCGACAGGCCGGCCGGCACATCCGGATGCGGGCCCCAGGTCGGGACGGCGAGATAATAAGCCTCGCCCTCGGTTTCCGTAGTCGTGATGCCCCAGCGTTTCGCGGTGCGGAAAACGGAATTGACCAGCACGTCGCGATAGGGCTTCCAGGGGCCGAGGATCTCGTCAAGCCGGTAGGTGGCGAAATCACGGATGAAGGCATCCATGCTCTCGGCGGGAATGCGGTCCGCGAACATCTCGCGGGCCATCTCGCTCATGCGGAAGCGGGTCAGCGTCCCGTAGCAGTCGAAGGTGATGTATTTCGGTCTGAAGCTGGACATGATCCGCATGATCCCTTGTCGACGTTTCACTCTTGCCGGTCCGGCCTGAGCAGAGTGCCAGAACCGGAGCGCGACAGTGAAAGCCTCGCATGGGGTCGCTGGCAGATTCTGCCGTATTTGGCCGGGCGCTCGGCAGTTTTCTTGCAGGATGCGGCGGCCATCGCCCTCAGCCTTCCAGCGCCATCAACACGGTCTTGAGGCGCTGGTTGCCCTCGAAGGCCTGCCGTCCGAGATCCTTGCCGATGCCGGACTGGCCGAAGCCGCCGGTGGGCAGGATATGGTCGTTCGAGCGGCCATAGCGGTTGATCCAGATGGTGCCGGCCCGGATCTCGCGCATGGCCCGCATGGCCCGGTTGAGATCGCGCGTATGCACGCCCGCAGCGAGGCCGTAGACCGGGTGCCGGGCGAGTTCGAAGGCCTCCTCGTCGGTCCGGAAAGTCTGCACGGTCAGGACCGGGCCGAAGACTTCCTCCTGCACGATCCCGGCCTTCGGATCGGCGGGTTCGATCAGGGTCGGGGCGAAGTAGGCGCCGTGCTGCGGGTTGCGCAGGCGGGCCCCGCCGGCAAGGACCGTGCCGCCTTCCGCGACCGCGCGGTCGACCAGGGCGCCGATCCGGGCGCATTGCGGCTCGGAAATGATCGGCGGCAGCGTGGTGGCTGCGTCCCAGGTGACGCCGGGCTTCAGCGCGGCGAAAGCCTCGCCGATCCGGCCGGCGATCCGCGCCTTCAGGCTTTCGGCCACGATCAGCCGCGACCCTGCCACGCAGACCTGGCCAGCATTGCCGGCAATGGCGCGGGCGACGATGCCGGCGGTGCGGTCCGGGTCGGTCACGTCGTCGAAGACGAGTTGCGGGCTCTTGCCGCCGAGTTCCAGCGTCACCGGCTTGGTGCCGTGCCGGGCACAGAGTTCCATGATCGTGGCGCCGGTGCGGGTCGAGCCGGTGAAGGTGACCTTGGCGACGAGCGGATGCCGGCACAGGGCCTCGCCGACGGTTGGCCCGCGCCCCTGCACCACGTTGAAGATGCCGGCGGGAATGCCGGCCTCGACGGCCAGCAGGGCCAGGCGGTTGACGCTGAACGGCGTCATCTCGGACGGTTTCAGCACCACGGCATTGCCGGCGGCCAGCGCCGGGGCGACTTTCCAGCAGGCCATGACCAGCGGGAAATTCCAGGGCGCGATGGCGCCGATCACGCCATAGGGTTCGGCGATCATGAGGCCGAGATGATCCGGCGCGGTGGCGCCGATCTCGCCGCCATGCTTGTCGCAGAGTTCGGCGAAGAAGCGGATCACATCGGCGGTATAGGGGATGTCCCAGGCGAGCGCATCGCGGATCGGGCGTGTCGAGCCGAGGGCTTCCAGCCGGGCCAGTTCCCCGGCATCGCGCTCCACAAGATCGGCCCAGCGCCGCAGCAGGGCCGCCCGGTCCCTCGGGGCGAGGCGGCGCCAGGCTGCCGAAAGGAAGGCGGCATGGCTGTCCGAAACGGCTTCGTCGACAAGGGCGGCATCGCCTTCCGGCAGGCGGGCATAGGGCTGGCCATCGGAGGGCCGGCGCACCTCGAGCCAGTCCCGCGCAGTCTGGCGGAGCGTGCCGCCCAAGACATGGCCGAGGGGAATCTCGACGCGATCGGGGTCAAATCCGGGCATTGGCCTTCTCCGTATGCCGCGATGGCAGGCGTGGAGGATACGCGGCTGCCGCCGGTGGCCGCAGCCGGGCTCGGCCGGCCGCGCGGCCAAAAACGCCGAACTCGACCGAAGAAACGCGAGAATATGCTGCTGCTCCGGGCCTATTGCTGGACAGCCCGGGATCGCGGGCTCAACAAGATCGTTCTAGCGCCGCGGGTTCGGGCGTGAGAACTAGAAGGGCCGAACGCCTCCCTGCCGGTCCCGGCCGCGCCGGGGCGAACGGCCAGCCTGAACGGCCCATGGGAGAACCCGACGTGACCGCACCGCAGCCCGCTTTCCTGTTCGAGGTCCTGCCGATGACGGAGGCCGACCTTCCGTCCGCCCTCGACTTGTCGCGGGTCGTGGGCTGGCCGCACCGGCTCGAGGATTGGCAATTTGTCTTCAGCCTCGGGCAGGGGCTCAGTGCCTGGTCCGGCGACCGGCTTGTCGGCACGGCCATGTGGTGGACCTATGCCGGCGCGCAGACCCGGATCGGGATGGTGATCGTCGACCCGACGATCCAGCGCTCGGGGATCGGCCGCAGCCTGATGGAGGCGATCACCGCGCAGATGTCGACGCCCAGCCTCGTGCTCAATGCCACCAAGGCGGGCGAGACGCTCTACCGGCAGATGGGCTTCCAGCCGGTCGGCACGATCGTGCAGCATCAGGGCGCCGCCTTCGAGGTGCCTCTGGTCCAGCCGGCGCCGAATTGCCGGATCCGCCCGATGGGCCGGAACGACCGCGACCGGCTCGTCGATCTCGATGCCCGGGCGCTCGGCTTCCGCCGCGAGGCCGTGATCGACGCGCTCATCGCCCATGGCGACGCTGTCCTGCTCGACGAGGGCGACCGCACGATCGGGTTCGCCTTCTACCGCCGCTTCGGCCGCGGCTTCGCGATCGGGCCGGTGGTGGCGCAGGACACATTGTCGGCCAAGGCCCTGATCGCGCATTGGATCGGCTCGAATGCCGGCATGTTCCTGCGCATCGACGTGCCCGGCGAGGCGGGCCTGTCGAGCTGGCTGACCGATCTCGGACTCGCCCCGGTCAGCCCCGTCATCACCATGGTCCGGGGCGCGCCGCTGCCCTCGCGTTCGGACATGTTCGCCTTCGCGATCGCGAACCAGGCCATCGGCTGATGGCGCTGCTCTACAAGGCCGATCCGGTGCGCGGCGCGGAATGGCAGCGCCTGCTGGCCGGCAAGGCGCCGGACCTGCCCTGTTTCGTCTGGCCGGAAACCGGCGATCCCGCGGCCATCCGCTATCTCGCGGTCTGGACACCGCCCGACAGGATGCTCGAACGCTTTCCCCGCGCCGAGATCGTGATCTCGGTCGGAGCCGGGGTCGACCAGTTCGACCTCTCGGCCATTCCCGCGCATATCCCCGTCGTGCGGATGCTCGAGCCCGGCATTGCCGAGGGCATGGTCGAATATGTCACCCTCGCCGTGCTGGCGCTGCATCGTGACCTGCCGGCCTATCTCGCCGACCAGCGTGCGGAACGCTGGTCCGCCATCCGGCTGCGGCCGGCCGCCAGCCGCCGCGTCGGCGTGCTCGGCCTCGGCCAGCTCGGCGAGGCCTGCTGCCGGCGGCTTGCCGCGCTTGGCTTTGCCGTCTCGGGCTGGAGCCGCAGCCCGAAGGCCATTCCCGGCATCGCCTGCCATGCCGGGCTTGCGGCGCTGCCGGGCTTCCTGGCAGAGACGGACATCCTCGTCTGCCTGCTGCCGCTGACGGCGGAAACGCGCGGCTTCCTCCATGCCGGGCTGTTCGCGCAGCTCCCGCAGGGGGCAGGGCTCGTCAATGCCGGACGGGGCCCGCATCTGGTGCAGGAGGACCTGCTGGCGGCGCTTGAAAGCGGGCAGCTCTCCGCGGCCTTCCTCGATGTGACCGAGCCCGAGCCGTTGCCGCCGGGCCATCCGTTCTGGCGCCATCCGCGCATCCTGATGACGCCCCATATCGCCAGCCAGACCCGCCCGGAAACGGCCGTGGATTTCGTGCTGGAGGTGATTGCGGCCCAGCGGGCCGGCCGGCCGCTGCCCGGGCTGGTGGACCGGCAGCGCGGCTATTGAGGGGTTCCCGCTCGCGGCATAAAATGCTGCGGGCCTGCCGTCTTCGACAGGCTTGTCCGTCAGTGCCCGGCAATTCGACAGGCTGCGCCGGGGCTTGCGGCTAGGCTTCCTCCACGCGCCCGGAAGCGCGCCCTGCCCAGGAGGTTGCCATGCTGGCCAATTCGCTGATCGAACTCGACCGCGAGCATTTCGTCCATCCCGTCTCGGCCTACCGGGCCCACGAGGCGAAGGGCGCGACCATCCTGCAAAGCGCCAAGGGCATGTTCGTCCGCGATGCCGAGGGCCGCGACCTGCTGGATGCCTTTGCCGGGCTCTGGTGCGTGAATATCGGCTATGGCCATGAAAGCGTGGTCGAGGCCGCAGCGGCACAGATGCGCAAGCTCCCCTACGCGACCGGCTATTTCGGTTTCGCCTCCGAGCCGGCCATCCGGCTCGCCGCCAAGCTGGCCGAAATCGCGCCGAAGGGCCTGAGCCGGGTCTACTTCAGCCAGGGCGGTTCGGATGCGATCGACAGCGCCATCCGCCTGATCACGCATTACTACAACGCGATCGGCAAGCCGACGAAGAAGCAGTTCATCGCGCTGCAGAAGGGCTATCACGGTTCCTCGTCGATGGGCGCGGGCATGACGGCGCTGCCGGTCTTCCATCGCAATTTCGACCTGCCCAATGCCAACCAGCATCACATTCCCTCGCCCTATCCCTACCGGAACCCGGAAGGCAGCTCGGACGAGGCGGTGATCGCCTCCTCGGTCGCGGCCCTGCGCGCCAAGGTGGCCGAACTCGGTGCGGAGAATGTCGCCGCCTTCTTCTGCGAGCCGGTGCAGGGTTCCGGCGGTGTCATCGTGCCGCCGCGCGGCTGGCTGAAGGCGATGCGCGAGACGGCGCGCGAACTCGACATCCTGTTCCTCGCCGACGAGGTGATCACCGGATTCGGCCGGACCGGGCCGATGTTCGCCTGCGAGGCGGAGGACGTGTCGCCCGACCTGATGACGGTGGCGAAGGGCCTGACCGCCGGCTATGTGCCGATGGGTGCGGTGCTGATCTCCGAGAAGGTCTATGCCGGCATCGCCGACGGCGCCGCGCCGGATGCGGTGGTCGGCCATGGCTATACCTATTCGGGCCATCCGGTCAGCGCGGCCGTCGCGCTCGAGGTGATCCGCCTTTACGAGAGCGGGATCCTTGCCAACGGGCAGAAGGTCGGCCAGCTCTTCGAGGCGGGGCTCCGCCGCCTGGCCAACCACCCGCTGGTGGGCGATGCCCGGGCGCGCGGCATGCTCGGCGCGCTGGAACTCGTCACCGACAAGGCCAGCAGGACGCCGTTCGATCCTTCGGTCAAGCTTTCGGAACGGCTTTTCGCGCAGGGCTATCGCAACGGCATCCTGTTCCGCGCTTTCGCCGACGGGACGATCGGGCTCGCGCCCGCCCTGTCCTGCACCGAGGAGGAAATGGGCGAGTTGCTCCGCCGGCTGGAGCGCACGCTCGATGCCACTCTGGCCGAACCCGAGGTTCGCGCCGCGTTGCGGTGAGCCGCAATCAGGGGGTTGTTGGCGAGGCCCATTCCGGCCTAGCCTGCAGGCGCGGCATTTTATGCCGTGACGCCGGGGCGTGTCGCCCGGCGTTCGAGGGGTAGGACGCATGGCCACATCTTCGAAACTGGACAGGATCGACCTGAAGATCCTTGCCGAATTGCAGAAGAACGGTCGCATCACCAATGTCGACCTGGCCAATGCCGTCGGGCTCTCGCCCAGCCCCTGCCTGACCCGCGTGAAGCGGCTGGAAAGCGCGGGCTACATCACCGGCTACGGCGCCCAGCTTCACTTGCGGAAGCTCGGCGATGTGCTGCTGATCTTCACGGAAGTCACGCTTTCGGACCATCGATCCGACGATTTCTCCCGGTTCGAGGCCGCGATCAAGGGCGTGCCGGAGATCATCGAATGCCATCTTGTCAGCGGCGGCTACGATTACCTGCTGAAATTCGTCACCTCGGGCGTGAACCATTACCAGAGCGTGATCGAGGCGCTGCTCGACCGGAATATCGGCATCGAGAAGTACTTCAGCTACATCGTCATCAAGTCGCCTTTCGTGAAGCATCACTACCCGATCGACCGGCTGTTCAACCGCGACGAATGAGGCGTCCGGCGGGCCGCACAATCTGCTGCACCCGCGCCCGATTCGGCATGGATCACCGTGCATCCCCGCGAGTTCGGGATTTTGCGCATCCGGCCCCGCCTACCCTTCTGCTGTCGGCAACGACACGGCCGGAGAGCGAGGGCAGCATCATGCATCAACCTCTGAGGAACCCTGATCCGCGAGGTGCAGCGGGGCAGCCGCGGATGCGCCGCGCCGATCTCGAGGAGGTCCGCGCCTTTATCGAGCGGCATTATGCCGAAAGGCTGACGCTCGAGGATCTGGCCGAGCAGGCCGGGCTCAGCGTCTTCCGTTTTGTCACGCTGTTCCGCCGCCGGTTCGGTGTCGCGCCCTACCGCTTCCTGTCGATGGTCCGCGTCCGGGCCGCCCAGCAATTGCTGATCGAGGGCACGCCCTCCGCCATTGCGGCCATCGAGGTCGGCTTCTGCGACCAATCCCATCTCTGCCGGCATTTCCGTTCGATCTGCGGGACGACGCCCGGCCAGTTTCTCGCGGCGCATCTTGTGCCGCTCGTCGCCTCGAATACCAACAGCCGGAGGGCCATTGCCCCATGACACCGCGCGAAAGCCTCCAGCATTTCAAGGTGCTGACCTTCGATGTCGTCGGGACCCTGATCGATTTCGAGGGCGGCATGCTGGCCTATCTGCGCCAGTCCGGCGCGGCGCCGGCTTCGGTCAGCGACATGGCCATCCTCGATGCCTACCGCGCCTCGCGCACGGCCGGGAAGACCCTGCGCTATCCGGATGATCTCGAGCGCGCCTATTTCGATCTCGTCCGCGATTGCGGGCTGAAGGATGACCGCGCCCTGGCGCGCGGCTTCCGCGACTCGGCCGAGTTCTGGCCGGCCTTCCCCGATTCCGTGGCGGCGCTGGCGCGGCTTTCCAGCCGTTACCGGCTGGTGGCCATGACCAATGCGCAGCGCTGGGCGCTGGATCATTTCGCGCGCACGCTCGGCCATCCGTTCTGGGACAGCATCACGGTGGACGAAGCCCTATGCGAGAAGCCCGATCCGAATTTCTTCGGCTTCGCCCGCGGGCGGATCAGCCGGTCCGGCTTCGTGCGCGACGAGATCCTCCACGTCGCGCAGAGCCAGTATCACGATATCGGCGTGGCCAAGGCGCTCGGCTACACGACCTGCTGGATCGAGCGCCGGCAGGGCCAGAAGGGCTTCGGCGGAACCATCGCCGTCGAGGCGCTGACGAAGCCGGATTTCCATTTCTCCACATTGGCCGCGCTGGCTGACGAGGCCGGGCTATGAGCGCGCCGGTGCTGGTCCGTTCCGAACTTCTCCGCCGCCAGGCGTTGATCGGCGGCGAATGGGTGGGCGAGGGGACGTTCCCCGTGACCAACCCCGCCACCGGCGAGGAGATCGCCCGGGTGCCGCATTTCGGCGCGGCCGAGGCCGAGTTGGCCGTGCTGGCCGCCGCGCGGGCCTTCAAGCCCTGGGCGAAGCTGCAGGCAAAGGAACGCAGCGCGATCCTCCGCCGCTGGTTCACGCTGATCATGGCCAACCAGGAGGATCTGGCCCGGCTGATGACGGCCGAGCAGGGCAAGCCGCTGGTCGAATCCCGCGGGGAGGTGGCCTATGCTGCGTCCTTCGTGGAGTTCAATGCGGAAGAGGCGAAGCGCGTCTATGGCGAGACGATGCCCTCGCCCTTCCCGAATACGCGGATCATCGTCCAGAAGCAGCCGATCGGTGTCGCCGCGGCGATCACGCCGTGGAATTTCCCGGCGGCGATGATCACGCGGAAATGCGCGCCCGGGCTCGCGGCCGGCTGCACCTTCGTGGTCAAGCCCGCGCCGGACACGCCGCTGACCGCGCTCGCCCTCGGCCAGCTCGCGCTCGAGGCGGGCATGCCGCCGGGCGTGCTCAACATCGTCACCGGCGATGCCGTGGCGATCGGCGAGGTCTTCACCACCCATCCGGCTGTGCGCTTCATCGGCTTCACGGGCTCGACCCCGGTCGGCAAGCTGCTGATGCGGCAGGCCGCCTCGACCGTGAAGAAGGTGGCGCTCGAACTCGGGGGCAATGCGCCCTTCATCGTGTTCGACGACGCCGATCTCGACAAGGCGGTGGAAGGGGCGATTGCCGCGAAGTTCCGGAATATGGGCCAGACCTGCGTCTGCACCAACCGGCTCTTCGTGCAGGCCGGCATCCATGACCGTTTCGTCGAGTCCTTCGCGCGGGCCGTCGCCGCGCTCAAGGTCGGGCCCGGCGATGCGGAGGGCGTCGTGCAGGGGCCGCTGATCAATGCGCGCGCGGTCGAGAAGGTCGAGCGCCATGTCGCCGATGCCCTGGCCCGGGGCGCGCGGATCGCGACGGGTGGCGCCGTGCATCCACTGGGCGGTACCTATTACACGCCGACCGTGCTGGCCGGCGCGATGCCGGAGATGATGCTGGCGCAGGAAGAGACCTTCGGCCCGGTGGCGGCGGTGTTCCGCTTCGAGACCGAGGAGGAGGTGGTGCGCCTCGCCAATGCCACCCCCTATGGCCTTGCTGCCTATTTCTACACCCGGGATCTCGGCCGGGGCTTCCGCGTGGCGGAGGAACTGGAGGCGGGGATGATCGGCATCAATGCCGCCATGCTCGGCAACGAGATCGCGCCCTTCGGCGGGGTCAAGGAATCCGGCCTCGGCCGCGAGGGCGGCCGGCACGGGATCGAGGAATATCTCGAGATGAAATACATGCTGGTCGGGGGGCTCTGATGGGCGGGTCCGGGCAAGCCCGCTTCGTGCGCCTCGGTGAAACCGGCCGGGCACGGATCGCCGTGACGGTCGATGGCGAGAGCATCGAGGCGCTGGAGGGCGACAGCCTTCTGGTGGCGATCCTCACGGCGCGGGGCCGGTTGCGCCGCTCGGAATTCGGGCCCGAGGCCCGTTCCGGCTTCTGCCTGATGGCGGCCTGCCAGGATTGCTGGGTCTGGACCGCTGATGGCCATCGCCTGCGCGCCTGCGACACGCCGGTCCGCGCCGGGCTTTCCCTCGTCACCGAACAACCGGACATGTCATGGCCGATCCCCGTATAGTCATTGTCGGGGCCGGGCCAGCCGGCATCCGCGCCGCCGGGGCTCTGGTCGCGGCCGGGTTGCGCCCGATCCTGCTGGACGAGGGCCAGCGCGATGGCGGGCAGATCTATCGCCGCCAGCCGGAAGGCTTCACCCGCACGCCCGAACAGCTCTACGGCACCGAGGCCGCGCGTGCCGTTGCCCTTCACGAGAGTTTCGAGCGGCTGAAACCGCAGATCGCCTATCACCCGCGGCATCTTGTCTGGAATGTCGCGGATGGTGTGGTCCACACGATCAGCGAGGGCAAGCCGGGCCAGTTCGCTTATGACGCGCTGATCATCGCCGCCGGTGCGACCGACCGGCTGCTTCCGGTCAAGGGCTGGCAGCATGCCGGTGTCTACAGCCTCGGCGGGGCGCAGATCGCGCTCAAGGCGCAGGCCTGCGCCATCGGGCGCAGGGTGGTGTTCCTCGGCACCGGGCCGCTGCTGCAACTGGTGGCGCTGCAATATCACAAGGCCGGCGCCGGGGTGGTGGCGCTGCTCGATACCTCGCCGTTCCGCCGGCAGGTCATGGCCCTGCCGAAGCTTGCCGCCCGGCCGGGCATGCTGGTCAAGGGGCTGCGCCTCGTCGGCGGGCTGATGGCTTCCGGCATGGCGATCCATCGCGGCGTCACGCCGGTCGAGATCCATGGCGAGGCCGAAGCCGGGGTGACCGGAGTCAGCGTCCGGCTTGCCTCCGGCAGGATCCGGCGCTTCGATTGCGATGCGGTCGGCCTCGGCTATCATCTCCGGCCGGAGGCGCAGCTGGCCGATCTTGCGCGTTGCGCCTTCACCTTCGACCCGAAGACCCGGCAATACTGGCCCGAGATCGATGCCGAAGGGCGCAGCTCGGTGCCGGGCGTCTATCTCGCCGGCGACGGCGTGCGGACACAGGGCGCCGATGGCGCGGAGATTTCCGGCGCGCTCGCGGCCTGTGCCGTGCTGGCGGATCTGGGCCGGGCCGTGCCGGAAGCCGAGCGGGCGGCTCTCCGGGCGCGGGCGCGCATCATGGAGCGGTTCCGCGAGGGGATCGCGGAGGCCTATCCCTGGCCCGCCCATCTTGCCGCTGACCTGCCGGACGAGGCCATCCTCTGCCGCTGCGAGGGCATCACGGTGGGCGAAGTGCGCGAGGCCGCCACCGGGAAGGGCGCGGACGAGGTCAACCGTGCCAAGGCGCTGACCCGCGTGGGGATGGGGCGCTGCCAGGGGCGCTATTGCGGCCATGCCGGGGCGGAGATCGTCGCCGCCGCCTCGGGCGTGCCGCTGGAGGCGGTCGGCCGCCTGCGCGGACAGGCGCCGGTCAAGCCGCTCGCCATCTCGGCCGGGGAGAGCCAGCCATGACCGAGCCGCAGAGGAGCGACGTGCTGATCATCGGCGGCGGGATCATGGGCGCCTCGGCGGCCTTCTTCCTGCGCCAGCGCGGGAAATCGGTGACGCTGATCGAGCGTGGCCTGATCGGCCAGCAGGCCAGCGGCACGAATTTCGGCAATGTCCGCCGGCAGGGGCGCTACCTGCCGCAATTGCCGCTGGCCAACCGCTCGCGGGCGATCTGGGGCCGGCTCAACGAAATGCTCGGCGAGGATGCCGAATTCCTCCCTTCCGGCCATCTGCGGCTTGCCTATTCCGAAGAGATGGCCGGGCGGATCGAGCAATATGGCCGCGATGCGCGCCCCTACGGACTTGAGCTGCAGATGCTCAGCGGCAATGTCCTGCGCGACCGGTTCCCCTTCCTCGGGCCGGAAATCCGCGCCGGGTCCTATTCGCCGCTGGATGGCCATGCCAATCCGCGCCTGGCCGCTCCCGCCTTCGGCCGGGCAGCGAAGCGCGCAGGCGCCGTGATCGTCGAGCGGACCGAAGTGCTGTCGGTCGAGCAGGAGGGCGGTTCGTTCCGCGCCCTGACTGCCGATGGCCGCGTCTTCCGGGCGGAGCAGATGCTCATCACCGCCGGGGCCTGGGGCAGCCGGCTGTCGCAGCAATTCGGCGAGCCGGCGCCGCTCGTGGTCCATGGCCCGCAAATGGCGGTGACCGAGCCGGTTCCCTATGCGCTCGAGCCGGTGCTCGGCATCGCCACCACCATCCCGGAGGAAATCATCTATCTCCGGCAGGTGAAGCGGGGGAACATCGTCTTCGGCGGCGGCATCCGCGGGCCGGCCAGCGCGGAAACGTTGCGCGCCTATGTGAAGCCGGAGAACACCTTGGGGCAGCTCGCGCAGATCACGCGGATCGTTCCCGCCTTGCGGCGGCTCAATGTCATCCGCGTCTGGAGCGGAATCGAGAGCTACCTTCCCGACGATATCCCGATCATGGGGCCCTCGGCCCGGGTTTCCGGCCTGCATTATGCCTTCGGTTTCTGCGGCCACGGCTTCCAGCTCGGGCCCGGCGTCGGCGACGTGATGGCCGAGCTGATCGCCACCGGCCAGACCAGCACGCCGATCGAGCCCTTCACCATTGCCCGCTTCGCCAGCAAGGCGACCAACCAGACCGGGGGACACGAATGACCCAATCCCATGACCTCACCACGGATGCCGCGGCTCTCGCTTTCCATCGCGAGACCTATGTCTTCGACGGCCTCTCCATCGCCTATGTGCTGGACGAGAAATACACCGAGCGCATGCTGGCCGGCGGTGTCGACGGGACGAATGTCACCTTCGCGCTGGAGGAGGATTGGGACACGGTCCTGCGCAATGTCGACAGGCACCTGACGAAGATCGAGAAGAACCCGCATCTCCGGCTCTGCCTCAATGCCGCCGACCTGCGCGCCGCCAAGACGGCCGGCAAGATCGGCGTGATGTTCGGCACGCAGGGCGCCACGATGCTGGACGACAAGATCTGGCGCGTCGAGACGCTGGTGCGGATGGGGATGCGCTTCCTCGGCCTTGCCTATACCACCGCCAACCTGTTCGGCGATGGCTGCGGCGAGAAGCGCGATGCCGGGATCACCTATCTCGGCGAGGAGCTGATCGCGCGGGTCAACGAATTGCCGGTCATCCTCGACCTCTCGCATTGCGGCCATCGCACGCGGGCCGAGGCGACGGCGATTGCCCGGGCGCCGGTCTGCACCCATTCGAATGCCGCTGCCCTGCGCGACAATGGCCGCAACACCACGGACGGGACCGTCAAGGGCATGGTGGCCAAGGGCGGGATGATCGGTGTGTGCGGCCTGCCGCATTCGCTGGCCGACGAGGCCCCGACGCTGGACACGCTGCTCGACCATATCGACCATTTCGTGAGGCTGGTCGGCGTCGAGGGCGTCGGGATCGGCATGGATTATGTCGAATTCTACCAGGAGATGGAGACGGTTGTGGCTTCGCCCAGCGTCGTCACCTGGCGGACACGGCGGCCCGACATTTTCGGCACCCTGGCCTCGTTCGGCCGGCAATCCTACCCTCTGGGCGTGGAGCGCGTGGCGAAGCTGCCGAATTTCACCGCCGGTTTGCTGGCGCGCGGCTACAAGGAGGCTGATGTCGCCGCGATCATGGGCGGGAACTGGCTCCGCGTGATCGAAAAGTTCTGCGGCTGACCGGCATGGCGCAGCTTGTCGTCATCGGGGCCGGCATTGTCGGCCTGTCCGTCGCCCGCGCGGCGTCCCTGCGGGGGCATGCCGTTCGCGTGCTCGAGCAGGGCGAGGCGCCCAATCCCGAATCCGCCTCGCATGACCGCCACCGGATGATCCGCTACCCCTATGGGGCGGCGGCCGGCTATACCCGGATGGTCACCGAGGCCTTCGGCGCCTGGGACCGGCTCTGGCAGGATCTCGGCGCCTGCCATTTCGAGAATACCGGCGCGATCGCCATCTCGCTCGAACCGGGCGATTATGCGGAGAAGACGCGCGACACGTTCCGCGCCATCGGCCTGCCGCATGCGGTGCTTGACCGGCGGGGTGTCGAGGCCCTGTGCCCCCATCTCGTGCTGCCGGCCCATGCCTGGGGCGTGACCGCCTTTCCGGGCGGCCCGCTCTTCGCATCGGACATCCTGCGTGACCTGACGGCCTGGCTCGGCGCGCGGGACGTGCCGATCGAGACGGGGTGCAAGGTCGTGGCGGTGGACGAGGCGCAGGGCGTCGTCCATCTCGCCGATGGCACGGTGCGCCGGGGTGACACGGTGGTGGTGGCCGCCGGGGCCTGGCTGCCGCGCCTGATGCCCGAGCGCTATGGCCAGGTGCCCGTCTACCGGCAGGCGCTGGTCTATGTCGAGCCGCCGGCTGCCCATGCGCAGAGCTGGCGCGATGCCCCGGCCATCGCCGTGCTGGGCGACCATACCGGCTATACCCTGCCGGACCGGCGCGGCGCGGGCCTGAAGATCGGCTATTCCGCGCATCGCCGGCGGGCCATGCCGGATACGGACGGGTTCGCCGCCGATCTCGAATGGGAGAGCGGGACCATTCTCGGCGCGTTCCGGCCGTATTTCCGGGATTTCGAGGGGTATCGGCCGCTGCGCATGCAGGTCGGCTATTACACGCTCGATCCCTCCCGCCGTTTCCTCTTCGCCCGCCACCAGCAGGCGATGGTCATCACCCAATGCGATGGCCAGATGTTCAAGTTCGGCCCCCTGATCGGCGAGCGCGTGCTCGACATGGTCGAGGGCAGGCTCGCCTTTTCCGACCTGGCCCATTGGGCCGCCGGCCATTGACCCCCTTTCCGGAGCCCAGCATGACCAAGACCCTGATCCATCTCGGCCGCGACGGCCAGCCGCTGGCCGCCGGCCGCGCCGGTGCCGCCAGCGCCGCCGATCCCTTCGCCGCCGGGCGGGCGATCCTGTTCGATGATGGCAACGGCCACCGGGCCGGGCATCTGCGGCTGGGCGGCATCGTCACGGTCGCCGGCCTCGGCCATGCCGAACTGATGACGGTCGGTGCCGGCCGGCTGGTCGTGGCGGGGCAGGTGCATGGCGCGGGCTCGGCTCTTGTCCTGCCGCGCGGCTTTGCCGGCCCGGTCGAGGCGGCACCGGGCACGCTGGTCTTTTTCGTGGCGCATACCATGGCCGATGCCCCGGCCGGCGAAACCGCCGCGATCGCGCTGGACCCCGCTCTGCCGCGCAACCGCTCGGCCGGGCCCGCGCCGGAGGTGCTGGTCAGCGCGCCGCCGGAATGCCATTCGCTGAACCTCTTCACTGATGCCTCGGGCCTGCGCGCGGGCATCTGGGATGTCTCGACGCCCTGCGAGCGGCGTTTCGTTCCGCACCGGATCCACGAACTGATGCATCTCCTCGAGGGCGAAGTGACCCTGACGCACCAGACCGAAGGGCCGGCCGTGTTCCGCGCCGGCGACGTCATCTTCGTGCCGCAGGGTGCGCCCTATGCCTGGAAGAACGAACGCAAGGTCGTGAAATACTACAGCGTCTCCGGCTGAAGCGGTCCGGGCATCAGCCGGGAATGGCGAGATGGGGGCGGATCGTCTCCCGCAACCAGGCGAGCGCCGGCTCGTTGCCATGCCGGATGCTCCAGTAAAGACTGTGTTCGATCGGCTCGACCGGGACAGGCGGCGGAAGCGCGACCAGCCCGTGGAAGCCTGCGGCATCGCGTATGGTCAGCGTGGGCAGGGTGGCGATCATGTCGGTCCGGGCAAGCAGCGGTGCCACGGCACCGAAATTCGGCACCCGGGCGCCGATCGTCCGTTCGGGGGGCAGGTAGGCGGCGGTCTCCACCGGCGGGCGCAGGCGGTCGCCCACGGCCACGACCACGTGCGGATAGGCGAGCCAGGCTTCCCGGCCCCATCGCGCGATGGCGGGGTGGCCGGCACGGAGGAAGCTCTGCCAGGCCATGGCGCCCAGCGGGCTGGACTGCGTGCCTTCTACGGGCGCAAGCCGGCTCGGCGCGATGACCAGATCGACCTGCGCCGCAGCGAGGTCGATCAGGCTGCTCTCGCGCGGGGCGAGCCATTCAACCGTGATGCCGGGCGCGATCCGTGCCGCCTCGGCGAGAAAGCCGGCCATTGCATCCGTCCAGAAATCCGGCAGGACGAGGCGGAAATGGCGCTGCGCGGTTGCCGGATCGAAGGATTCCCGCGGCGAGAGGGCCCGTTCGATGCTGCCGAGGATCGGGCCGAGTTCCGCCATCAGCTCAAGGGCGAAGGGGCTGGGCTGCATCGATCCGCCGACGCGGACAAGCAGCGGGTCGCCCAGCTGGTCGCGGAGCCTGTCCAGCGCATGGCTGACGGCTGATTGCGTGCGCCCGAGCTGCCCGGCGGCGCGCGAGACATGCCGTTCGCGCATCAGCGTGTCGAAAACGGGGAGGAGGTTGAGGTCAATCCGGCGGAGATCAATCTTGCGCATGAGACATGTATATTATGAATTTCATTGATTGTCATGGCCGCCCTATCCTCCGGGCCAATTCCACCAGCCCAGGGAGGCCCACCATGATCCTGACCCGCCGTATCCTTCTCAACGCCATCGGAACCTCGCTTCTCGCCGGCCCCGTCCTCGCCCAGGCCGCGAATACCGCGCCCGCCGATTTCAAGGGCAAGGTCTTCGTGACCGAGCGCGGGGGCGTCCGCGTCCATACCTACATGGCCGATCCGGCCGGGGCGCTGGTCACCTCGCATCTCGTCGAGACCCAGGCCGGTCTCGTGCTGGTCGATGGCCAGTTCGTCGCGGCCTCGGCGCAGGAGCTCAAGCGCTACATCGCCTTGCTCGGCCGCCCGGTCACACGGGTGATCCTCAGCCATATGCATCCCGATCATTGGTTCGGCCTTGCCCATGCCGGGTTCGAACAGGTCCATGCCGGGCCGGTCACCGCGAAGTTCATCACCGAGCGCGGAGCCGCCCTCGTTGCCGAGCGCAAGGTCGAGACACGGGTACCCGCCATTGCCGGCACGATCGCTGCCGGCGACGAGACGATCGGCGGCGTGGTCTTCCGCTACCGGCCGATCCTCGATACCGAGGCGCCGGAAATCCTGACGATCGAGTTGCCGCAGGCCGGCATCCTGATCGCGCAGGATGTCGTCTACAACAAGGTCCATGCGGTGGTGAGCCGCCAGCTCGACCAATGGGTTGCGGCGCTGAAGGCCATCGAGACCCGCGCCGGCGAGATGCCGGTGATCCTGCCGGGCCATGGCGAGCCGACCGCACCGGCCAGCCTTGCCGGCCTTGTCGGCTATCTCCAGGCGGTCAAGCCGCTGCTGGTGGCGAATATCGGCAAGGAGGACCAGGCGAAGGCGATCACCGAGGAGATTGCCCGGGCCTTCCCGGATTACCGCATCCCGCCGCTGCTCACGCTCGGTCTGTCGCGCGCGCTGAAGGCCTGACCGGGCATTTGACGAGGAAGGAGGGGCTGCGCGGATTTCGCAGCCCTTTCCCATTCCGGACAGGCCCATCGGCAGAGGGTTCAGCCGGAATGGGATTGCTGGGTCCAGCTCTCCGAGAGCAGGGCGCGGAAACGGCTGGCCGCCGGAGAGAGGCGGCCATTGCGCCGTTCGACAATGCCGATCGTGCGCGAGACCACGGGGCCGGTGATCGGCCGCGTCACGATCTTCGGGTGATCGTCCTGCGGGGTGGCCAGCCGCGGCAGGACTGAAATCCCGACGCCGGTCTCCACGAGGCCGAGCGAGGTGGAGAGATGGTTCACCTCGTAGAACCAGTTCAGCCGGACTCCGGAATTGGCCAGTGCATTGTCGAGAATGGTCCGGTTGCCGGAATGGCGGCTGACGCCGATCAGCAACTCATTCGCGAGATCGCTCCATTCCACCGCCGTGCGGGCGGCGAGGGGATGCGCGCGATGGCAGGCCAGCACGAAGGGATCGTCCATCAGGGGGGTGAAGGTCAGTTCCGGATCGGCCGAGCCGAGCATGCTGATCCCGAATTCGGATTCACCATGGGCCACGCTTTTCAGCCCCTCGCTGGCCGAGAGATCGAGGATGCGGATCCGGATATTCGGATGCAGCGCGTGGAATTGCCGGATCACCAGCGGCAGGAAATAGAAGGCCGCTGTCGGCACGCAGGCGATGGTGACCTGCCCGTGCTGCAGCTTGCCCGTCGCGCTCATCGACAGGACCGAGGCTTCCAGCTCGTCCAGCAGCCGGACCAGCAACGGCTGGAGTTCCCGCCCCACCGTGGTCGCGGAGACGCGCCGTGTCGTGCGTTCGAGGAGGGGGGCGCCGAGCGTCGTCTCGAGCTGCTTGATCCGGCGGCTGAGCGCGGGCTGCGACAGGTTCAGCTGTTCGGCCGCCTTGTGGAAGCTGCCGCTTTCCAGCACCGCGAGAAAGGCACGGAGATCCAGAAGCTCGAAATTGATCCGCATGACGCATCAATAATCGGATTCTTTGCATTTAACAACGGTGATCGGGTTGGCTAGGACTCTTCCGGAAATCTGATGAATCTGGATCATTGTTCCGAAATGTGGATCAATGGCCGCATCCTCCGGAAGAATGGCCATGGAAACCCGCGCAGTTCCCTGCACCCTGATGCGAGGCGGCACATCCCGCGGGCCGTTCTTCCTGGCTTCCGACCTGCCGGCCGATCCCGCCGCCCGAGATGCCGCGCTGATCTCGGCGATGGGTGCCGGCCATGACCTCCAGATCGACGGGCTGGGCGGCGGAAACCCGCTGACCAGCAAGGTTGCGATCGTCTCGCGCTCGTTCCGCGCCGATGCCGATATCGACTATCTCTTCGCGCAGGTGAAGGTCGGCGAGCATCGCGTCGATATCTCGCCGAATTGCGGCAACATGCTGAGCGCCGTCGGGCCCTTCGCCATCGAACGCGGTCTGGTCCGGGCCCAGCCGGGCGAAACCCGGATCCGCATCTTCAACGTCAATACCGGCAAGCGCATCGAGGCCGTGGTGCAAACGCCGAATGGCCGGGTGACCTATGAGGGCGGGTGCCGCATCGACGGCGTGCCCGGTACGGCGGCACCGGTCTGGCTTACCTTCCTCGATGCGGCCGGGTCCAAGACCGGCTCGCTGTTTCCTTCGGGCCGGCAGACCGACATTCTCGACGGCATTCCCTGCACGCTGATCGATGCGGCCACGCCGCTGATGATCGTCCGGGCGGCCCATCTCGGCAAGACCGGCCAAGAAACGCCGGCCGAGCTGGATGCGGATCGCGCCTTCATGGGCCGCCTCGAAGCCCTGCGTCTCGAGGCCGGGCACCGGATGGGCCTCGGCGATGTGCGTGACCTCGTGGTGCCCAAGCCGGTCCTCGTGGCCGGGCCTGCCGCCGGCGGCACGCTCGCTGCGCGGTATTTCATGCCCCATTCGGCCCACAAGGCCCTGGCTGTCACCGGGGCGGTCGGCATTGCAACGGCTGCGGCCATTCCCGGCACGGTGGCGCATGCCGTCGCGCCGGAAGCCGGGCCCGGGACGCCGATCCGGATCGAGCATCCCTCGGGCGGGCTCGACCTGACCCTGGCGCAGCCGCGGGCTGGCGGGCCGTTCGAGGCCTCGCTGGTCCGGACAGCCCGGAAAATCTTCGAGGGCAGCGTGTTTGTCCGCATGCCGGAGCAGGCCTCCGGCGAGACCGTCGTCACCTACGCCAAATCAGCCTAAAACGATAATCGGGAGAGAAACCATGCAGCTCGACAGGCGGCATTTCACCATCGGCCTTGCCGGCACGTTCCTCGGCGCATCCGCGCTCCGGGCCAGCGGTACCTATCCGACCAAGCCGATCAAGCTGATCGTGCCCTATGCGGCCGGCGGCGGAACCGACACGATCGCGCGGGTCATCGCGCAGGGGATCAGCCAGGCGATCGGGCAGACGATGATCGTCGAGAACAATGGCGCGGCCGGGGGCAACATCGCCACGCAGCAGGCGGCGAATGCCGATCGCGACGGCTACACCGTGCTGATGGCCAATCAGGGGCCGATGGTCGTCAATCCGCATCTCTTCAAGTCGATGAAGGTGGACACCCTGAAAGCCTTCGATCCGGTGACGCTGCTGGCCTCCGCGCCGCTGGTCATCGTCGTGCCGAAGGAGTCGCGCTTCAAGGATCTCAAGGAACTCGTGGCCTATGCCAAGGCCAATCCTGAAAAGCTGACCTATGGCTCTGCCGGGAACGGTTCCGCCAGCCATCTGGCGACGCTGCTCCTCGAGAAGGCGGCGGGCGTCAAGGCGCTGCATATCCCCTATCGCGGGGCCGGGCCGGCCATCAATGACCTGATCGGCGCCAAGACCGACTTCATGGTCACCACCTTCCCCTCGATCCTCGGCCAGATCGAAGGCGGGCTCGTCCGCCCGCTCGCCGTGACCTCGCGGGCCAGGACCACGCTCTATCCGGATCTGCCAACCGTGGCGGAACTCGGCTGGGCCGGCTACGAGGCCAGCGCCTGGTATGGCTTTGTGGTGCCGGCCGGCACGCCGGGCCCCATCGTCGAGCGCCTGCGCAAGGCCACGCTGGATGCGCTGAACTCGTCGCTGCTGAAGGACCGCCTCGGCAAGGAAGGCGCTGCGCCCATCGGCAATTCGCCGGAGGAATTCCGCCGCATGATGGCGGAGGAGCACCAGCGCTGGGGACAGCTGATCCAGTCCGCCGGGCTGAAGCACGATTGATCCGACATTTCCGGACAACCCGCGACCGGCCCGCCTTTCCGCGCGCCGGTTTCGGTCCTTTGAGAACCAGACAACAACAAGGAGGGGACATGGTTCATCTGAAATCCATCGGGGCAGGCGTGATCGGGGCATTCGCCGCGATCGGACTGGCCCAGGGCGCCGATCTCGGTGTCAAGAAGCCGAGTGCGGCGGAATATGTGAAGACCTGCCCGACCTATGGTTCGGGCTTCTTCGTGGTTCCCGGAACGACCTCCTGCCTCAAGGTGCTGGGGCGGGTCCGGGCGGATTACATGATCGAGAATCCGACGACCAATACCACCAATGCCAATCGCTTCCGGGTGCGCGGCTATGTGGCCTTCGATCACCGCACCGCGACGGAATACGGCCTGTTGCGGACCTTCGTCCGGGCCTATTTCCAGCGCGAGAACGCCGCCGACACGACGGTGCTCGAACAGGCCTTCATCCAGTTCGGCGGCATCACGGCCGGCCGGGTCACGCCCCTCTGGGAGCATGGCTGGTCGCCCTGGTTCGCCGGTTCGAACAATTACGGGGGCTATTCCTTCATCCTCTACACCAACACGATCGGCTATACGGCGAAGCTCGGCAGCGGCTTCTCGGCGACCCTCGCCATGGAGGATTCCCGCGAGCGCATCCGCGGCCTGACCGGCGGCACGGTTGCCGGCACCCGGATGCCGGATATCGTCGGCAGCCTTGATTATGCCGGCAGCTTCGGCGCCCTGAAACTGATGGGCGCCGTGCACGAGATCCGAACGACCGGGCCGAATATCAATGCCACCTATGGCTATGCGATCGGCGCGGCCGGCAAGATCAACCTGCCCTTCGCCAGCAAGGGGACCAATCTCTGGTTCAATGCGGTGCTGACCGAGGGTGCCGTTTCCTATGCGGGCTACAACACGATCGCCATCGGCTCCTTCTCCCGCGCTGCGGTGGATGCGACCGTTGCCGGCGGCAAGGCGCGGCTCACCCAGGCCTGGACTCTGGCTGGCGGCGTCCAGGCCTATCTGACACCGACGATCTGGACCTCGCTTGGCGGCAGCTATGCCCAATACGATCCGTCAGGGGCGGCCAATACGCTCAAGACCTATGCCATTGTCGGCCAGGTCGGCTGGCAGCCCACGGCGGGGTTCCTGATCGGTGCGGAAGTCTTCTACCGGAAGATCGACGGTCCCGCCGCGACGATAACGGCCGGATTCGCGACGCGCGGCAACGACACGGCCGACTGGGTCGGCCGGCTCCGGTTCCAGCGCGATTTCTGATCGAGGCCGCCGGGGGGCAGGAAGGGCCAGCAGCATATCTCCCGTGCTGCTGGCCTTTTTCCGTTCGTGCCCCCGCCCGGGTTGACGGGCAGCGCGCCGGGTTCAGGCCGATTGCCTCGGGCGTGCCGTCCCCGAGGAATGCGCCTGCCAGTTCGTCGCGGCGCCGATGTCAAACAGCCTCTGGGCGACGAGAACGGCGGTGGGCGCGTTGACTGCCGTGGCGTCAGCCCCGACCTGGGAGACGATATCGGTTGCCCCCGCAAAGGGCGGGCCGCCGACCATGACGCCGATGGCCGGGTTGCAGGAATGCAACCGGATCGCGCGGATCGTCGAGGCCAGCTCCGCGAATTGACGGCTCGAACTGACGGCCAGTCCGATAACGGCGAACCATTCGCCGGCAACCATGGCCTCGATCTCCCCGATCGATCCGCGATGCAGCGTGCGGACGCCCCATCCGCCGGCTTGCAGGAAGGTTTCGACCATTGTCACGCCGAGCGAGTGTTTTTCATCGGCCAGCGTCACCATGCAGACACTTCGTTTCCGGCTGAATTCCGGAACCGTGTTGGAACGGCTGCCCATCGAGAGCAGTTGCTGGAGCCGCGCCACGCCGAATGTCACGTCGACGAAGCTGCATTCGTCATTGTCCCACATGGTTCCGAGGCAGCGCGCGGCCGGTTCCAGCAGGGTGACGAACAGGTCTTCGATGGAATGGCCTTGTTGCTCGAGCGTGCTGACGAAGTCCGAAGACAGCTGGATGTTCGGATCGAGCACAAGATGCGCCAGCTTCTCGATGTCTCCGGCCGAGGGAACCCGCGCTCGCGCCGGATGCCCGGCAGAGGGCTGGGCATGCATCTGGATCAGGCGCGGCAGCACGGTATTCTTGACGAGCGACGCGAGCCGCTCATGCGTTGTCGGGAGGTCGACTTCCGAGAGCAACTCGGCTGCGATGAACGGAGGCATGACCATGGAAGCATCCCCACCCATGAACCGCCCCCGTTTGCCGGAAGTCGTCTTGTTCAATGGCTGGGCCGAGTGTACGCCGCATCCGGCCACGATCAAGCCGGCGCGTTCAATCGCCGCAGGCACAACCTGGCAGCGTGCCGGAGGGCGCATTCGGCTGCGTAACCGCGACCGGCAGCGTTGATCCCGGCCAGCGCCTCCGGCATCAGCCCGATGCCGGGCCGTGGGCACAACATGTCCGCCCGGAACCTCTGCAGGGGGGTATTGATCCGGCTCAGGCCATCCACGGCGCGGATCGGCAGGCCCGGCACGCGAGGCGACTTGACGGGCGGCCTTTCCGCCCACATCGGAAAGGGATGAGCGCGCTCCCGACCATTCTGGTTTTCATCGATGCCGATGCCTGCCCCGTCAAGGACGAGGTTTACAAGGTTGCGGGCCGCCACGGCGTCAGGACCATCGTGGTCTCCAACAGCTACATGCAGCTACCGCGTGATCCGCTGATCGAGCGGGTGGTGGTGGGCGCGGGGCTGGATGTCGCCGATGATTACATTGCCGGACGCGCGCGGCGCGGCATTGTCGTGGTCACAGCGGATATTCCGTTGGCGGCGCGCTGCATCAAGGCCGGCGCGGATGTCATCGCGCCCGATGGCCGCGCCCATACCGAGCAATCGATCGGCGCTGTGCTGGCGACCCGCAACCTGATGGATGACCTGCGCTCTGCCGGCCAGATCACCGGAGGACCGCGCCCCTTTGCGCCGAGGGATCGCTCGAACTTCCTCTCCGCGCTCGACCTGGCGATCGTCCGGCTGAAACGGGCCGGCCTGAAACCGGAGACCTGATCCGGCCCTGCGATCCGGCCGCGATATCCCGTCCGGGTTGTCGGACCGAATCCGGCGAGGGCATCCTGCGAGGCCGCAGGCCGGCCTGACACCGGCATCGATCAGATCATCAATGAAACGGTGATCGCCGTGGACAGGAAAATGGCGGAGACGGAGTCTGCCATTTTGCTGTCTCATCGAGAGTTATCCCGTCGCAAGGCATCGCAGGTTTCGTGTGGGGCTGGATGTGGGGCTGGCGATCAGGATTGGGGGACCGCGATGCTCTCGGATGCAAAGGCCAGACAGATTACCCCTGGTGCCAG
>JAIXSR010000073.1 GCA_027484605.1 Hyphomicrobiales bacterium | reverse complement strand
TGGGCCTCGGCAGATCCGGGCCTGCATTTCAACACGACCATGAATGACTGGCATACCTGCCCGGCTTCCGGGCGGATCAATGCCTCGAATCCATGCTCGGAATACATGTTCCTCGACGATACGGCCTGCAACCTCGCGTCGATGAACCTGCTCCAGTACTATGATGCGGAAGCGCGCGAATTCGATATCCGGGCCTATGAGCACACGATCCGCGTCTGGACGCTGGTGCTCGAGACCTCGGTGCTGATGGCGCAGTTCCCGTCGAAGGAGATCGCGGAACTCTCCTATGAATTCCGCACGCTCGGCCTCGGCTATGACAATATCGGCGGCCTGCTGATGACGATGGGCCTGTCCTATGACTCGGATGCCGGCCGCGCGCTTTGCGGCGCGCTGACCGCGCTGATGACCGGGATGAGCTATCGCACCTCGGCGGAGATCGCCTCGGAGCTGGGCCCCTTCCCGGGCTACAGGAAGAACGCGCAGCACATGCTCCGCGTCATCCGCAACCATGCCCGCGCGGCCCGCGGCGAAGCCACCGGCTATGAAGGCCTGGCGGTCAATCCGGTGCCGCTCGACCATGCGAATTGCCCGATCCCGGCTCTGGTCACGCATGCCGTGGCCTCGTGGAACGGCGCGCTCGCGCTCGGCGAGACGCATGGCTACCGCAATGCGCAGGTCACCGTGATCGCCCCGACGGGCACGATCGGCCTCGTGATGGATTGCGACACGACGGGCATCGAGCCGGATTTCGCGCTGGTGAAGTTCAAGAAACTGGCCGGTGGCGGCTATTTCAAGATCATCAACCGCGCCGTGCCGGCTGCCCTGCGCACGCTCGGCTACAGCGAGAGCCAGATCGGCGAGATCGAGGCCTATGCGGTGGGCCATGGTTCGCTCCGGCAGGCGCCGGGCATCAACCACACCACCCTCCGGGCCAAGGGCTTCACCGACGAGATGCTCGAGAAGCTGGAAAAGGGCCTGCCTTCCGCCTTCGACATCAAGTTCGCCTTCAACCGCTGGACCTTCGGCGACGAGGCAATGAAGGCGATGGGGATCACTGACGAGCAGCTCAATGACATGAGCTTCGAGCTGCTGCCCTTCCTTGGCTTCTCGAAGAAGGATATCGAGGCTGCCAATATCCATGTCTGCGGGGCGATGACGCTGGAAGGCGCGCCGCATCTGAAGCAGGAGCATTATTCGGTCTTCGATTGCGCCAATCCGTGCGGCCGGCTCGGCAAGCGCTATCTCTCGGTCGAGAGCCACATCACCATGATGGCGGCGGCGCAGCCCTTCATCTCGGGGGCCATCTCCAAGACGATCAACATGCCGAACGAGGCGACGGTCGAGGATTGCAAGAGCGCCTATCTGCTCTCCTGGCGCCTGGCGCTGAAGGCCAACGCGCTCTACCGTGATGGCTCCAAGCTCAGCCAGCCGCTCAACTCCGCGCTGATCGAGGACGAGGCCGAGGAAGCCGACGAGGCGGTCGAGGCCCTGGTGGCGATGCCGAATGCGGCGCGTGTCGCCCAGATCTCGGAGAAGATCGTCGAGCGCGTGATCGAGCGGATCGAGAAGGTGCGCGAGCGCGAGAAGCTGCCGAGCCGCCGCAAGGGCTATACCCAGAAGGCGATTGTCGGCGGGCACAAGGTCTATCTCCGCACCGGCGAATATGAGAATGGCAGCCTCGGCGAGATCTTCATCGACATGCACAAGGAAGGCGCCGCCTTCCGGGCCATGATGAACAACTTCGCCATCGCCATCTCGCTCGGCCTGCAATATGGCGTGCCGCTCGAGGAATATGTCGATGCCTTCACCTTCACCCGGTTCGAGCCGGCGGGCTTCGTGCAGGGCAATGATGCCATCAAGTCGGCCACGTCGATCCTCGATTACGTGTTCCGCGAGCTGGCCATTTCCTATCTCGGCCGCGAGGATCTCGCCCATGTGACGCCGGATGATCTCGGCGCCACGACCCTGGGCCGGGGCGACGATGCCGAGGGCCTGCCCTCGGGCTCGACACCGGCGGCGCGGGTGGTCTCCAAGGGCCTCGTCCGCGGTCGCGCCACCAACTATCTCGGCGTGGTCGAGGGCGGTGCCGGCGGCGGGGCGATGGCGGCCACGGCCACCAGCACCACCACCGTCTATGCCATGGCGGGTGCGACAGCGCTGAAGGCGGATACCTCGATCGCGGAAGCCATCGAGAGCCTCGGCTTCGTGGCGCCGGCGGCGCGGGTCGCCAGCGCCGCTGCTGCTGACGATATCGCGACCAAGCGCTCCATCGCCAAGATGAAGGGCTATGTCGGCGAGGCCTGCCCGGAATGCATGAACTTCACTTTGGTGCGGAACGGCACCTGTCTGAAATGTGATACATGCGGCTCGACGACGGGCTGTTCGTGATCAACTCTCCCCTTGTCTGATCCATAAGACAGAAAGTCCGGCTCCGGCCGGGCTTTTCCGTTGGCGGGCTCCTCCCCTCCCCTTTGATCCCGATCATGGCGAGGGAACGCGATGCCCTCCATGCTGGTTTCATCAGGCCCGGAACGGGCCGAGGAGGAGACCAGCATGAGTGTGTTTGCCAAGAGCGCGGTGGAGTTCTTCTACAATACCGGACGGCCGAGCCGGAACGTGACCGGGGCGGTACGCCTGGATCGCGACGAGGTCACGGTCGAGTATCCGGGCGAGCACGGGCAGGAGCGCTATTTCGGCAAGGCGCTGGCGCCGGGGCATTACGAATTGCGCTGCGTCGAGCTTGGCGGGCGGGCCACGCTGCATCGCTTTCCGGAGAGCGATTATCTCGAGGGCTACTGGAGCCAGGACCATCATTACGGCATGTGGCGGATCCAGCTGATCAGCGAGGATTGATCGCCCGGATCGCCGCGAGGGCGAGAAGGCCGAGAACCGTGGCATTGAGCAGATGCCAGAGGAAATGGAGCCCCCAGGGCCAGAAGCTGCAGAGCGGCTGGTCCAGGGTGCGCAAGGCCAGCGACAGGGTGAAGAGGCCGCCGGCGAGCAGCAGGGCCCGGGCGATGGGCCGGGCCGCATCGCCGGTGAGGCCTGCCCTGGCCGGTTCGGCCAGGCGGCTGCGCATGGCCAGCGCGAGGCCGAAGCCAAAGAGCGCCAGCAAGGCCGGGACATAGCCGATGCCACCGCGCAGGGCGCTCGCGCCGGCAAGCTGCACCAGACCGGCCGAGGCAACGAAGAACAGGACCGGACCGGCCAGAGCCAGCCCAAGCGGCGCGCCGAGGAAACGGCGGATGGCAAGGCCGAGATAGAGCAGGATGAAACCCTGGATCGGCAGGACATCCATCAGCACCGTCCGCCGGTTGGGGATGGTGTGGAAGAGGAAGCTGCCGATGCCGATGGCCACCATCAGCAGGATCAGCACGAGGGCGGCGACATCCCGCGGGTGGCGCTGGCGCCAGAGCCAGAAAGCCATGCCGGCGGCCAGCACGAAGCCGGCATTGGTGAGCGCGTTCAGCGGCTCGGCCCAGAAAGCGGGCGAGCCGAGGCGTTCGCAATAGGCCATCAGGAAGCGGGCTTCCGGCTGCATCGGAGAACTCCTGTGGGCGGCGGCTTTGGGCTGTCGCCGCGCTGACGATTCGCGCTACAACAGCGCACATGATCATTGCGACCTACAACGTCAATTCCGTGCGGCAGCGTGAAGCGCATCTCCTGCGCTGGCTGCAGGCCCGGCAGCCCGATATCGTCTGCCTGCAGGAACTCAAATGCCTCGACGAGGCCTTCCCGCGCTCCGAGATCGAGGCGCTGGGCTACAATGTCGAGACCTATGGCCAGAAGACCTTCAACGGCGTGGCCATCCTGTCGAAACACCGGATCGAGGTGGAGCATCGCGGCCTGCCCGGCTTCGAGGACGAGCAGGCGCGCTATATCGAAGCGCTGGTTTCGGTGCCCGGCGAGGCGCTGCGGATCTGCGGGGTGTATTTCCCCAACGGCAACCCGGCGCCCGGGCCGAAATACGAATACAAGCTCGCCTTCATGGAGGCGCTGACGCGCCATGCCCGTTCTTTGCTGGCGCTGGAGGAAAAGCTCGTCATTGCCGGGGATTACAACATCATCCCCGATGCGCGCGATGCCCGCGAGCCCGCCGCCTGGGCACAGGATGCGCTGTTCCTGCCCGAGAGCCGGGCCGCCCTGCAGCGCCTGCTGAATCTCGGGTTCACGGAAGCCCTTCGCGCGACCACCGATGCCGGCGGCCTCTACTCCTTCTGGGATTACCAGGCCGGCGCGTGGCAGCGGAACAACGGCATCCGTATCGACCATCTCCTGCTTTCACCCCGGGCGGCCGACCGCCTGGCCGAGGTCGGGATCGACAAGGATCTCCGGGCCGAGGACAAGCCCTCGGACCATGTGCCCGTCTGGGCGCGGCTGTCCTGAGCGGATCGCGCGCACTTACTGCATGAGGAGGCGCCCGCCCCGCGGGCCCTGCGGCACCCGGCCGGGAAAGCGCGGGCCGGTGCCGGGGAAGCTCGGGCGGCCGAAGCCGGGCCCGATGATCAGGCCGGGAATGACCGGGATGAGCGCCGGATAGCGCGGCCGGCGGTCGATCGGCTCGTCAATGATATCCTCTTCCTCGACGACCACGCGGCGTGGCCGCTGGGGGCGCGGGGGCGGTGATTTCGGCGGCGTCGCCCGCGGTGGCGTCGCCCGCGGCGGGCGGGCAGCCGGCGGAACGGCGCCGGCCTGCCCCTTGATCTGCGGCGTGCAGCGATCGACCACGCAGAAATCGCCCGTGCATTGGGCGGAATAGACCGGCAGGCGCGCGGAGAGGCGCTGCGGCAGGGTCACGCCCCGTCCATCGATCGAGACATAGGTGCAGGCCTGTGTCAGCTCCATGCAGCGTCCGGAACGGGTGCAGACCTGGGCCGCGCCGTCATGGAGCGAGACATAGGTGCGGTTGTTGATGACGCTGACCTCGACCGTCGTGCCGCGCAGTCCCACTGTCGCGACAGGGGTGCGGATGATGTAGCTGCCCTTCGGGCCATTGCCCGAAACAAACCGCATCGCCCCGTTGGTCAGTTCCATGGCGGCATTCCTGTCGCCGGAATAGACGAAGGCATCGAGCTTGATGCTGGCCTTGGGGCCGAGGCGCAGATCGGTCTCGTCCTTGAAGCGGAGGCGCGCCTGCGCCTTGTCCTCGGTGGTCACGCGCTCATTGCGATGGACAGGATCCGGCGCCGCGAGCGTCCGCGGTGCCTCGCCCTGCTGGCCGAGAACGCGGTTTTCGATGGTCTCGGCCTTGCCGATCACATCGTTCGCGAAAGCGGGCAGCGGCAAGGCGAACGGGAGGAAGACGAGGAGCCCCGCAACCGGCACGCGGCGCGGCCGTCCAGAGGCGCGGCGTTCGGGCGACAAGGCGTGGCAGCGATCGACAGGGATCATGGCAAGGGCTCCGTTTCCGCCACCCTAGCGCAAATCCGGGCGGGCAGCGTGCGGAAGAACACAGGACCTGACCGCCACCTCGCCTTGCCGGAGCGGAACGGGGGCCAGTTCTTGACAGGGGCTAGTTCTTGCCTCCGGTGCTGCCACCGCCACCACTGCCACCCGCAGCGCCGCCCGCGCCGCTTGTCGAACCGCCGGCCGGGTCATAGCCACCGGGCGAGGCCGCTGCCGGGCCCGGGGAGCCGGGCGCTCCTGCGGCGCTGGCCGTGCAGCCCCCGCCGCCACAGGCTGCACCCCGGCAGGCCGTGTTGAAGGTGGGGATGTTCGGCGTCAGCCTCTGGGCCGGGCGGACCTGCCCGCCACCGGCCTCGACGTAATCACAGCGATTGGTCAGCTGGCTGCAGCGATTGCCGACACAGACCTGGGCCGCGCCGTCGACCAGAGTCACGAAAGCCCGGCCCTGCCTCAGCACGACATCGACCGTTGTGCCGCGCAGGCCGATTGTCGCGACGGGCGTTCGGATCTGGTAGGTGCCGACCGGTCCGCTGCCGGAAACAAAGCGCAGGGCGCCACGGCTCAGCGTGACAGCTGTGCCTGCCTGGCCGGTATAGATCGCGGAATCAAGCCGGATCTGGGCTGCAGGGCCGAGCCGGAGATCCGACCGGTCAGCAAAGCGCAGGCGCGTGCTGGACGCAGCCTCGGTGCGGATCAGCTCGTTGCGATAGACTTCCGCCTCGGGGGCGAGCTCGCGCTTGATGCCAGCCACCTCGCCGGAAACACGGTTCTCGACGATCTCGGCGGCGCCGATGATCTGCGCCTGCTGGGCGGCGAGAGCCCCGGGAAGAAGCAGGATCATGGCGGCCAGAATGGCGCGCCCGCGGCGGATCAAAGGGGGCGAATGCGTGAAGTCCGGCATGGGCCTCTCTCCTGGCGGGAAAGGACTACCCGAGTTCGGCCGACAAATCCACCATGCCGCGTCAGCGGACGCCCTTGCCGCGCTTGCGGAGGAAGGCTTCCGAAAGCTTGCGTTCGTCCTCGGTGGCGATCTCGCGGGCGCGCTCGTTCAGTTCGACGACCCATTGGTCGCGGGTGGGATCGACCTGTTCGCGGGCGAGTTGCATCCACATCAGGCCGCGCGGCGCCTGACGGGGCACGCCGTCGCCATTGAACAGCATCTGCCCGAAGCGCGCCTGGGCAAAAGCATGGCCCTGCTCCGCCGCAAGGTAGAACCAGCGGGCGGCCTGCTGCAGGTCCTTCCCGCCGTTGAGCCCGTCGGCCAGCACCCGGCCGAGATGATACTGGGCATCGGAATCGTTGTAATACGAGGCCGCGTAATGGAACATTTCCGTGGCGCGGCCCGGATCCCGGCGGACGCGGGTATTCGGGATGCCGGTCAGGTGATAGCTGCCAAGGGCCACGAAAGCCTGCGCCACCATGCGGGCATGCGGCGAATCCGGGCTTTCATCGGCCCGCAGGTTCACGATCTGCGAGAAATTCTGGTAGGCCTTGTAATCATCCCGGCGAACGCCCTCGCCTTCGCGATACATCTGGCCGAGCTTCCACTGGGCCGCGACATTGCCCTCGCGGGCAGCGAAGGTCAGCGGCTCGACGGCGGAACCGGGATCGCCGCTGGACAGGGCGCGGAGGCCGGCCCGCAGGGATTCGCCGACAGACTTGAACAACGTGCCCTTCTCGGCCGGGGCCGGCGGCGCTTCCTTGACATCGAAGGCCCGGGCCGCGGGAATGGCCATGGCCAGCGCCATCAGGGCGCCCATCAGCGTGCCCGACCAGCGGGCGCCCCAGACCGGGGCGAGGCCGGCGGCCCGGCTCAGGGTGTGCTCACAGATCTGCATAGCAATGTTTCTCGGCCATGCCGCCCGGATGGGTCACGGCGCCATCACGCGCAGACCCGACCGTTTGGGCATATTTCCACAATGCGCCAGAGGCGTAGTCCGTCTCTCGCGGCTTCCAGTGCTGACGACGCGCTTCAAGTTGGGCATCGGTAAGGCGAGTTTGCAGCACCCCCGTGATCGCGTCGATTTCGATGATATCGCCATCCTCGAGCAGCGCGATCGGGCCACAGACCGCCGCTTCCGGGCCGACATGGCCGATGCAGAAACCGCGCGTCGCGCCGGAGAAACGGCCATCGGTGATCAGGGCGACCTTGTCGCCCATGCCCTGGCCATACAAGGCGGCAGTGGTGGACAGCATCTCGCGCATGCCGGGGCCACCTTTCGGCCCCTCGTAGCGGATGACCAGAACCTCGCCTTCGCGATATTCGCGCTTCTTCACGGCCTCGAAGCAGGCTTCCTCGCTGTCGAAACAGCGGGCCGGGCCGGTGAAGCGCAGCCGGTCCTGCGCCATGCCGGCGATCTTCACGATGGCGCCATCGGGGGCGAGATTGCCGGACAGGCCGACAACGCCGCCCGTCACCGTGATCGGGTCATCGGCCGGCCGGACGACATCCTGCTCGTCGTTCCATTTCACCGAAGCGAGGTTCTCGGCCATGGTGCGGCCCGTGACGGTCAGGCAATCCCCGTGCAGGAACCCATGATCGAGCAGGGTCTTCATCATCAGCGGAATGCCACCAACCTCGAACATGTCCTTCGCCACATAGCGGCCGCCGGGCTTCAGATCGGCGATATACGGCGTTTTCCTGAAAATTTCGGCAACATCGAAAAGGTCGAACTTGATGCCGACCTCATGCGCGATGGCAGGCAGGTGCAGGGCGGCGTTGGTGGAGCCCCCTGAGGCCGCCACAACGGTCGCGGCGTTCTCCAGTGCCTTGAGCGTCACGATATCGCGCGGGCGGATATTCCGGGCGATGAGCTCCATGATCATCTCGCCGGCGGTCATGCAGAACTGGTCGCGGATCTCGTAGGGGGCCGGTGCCCCGGCGGAATAGGGCAAGGCGAGGCCGATCGCCTCGGAAACGGTGGCCATGGTATTGGCGGTGAACTGGGCGCCGCAGGCCCCGGCCGAGGGGCAGGCCACGGATTCAAGCGTCTCGAGATCCTCGTCCGACATGGCGCCGACGGAATGCTTGCCGACCGCCTCGAACACGTCCTGCACGGTCACGGGCTTGCCCTTGAACGAGCCGGGCAGGATGGAGCCGCCATAGATGAAGATCGAGGGCACATTGAGGCGAACCATCGCCATCATCATGCCAGGCAGGGACTTGTCGCATCCGGCAAGGCCGACCAGCGCATCATAGCAATGGCCGCGCATCGTCAGTTCGACGGAATCGGCGATGACGTCGCGGCTGACGAGCGAGGATTTCATCCCCTGATGGCCCATGGCGATGCCGTCGGTGACGGTGATCGTGCAGAATTCACGCGGCGTGCCGCCGGCACTGGCGACGCCCTTCTTGACGGCCTGGGCCTGGCGCATGAGGGCAATGTTGCAGGGCGCCGCCTCGTTCCAGCAGGAGGCCACGCCGATGAAGGGCTGGCGCATCTGGTTCCGGGTCAGGCCCATCGCGTAATAATAGGAACGGTGTGGCGCGCGCTCCGGCCCTTCCGTCACATGGCGGCTGGGCAATCTCTTCTTGTCGAATACGCGATGATCCATGACCCGACCCTGTGCGACCCAAGTGACTCCCGATCCGATTGCTGTCCGGGATGCCATGAGAGGCCCCGCCCGACAATCCGCCCGGACGGATGATTTCCCCACATGGTTGACGGTCAACCCGCCTGCCCTGCCTCGGGAAAACACCCATTTTCGAAAGCCTTAGCGAGCAGAGGCTACACGTCTCTTTGTGGCGCAAAAGCGGCGCATCCGGGCACGTCCCGGGGCCGCTCCGGAATCATTCAACGATGTTGCGAAACAGACACAATGATGCGCTCAGGCGGCGTGCAGAACCGGCTTGCCGGCCTCGACCACGAGGCGCTGGCGCAGGGTTTCCGGACGGTCCGGCCGGGCCACGCTGTCGACAACCCGATAATCCGCCTGCCACCGGCTGGCCGAGACTTCGTGCAGGACATAGCCGCGCTGGCTGTTGAGGAATTTCAGATGCGGATTGGCCGCCAGGAGTTTCGGAGCGGAGGCCGGCCGATCCTCGCCATCCCCGGCAGAGGAAATCGAGGTCGCGACGAATTCGACGCCGATATTCGTCGAGGCGGGGTCATCGAAATTCCGCCGGAGCTCGGCCGCCCGGTTGTGATGCACGTCGCCGGAAATCACGACGAGATTGGCGAGCCTTGCCGCCGCAGCCGCCTCGAACAGGCGTTGGCGGGCCGCCTCGGCGCCGTCCCATTTGTCCATATGGGTCTCGACCAGAGCCGGATCCGGATCGCGGTCGAAGCGCATCATCGGCACCTGCTGGGCCAGCAGGTTCCAGCGGACCGGGCGCTCGCGCCAGCCGGCATGGAGCCACTCCTCCTGCTGGCGCCCCAACATGGTGCGTCGTGCCTCGCGGGCCTCAGGGCAGACTTTCCAGCCATCGCCGCAAGGCTGCCTGTCCCGGTATTGCCGCGTATCGAGAACATCGACCTGAAGCAGGTCACCCAGCCGGAAGCGCCGATAGGCAAGGATATCCGGCCCTTTCGGCCGCTGCGCCCGGCGCACGGGCATGTGCTCGTACCAGGCCTGGAAAGCGGCGGCCCGGCGCTGCGCGAAGGCGGCGCGGGTGACCCCCTCGTTCTCGCTCGAGAAGCCGGCCCAGTCATTCTCCACCTCATGGTCATCGAAGCTCGACAGGAACGGAGCGGCGCGATGCGCGGCCTGCAGATCCGCATCCAGCCTGTAGAGCGCGTAGCGATGGCGGAACTCCGGCAGGGTCAGGCATTTGCCCGGCAGGCCCGGCATTTCGCGGATCACGGGAACCCGGCGATCCGCACCCACACGCAGCGCTTTGTATTCATAGATATAATCGCCGTAATGGGCGATAAAGTCGGGATTGCCCGCTGCGATATGGCGCCAGGCGGTGAAGAGCCCGTCTTCATAGCGCTGGCAGCCGGCGGAAACGAAGCGGATCGTCCCCTCCTGCCCCGGCTCGGGAAAGGTCCGGGCGCGGCCGACCGGCGAGCGCAGGCCCGCCGTTTCGAAACGGTAGAAATAGTCCCGGCCGGGTGCGAGGCCATCAAGCTCGACATGCACGGCATGGGCGAATTCGGGCCGGGCAACGGCCTGGCCCTGCCGGAGGATGACCCGCATGTCGGGATCGGCGCTGACCAGCCAGGAGAGTTCCACCGGGCGTTGCGGCATGCCGCCCCCCGGCTCCAGCGGCTTCGGCGCCAGCCGGGTCCAGATCACGAAGCCGGTCCGGTCGGGATCGCCGGATGCGACGCCGAGGATGAAGGGATCACCCCGGACATGCGGGCTGCCGGCCGGCGCGGCCCGGATCGCCGGGGCTGGCAGGCAGAGCCCGGCGCCGAGGCCCAGCAGCAGCCGGCGGCGATCGAGCGTCAGGAAACCGACGGGTTCGGAGCATTTCTGCATGGCGCATTCCTCGCGGAATGCGAAGCCTAGCAGCAAAACCTAACCGCGGGTTGCATCAGCCGAGGCGGGCAAGCGCCTCGTCGATCTTCGCCATGCGCGCCTCGGCCTCGGCGACGCGTTCGCGGTTTTCCTCGATCACCTCTTCCGGCGCGCGGGCGAGGAAGTCGGGGTTGTTCAGCTTGCGCATCGTGCCCTCGACATCCTTGACCAGCTTGTCGCGCTCGGTTGTCAGGCGCTTGCGCTCGGCGGCAAAATCGATGATCCCCGCCAGCGGCAGGCAGGCGACAAGGCCGCGCACCACAAGCTGGACGCTCTGGCCAGGCGCGGCCAGCGCGAACTGGACATCCGAGACGCGGGCAAGCCGCTTGAGCACATCGGTGGCCCGGGCAACACGCGCCTCGGCCGCGGCATCGAGCCCGACAAAGACCAGCGGGGCCAGTGTCGCCACCGGCACATTCATTTCGGCACGGGCGGAGCGGATCTCGGTGATGAGATCGACCACGAACCCGATCTCGGCCTCGGCGGCGGCGGAATCACGGCCGACGGGCTCGGGCCAGGCCTCGACGCAGAGCAGGCCCGGCTTCTGGCCGGCCCATTCCCCGAAGACCTGCCACAATACCCCGTTGATGAAGGGTATGAAGGGATGCAGCATCATCACGATGCGGTCGAGCAGGAAGGCCGTTGTCGCCTGGGTCTCGGCCTTGAGCGGCCCGTCCTCGCCCTGCAGGACCGGCTTGGCCAGTTCGAGATACCAGTCGCAGAAGGTGTTCCAGGTGAACTTGTAGGCGGCGAGCGCGGCTTCGTTGAACCGGTAGCCCTCGATGCCGGCCACGATCCCGGCCAGCGCCTTGTCTGCCTCGCCCAGCGCCCAGATGTTGAGCGCGCCGGTCACGCCGGCCGGATCGAAGTCCGGGGCGCGCCGGCAGGCATACATTTCGGCGAGGCGGGAGGCATTCCAGAGCTTGGTGCAGAAGTTGCGGTAGCCTTCCGCCGTTCTCAGGCCGAGCTTCGGATCACGCCCCTGCGCGGCGAAGCTGGCAATGGTGAAGCGCAGGGCATCGGCGCCCATGGCCTCGATCACCTCGAGCGGATCGAGCACATTGCCGATGCTCTTCGACATTTTCCGGCCCTTCTCGTCCCGCACGAGGCCGTGCAGATAGACGGTCCGGAACGGCACATCGAGGGGCTTGCCTTCATGCTCCAACGCGGCGGAGGCCATCATCATCCGGGCGACCCAGAAGAAGAGGATATCCGCCCCGGTCACGAGCACGGAGGTCGGGTAGTATTTCTCCAGTTCCGCTGTCGAATCCGGCCAGCCCAAGGTCGAGAAGGGCCAGAGCGCCGAGGAGAACCAGGTATCGAGCACATCGGGGTCGCGCGTCAGGCTGACGCCGGCGCCCCATTTCGCTTCGGCCTGCCGCCGGGCCTCGGCCTCGCTCTCGGCCACGACATACTGGCCATCCGGCCCGTACCAGGCCGGGATCTGATGGCCCCACCAGAGCTGGCGCGAGACGCACCAGGGCTCGATATTCTCCATCCAGCGGAAGAAATCAGCCTCCTTGCTGGCCGGCAGGATGGTGATGGCGCCGGAGCGCACCCATTCCATCGCCTTCTCGGCCAGGGGCTTCACGTTGACATACCATTGCTCGGTCAGGAACGGCTCGATCGGCACGCCGGAGCGATCCCCGTGCGGAACCTGCTGGGCATGCGGCTCGACCTGCCGCAGCACGCCGGCTGCCTCGAGGAAGGCGGTGATCGACTTCCGCGCCTCGAATCGCGGGCGGCCCGCGAGGGCCTTCGCCTCCGGTGAAAGGCCCGTGGCGAAAGCGGGATCCGACAGGTCGATCCGGCCTTCCTTGTCGAGCATGTTGACCATGGCGAGGCCATGGCGCTTGCCGACATCGAAATCGTTGAAATCATGCGCGGGGGTGATCTTCACCGCGCCGGTGCCCTTCTCCGGGTCGGCATAGTCATCCGCGATGATCGGGATGCGCCGGCCGACCAGCGGCAGGATGGCATGGCGGCCGATGAGATGGCCGAGCTTGCCGTTCTCGGGATGGACCGCGATGGCGGTATCGCCCAGCATCGTCTCGGGGCGCGTCGTCGCCACCGTGATGAAGCTGGCAGGATCGGCCGGGTCGAAATGCATGCCCTCGATGGCATAATCGAGATAGTAGAGATGCCCGCCCGGCTCGCGGTCGAGCATCTTGCCGAGGGCGGCCGCGTCGAAGCTACGGAGATTGCCTTCCTTGTCGGTCTCGCCGCGCTTCCAGGCATAGCTGCCCTTCACTTCCTTCTGCTCGACCTCGAGATCGGAAATCGCTGTCAGGAGCTTGGGATCCCAGTTGACGAGGCGCTTGTCCTTGTAGAGGAGGCCCTTCTCGTGCAGGCGGACGAAGAAGGCGAGCACCGCGCGGGAAAGTCCCTCGTCCATGGTGAAGCGCTCGCGCGACCAGTCGCAGGAGGCCCCGAGGCGCTTGAGCTGGTTGATGATCGTGCCACCGGATTGCGCCTTCCAGTCCCAGACTTCCTGCAGGAAGGCGTCGCGGCCGAGCGTCCGGCGATCCGGCTTGCCTTCCGCGGCAAGCTTGCGCTCCACCACCATCTGCGTGGCGATGCCGGCATGGTCCGTTCCCGGCTGCCAGAGCACGTCCTTGCCCTTCATCCGCCAGTAGCGGCAGAGAATGTCCTGCAAGGTGTTGTTGAGCGCATGGCCCATGTGAAGCGAGCCGGTGACATTGGGCGGCGGAATGACGATCGTGAAGGGCTCGGCATTGGCCCGGCCCTTGGCCCGCGCCCGGAAGGCATCGGACTGGTCCCATGCGCTGGCGATGCGCGCCTCGATCTGCTTCGGGTCGAAAGTCTTTTCCATCGTCAAACACCGGCTGCGGCTGCGGCCCTTCTCGGGCCGGCCATTGAAAAAGGGCGCCCGTCCGCGCCCTTGAGCTAGGTTCCTGTAATTCGATGGCGCAGCGGGTTCAAGCTCCCGCTTGAGGCAGCAGGAGCCGCCCCGCCCTTTCAGCCGCGGGCGACGCGCTCGATCTCGGCCTTGACCATCTTCTCGACGATGCCGGGAAGGTGCTGGTCCATCCAGTCCCGCAACATCGGGCGGAGGATCTCGGCCACGACATCCTCGATCGAGCGGCCGATCGCCGGCATGGCGGTGTGGCGCGCCAGGGTCTGGAAGGCCTGGCCGACCAGGACGCCCGTATTGTCCGAGACGATCCGTTCCTCGAGCGCGGCAACGTTCTGCAGCGGGGCCCGGGGCGCTTCGTGCATGACGGGCGCGGGCTGGAACATCACTTCCGGCATCGGCTCCTCCTCCGGCTCCGGTTCGACGGCGACAACCTGCGGAGCACCGGCCACGGTGCCTACCTCGGCGAGATCCAGTACCTCGGGCTCTTCCTCGACAACCGGCTCGGGCGGCGGAGCAGGCTCCGCCTTCTTGGCCGCCGGCTTCTTCGGAGCCGGCTCGTCCTTCTTCATCCCGAGGCTGTCATCCGCGATGATCTTGCGGATGGAGGCCAGGATCTCTTCCATCGACGGTTCGTTTTCGTCCCGGTTCTCCGGCAGGGAAGCGGATTTCGAGGACATGCAAGACGCTCCATCGTTGGCAGGACAGGACTACAGGTTGCCGGTGCAGAGGGCGACGCCGCTCTCCAGAATCACCGGGACCTGTCCGGAGTATGGCAGCGCAATCCCGCCGATCAAGCCAGCCTTTCCAGAGCCTTGCGCTTGGATGGGGACAACCCCGGCGACCGGGGTCCCGACATCAGGGCTTCACTCGCCGCCCGGTGTGCGAAGACCCAGCCAGCTGTCCTTGACCTGCTCGAAATGCACCTTCGGGTCGTAGGTCGCGACCTTGAGCCCGAGCGAGCGGGCCGAGAGCTGGCCCGTGGCAGAGAGCAGCGCATAGGAGGCCACAACGCGATCCCGCTGGGCAGAAACCTGCGAGACCCTCGCATTGAGCAATTCCTGCTGGGCGTTCAGCACGTCCAGCGTGGTCCGCTGGCCGACGCGGGCTTCCTCGCGCACGCCGTTCAGCGCGATTTCCGCCGCCGCAACCTGCGCCGCCGCGCCCTCGATCTGGAAACCGGTGGCTTCCATCAGGGCCCATGAGGCGACAACGGCCTGCACGACACGGTCCCGGGCCGAATCAACCTGCAGGCGGCGCTCGCCGAGCGTTTCCTTTGCAGCGCGCGTGCGGGCATAGGCCGAGCCGCCATCATAGATCGGGATCGAGACCGTGCCGAGAACCGAGCCGACATTCCGCGTATCACCTTGCACGTTGCTGTCGTGGCGGCGAGCAATCGAGCCGGTGACCGAAACAGTGGGGTAGAGTTCCCCTTCGACAACCTTGATCTGCAGCACTTGCGAGTCAACGCCATGCAAGGCAGCGGCGATGGCCGGATGATCCTTCATGGCACGGTTGACTGCCTCGCCCTGGTTGCGCGGCAGCCGGTTCGAAGCGATCGGCTTCACGGCGCCGAGCTTCTTCGGCTCCAGCCCGATCACCTGCTTGAAGCGGGCCGCCGAAGCGCGGAGATTCGACTGCGAGACGGCGAGATCCGAACGGGCACCGGCAAGCCGGGCTTCCGCCTGCGCGACATCGGTCCGCGTGACTTCGCCGACATTGAACCGGTCCTTGGTCTGGCGGACCTGCTCGTTGAGAACATTCACGTTGTTCTGGCGAAGCTGGAAAATGGCCTGGTCGCGCACGACATTCATATAGGCGGTGGCCGCATCGAGAAGCGTATTCTGCTCGGTGTTCCGCAAGGTTTCCCGCGAGGCGAAAATGCCCGATTCGGCCTGCCGGATCGAATTCGTGGTGCGGTTGCCGTTATACAGGGTCTGCGTGACCGAAAGCGTGACGCTGCGCGGCATCAACTCGGTCTGGGCGCGATTGCCGTTGGTTTTCGAATCGACGCCCGTGTAGCCGGCATCACCCTGCAGCGTCACGCGCGGACGGTTGCCGGCCTTGGCCGCAGGAACGCCTTCATCGACACCGCGGGTATTGGCGCGCTGGGCATTCAGATCCGGATTGGCCATGTAGGCATGCGCGAGCGCTGCACCGATATCCTGCGCACGAAGCGGCGCGCTGACGGCGAGGCTGGCAACCACGAGGGCCATAGTCGCGACGGATCGTGAAACGTGGCTATTCATGCGCGGATTACCCAGATCTTGCCTGTCGACCCTGTCCGGAAGGCCTTGCCGCCGGACGGGGAAAGCCCAACCGGGCCATCAGACGGACGAGGCGACGAAATGGCATTTCCTGCGATTCCGGCACCCGTCCGCCCAGCTCGATTTGTAGCGTCGGGCAGCCGGATGTAAACCTTTGCTTAAGGTCTGGCCTAGGTTGAAGGTCGGAAAACCGGGAGGGTGAGACGAAAAGGTAACACCGCTGACAAAATGAGCGAATCCATCAGATTCGCCCGCTTTCGTGTCCGGCCGGGCTCAGAATTCGAAAACCGGCTTGCGCTCGAAACCGGGCAGGATAGCGGCCTGGACATCGAAGATCCGGCGACGGCCGATCGTCCCGCTCCGCTTGACATAGAGCATGGCGCGGGAAGCCCCGCTCTCGCGCAGGATGATGGCGAGGCGCCCGCCTTCGGCCATCAGCGGGAAGAGCCCCGACGGCTCGACCTCGGCGGCACCGTTCACCAGGATGCAGTCGAACCCGCCTGCCGGCAGCGACGCGCCGGATGTCGCGGTGAGGCCGGCGGCGACCGGCGCCAGCGTCACGGCGATTTCCGCTTCGGCCAGCGCTTTGCCGGCCATCTCGAGATGGCCGGCTTCCGATTCGAGCAGGGTTGCCTCAAGGCCCATGGCCGCGCAGAGGGCGGCGGCATAGCCGGACCCGCCGAGGACATCGAGCGCGGTCTCGCCGGGCCGCGCCTCGAGCGCCTGGAGCAGGCGGGCGAGAATCAGCGGCGGCAGCATCGGCCGGCTGGCCGTGCCGGTTCCCACCGCCAGAGGCCTGTCGGAATAGGCGATCTTCCGGTCGGCCGGGGCCACGAAGGCCTCCCGCGGCACGGTCTCGAAGGCCGCCAGAACGGCCTGATCCGTCACGTCGAATGTCCGGATCTGGTTGTCCACCATGACGCGACGGGCGTTGCGCATCTCGTCCATGCTCGGTCCCCCGGGAAATCCTCGCCGCCATGCGGCACCACTCCCGCGCTTTTGCGCGAGACGCGCCCTGAAAGCAAGCCATCTCGCCTTGGCCGATGGACCAAGACCCACAGTTTCGCATCCGCGGGCCGGACAGGCCGGAGACGGGCGATTCGAATGGCGGGATCGGACGGAAAAATTGGAGGCCTCGGAGGGAATCGAACCCCCGTACAAGGATTTGCAGTCCTCTGCGTAACCACTCCGCCACGAGGCCTCGCGGGAAGAGCAGCGCCTATAGCCTGACTTGCCCGGCCGGAGCAAGCGCGGGAACGGGCGGAAACGCCGAAAAACACGGCAGAAACGAAAACAATGCGGCTGTTCAGAAAATTTTAGGGTGCCTGCGCGAAAACAGGTTTGCGTTCCGCGGGGTTTTTGCTAAACGGCACGCCTCATTCCTCGATAGCTCAGTTGGTAGAGCGTTCGACTGTTAATCGAATGGTCGCTGGTTCGAGTCCAGCTCGAGGAGCCAATCTTTCTTCGGTCCTGTGTGGGTTTCTGGAGGCTGATGCCGCCAAAGCCCCCTCGCCCCCCAAAGCGCCCGTTCGGTGCTGTCAGACAAACCAAAAGTCTCGGAAAGCCCCCTACCACCGCATCGATCATGCCGCGAAGAGTTGACGCCACTCGTTGAAAGCGGCAGCTCGTCGTTCCTTGAAAGTCGGCCTGGATGAGAGGTGGCGTTCCTGATTGAACCGAAGGTCCGCGAAGCGAATTGGTTGTGAACCGCGCCGTGGACTGCGACAGATCTCCGCCGCGAAAATCGTGCCGAACCGGTTCCACCAGCACCGCACCGTCTCATGGGTGATGTCGATGCCCCGCTCATGAAGCAGGTCTTCCACATTCCGCAATGAGAGCAGGTCGCGAATGCAGAGCATCACCGTCAGGCGGTTGATCTCGGGGCTCGTCTTGAAGTACCGAAAAATGCGGGCGTCGCTCATGCCGCCCGGCTCGCCGCCCTCCCCGCCGGCAGCAAGCCGATATTCCTCTGACAATGCCTTTGATTGAATGCAGATCGGCCATTTTTTAAATGTGGACATCACAGTATAAAGCGCTATGTGCCACGCGCCAAGGCGCGTGCCGGGTTGAAGGGCTGCAATGACGTCTCAAGACAAGACTCTCGTCACGCCGGTGGCAAAGCCCGGCATGTTGCAGCGCGCATACGATTGGGTGGTCTCCTACGCGAACCACCCGAATGCGGTTTGGGTGCTTGCTGCGATCTCTTTCATCGAGAGCTCGATCAGCCCCATCCCCCCGCTGCCGCTGCTGATCCCAATGTGCCTCGCGAACCCAAAGAAGGCCTGGCACTATGCGATGGTCTGCGCGATGTCCTCGGTTGCCGGCGGTTTCGTCGGATACGCCATTGGCTATGGTCTCTATGAAACGCTCGGCCTCTGGATCATCTCTCTTTATGGCCTCGGCGACAAAGCGGCTGAGCTGCAGAAAAGCACGCATGATGCGTGGTTCTGGATCCTGATCACGAAGGGGCTGACCCCGATCCCATTCAAGATCGCGACGATCATGTCGGGCTTCCTGCATTTCGATCTGCTGAAGTTCACGTTCGCGACAATCATTGCCCGCGTCACGTTCTTCTTCCTCTTCGCGGCCGCGCTCCGTGTCTATGGCGACAGGATCCGCGAGTTCATGGAGAAGCAGCTGAAGCTTGCGACCTTCATCCTGCTGCTCTTCCTGATCGGCGGCTTCTTCGTGCTGCCGCTTGTTCTGTAGGGATTGGAGCAGATCGGGATCGACCCCGCCGCGCGGAAAGATGATCCCGCGCCGCTTAAAGCGGCTTTACCGGGATATCCGTGTGGGGAATCGCGGAAATCCGCGATAGATATCAGTGAGCGATCACATCCCGCAAAAACGGGTCAAGCCCATGATTTTCAAGCCATCCGGTTCAGTCGTCACACGGATGGCGTCTCGCCCTCGAACCAGCCGATATCGAGAGTCGCGACTTCGCTGAAGGGCACGCCTTTCTCCATCGCGAGGCGGATGATGGGCCAGGTCGTCCAGATCATGGAGAGGGCGGGCATCGGGTCCCGCCAGGACCATGTCACATCGCGGGTGCCCAGCAATTGCCGCATCACGGAGAAATACCCCCGCCGGAACATGACGCCCGACAGCACCGTCAACACCGAATAGAATTGCTGCAATCGTGTCTCGGCCCTCGGCATCGCGGGCAAGCCCTCCAGCACCGCCCCGGCAATGCTCCGATTGTCGAAGAAATGAAGGCCGGAGGTCGTCCGGGGATTGCATTCGATGCCCCAGACCGCGCCCCCGGCATCGAGAATCAGGTCAAAGGAAATGAAGCCGGTATGGCCGGAGGCGGCGACAAAGCGCGTGATCCAATCGGAGATGCGCGCTTCCTCCACCCGCTCGAAAAGGATGGCCACGGAGCCCTGGAACATCCGGCCCCGATAGACGATGTTCCCGACCATGCGCCCCTCATGCGCGATGGCGCATGACGAGTAGATCTCTCCTTCGACGAAACGCTGGACCACGCAGGGGGCGCCGTCTTCCGCCAATGCACTTCCCGCTGGCAGGATCCGAACACCGCGCCCGCCGCAGGAATGGATCGGCTTCACCACCACCTTTTCGCGTGCCGCCAGGCCGGCGGCCTCCGGCGTGCCAAGACGGTAGGTTTCAGGGGTTCGCACGCCATAGGCAGCGCAAAGCCGGGTGAAGTCATATTTGTCGTAAAGCGGCAGCAGCGTCCCGGGCGGCGGGGTAAAGATCGTCACGGTCTCCGGCACCAGATCGCGGAGAAACGTGACATGCATCGTCTCCTCGGAGATGGGGATGACGATATCCACCCCCTCCTCCCGCACCACCCGGGCGAGATCGTCGAGATAGGCCCGCTTGCCGGCGATGGGCGGGCGCACCGTGACGGATTTCGCGACCGACCGCGAGGCGCCTGCCAGATGCCGGCCGAACGGCTCGGCCACCACGACCCTGCAGCCCAGCGCGGCGAAACTGCGCGCGACATCGAGGGCCTTGGGCAAACGTCCCAGCGTGATGAGAACTGTCGGCGCGCTCATCGGCCGGCCCGGGTGACCGTGCAGACGATCTGCTCGGTCGGGCGGGTCGTGAGACGGGCGGCGGGGCGCACGCGCTCGGGCGCCTGGATATGGAAGTCAAAGCGGCGGAACAGCCGCGCGATGAGGAGAATGGCCTCCGTGCTGGCGAAAGCCGCACCGGCGCAGACGCGCGGTCCCTGGCCGAAGGGGATATAGGTGCCCGGCATGATCTCGCCTTCCCGCTCGGGGCTGAACCGGTCGGCATCGAAGACGTGCGGGTTTTTCCAGTAGCGCTTGTGCCGGTGCAGCACCCAGGGCGCCACCATGACCAGCGCCCCGCGCCTGACCTTGAGGTTGCCGATGGTCGTGGCCTCGAGAGCCACGCGCGGCAGGAAGGTAATGGGCGGATAGAGGCGAAGCGTTTCCCGGAAGACATTCCGGATGAAGGGCAGCCGCTTGGTATGCTCGAACTCGACCGGCCCCTCGCCGCAGACCTCGCGCACCTCCGCGCGCAGCCGTGCGACCATTCCCGGATGGGTTGCGAGCAGGTAGAAGACCCAGGTCAACGCACTGGCGCTTGTCTCGTGGCCAGCGAGAAAGAGCACGCCCAGCTGGTCGATCAGTTCTTCCCGGCTGAAGGGGGCGTTGGTTTCCGGATCGCGCGCGCCCAGGATGGCGGTGGCGATATCGTCGAAGCGTGCCGCGTCATCCCCGACATGCGTGTCGATGAGGCTCGCCAGATGGGAGCGGATCGTGGCACAGGCCGCCAGAACCTCGGGCTTCTGGGGGGCGCTGGTCCAGGCCGGATCGAAGATGAGGCGCTTGATCTCCACCTGCGCGACGCTGCGCTCGAACAGGGTGAAAGCATCGAACACATCATGTGCGGCCTGATGCTGCAGCGTGGTCGAGAAAACCGTCCGGCAGATGATGTCGGCCGTCAGGTGGCTCATGGCAAGGTCGAGCGACAGGGGCGCGGCTTCCGCCGCCGCCCGGTCAAGCGTCTCCTCCGTGGCCTCGCAGCCCGCCACCATCGCCGGGTAGGCATTCGTGACCCGCATCAGGCTGAGCGAGGGGTCGATCATGCGCCGCTGGCGTTTCCAGACTGCCCCGGACGACACGAAGATGCTGTCCCCGATCAACGGGTCCAGTGCCTCGACCATCAGATCGCTTTTCGGAAAGATGCCCTCGGGATCCGAGAGCACACGGCGCACCTGATCAGGGCGGTTCACGATCACGGTCTGGCGACGCGACCAGCCCAGATGTCCCACGTCCACGCGATAGGCCGAAGACGGCAGAAGCGACAGCAGATCCCCGTCCCCCCGCAGCATGACACGCATCAGCGCCAGGAGCGCCGCGAAGGAGGTCGGTTTCGGGGGGGTGAAGATCTCGGGCCCCCTGGGGGGCGGGACAGCAAGGTTCATCGCGCAGTGCCGCTCATCGACGACGTATGTGATGCTTTACACATAAAACTGTCAAGTGATATTGTCACTTCAGCGGATGCCGAGGTCACGACATATGGTCCTGTTTCATATCCTTGTTGCCCTGCACATCGTGACCGGCAGCATCGGCGCCATCGCCTTCTGGGTGCCCGTGAGCGGCCGGAAGGGCGGCGTCAACCACAAGCGCTGGGGCAAGGTGTTCAATGTGTGCTTGCTGGCGACCAGCGGCTTCGCCATCGGGATGAGCCTGTTGACGCTGCTCGACCCATTCGGCACCCATCCGCATCTCGTGGGCCTGTTCGAGGCCGATTTCATCCGCGGCATCTTTGGATGGATGATGCTGCATAACGGCATCCTGACCGTGAATCTCGTCTGGTATGGCTGGCTGTGCGTGGCGAACCGGCGCGACCATGCCGCGAACCGGACGCTGCTCAATCTCGGCCTCCAGGGGCTTCTCCTCGCGTCGGCCTTCGCCTGTGCGCTGGATGGCTGGCGGATCGGCCAGCCGCTCATGATCGGCATTGCCATCGTCGGCTTTGCGACAGTGGCGACCAATCTCTGGTTCATCCTGAACCCCAATCCCGGCCCGATGGACTGGCTGAAGGAGCATATCAAGGGCCTCGTCGGCGCCGGCATCAGCGTCTATACCGCCTTCTTCGCCTTCGGCTCGGTGCGGATCATGCCCTGGCTGGCGCTCCACCCCGCAATGTGGTCCATCCCGCTCGCGATCGGCGTCGGACTCATCATCTGGCACCGGCGCAAGGTCGATCTCGGCTTGAGGGCGCGGCGGGCTGCAGCGGCCTGAAGGGCAGCGACGCCCGCGGCAGGCCGTTCCCGCGCCCCGTTATGGTACCCGGCCTTCAGGCGCGGGGCATCTGGAAGCTCGCCGCGTCCGGCACGACCTGGTCGAGAACCCGGGCCGAGGCGATCACGCCCGGCACGCCCGCGCCCGGATGCGTGCCCGCCCCGACGAGAAACAGGTTCTCGACCTCCTCGCTGACGTTGTGCGGACGGAACCAGGCGGACTGGAACAGTTTCGGTTCCATCGCGAAGGCTGCGCCGTCGCGGGAGTTCAAGCGGTCGCGGAAATCGAGAGGGGTCATGATCCTCTGCGAAATGATGTGGCGCCCGAGGCCCGGCATCACGGTTTCCTCCAGCCGCCGAAGCACACGGTCGCGGTAGGATTCCGCCTCTTGTGTCCAGTCGACCCCCCCGCCGAGGTTGGGCACAGGCGAGAGCACATAGAAACTGTCGCAGCCATCGGGTGCCAGCGAGGGATCGCTCGCCGTCGGCCTGTGCAGGTAGAGGGAAAAATCCTCGGCGAGCGTCTTGTGGACGAAAATGTCGCGCAGAAGCCCCTCATAGCGCGGACCCATCACCATGGTGTGATGGTAGACATCATCGAAGCGCCGGTCGGTGCCGAAATACCAGACGAACAGACCCATCGAGTAGGCGGCACGGTTGAGCTTCGCGTCTGTCCAGCGGCGGCGCCTGGTGGTGCCCAGCAGCTTCCCATAGGTCCAGGCGGGATCGGCGTTCGAGACAACAACCTCGGCCGGGATCACCTCGCCCGAAGCCAGCCGCACACCCGCGGCCTTGCCATCGCGCGTGAGGATTTCCGCCACCTCGCTCTTCATCCGCAAGGCACCGCCATGACGGGTGATGAGCTCCGCAAGCGCGCGCACGATCGCACCCGTGCCGCCCATGGCGTAATGGACACCATGCAGCTTCTCGAGATGCGCGATCAGGCAGTAAAAGGCGGTGGTGCTGAGCGGGTTCCCGCCGATCAGAAGCGGGTGGAAGCTGAAGACCAACCGCATCTTGGGGTTCTTGAAATTGGACGAAACCTTCGCGAAAACCGACCGATAGCCCTGAAGCCGGATCATGTCGGGAATGGTTTTCAGCATGGTCGTGAAGCGGTGGAACGGCTGGTCGGCCAATTCTGCGAAGGCGACGTTGTAGATGGCTTCGCTCGCCGCGAGATGGCGCTCGAAGCCCTTCAGATCCTCGGGCGCGATGCGGGCCACCTCCTCGCGCATCTTCGTGACATCGGCACTGGCGCGAAATTCCGTGCCGTCGTCGAAGCGGATGACATAGAAGGGGTCGATGGGCCGCAGATCGACCGCGCCCTGCATCCGCTCGCCATGCAGGGACCAGAGCTCCTCAAGGAGATAGGGCGCCGTGATGATGGTCGGCCCGGCGTCGAAGGTGAAGCCATCCTGGTGGAACGTGTAGGCACGCCCCCCCGGGGCATCGAGCTTCTCCAGCACCGTCACCCTGAAGCCTCGCGCCAGCAGCCTGACCGCAGCGGCAAGCCCACCGAATCCCGAGCCGATGACAACGGCGTGGGGGCGAGGCGGGGACGAGATCATGTTCATCGAAACTCCATCCTGGGAGAGGCTCAGCAGAGGCCGCAGCTTCGCGTTTCCGGGCCAGGAAACACAAGGGGATGTGCGACGGCCATTACGTCGCACCCAGCGTGATGAGGGTGAGCACGACGTAGCGGGCCGTCTTGGCGATCGCAACAAGGAGGATGAAACTGGGCAGCGGCTCGCGCAGGATCCCTGCGACCAGGGTCAGCGGGTCGCCGATGATGGGCGCCCAGCTGAGCAGCAGCGACCAGCGGCCCCAGCGATGGTACCAGTTCCGGGCGCGATCCAGCGAGGCTTCGCTCGCAGGGAACCAGCGCCGGTGCCGGAAGCGCTCCACCATGCGCCCCAGTCCGTAATTGACGAGCGAGCCCAGCGTATTGCCGACGCTTGCCACCGCAACCAGCAGCCATGGCTCGACATGGCCCGCAAGCAGCAGACCAATCAAGACGGGTTCGGAAGCCACAGGCAGCAGCGAGGCCGCGCCGAATGCGACGAAGAACAGGCTGGTCAGGGTGGCGGCTGTCGTCGTCATGCAGGGCGCATCGGCTGGAACTCGAGAGGATACGGATGGATGGGTTTGCCCGGTGATGGTGCGCGTAATCGACGGGGCGCTCGCCCTCCCTTGCCTGCCCGGTCGCCGTGCCGCCGGACGCCAGGGCGCAGAGCGGCGCGAGACCGGTCTCCGGAGCCAGCCCTATCCCAGCGATGTGGTCCATCGACCTGACTTCTGCCTGTGTCCATTTCAGTTGACACAGATTACCGATGCCGGCTGCTGGCACAAGTTGCTTTCCGGCTGCCGACGCGCAAAAGACGCGCGGCATGTTCCGCCCCCTGCAACCATCAATCGGCAGAAGGGGCATCCACCTCGAGCCGATATCCGAGCCCGCGCATGGTATGAATCAGCCGGATGGCATGCCCGTCGTCGATCTTGGACCGCAAACGCGCGATGTACACATCCACGACGTTGGTCAGCGGATCCTCGTTCATGCCCCAGACATTGGACAGGATTCGCTCGCGGCTGAAGAGCTTGCCCGGCGCGCTCATCAGCAGCTCGAGCAACGCAAGTTCCTTGGCCGTGAGCGCAACCGGGCGGCCGGCGCGGGAGGCTTTCATCGTCGAGCGGTCAAGTTCGAGATCGGCGACTTTCAGCACCTTGGGCGCCTGATCCCGGAACTCCCTGCCGCGACGTGCCAGAGCTTCGAGCCGGGCAAGCAGCTCGTCGAAATCGAAGGGCTTGCAGAGATAATCATCCGCACCGAGCCGCAATCCGGCCACGCGATCCTCGACGGTGGACAGGGCCGTGAGCATCAGCACCGGCAGCTGGATCTGCTGGGCGCGCAGCGTCTGGCATACATCGAGGCCCGTCATGTCCGGCAGCATGAGGTCGAGGATGACAGTGGTGGCTGCGCCGCCGGTGCGGAATTCCTGCCAGGCTTCCTGCGCGAGCGCGATGCCTTCGCGCCCCTCGCGCGCGACATGAACGCGCATACCCTCGGCGCGCAGGCCGCGCTGGAGGAAATCGGCAATGCGCCGGTCATCCTCGATCAGCAGGATATTCATGGCGCCTCTCCGACCGGCGCAAGCGGCAACGTGACGATGGCGACGGTCCCCTCCCCGAGAATGCTGGTGAGCCGGATATCCCCGCCATGCCCGCGCGCCAGCAACCGCGCGATGGAGAGGCCAAGTCCGCTGCCATCGGCAGCATGATCCCGCGCGTTCGGTGCCCGGAATCCGCGTTCGAACACCTCCGGCAAGGCATCCGGCGCGATGCCGATACCGTGATCGCGAATGGAAAGCTCGACTGTGTTCGACTGCCCTTCAGGCCGGCACGCGTCGAGCTGCACCATCCCGCCGGGATGCGAATAGCGGATGGCGTTGTCGATCAGCGCGAGCAGGATCTGGCGCAGGCGATCCTCGTCGCCGAGCATCAACAGCCCGACTGGCCAGGGCTTGGCCTCGAGGCGGATGCCGCGCGCGGCGGCCATCGCGGTCCCGAGCGAGACAACCTCCTCCAGCACGCGGCCGAGATCGACCGGCTTGTGGCGGAGCGAGAGTGAATCGATATCGCTGCGCGCCATGGTCAGCAGGTCGTCGATCGTCGCGCCGAGCTGCCGTGTCGCCTCCTCGATACGCCGCAGGGACTGGCGATATTCCTCCGCCGGCTTCTCGCCGCCGCGCAAGGCCACCTGCGCCTCTCCGCGAATGGCGGTGGTGGGCGTGCGCAATTCATGGCTGACATCCGCGAAAAGCTGGCGGCGGCGTGCCTCCGCTTCCTTCCGGACGGTCAGCGCGACGGTCAGCTCCGCCGTGCGGCGCGCCACCTGTACTTCCAGCGCCTGGCGAGCCTCGGCCTCGCGCGAGCGATGCGCGGCCAGTTCCTCCGCCATCACGTTCATGCTGCGCGCGACCTCGCCGAACTCGTTCGAGGCATCGAGCGGAATCCGATGCGAGAGGCGCCCCTCGCGCAGAGCCGCCGCCCCCTCGGCAAGAGCCAGCAGCGGCGTGCGCAGGGCGCGTGCGAGACCGATCGCCAGCGCTAGCGCAGCGAGAACGAGGGCCGCAGTGGTGCCGATCCAGAGCTGGCGAAGCCAGGCAAGCGTTTCATCGGTCTGCGCCCGTTTCTCCCGGAGGGAGATATCCTCGCGGGCCAGGCTGTCGGCGAGCAGCGCGCGCAGGTCGCGCCCTTCGGCATTGTCGAAAAGATCGTTGGCGATGCGCCAGGCGGCGCTGGTATCAAGGCCCGGCGCGGGCTGGTTGATGCTCGCGAGCCCGCGGGCGAGCTGGTCGAGGCTCCCGCGCAGCACCGTCAACGCATCGCGCCGCTGCGCCTGCCGCTGACGCGCCGCTGTTCCGTCATCCAGCACCGTTGCCTGTTCGGCAAGGCTGTTGAGCCGTTCGAGCGTATCGCGCATGCGCTGGAGAAGGAGATCGCGCTGGTCATCGGCGGCGGCAGCGCCGAACTGGCGCTGGGCCATCCAGTTGCGCAATTGCTGCTTGTCGAACCAGAGCCCCGTGAAACCCTGCAGGATATCCGCGGCGACACGCCCGCGCTGGACATGATGCTGGGCGAGACCCACGGCCCAGACAGCAAAACCGCCCTGGAGGGCGGCGATGGTGGCAAGCGCAGCCAGGGCCAGCGTGATGCGACGCCGGAAGGCGCTCGATCGTTGCGCAGCCGGGGGCTCTGTCATCTCGTTTTCATCTTGGCGTCAGGCTGTGCTCATCCACCCGTCAAGCCGGCGTCAGTCTTGACTGTTAGAACCGGATCGCTCGGCGAACGCAAGTTCGTCGCGATGCGAAAACCGGGAAGGAACCGAAGACCATGCCACGCCGTTCATCCATTCTCTCCGCCGCCCTGCTCTCAATCCTGCTGCCGGCCAGCTCCGCCCTGGCGCAGGGGGCGCCCACCGTCGTCAACCAGTCGATCTCGGAAGCCGAGGTGCTCGGCGCCCAGAAGGCATGGTGCGAGGCGCTGGTGAGCATCAGCCGGACCGGCGAGACGCAGGGCCAGGCCGCCGCGAAGGCGCTGGCCGAGAAGGTGATCGATGCGGCCTATGGCTACCAGATGGGCGCGGTGCTCTTCAAACCGACGCTGACCGTCGCGCCGCAGACCTTCCGCACGACCCGCGCCGGCGCGCTTGCCTATTTCGTGGGTGGCGACCAGGCCTTCCCGAAGGATACCGGCTTCGCGCTGAAGGGCTGGACGAAGTGCGAGGCCGCGAACAGCGCGATCTTCATCGCCGGTGATTCCGCCACGACGATGGGCAACGTGATGATCACCGGCAAGGACGGCAAGGTCACCACGGTCGACAAGACCTGGAAGTTTGTGAAGGACGATGCCGGCAAGCTCCGCATCGTGGTGCACCATTCTTCGCTGCCGTATGGCGGCTGACCGAATTCACTCCATGACGCAGTGGAACGCCTCGTGCAGGCGTTCCACTTTCTGGCGGTCTCCGCCTGCTACTTGACGGGCGGTTTCCGTCAGCACGGCGTTCCGGCTTCAAGAAGGCGGAATTCCGCCTCGCGGTTTGTCCCCATCACTGTTGAACCCGATTGCAGCGTCTGCCGCGCTCCGGGGCCCGGACAGGCACCTCTCTGGCGGTTACTCGACCGCCAGAACCAGCATGGCCGCCGAAGCGAGCGGAACGAGCCAGCCGATCTTGCGGGCAAGCGGGCCCTGCTTCAGCGCTGCGCCCAGGCGGGCCGGAAGCGCGAGGATCTCGCCGGGCGCCGGGATCCGGAAGCCGTTCCGCAGGCGGAACTTCATCTCCCGGGCCATGGCGGCGGAATTGACGATCCAGCACAGCGCCGGCCAGTTCGCGATCTCGAATTCGCCGAGCATCTCCCGTTCGACAGCGCCGGTCTTCATCTTGAACTGGTACACGCCGGGATTGCCGTCGCGATCGATCCCGCCCAGATCCAGTTCGGTGACACCCATCGCCTTGAGCACCTCGACATGCTGCCAGAAGACGGCATAGGAGGCACGGGTCTGGCGCCCCTCGGGCGAGGCCGCGGCGATGAAATCCACCGCCTGCGTGCCCAGCACGAAGGAACTGCGGAAGGCGACGACCTGCCCTTCGGCATCCTTCGCGGTGAAGAAGAGGACATTCTCGCCGAGAAGATCCAGTACGGCGCGGATCTTGGTCTCGTCGATCGTCGAGGCGAATTGCTTGGTGGCCAC
>JAIXSR010000047.1 GCA_027484605.1 Hyphomicrobiales bacterium | reverse complement strand
GTGCCAGCCTCTTAACCAACCCGCTTAACCGGGCGTGCAGAGGTTTCGGGCAATCTGGGTTCCCGAGAGGAAGCCTGATGCCATCCGCCCTGTCCGTTCGCGGCCTTGTCAAGCGCTTCGGCGCGCAATCCGCTGTCGATCACCTCGATCTTTCGATCCGGGAGGGGGAGTTCTACGCGCTGCTTGGCCCCAATGGCGCCGGCAAGACGACGACGCTCCGCATCGTCGCGGGCCTGCTGTCGCCGGATGCGGGCGCGGTCGAGGTCTTCGGCATCGACCGGCTGCGCGATCCGCTCGCTGCCAAGCAGGTGATGGCCTGGGTGCCGGACGAGCCGACGGTCTATGACAAGCTGACGCCAGCCGAATATCTCGCCTTCGTCGCCGCGCTCTGGGGGATCGATGGGGCGGCCGCACGGCGGCGCGCCGATGAACTGATGCAGCGCCTCGAGTTGGCGCCGGTGGCCGATCACCGCTGCGAAGGTTTCTCGCGCGGCATGAAGCAGAAGGTGGCGCTCGCCGGCGCGCTGATCCACCAGCCCCGGCTCCTGATCCTCGACGAGCCGCTCACCGGCCTCGACGCGGCGATGGCGCGCATCGTCAAGGATATCCTTGGCGAATGCACGGCGGAAGGCGCGACAATCATCCTGACGACGCATATCCTGGAAGTCGCCGAGCGCATGGCCGACCGGATCGGCATCATCCGGCGGGGCCGGCTCGTCGCCGAAGGGACGATGGGGGAATTGCGCCTGCGCTTCGAGCGCGCCGAGGGCACGCTCGAGGAGGTGTTCCTCGATGTGGTCGCAGAGGGACAAGAGACCCGCGGACAGGACTCCGGCGGACAGGATATGGCCACAGCCGCATGAGCGCCTCCCTCGGATTGCCGATCCGGACAGTGCTGGCGCATGAGATGCGCCTTGCGCTCCGCCGTTTCACGAGCCGATCAGGATACGGCGGCCTGCGCAATATCTTTTTGGCATTGGTAGTTGCCGCGATGATCGCCGGAGCGCATGGGCTCGCGGCCGTACTGACGCCCATGGCGCCGCTCTCCCACGCCAGCGAGGCCGATCTCGCTGCCGTGGCGCCCTTGCTGATCTTCGCCGGCATGATCTTCGTTGCGGCGGCCATCGATTCCGCAGTGCATGCGCTTCACCAGCGTGCCGATTATGATCTCCTGTTTTCGGCGCCGTTGCCGCCACGGATGATCTTCCTCATCCGCGCACTCAATGTGGCCTTGGTGACATTTACGAAAGTGCTGCTCTACAGCGCGCCGCTGATCAACGTCATGGTCTGGCGGCATGGCAATCACTTTCTTGCCGGTTACGGCGTACTGCTGGCCATGGCCATGATCGCGACCTGCGTCGCCATCGCCATCATCCTGCTGCTGATGGCGCTGGGCAGCGCAAATCGCATCCGCATTCTGGTGCAGGCTTTCTCGGCCGTGGCCGCGCTTTCGGCGGTGTTCATGCTGCAGCGGCGCGCTTTGTTGCCGGTGGAGGTCAATGAGCTGATCGACGCGGCCTTCAGCGGCGGCCTGCCCATCTGGCTGGAGATGCCCACACGCGCGGCGTTGGGCGATCTGGCCGCGCTGGCCGTCACGCTTGTCGCAGGGGTGGCGCTGTCGGCGCTGGCGCTTTCGCTTCTGGCGGAGCCTTTCGTCAAGGCTGCGGTTAACGTGGCCGGCAGCGCCGTTGCGGCGCCCCGCGGCCGTGTCGCCAAAGGAAAAGCGCGGTTCGGGCGCAGCTCTCTCGGCGCACTCGTCTGGAAGGAGCGCCAGCTCGTGCTGCGCGATCCCTCGGCGATCTCGCAGGTGCTGATGCCCTGTCTCTTCCTCCTGCCAGTGGGGCTGAGCGCCTTCCAGAAGGCCGGGTCGGGAAATGTCGATTTTGCGACGCTTGTTGCCGTCGTGATCATCTCGACTGGGCAGATCGCCGGCGGCCTCACCTTTGTGGCGATGGCCGCCGATGATGCCGGCGATATGGTCACGGCCGCCCCGGTGGATGAGAAGACGCAAATCCGCGCCAAGCTCGCGGCAGTCGCCAGCCTCGCCAGCAGCATTGCGATGGTTCCGCTGCTCCTGATCGCCTTGGCGAACTGGCCCGCTGCCGCCATTGCCGTTATCGGCATTGTGCTAGCCGTGGCCACCGGCATTCTGGTCAACCTCTGGCATCAGCCAGTTGACGGCTCCCGTCATCGGATGCGCCGGCGGGGCTCAGGCTCGACGCTGGTGGCGCTGATGGAGATCGCTGTCCTGCTGATGATCGGCCTCTCAGGCTGGCTCGCCATCGGCGGCTATGTCGAAGCGGCACCTGTGCCGCTGGTCGTTGCCGCTCTGCTCATGGGCGTGCTTGGCGCGACGCGGAAGCGGGCCTAGCCGATCCACCCCTTCACGCGCCGCACCACCTCGCTGGGCGAGATGCCGTAGAGGGTGCTGTCAGACAAACCAAAAAAGTCTCGGAATGTCCCCTACCCCGGCATGGATCAGGCCGCGCAAAGCTGACGCCATTCGTTGAGAGCGGCAGCGCGGCGTTCCTTAAATGTTGGCCTGGATGAGAGGTGTCGTTCCTGGTTGAAGTGGTTATGGATCGAGCCGTGAACCGCGGCGAATTTCTGCAAACTT
>JAIXSR010000003.1 GCA_027484605.1 Hyphomicrobiales bacterium | reverse complement strand
TGCTCGCGCCAAAGCCCCGCCAGACGGTCCCGTCCGCGCAGGACGCGTTCGCGCGGCAGGAAGCGCATGCCGAGCATGGTCGGCAGGACGCCGTAGATCTCGCCTGGCCAGGTCTCGAACAGATGCGAGAGATAGCCGAAATCCACCCGGTCCACGCCCCTCGGGGTATTGTGGATGGCACTCAGAACCAGGCGGACAAGATTATAGGCGATCGGGCGGGCGGACATGGAAAGCCTGTGCTACGCCGCGCCCATCCCCGGAGCAAGCCCCTATTCCCGCCCCTTCCGGGCAAAGCGCCGGCTATCACCAGCCGATCTGACGGCGGAGCCGCGCGAAGAAGCCCTCTGCCTGTCGGCTGGCGATCTCGACGAGCATCAGGCGGGTCTCGTGATGAGCCTGTTCGATCCCGGCAAAACGCGCCTCCAGGGCGGTGATGATCAGGCGCGTCTCGTGATGGGCGTTTTCGAGCCCGCCCATGCGCGCATCGAGCGACCCGGCCATGACGCGCGTCTGGTGATGCGCGCCTTCCATCGCCGACCGCCATTGGAACATGGCCTGCAGCCCGTCCCGCTGCTGGACGAAGCCGGAGCGCACGGCCTCCACCGTGTCGCCGAGGCTGTCGACATGGGCGTCGAGCGCCGTGGCGAGGGCGGCTTCCAAACCCGCAGGGGTGGAGGAGGGCCCCTGCCGGATGACGCGGTCGATTCTTTCCAGCATGGCCTGCGCTGACCATGCCGGCATTTCCGCCAGCATCAGCGCCATGGCGTCTCCGAACGGGAAGGGAAGATGGGCAGGGCGGAAGCGCGGACGGCGGATCGGAAAGGCACGGATCGGCAGGTCGGATGTCAGGTCGAACAGGAACTGTCCGAAGGCGAAGCGCAGATCCTCGGGCCAGACGCAGTTCCGGGGCTCGCGCGTCAGGGCGCCGAAATCGATCAAACGGGCATCGCCATCCGGAGTCAGGACGACATTCCACAGCGAGAGATCGGCATGGAACCAGCCGAGTGCTTCCAGCCGCGCCAGCTCCCTCAGCACGCATCGGGTGATCCGCACGGGATCGACGCGTTCGCCCCGGCTCTTCACGATGTCCAGTGTCTCGCCCGGAATCCGGCTGCGCCGGAGCCAGGCCTCGTTGGGTGTGTCCACGTATTCGAACACGACCGGGTCCTCATCCGCCCGGTCCGGACCGGACAGAAACGCCGCCTCCCGCGCCAGTTCGGCGCGCCTGGCGCTCCAGTTCAGGCTCCGCATCGTGACAAGCTTGAGGAATTCCGCCCCGGATTCGATATAGGCCTGCCCCGCCGCCTCGCCATCATGGATGCCCGCCACGGATTGCGAACGGATGGAATCGATCCGGTACAGCGTCTTTCCCAGCAGGGCATCCTCGTTGGAACAGAAAAGCAGGGGCCTCGGCACCGCTGAGAGATGGGTGGTGAACTGACCGATCTCGCGGATGAAAAGGTAGTCCTCGACAAGAGCATAGGGGTCCGCAGGCAGGGCAGCGGCCCAATAGAGCGGCTCTTGACGGACGGCCAGTTCGAACAGCGCGATCGGCACCTTCCTGGCCAATCCGGAGAGCAGCTTTCGTGTTGCCGCCACGCCGATCCGGTAGCAGACATGGTGAAACACGCTGAGGCCGATCACCAGATCGAACCCGTCTTCGGGGAGTCCCTCGAGGTAATCTATGGCATCCGCTTCCTCGAAACGGGCGGCGAGATGCGGGTGATGCCCGGCCAGCGCGGTGCAGACCCGGATGTTCCGGATGTCATTGTCGATCCCCAGCACGCTGGCCCCGCTCTCCGCGAGGCGGAAGCAGAGATAGCCCTGCGCGCAGCCGATATCGAGGATCCGGGGCGGGCGGCCATGCAGGGCCCGGAACGCCTCGACCACCGGCAGGATGGCCTGAAACCGGTCTTCGGTGGCGCGGGATGCCGGCCAGCGATCCGCATGGCCAAAAATGGGCTGATAGAATTCGGGCAGGGCCGCAACAGCGGCTTCCAGGGCAGAATCAATCATCAAAAGGACTCCTGAAAATCAGACTCCTTCAGAAATCGGGGTCAACATGACCTTCTTGAGTTCGAATTGACCCTCGATTGCACCTTCCTTGAGGAAGATACGCATTTCTATCGGGAGTTCACCTCTGTCATTATAAAAGTCGGTAATTGCTGTGAAAAAGCCCTCTTCGGGCAGATCAACGAGGCTGAAGGCAATGGTTTCGTTGTTTCGGGAAATATCGATTTCGACTCGGTTCTTGGAGAGGTTGCTCTGAACCTCGAACTCGGCCATAGCCTGCCAATGCCCGGCCGGCAAGCACAGATAGGGGCCGAAATAGAGGAAACGTGCCGGTCCCAGCATGGTCTGGGGTTCCGGACGCACGCCGCTGACCGCCTTCTTCTCGGTTTGCGAGAAGAAGATCTCGACGGGCCAGACAATCGGGCGGGTATCGCCGCCATTGACCAGCGTGACAATCGGTTCGTAGATGTTGCGCATCATCTCCACGGCATCCATCGTCAGTTCCTGGATGCCGCTTCCGGCGGGCGTCATGGCTGGATCCCGTGAGACAAGCAACTCGTCAAGATCGCGGTCGAGATCCTGCGGGAGCCGGATATCGATCCGTGCCGCCGCCGCGACCAGCAGGGCCGGCTCCATCGGCATCTCCAGGACCTGCAGGATCGTGGCGAGCAGCATCCGCAGGGTCAGGCCCGGCCGGCGAAGCATGGTGATCGCGCCGCCGAGCCTCCGTGCCGGCGCCGTGGTGCACAGGAAGGCGCAGGTCTGCTGGAGCGCCACCGGCCAGGTGAGCCGCTTCTGGCGCAGGAAATTGCCCGTCAGGTCCTCGGCATATTCGTCGAACAGGATCGCCCGGCAGCGGAGCCGCTCCGCAATCTGCAGCAAGTCACTTTCGGGCCTTCCGGACAGGACGAGGATTCCCGGCACGCGGCGCCCGGCAACATGCTCGGCCATGTCGCGCAGGGTGTCGGCCTCGATGGCGAGATAGTCGGGACGCGCCGACGCCACGATCGTCCGCACGAGATCCTGGCAGAACCGGCCATAGATCGTGTCGCTGGCGAAAGAAGCGATCAGCATGGCTGGAACCAAGCATCCTGCGGCGGCGCCATGCTCATCCGGCCTGATC
>JAIXSR010000054.1 GCA_027484605.1 Hyphomicrobiales bacterium | reverse complement strand
CTCGGGCTGGGCGTGATGGGCGCGCCGATGGCGGGGCATCTCAAGAACAAGGGCGGCCATGCCGTCACGGTCTATAACCGCACCTTCGCGAAGGCCGAAGCCTGGGTGGCCAAGCATGGTGGCGCCGCTGCGAAGACCCCGAAGGAAGCCGCTGCCGGCAAGGATTTCGTGTTTGCCTGCGTCGGCAATGACGATGATCTCCGCGCCGTGACGATCGGCGCCGATGGTGCCTTCCAGGCGATGAAGCCGGGTTCGATCTTCGTCGACAATACCACCGCCTCGGCCGAAGTCGCGCGGGAATTGCATGCGGCGGCCAAGGCGCGCGGCATCGCCTTCATCGATGCGCCGGTTTCCGGCGGCCAGGCCGGTGCCGAGAACGGCGTGCTGACCGTGATGTGCGGCGGCGATGCCGAGCCCTTCGCCAAGGCCGAGCCGGTGATCATGGCCTTTGCCCGCGCCTGCCGGCTGCTGGGCCCCTCGGGTTCGGGCCAGCTCGCCAAGATGATGAACCAGATCTGCATTGCAGGGCTGGTCCAGGGGCTTTCCGAAGCGGTGCATTTCGGCAAGCGTGCCGGGCTCGATGTCGAGGCTGTGCTGGAGGTGATCTCCAAGGGTGCTGCCGGCTCGTGGCAGATGGAGAACCGCGGCAAGACCATGGTTGCCGGCAAGTTCGATTTCGGCTTCGCCGTGGACTGGATGCGCAAGGATCTCGATATCTGCCTCGCCGAGGCGCGGCGCAACAGGGCGCATCTGCCCGTCACGGCCCTGGTCGACCAGTTCTATTCCGAAGTGCAGAAAATGGGCGGAAACCGCTGGGATACCTCCAGCCTCGTCGCCCGGCTGGAAAAATAAGCCGGCCCTGACGGTGCATTCAGCCGCGAATGTTCTTGATCGCGACGCTGCCTGACCCGAATTCCACCAAGCCGCAAACAGAAAGGCCGGAGCGATGCTCCGGCCTTTCGCGTTTTCAGCAGGCGCCGCGCGCCCGGAGCTCCGGCGTGCATTGCCCGATTGGCGCCGGGCGCGGTGCCGGTGCCGCAGGCCGCGCTGCCGGCGGTGGCGGTGGCGGCGCCGGCCGGGCCACGGGTGGCGGTGGTGGCGGCGCGGGCCGCGCGACAGGCGGTGGTGGCGGCGCGACAGGCCGGGCAACCGGCGGTGGTGGCGGCGCGACAGGCCGGGCAACCGGCGGCGGAGGCGGTGGCGGCACGGGGCGCGCCTGCGGCGGCGGTGCGGCAGCGGGCGGCCTCGGCACGGGCCGGAATTGCGGCGGCGGCTCGCCCGGGCCCGGACGCGGTGGCACCGGCCGGAATTGCGGCGGCGGGTTCTGGGGCGGCGGCGCCCCGATGGGCCGTGGCGCCTGCGGCGCAGCCGGCGGTGTCACGACCGGCGGCGTCGCGCCGGGCGGCGGTCCTGCCGGACGTGGCAGGGCACCCGGCGGAGTCGCCGGCGGCGGTGCGCCGATCGGACGGGGCCCCTGCGGCGGCGGGGTCGGGCGGATCGCACCGGGCGGCGTCCCGACAGGTGGCGTGATGGCCGGAGCCGTCGTGCCCGGCGGAATTGCAGGCGGCGGCGTCGGACCGCCTGTCGGTGGCACAGTCGGGCGCAGACCCGGCGGCGGGGTCGGGCCGCCAGTCGGCGGAACACCCGGCGGGCGAATGCCCGGCGGCGGCGTGCCCACGGGCGGCGTCACGGCCGGCACCGTCGTGCCCGGCGGAACCGGCGGCGGGGTCGGGCCACCGGTCGGGGGAACACCCGGCGGGCGAATGCCCGGCGGCGGCGTGCCCACAGGCGGCGTCACGGCCGGCACCGTCGTGCCCGGCGGAACCGGCGGCGGGGTCGGGCCACCGGTCGGGGGAACAGTCGGGCCCTGCCCGATCGGCCGGGTCGGATTGCCGACAGGCAGGCCAACCGGCGGCGGCACGCCGACGGGGCGCGTGCCGGGGCGCGGCGGTGGCGGCAGGACGGTGCCCGGCGGCAGGACGGAGGGGCGCGGCGGGCGCGGCGGCGGCAGGACGACCGGCCGGACCTCGCGCGGGCGGCGCCATTCGCGGTTGGCCCAGATGGCGGCACCGACAACACCGGCGCCGACAATCACCGCGCCGATTCCGACCGAGGGAAGCGTCCGGGCCTGCGGGTTCGGCGGTGGCGGCGCCAGTTCGATGATCTCGAGCGGCGGCGGCTGCAGCAGATGCACCGCATAACCGGAGGTGGGCGGCAGCACGTCCCAGCGCTCCTCGATCACCACGGTCTCGTAGACCTCGATCTCCTCGATATCCGGCGGCGGCAGGTCATCATAGATGATCTCGTCGAACTGCGGCGGCGGCACGATGGGCGCAGAGAGGCGGGTCAGCCGGGCCTGGGCCTCAACGGCATGGCTCCCGCGCGGATAGCGGCGGAGATAGGACCAGTAGGCCCGGTCGGTATTGGTGCGGCGTGCACGCTGCCAGTAGAAGGCCTCGCGGCGCGTGGCAACCATGGCGCGGACGCGCCGCGCCTGCGCATGGCGGGGATAGGCACCGAGGAATTCCTCGTAGCCGGCGATGGTGTCGATCTCGACCGCGCGGGCATAGGCCTCGTCACCCGTCAATTCGCCGATCGGCCGGGCCCTCTTGGCGTCGAGCGCCGCCGAGGCGGGCGGGGCCGTCGTGCCGGGAAAGAACAGGACGGGCTGGCTGAGCCCGTTGATATCCCAAGGCGTTTCACGGCCCTGGCTGAGATCGTGGGTGCGCAGGCGGACCCGCTCGAACATGGTGCCGAGATCGAGGCCGGGCTCGCGCAGCACCTCGGCCAGCGCCATGGCAAAATTGCCATAGCTGGTGACCGGCAGCGGCGAGACCCGATCCGGCGCCTGGTTATAGGCGACGAGCATGCCTTCTCGCCGCTCGCCGGCGGCAAAGCCACGGGCCCCTTCCCCGGTCAGCTGGGCGAAAGGATGGGTATAGGCGGCATCGAGCACGACCACCCGCGCCATGGCCGGAATGGCGCCGATCGTCCGCAGGAGATCGTTGATCCGCACCCCCTCCAGCGCCAGATCGGCCCGCTGGCGAAGGCGGGCATCGACCGGAATGAGCAGGTTCTCGCCATCATCCTGGAAGCCGATCCCGGCCACATAGACGGCGATCAGCGCATCGGGCCCAGCGGCCATTGCCTTCTCGGTGAAGTCGCGGAAGGTGGCGCGGAACTCGGTCTGGTTGAGGTTGGCCGCCTCGGTCAGCTCGAAGCCGGCCTGCCGGAGGCTCTGGCCGACAAGGCCGGCATCCTGCAGGGCCGTCGGATGCTTGACCTCGCCGTAATCGGCCATGCCGATGACGAGGCCGAGCCGCTTGCCCTGTGCCATCGCGCCTGCGGGAAGCACGAAGAGGGCGACGGTCAGGATAACCCTGATCCAGCCGCGGTCCCGGGGGGAACGATCAATCATCGCGATCTCCTTTTGCGGCAGCGTCACAGATGACGCCTAAACCGGCGCTGAATGCACGATGGCCAAAGAAAGGCGGGCAAGAGCCCGGCAGGCGTGCTGCGACCGCCTCAGCGGCCGGCCCGCGCAAGCGCCCGCAACCGTTCCGAGGGGCGCTGCGAGAGCAGGTCGTCGCAGGACCAGCGGCGGCCGCCATCCCCGTGCTCCTTCGGATTGCCCTTCTCCACGGTCGCCAGCGCGTTGAGCCGGCCCGAGCCCGCCACTTTCAGGGCAAGGTTGTCGCCATTGCGCTCGACCGTGAAGCAATAGGTCCGGCGGTCCTTGGCCGGGCCGTAATGATAGCAGACATTGTCGCCATCGGTGTTCCAGCAGGCATCGACATTGAGCGTCAGCCCGTTATCGCCCAGGGCCCGGCCATCGGCGGCGTGATATTCGCTGAACGGGCCGCCGGTCACATAATGGCCCGCCACCGTATTGCCGGTGAAGAGCTCGCGGATCTGCGGTCCGGTGAGCATCTCCGCGCGGACGGGCAGGCCCGGCAGGGCCAGCAGCGGGGCCAAGACAAGAGCGATGGACGGTTTCATGCGGCGGCGGAGGGTCGGCCCGCACATTCGGCGTGCCAGCGGGCGAGATGGGCCAGTTCCGGCGGAACGGTGATCCGGGCGGGCTTGAGGAAATCGATCGTCACGAGGGCCGTGATATCCGCAATGGAGAAGACGTCGCCTGCAAGATAGCGATGATCGGCGAGATGGTCATCGAGCAGGCGCAGGCTTGCGAGCGCGCGGCCACGGTTCACATCCGCCCATTGCGGGATCTGCGGCACCTCGTGGTTCGCCATGCCGGGATGGCCATGCCGGAAGGCCGCCTGGCCCTGGCTGTAGAGTTCGAGTTCGACGCGGCGATTCCACATCTCCACCGTCGCCCGGCCCAAAGCGCCGGTGCCGAAGAGCGGCGGCTCCGGATGGAGTTCCTCGAAATAGCGGCAGATCGCGACCGATTCGGTCAGGAAGGTCCCGTCATCGAGTTCGAGCACCGGCACGCGCTGAAGCGGGTTGCGCTGGGTGAACTCGGCCGATTTGTGTTCCATCCGTCCGAGATCGACCGGCACCACCGGCACGGCCAGACCCTTTTCGGCCAGAAATACCCGCACGCGCCGCGCATTCGGCACGCGCCCGCCATCGAACAAGCGCATCGGCTCCTCCTTACGGGGCCTCGGATTCATGTGGCGCCACCGGACACGAGGATCGCGGCAGGGTCAAGGCCGGGGCGGCATTTGGGCGCGATGCCGGCGGCGCCACTCCTCGGGGCGCTCGAACTCGCCGGCCCAGACGCCGCGTCCGTCGCCGCGGGCGAAGGCCTCCTCGCGCGGGTAGGCGCCGGTATCGACGGCATGGCCGTTGCGGACGAGGTCGGCGCCGACATCCTGGCCTGCCACCCGGCAGGCGACAAGCAGGCGGCCATAGCGATCCGTCTCATGCCCGATGCAGGTGACCGGCCCGCGCTGGAGCCAGCGCCGCAGCGCGAAGCTGGCCTCCCGGCCGCAGGGCATGTCCTTGCCGCCCACACGGCAGGTCTGCCGCGATTCGGGCGCATCGAGCCCCTTGAGGCGCATCTCGCGGCCATTCACCACCAGCGAATCGCCATCGATGACATGCGCGGTACCGGTGATGCTCTCCTCGCGCACGCTGCCGACCAGCGCCAGGATGACAAGCGCAAGGGCAAGAAAGGCGATGGCGGGAACGATCCGGCGGGATGGCATGCCCCTCTCTAGCTGATTCCCGGCCGGGGGCACGGGCCGGATTGCCGCAAGCGAAATGCCCGGTCCGGCGCGTTTGAGCGGCCGTGTCAGCCTTCGCTTAACCAATTGTCAGGCATATTCGGCCCCTGGAAGCCAGACCCGACCGCATGACCGCGAACATCCCCACCGCCGCCGAGATCGAGCGGAAGCAGGCCAATGCCGAGCGCGCATCCCGCAACAAGCAGGGCATGCAGCGCGCGGTCAAGGACGTGCGCGAGAAGATCACCTCGGCATCGGGGCTGAGCCGGGCCTTCGAGCTCGAGCTGGCCCGGGAATTCGCCCAGAACCATGTCAGCGCCAGCCTCGCGCTGATGCCCTATGCGGTGGTGATCGCCGGGACGACCCTGTCCTGGTCCTCGCCCGCCAAGGCCGTGATCTGGCTGCTGCTGGTCCTTGCGGTGCTGCTCTACCAGAACATGCTCTGCCGCCGGTTTCTCGCGGCCAGCAATCCCACCATGGATCTCAAGCCCTGGATCAAGCGCCTGATCGTCGGCGAGATCGGATTCGTCACGGCCTGGGCGCTGTTGCCGACGATTGTCGGCATTCCCGAGACGGATGTGCTGCGGGTCTTCCTGCTGGTGGCGGTGCTGGTGATCGGCGCGGTCAGCACGGTGCTCTCGCATACCCTGCCGACGGCGGTCTACGGCGCCTCGCTGCCGCTCGCCTCGGTGATCGTGCAGCTTGTCGTCGACAGCCAGCCTTCGGAGCGCTGGATGATTGCCGGCCTGTGCCTGACGGCGCTGCTGCTCTTCGTCGGGCTGGCCAACCGCCTCTATTCCTCCACCCTCGACAATCTCCATGCCCGGGCGGAAAAGGACGAGCTCTTCACCGAAGTGGAGCAGGCCAATCTCCGCCTGCGCGAGGCGACCCGACGGGCGGAGGAGGCCAGCGCCGCGAAGTCGCGCTTCCTCGCCACGATGAGCCATGAACTGCGCACGCCGCTCAACGCGATCCTCGGCTTCTCGGAAGTGATGAAGGACGAGCTTTTCGGCCCGCTCGGGAACGACCAGTACAAGAGCTACGTCAAGGATATCCACCAGTCCGGCGAGCATCTGCTGCAACTGATCAACGAGGTGCTCGATCTCTCGCGCATCGAGGCCGGCAAGCACGAGCTGGTCGAGGAGGCGATCGATCTCGCCGGGGTGGTGCAGGCCTGCTGCCGCATGCTCGAGCTCCGGGCGACCGGGCGCGGCCTCATGCTGCAGACCACCTTCACCGAGGGCATGCCGCGTGTCTGGGCCGACGAGCGCGCCATCCGGCAGATCACGCTCAACCTGCTCTCCAACGCCATCAAGTTCACGCCGCAGGGCGCCGAGATCCTGGTCAAGGTCGGCTGGACGGCGAGCGGCGGGCAATATCTCTCCGTGCGCGATAACGGCACCGGCATTCCGGAGGACGAGATCGAGACGGTTCTCGCCACGTTCGGGCGCGGTTCGCAGGCGATCAAGAATGCCGATCAGGGCTCCGGCCTCGGCCTGCCGATCGTCAAGAGCCTTGTCGAGCTGCATGGCGGCGTGTTCCGCCTGCGCTCCAAGCTGCGCGAGGGCACCGAGGCCATCGCGATCTTCCCGCCGGACCGGGTGATGTATGCGATGCCGGCCGTGCATGAGCGGCCGCCGCTGATCGTTCCGCGCGCGACCCGCAACGGCCGCGCGGCCTGACGCCGCTCAGGCGCGGTCGGGCACCGAGGCCTCGGCGAAAGTGGCCATGCCGGCATGACAGGCCAAGGCGGCCTTCACGATTCCCGCCGCCAGTGCGGCGCCGGAACCCTCGCCCAGGCGCAGCCCCAGATCGAGGATCGGCACAAGACCCAGCCGGTCCAGGACAGCGCGATGGGGCCCCTCCGCCGAGACATGCCCGGCCAGGCAATGGTCGATCGCATCGGGCCGCAGGGCCTGCAGGATCGCGGCGGCGGCCGTGGCGACATAGCCGTCGAGGATGACGGGCACTTTCTCGATACGGGCGGCAAGGATGGCACCGGCCATGGCGGCGATCTCGCGGCCGCCGAGGCGGCGCAGGATCTCGAGCGGGTCGCCGAGATGGCCGGCATGGGTGGCAAGCGCGGCATCCACCGCCGCGATCTTGCGGGCATGGCCGGCATCGTCGACGCCTGTGCCGCGGCCAACCCATCCGGCGGCGGAACCGCCGAACAGCGCCGCATAGATGGCAGCGGAAGGCGTGGTATTGCCGATGCCCATCTCGCCGAGACAGAGCAGGTCGGTGCCATTGGCGATGGCTTCCATGCCGAAGCCGATCGTCGCGGCGCAGGCCGCCTCTTCCATGGCGGCGGTTTCCGTGATGTCGCCGGTCGGCAGGTCGATGGCCAGGTCGAAGACCTTGAGGCCGAGATCCTGCGCCTTGCAGATCTGGTTGATGGCGGCGATTCCGGCCGAGAAGCTGGCGAGCATCGCGCGGTTGACCTCCGGGGGGTAGGCCGAGACGCCGCGCGCCGCCACGCCATGCGAACCGGCGAAGATGGCCACGACCGGGCGGTTGACCGCCGGGCGCGCCCGGCCCTGCCAGGCTGCGACATGGGCCGTGATCGTCTCCAGCCGGCCGAGCGCGCCGCGCGGCTTGATCAGTTCGTTCTCGCGCGCCAGCACGGCGGCCCGCGCGCCCTCGTCGGGCCCGGGCAGGGTTGCGACCAGCGCGCGGATATCGTCGAAAGGCAGGCCGGTGGCGGACATGGCGGGCTCGCTGGCTGGACAGGTGATGCGGGAAACGGGCCGAGAGAGATCTGGCCGATCCGTCGGGGCGGGGCTATCATGGCCGGGCTTCGCTTCGCAACCGCGAAAGACAGAACATGGCCGGCCTCCACGTCCTCGCGGGCGATCTTCTCAACGTGATGCGCTTCTATACCCGCCTGCCGCTGCCGGTCTTCCGGTTCGAGCGGGAGGCGCATGCCCTGCCCGATTTCCGGCGTGCGGCCTGGGCGATTCCCGTCACGGGGGCCGTGGTCGGCAGCTGCGGCGCGCTGGCCGGCGGCCTCGCCTATCTTGCCGGGCTCCCGCCGCTGATCGGGGCGGCGCTGGCCATGGCCGTGCAGGTGGCGATCACCGGGGCTTTCCATGAGGATGGCCTCGCGGATTCCTGCGACGGGCTGTTCGGCGGCGCCACGCCGGAGCGGCGGCTCGAGATCATGAAGGACAGCCGGATCGGGACATTCGGCGGGGCCGGCCTCGTTTTCGCCCTCCTGCTGCGGGTGCTGGCCCTGGCCGAATTGTTCCGGCTGATGGGCCCCGCCGCCCTGGCCCTGCTGCCCGGCATTGCCGCGCTGTCGCGCGGGGTGGCGCTGATGCCGGTCCTGATCCTCAGCCCCGCCGGCAGCCAGGGCCTCTCGGCCAGCGTGCCCCTGCCCGACCTCCCCGCCTGGCTTGTGGCCGTCACGCTGGGCGGCCTCGTCCATGCCGGCGCCTGCCTCTGGCTCGACCTGCCGCTGGGCGGGCTGGTCGCCGCGCTTGTCGCCCTGCTCCTGATGCCGGCGCTGGCCGCGCTCGCGCGCAGCAAGATCGGCGGGCATAACGGCGATATTCTCGGCGCCTGCCAGCAGGTGGCGGAGATCGCCCTGCTGCTGGCGCTCTCCTCTGCGGCCAACTGGCGCGGGCCGCTGTGAACGGGGCCTTGAAAAGCCGGCTTCCGCGGGCCACCCTCTGGGTCGACGCCCCCGGAAGGAGCCCCGCATGAATTCGCCGCGCATCGCCCTCGTCCTGCTGGTCGGGCTGGCCATCATCCTCGTCTTCGCCTTGCTCGGCGTGCCGAAACTCGGCGGCAGCGAGGTGGCCGGGCTCGCCGCCGGCGGCCTGCTGCTGACGATGTGGGCCTCGTGGTTCATGGCCGAGATGCGCGGCAATATGGGCGAGACGATCCGCAACCTGCTGATCTGGGGCGCCCTGATCACGGTGGTGGCCATTGCCTACAGCTACAAGACGCAATTCGGCTTCTGAGGCCCTGCAAGCCGGGGCTCAGGATTTCAGGCCGGTCTCGCCGTCGATCACCATCATGGTGGCGAGCATGACCGCCACCTGCTTCCGGCTCTCGCCCTGGATCGCCCAGGCCTCGCCCTGCACGACATGGACCCGCCGGCCGGCGCGGAGCACGCGCCCCGTTGCCTCGAAATGCGTCCCGAGGGCCGGGGCGAGCAGGTTGATCTTGAATTCGCTCGTCAGCACCGCCTTGTCCTCGGGCATCAGCGTGAGCGCGGCATAGCCGCAGGCGCTGTCGACGATCGTGGCGATCGATCCGGCATGGGCGAAACCATGCTGCTGCGAGATGGCCGGCGAGAAGGGCATCCGGATCGTCACCTCGCCCGGCGCGACATGGGCGAGGCTGGCGCCGAGCGTATGCATCAGGCCCTGCCTGCCGAAGCTTGCCGCGATGCGGTTGAACACGCCGTCATCAGCCATTGTCGCGCCTTACGCCGCTTCGCGGTGCGGCCGCTTGAGCAGGGCCAGGGCATCCCGCAGGATGCCGGCTCCTGCCCCCGCCTTCACGGCCTCGGTGGAAAGATGCCGGCGGAAGGCCCGGGCTCCCGGCTGGCTCTGGAACAGGCCGAGCACATGGCGCGTCACCGCATGCGGCGAGATACCGGCGGCAACGACGCACTCGAGATAGGGGACCAGCGCCTCGAGCGCCTCGATCGGGCCGGCGCAGGGCGCGGCCTCGCCGAAAAGGAGCGGATCGACGCCGAGAAGGAGCGAGGGATTCTGGTAGGCCGCGCGGCCGAGCATCACGCCGTCAAGGCCGGGCCCTTCGGCCGAGGCGGCGAGCAGCTCGCGGGCGCTGTCGAGGCTGGCAATGCCGCCATTGATCGCCACCGGCACGGACGGGAATTCGGCCTTCAGCCGGCGGACGATGGCGTAATCGAGCGGGGGAATGTCGCGGTTCTCGCGCGGGGAGAGGCCCTTCAGCCAGGCCTTGCGGGCGTGGACGACGAGCGCATCCGCCCCGGCCGCCACGACCTGCCGGGCGAGCGCGAAGAGTGCCTCTTCCGGATTCTGGTCATCGACGCCGATCCGGCATTTCACGGTGACGGGAACGACAACCGCCGCCTTCATCGCTGCCACGCCCTCCGCCACAAGCGCCGGCTCGCGCATCAGGCAGGCACCGAAGCGGCCATTCTGCACCCGGTCCGACGGGCAGCCGCAATTGAGGTTGATCTCGTCATAGCCGAAATCGGCGCCGATCCGGGCGGAAGCCGCGAGATCGGCGGGGTCAGAGCCACCGAGCTGGAGCGCGACGGGATGCTCCACGGCCGAGAAGCCGAGCAGCCGCTGGCGATCGCCATGCAGCACGGCGCCCGTCGTCACCATCTCCGTATAGAGCAGCGCGCGGCGCGACAGCAGGCGATGGAAGACGCGGCAATGCCGGTCGGTCCAGTCCATCATCGGGGCGACGCTGAAGCGCCAGGGTGAAGCAGGAATGTCCATCGGGAAGCTCGTCATTTTCGCCGGCATCCATATCCGAACTGCCGCGAAAAAACGACCCCTGCCTAGACCACGAGATCCGGCAATGGCTTCACAAGGCCGGAGCCGGGGAAGACCGCCTCGCCGAGAACGGCGGGCGAGAGGCCGAGATGATCGGCCAGAACACCCTTCATCACCGCGCGGAGATCGGTGGTCGCCCGGAGGTCGCGGCCATCATGGAGGTGCTGCGCCTTGAGGCCCGGCCAATCCGCGAGGATGCGCCCGCCGCGCACCGCGCCGCCGACGAGGAAGGCCACGGTCGCGGTGCCATGGTCGGAGCCTTCCGTGCCGTTGATCCGCGCGGTGCGGCCGAATTCCGTGACGACGAGGATCGCCGTGTCCTTCCAGGCCTCGCCGAATTCGCGTTCGACCGCCGCGAAGGCGCCATCGAGCCCGGCGAGGAGATCGGCCAGGCGGCCGCGCACACCGCCCTGATTGGCATGCGTGTCCCAGCCATCGAAGGAGAGCACGGCCACGCGGGGCCCCTCCTCCTTCATCATCAGCCGCGCGGCACCGGTCGCGGCCCTTGCCATCATGCCGGGATCGCCGCCACCGGGCGGCATGGCCGCACCGCCCTGGGCCAGCTGGTCGGCCGTCAGCCCCGCCTTCAGGGCACGGGCGAGGGCCGGATCGCGGTGCGTGTAGAGATCGAGCACCCGGCGGGCGAGATCGTCATTGGTCTCGGCGAGGCGCTGCGGCGCCCAGCCCATGACCGGCGCTTCCCCGCGCAGGACGAGCGGCGTGGCAATGCCGACACCGAGCGCGCCGAGCCGCGGCAGCTTCTCACCCTTCGGCAGGGCCAGCAGGGCGCGGTTGAGCCAGCCCGTCTCGACCTTGCCGACGCCGGGCAAGCCGGTTTCCAGCACGTCCTGCCCATCGAAATGCGAACGCTCGCGGTAAGGCGTCGCGGCGGCATGGATGACGAGCCCCTTCTTTTCGGCATAGAGCCGCGCGAAGGTCTTCATTGCGGGATGCAGCACGAAGAACCCGTCGAGCGGCAGGCCGGCGCTCTCGCCCTCGCGGGTCAGCGCCATACCCTCGCGCAGGGCGGCGTAATCCGGGTCGGCAACCGGCGCGACGGCGGAAAGGCCGTCCATCGCGCCGCGCAGGATGATCGTCAGGAAACGGGGATCCTTCGCTCCGGCAGCGGAGGCGATTTTCGGCATATGCGCCCAGGCGAAGAAGGACATTCCCGCCCCGAGCAGGCCGCGGCGGGAGAGCGGAAGCCGTTCGCAATATCGAGCATCCATCGGGAGGCCTCCTTGTCAGCGGCGCTGGAATTCGGGCGCCATCAGCAGCAGGGCGAGCCCCTGCGGCCGGGTTTCCGCCCGGGCGATCGCCTGCCGGCTCTCGGCGGAAAGCGCCTCCCCGAACAGGGTTTCAGCCAGCTCGCGCGGGTCGATACGGCCGCCGAGAGGCCGGGCGAATTGCAGGGCAAATTCGAGACGGGTCTTGATGGCCTTGGGCGCGACGAGGGCGGCCTCGTCATCCGGAAAGCCATTCGGCCCGGGCGGATTCCAGAGCGGCTGGCCCATCAGGTTCAGCGCATTCACGAGACCCTGCAGGCGATCCGCCGGCGCGCCGGTGGCCCTGAGGCTGGCCAGCACGAACTCATAGGGGGTGCGGATCTTGGATGGCGGCGCGCGGGTGCTTTCGGGATGCGTGACAAGGACCCGCGCCAAAGCCGCGAGATCACCGTCGGTCTTGCGGAATTCGGCCTCGAGCGCGGCGACGAGGGCAGGCGGCGGGCTGTCCGACACGAAGTGCCGGGCCAGCCGGGTGGCGAGAAAGCGGGCCGTCGCGGGGTGGCGTGCGAGATCGCGCAGGATGGCGAGGCCCTTCTCCTTGCCCTCCTGGCCATAGGTGCGGCCGAGGACCACCTGCGGGCCGGGCTCGTGCCGGTTCGGCGCGAAGACGAAGCCGCCAAAGCCGTCGACATTTTCCTCGAAGCCGGTGATCGACCAGCCGGTCAGCGCGCGGGCAAAGGCGGTGACATCGGCCTGCGCATAGCCGCCGCCGACGCCGAGCGTGTGGAGTTCGAGGACTTCCCGGGCGAGATTCTCGTTAAGCCCGCGCTGACGGCGCTGCCCGGCCGGTGAATTCGGCCCGACGGACTGGCGCTGGTCGAGATAATGCAGCATCGCCGGGTGCGTCTCGACCGCCACGAGCAGATCGGCGAAGCGGCCGAAGACATGCGGGCGGATGGCCTCGCGCTCGTAGGGGCCGGCCACGCCCTGCATGATCTGGCCGCGCCGCAGGGCGATGCAGAAATGGTTCGACCAGAACATGACCCAGCGCTCGGCAAAGCCCGCCGGCGCCGCAAGGCCATGATCGATCCGGGCCTTGATGTCGACATGGAGGAAATCGCGCAGCCGCACGGCTTCCGGATCGGGCGGATTCGCAGCCGGGTTGGCCGGCATGCCTGCCGCAGCCATGGCGGAGCCGTTCGCCTCCGCCATCGCAGCCGCGGGGCCCTGCTGGGCCACCTGCCGGCGGGCCTCGCGCTCCATCCGGCGCTTGTCCTCGATCTGCGTGACGATCTGGATTCCGCGTGCCGTGGTCGGCAGGCCCTCGCCGCCGATCCGCGCGCGTTCCGGGCGGATCTCGTCCAGCAGGGCGGCGCGGATATCAGGGCCCAGCCGCTCGCGGCTCGAGGGCCCGGCCCCGAGGCCGAAGCGCTGGATACCGATCTGGAATGGCCGTTCCGGTCGCGCCATCGCGTTGTCCTCCCGCGAGAGGCAGCAAATCCAGCCCCTCTACATTAGCAGGCTCTCACGAAACCTGTTGCGGAAGCATGACCAAAACATGACCGATGGTTCATGCAGGCCGAGATCCGCCGCCACGTTCCGACGGGGGAGCCGGTTGACCGGCCGGCCCGCTTGTCCTACATCTGTCCTATCCGGGGAGTGCCCGCCGCAGCGGGCCGAGATCGGGCTCTGTCGCCCGGAATCCTTAGAACCTGATCCGGATCATGCCGGCGGAGGAACAGGATGCCTGATTGCCCGAACCGATTCGTTTTGCCGACCGATTGCCGAACCCGTTTCCGAAGACCTGATTGCGCGAGAGCCCCGGCGTCCCGAACCCGATTGCTCTCTCCCCTGCCCTGACCGCGCGCTCCGGCGCATCCCCTCAGCCCCCCGCCCGGCCTGCCGGGCGTAGCCCCCAGGGACAACCCATGCAGATCTACATCAATGGCCGGCCCTGCCCGCCGACCGGCGAAACGCTTGCCGATATTGTCGAGCAGTTCCTTGTCGACCGGAACGATCTCGACGCGCGGTCGCGCCTGGCCGTCGGGACAGCCCATAACGGGATTTTCGTGCCGCGCGAGCAAAGGCGGCGCTGCCGTATCGCCCCGGGCGACCGGATCGAAATCCTCGTGCCGATGCAGGGAGGTTGAAATGCTCACCCTGCTGGGCAAGCCCCTCGCCTCGCGGCTCTTCCTCGGAACCGCGCGCTACCCCTCGCTGGATCTCCTCTCCAAGACGCTGATGACCGCACGGCCCGGCCTGATCACCCTTGCCGTCCGGAGGCCGACGCCGGGCCTCGTGCAGCCGCGCAACTTCGCCGACATGCTGGAGGTCCTGGCGACGCCGCTCCTGCCGAACACGGCCGGCTGCCATTCCGTCATGGAGGCCGTGACCACCGCAGAGCTGGCGCGGGAGATGTTCCGCACATCGTGGATCAAGCTGGAAGTGATCGGCTCGAAGCGCTGGCTCGAGCCGGATGGCGTCGGGCTGGTAGAGGCGGCCACCATCCTGGTTGCGGAAGGGTTCGAGGTCTTCCCCTACACGACGGAGGATCTCGGGATCGCGGAGCGGCTGTTGCGGGCGGGGTGCCGGGTGCTGATGCCCTGGGCCGCGCCGATCGGCAGCGGGCGCGGGCTGGAAAACCGCGCGGGGCTGCTGCGGCTGCGGGCGGCGTTCCCGGACATCCCGATGATCCTGGATGCCGGGCTCGGCCGGCCCTCGCATGCGGCGGAGGCGATGGAACATGGCTTCGACGCCGTGCTGCTCAACACGGCCGTGGCCGAATCCGGTGATCCGCTGCGCATGGCGCTGGCCTTCGCCTCGGCGGTGGAAGCCGGGCGGCTTGCCTTCGAGGCCGGTCTCGTGGCACCCCGGCAGAATGCCCAGGCATCGACGCCCGAAGAAGGAAAGGCCGCGCTCGGATGATGCTCGACCCGCTCTATCCCATCATTGACCGGCCGGACTGGATTGTCCGGCTCGGGCGCGCCGGCGCCCGGCTGATCCAGCTGCGCATGAAGGACCTGCCGGATGCCGAATTGCGCGTGGCGATCCGGGCGGGGCTGGCCATGGCGGAGCAGGCAGGCATCACGCTCGTCGTCAATGATCACTGGCGGATCGCACTCGACGAGGGCGCCCGCTGGGTGCATCTCGGCCAGGAGGATCTCGACGGTGCCGACCTGGCGGCCCTGAGGGCACGCGGCATGAAACTCGGCGTCTCGACCCATGACGGCGCCGAACTGGGCCGCGCCCTTGCCGTCCGGCCGGATTACATCGCCCTCGGGCCGATCTTCCCGACCACGATCAAGGTGCTGCGTTTCGCCCCGCAGGGCGTGGCGCGGATCGGCGAATGGAAAGCGGCGATTGCGGCCGCGATGCCGGAGGGGCAGAAGCCGCCGCCGCTGGTCGCGATCGGCGGCATCACGCTTGAGACGGCCCGGGCCTGCCTCGATGCCGGGGCCGACAGCGTGGCCATCGTCTCCGACATCCTCAAGGCCGGCGATCCGGATTCCCGGTGCCGGGCGCTGGTGGCGGTGACGCGGCGCAAGGCCCCGGCCGCCACGGCCTGAGCCCCGCGCCGCAGCGCTGCCTTACGCCATCTTGTGCGTGGCGAAGGGGTTCTCGGCGATGATCGTGTCGTTCATGTCATGCCGGATGTTGCGGAGATCGCGATGGCCGCACAGGGCCATGGTGATGTCCAGCTCCTTCCGGATGACCTCGAGCGCCTTGGTCACGCCGGCCTCGCCGCCTGCGCCCAGGCCATAGAGGAAGGCGCGGCCGATATAGGTGCCCTTGGCCCCGAGCGCGATTGATTTCAGCACATCCTGGCCCGAGCGGATCCCGCCATCGATATGGACCTCAATCTGATCGCCCACCGCCTCGACGATCCTCGGCAACATGGCGATGGATGACAGGGCGCCATCGAGCTGGCGGCCGCCATGGTTGGAGACGATGATCGCATCCGCACCGGTCTTCGCGGCCATCTTCGCGTCCTCGGCATCGAGAATGCCCTTGAGGATGAGCTTGCCGCCCCAGCGCTGCCGGATCCATTCGACATCGTCCCAGCTCAGGGCCGGGTCGAATTGCTCGCTCGTCCAGGAGGCAAGCTGGCTCATGTCGGAAACGCCCTTGGCATGGCCGACGATGTTGCCGAAGCTGCGCCGCTTGGTGCCCAGCATGCCCAGGCACCAGCCCGGCTTGGTGGCCATGTTGATGATGTTGGGCAAGGTCAGCCGCGGCGGGGCCGAGAGACCGTTGCGCACATCCTTGTGGCGCTGGCCGAGGATCTGCAGGTCCAGCGTGAGGACGAGGGCGGAACAGCCTGCCGCCTTGGCGCGGTCGATCAGGCGCCCGGCGAAATCGCGGTCGCGCATCACGTAGAGCTGGAACCAGAACGGCGCCGGCGAATTCGCTGCGACATCCTCGATCGAGCAGATGCTCATGGTGGACAGGGTGAAGGGCACGCCGAATTTCGCCGCGGCCCGCGCGGCGAGGATCTCGCCATCGGCGTGCTGCATGCCCGTCAGGCCGGTCGGCGCCAGCGCGACCGGCATCGAGACCTTCTGGCCGATCATCTCGGATTCGAGCGTGCGGTTCCGCATGTCGACCGCGACGCGCTGGCGGAGCTTGATCTTGTGGAAGTCGCTCTCGTTGGCGCGGTAGGTGCTCTCCGTCCAGGCGCCGGAATCCGCATAATCATAGAACATGCGGGGCACGCGGCGATGGGCCAGGCGCTTCAGATCGTCGATGCAGGTGATCGTTTCTTTCATGGGTCCATCTTTCCCCGGCCGTTCAGGCCTTGTCGTTGCGCCGGGTCAAGACCGGCCATCCCTTCCTGCGGCACGCTAAGGATTGGCCTTTCTCTAATCAAATGGTTTTGCGCGGGAAATCCCCCCGCGCCTGCATTCCGCGAAAGGGGGGCATGCGCGGGAAGCCCGTTGCTTCCCGGCCATGCCGCTTCCGTCGGGGGTCAGCCCTGCGGCGTGATCCGCTCGAGCCGGACCACCACATCCACGCCCACGACGCGATAGCCTTCGGGCGCCTGCGGGCGGATGGCCAGCGAGACAGCCTCGTCCGGCAGGTCCATGATCGTGCCGTCGCTCTCGACGAGATAATGGTGATGATCGCCGGTATTGGTGTCGTAGACGGTGCGGGTGCCGCCTGTCGGCACCTGCCGGATCAGGCCGGAATCCCGGAACTGGTTGAGCGTGTTGTAGACCGTGGCCAGCGACAGATGGCCGCGGACCCGGTTGACCTCGCCGAACAGGGTCTCGGCGGTGATATGCCGGTCGCCGCCGGCGAAGAGCAGCCAACCGAGGATCATGCGCTGCCGCGTCGGCCGCAGGCCGGCGGCGCGAAGCCGCTCGCGGATCGCCGCGACCGGGCAGCCCTTCTGGCCGGATTGGGCCTGCAGGGCCCGGGGCATCTGTGTCGCCTCGATCTCGCGGGAAAGCGGAATCGGGATGGAAAGGGAGGCATCCATGGGTATCAAGCTACTTTAGAATGTTTAAAAACTGTATTTCTTTCATAGGTTTAGTATATTTTGACTTCAAATGTCAAATTCAAATCCCCCCGGCCATGCCGGGTTGTGGATCAGTCCTTATTGCAAATAATTCGCAAGAGCGATTGACAGCTGCACTAGATCCGCAATAGCGTCCGATCAGAAGACCTGAAACCTGACAGAGGGTTATCCGATGCCCGATTTCACTTCCCTTCCCTCCCGTCGCCTGATCCTGTCCGCCGGCCTCGGCCTGGCCCTGCCCTTCCCGGGCCTGGTTGCGCAGCCGGCCCGCCCGGCAGGCAAGCCGCTCCGCGTGGTGACGACCTTCACGATCATCCAGGACATCGCGCAGAATGTTGCCGGCACGGCGGCGATCGTCGAATCCGTGACGCGGCCGGGCGCCGAGATCCATGATTACCAGCCGACCCCGCTCGACGTGGTGAAGGCGCAATCGGCCGACCTGGTGCTGTGGAACGGGATGAATCTCGAACGCTGGTTCGAGAAGTTCTTCGCCAATGTGAAGGCGGTCCCGAGCGCGGTTGTGACGGAAGGCATCACACCGCTGCCGATCCGCGAGGGGCCGTATTCGGACAGGCCGAACCCGCATGCCTGGATGTCGCCGGCCTCGGCCCTGATCTATGTCGAGAATATCCGCAAGGCCCTGGCCCAGGCCGACCCGGCCAATGCCGAGACCTATGCCCGCAATGCCGGGAGCTATTCCGCCCAGATCCGCGCGACCGAGGCCCCGCTGCGGGCGCGGCTTTCGCGCGTGCCGGAAGCGCAGCGCTGGCTCGTCACCAGCGAGGGCGCGTTCAGCTATCTGACGCGGGACTTCAATTTCCGCGAGGCCTATCTCTGGCCGATCAATGCCGACGAGCAGGGCACGCCGCAGCAGGTCCGGCGGCTGATCGATCTCGTCCGCAAGAACCGGATCCCCGTCGTGTTCTCGGAAAGCACGGTGTCCGACAAGCCGGCCCGCCAGGTCGCACGCGAGACGGGTGCCCGGTATGGCGGCGTGCTCTATGTGGATTCCCTGAGCGATGCCCGCGGCCCGGTTCCGACCTATCTGAAGCTGCTCGAGACGACGGTCGAGACCATCGCGAAAGGGTTTGGAACATGACGCTGCGACAATTCATCCGGGGAATTTCCGCGGCATGAACCCGCCCCGGCTTTCCGCCACCCGGCCCGCCATCGAGGTGGATGGGATTTCGGTGCGTTATGCCAATGGCGTGACGGCCATCGAGGATGCCAGCTTCCGGCTGAACCCGGCCTCGATCTGTGCCCTTGTCGGGGTGAACGGCTCGGGCAAATCGACCTTGTTCAAGACGCTGATGGGGTTCATCGCCCCGGCCAAGGGCGCCGTGACCATTGCCGGCGAGACCGTCGCCGCAGCGCTGAAGAGCGGCCTCGTCGCCTATGTGCCGCAGAGCGAGGATGTCGACTGGAACTTCCCCGTCCTTGTCGAGGATGTGGTGATGATGGGGCGCTACGGCCATATGGGCTTCCTGCGCATCGCCGGCGCGGCCGACCGGGCGGCGGTGGATGCCGCGCTCGAGCGGGTGGGCATGTCGGCCCTGCGCCATCGCCAGATCGGCGAACTCTCGGGCGGGCAGAAGAAGCGCGTCTTCCTGGCACGGGCCCTGGCGCAGGGCAGCCAGATCATCCTGCTCGACGAGCCCTTCACCGGCGTCGATGCGCGGACCGAGACGGCGATCATCGACCTGCTCCGCGCCATGCGGGACGAGGGCAGGCTCATCCTCGTCTCCACCCATAATCTCGGCTCGATCCCGGATTTCTGCGACCATGTCATCCTGTTCAACCGGACCGTGATCGCGGCCGGCCCGACGGAGACAACCTTCACCGAGGCCAACCTGATCCGGGCCTTCGGCGGCGTGCTGCGGCATGTGCGGATCGACGGATCGGACCTGCATGACGATGCCGATGCGCGCCGCGTCACCGTGCTGACGGATGACGAGCGGCCGCTGGTTCTCTATGGCGAGCGCGACCGCGAGAAGGTTGTCGCGCCGGAACGGCCGAAAGCATGATCGAGCTGCTGCTCGAACCGTTCGGCTACCAGTACATGGTGCGCGCCATCTGGGTCAGCGCGCTGGTCGGGGCGGTCTGCGCCTTCCTGTCCTGCTATCTCATCCTGAAGGGCTGGGCGCTGATGGGGGATGCCCTGGCCCATGCCGTGGTGCCGGGCGTGGCGGTAGCCTATCTCGCCGGCCTGCCCTATGCAGCCGGCGCCTTCACATCCGGCCTGCTGGCCGCGCTGGCCATCGCGCTGGTGAAGAAGATCACCTTCCTGCGCGAGGATACGGTGATCGGGCTGATCTTCACCAGCTTCTTCGCCGCCGGGCTGCTGATCGTCTCGATCAACCCGATGGCGGTGAATGTGCAATCGATCGTGCTCGGCAACATCCTCGCCATTGCCGACGAGGATGTCTGGCAGGTGGTGGTGATTGCGGGTGTCTCGCTCGCCATTCTCGCCGCACGCTGGAAGGACCTGCTCCTGGCCTTCTTCGACGAGAGCCATGCGCGCTCGATCGGCATCGATCCGCAGCGGCTCAAGCTGCTGTTCTTCGTGCTGCTGAGCGCCTGCACGGTCGCGGCGCTGCAGACGGTGGGCGCCATCCTCGTCATCGCCATGGTGGTGACGCCGGGGGCCACCGCCTATCTCCTGACCGACCGGTTCGGCCGGATGATCGGCATCGCCATGGCGCTCGGGGCCGGAACCGGGGCGGCGGGCGCCTATCTCAGCTATTTCCTCGACGGGGCGACGGGCGGGCTGATCGTGCTGCTGCAGACCCTGCTCTTCCTGCTGGCCTTCGTCTTCGCGCCCAAGCATGGCCGTCTCGCCGCGCGCCGCGCCGCCCGCGCGCAGGAGGCGGCGCCATGAGCGCATTCATCAGCTTCTTCACGCTGCCGCTCTCGCATGATTTCATGCAGCGCGGCCTTGTCGTGGCTTTGCTGGTCGGCACGATCTGCGCGATGCTTTCCTGCTATCTCGTGCTCAAGGGCTGGTCGCTGATGGGCGATGCCGTGTCCCATGCCGTGCTGCCCGGGATCGTGCTCGCCTTCATGACCGGCCTGCCGCTGGCTGTCGGCGCCTTCGCAGCGGGGCTCGGCTGCGCCCTGGCCACCGGCTACCTGCAGGCCCATAGCCGGGTCCGGGAGGATGCCGTGATGGGCATCGTCTTTTCCGGCCTGTTCGCCCTCGGGCTGGTCCTGTTCGTCAAGGTGGAGACGGACCAGCATCTCAACCACATCCTGTTCGGCAACATGCTCGGCGTGCAGCTGGGCGACGTGGCGGAGACGGCCCTGATCGCCCTGCCGGCCATGGCCTTCCTGCTGGCCCGCCGGCGCGACCTGATGCTCTATTGCTTCGACCCGGCCCATGCCCGCGCCATCGGCCTCCGGGTCGGCTTCCTGCATTACGGGCTGCTGGTGCTGCTGGCCCTGACCATCGTGGCCTCGCTCAAGGCCGTGGGCATCATCCTCGTCATCGCCATGCTGATCGCGCCGGGGGCGATCGGGCTGATCGTCACCCGCCGCTTCGGCCCGATGATGATCGTGGCCGTGCTGGCGGCAACCGGCTCCTGCCTGCTCGGCACCCTGCTTTCCTTCCATCTCGATGCGGCGACCGGCCCGATGATCGTGGTGGTGCAATCGCTCCTCTTCGCGCTGCTGGTCGTGATCCGGCAGGTCCGGCTCGCCCTCGCTGCCGGCTGAGCGCAGGTTGCGGGGGAAAAGGAACACTTTCCGTCTTGTCGTCTTGTTATGTTATACTGTAACAATTCTCCGCTGAATGGATGGAGGTTCGACAGGATGGACATGACCGATCGCCGCCTGCCCGTCACCGTGCTCTCGGGCTTTCTCGGAGCCGGCAAGACGACCCTGCTCAACCATGTGCTGAACAATCGCGAGGGCAAGCGCGTCGCCGTGATCGTCAACGACATGAGCGAGGTGAATATCGACGCCGATCTCGTCCGCGAGGGCGGCGGCCTTTCGCGGACGGAGGAGAAGCTGGTCGAGATGTCCAATGGCTGCATCTGCTGCACCCTGCGGGATGATCTCCTCGCCGAAGTGCGCCGGCTCGCCGGCGAGGGCCGGTTCGACTATCTCCTGATCGAGGGCACCGGCATCGCCGAGCCGCTGCCGATCGCCGCAACCTTCGATTTCCGCGACGAGCAGGGCGAATCCCTGTCCGATGTCGCACGGCTGGACACGATGGTCACCGTGGTCGATGCGATCAACCTCACGCGCGATTATGGCAGCCGCGACTTCCTGCGCGACCGGGGCGAGGTGGCGGGATCGCAGGACGAACGGACGCTGGTTGACCTGCTGGTCGAGCAGATCGAATTCGCCGATGTCGTGGTCATCAACAAGGTTTCCGATGCCACGCCCGGGCAGCGCGCCCAGGCCGAGGCGATCGTCCGGGCGCTGAACCAGGATGCGAAGGTCGTGTTTGCCGATTTCGGCCGCGTGCCGCTGGATGCGGTGCTGGAAACCGGGCTGTTCGATTACGAGAAGGCGCAGGGGCACCCGCTCTGGGCGAAGGAGCTCTACGGCTTTGCCAGCCACGTGCCGGAGACCGAGGAATACAAGATCTCCTCCTTCGTCTACCGGGCCAGGCGGCCGTTCCATCCGGAGAAATTCGCCGGATTCCTCGCCGCGACCTGGCCGGGCCTGATCCGGGCCAAGGGGCATTTCTGGCTCGCCACGCGGCCGGAATGGGTGGGCGAGATGAGCCTTGCCGGCGCGATCTGCCGGACGGAAGCGCTCGGATTCTGGTGGGCGCATGTGCCGAAGGAGCGATGGCCGAAAAGCACGGAATGGCGGCAGATCCTCAACCGCCACTGGCATTCGGTCTGGGGCGACCGGCGGCAGGAACTGGTTTTCATCGGCCAGGATCTCGACGAGGCGGCGATGCGGACCGCGCTCGATCTCTGCCTCCTCGGCGAGAGCATGCCGCTGAAATTCAACCCGGAGAAATATCGCCACCTGCCGGATCCGTTCCCGGTCTGGCGTCGGGCGGAAGCGGCATAGCGGCCATCAGCGCGCGGGTATATGCCGCCTGCGGGGCAGCGAAGAGCCGGCCGGTCTCGGCCTGCTCGACCACCCGCCCCCCCTCCATCACGATCACCTCGTCGCAGAGATAGCGGACAACCGCGAGGTCGTGGCTGATCACCACCAGCGAGAGGCCGAATTCCAGCTTCAGATCGAAGAGCAGGTTCAGGATCTGGGCCTGGACCGAGACATCGAGTGCGGAAACCGGCTCGTCCGCCACCAGCAAGGCCGGCCGGGTGATCAATGCCCGGGCAATGGCGATGCGCTGGCGCTGTCCACCGGAAAACTGGTGCGGATAGCGCGACATCATGGCCGGCTGCAGCCCCACCTTCTCGAGCATCGCAGCGACCCGCCCGGCCCGCTCGCCGGCCTCGAGCCAGGGCTCGGCCACGCCGAGCGGCTCGGCGATGCTCTCGCCGATGCGCATGCGCGGATCAAGCGAGCCGAACGGATCCTGGAAGATCATCTGCATCAGCGGCCGGACGGGGCGGATGCGCTTCTCCGGCAGGCCGGAGATCCGTTCGCCACGGAAAAGCACCTCGCCGCCGCGCGGCTTTTCGAGCGCCACGAGAAGGCGCGCGAGCGTCGATTTGCCGGAGCCGGATTCGCCGACAATGCCGAGGGTACGCCCCTCCTCCAGACGGAAGGAGACGTCGCGCACGGCCTCGATCCGGCGGCGGCGCTCGAACAGGCCCTGCCTCGGCAGCGGATAGGCATGATGCAGATGGCGGGCTTCGAGCAGCGGGATCATGCCGGAACAGGCTCCGCGTGATGGCAATGGATCTGCGTCAGCCCCGAACGGAGGGGGGGCGGCGTCCCGGCGCAGCGGGCATCTCCGAGGGTGCAGCGCCCGGCAAAGGGACAGCCCGGCGGAAGGCTCGCGAGATCCGGCACCTGGCCGCGGATCGGGCTGAGGCGATGGGTATGCGCCGTGCCGCGCGGGATCGCGGCGATCAGGCCCTGCGTATAGGGATGGGCGGGCCGGTCGATCACCGGGCGGACGGGGCCGGATTCCATGGCAAGGCCGCCATAGAGCACCAGGGCCCGGTCGGCCATGGCGCTGATCACCGAGAGATCATGGCTGATGAAGATCATCGCCATGCCGGTTTCGGCGCGGATCTCGCGCAGGAGGGCGAGGATCTCGACCTGCAGCGAGACATCGAGGGCGGAGGTCGGTTCGTCCGCGATCAGAACAGCCGGTCGGCAGGAAATGGCCATGGCGATCATGGCGCGCTGGCGCTGCCCGCCGGAGAGTTCATGCGGGTAGGAGCGCGCCCGGCGCGCCGGATCGGGCAGGCCGACCCGTTCCATGAGGCGGATGGCTTCGGCCATCGCGGCGCGGGGATCCATCAGGCCATGCAGCACGAGGCCCTCGGCGATCTGGGCGCCAACCGTAAGGACCGGGTTCAGCGCCGTCATCGGCTCCTGGAAGATCATCGCCATCGCGCGGCCCCGAAGGCGGCACAGCGCCTTGTCCGGCAGGCCGAGCAACTCGGTCCCGCGCAGGCGGATGCTGCCTTTTGCCTCGAAGCCCGGGGGCAGCAGGCCCATCAGGGCGAGCGCGGTCATGGACTTGCCCGATCCGGATTCCCCGACAAGGCCGAGCGTTTCCCCGGATGCGAGATCGAAGGACAGGTTCCGCAGGACGGGATAGCCCCGGAAGGTGACGGAAAGATCGCGCAGGGCCAGCATCTCAGCGCTCCTTCATGCGCGGATCGAGCAGGTCGCGCAGCCCGTCTCCGAGCAGGTTGAAGGCGAGGACGGCGATGGCGATCGCAAGGCCGGGCACCAGCGCCAGATGCGGCGCCGTGCCGAGATAGGTCTGGGCATCGTTGAGCATCCGCCCCCAGGACGGGTTCGGCGGCTGGGTGCCGATGCCGAGATAGGACAGCGAGGCCTCGGCAAGGATGGCGAAGGCAAATTGCGTCGAGCCCTGCACGATCATCAGGCCGGTAATGTTCGGCAGGATATGGCGCAGCATCACGGCCGGGCGGCTCAGCCCGGCCAGCCGGGCGGCGCGGATGTAATCCTGCGCGAGGACCTGCAACGTGGCGCCCCTTGCCTGCCGCGCGAAGACGGGAATGTTGAAAATGCCGATGGCAACCACCGCGTTGACGAGGCCCGGCCCGAACCAGGTCAGGATCAGGATGGCCGTCAGCACGGCAGGAAAGGCGAAGATGAAATCAAGCGCGCGCATCACCGCCTCGTCGATCAGGCGGCCGCGATACAGCGCGGCCAGCATGCCGAGCGCGACGCCGAAGACGAGGCCGATCCCCACCGCAACGAAACCGACCAGCAGGGCATTGCGGGCGCCGACCAGCACCATCGAGGCGATGTCGCGGCCGAACTGGTCTGTGCCGAGCCAGTTCTGCGCCGAAGGCGGCCGGAGCCGCGCCATGATCCGCATCTCCGCCGGGTCATACGGGGTCCAGACCAGCGACAGCAGCGCCGCGCCGAGCACCAGGCCCATCAGGATCGCGCCGACGCGGAAGGAAGGATGCCGCCAGGCCGGGTTCATGCGCGGCCCACCCGCAGGCGCGGATCCGCAAGGCCATAGGCAAGATCGACCATGGCATTCACGAGGATCGCCGTGGCGACATAGAACAGGACGAGGCTCTTGATCAGGATCAGGTCATGCCCGCCGATCGCCTGGATGAGCAGCCGGCCGAGGCCGGGCAGCGCGAAGACGTTTTCCAGCACGATCGTTCCCGCGAGGAGGAAGGAGAATTGCAGGCCGAGAATGGTCAGCACCGGAATGAGCGCATTGCGCAGGGCATGCCGGCGGATCGTCTGCCCGCGCGAGAGCCCCTTGGCGCGGGCGGTGCGGATGTAATCCTCCGACAGGGTTTCCAGCATGGTGGACCGGGTGATCCGTGCGAGGCTCGCGGCCTGCGGCAGGGCAAGGGCGATGGCCGGCAGGAGCAGCGCGCGGAAGGCGAGCAGCGGATCGGCCGCCCAGCCCGGAAAGCCGCCGGCCGGGAACCAGCCCCAGCCGATGGCGAAAACGAGGATCAGCAGGATGCCGAACCAGAAATTCGGGATGGCGAGGCCAAGCTGGGTGAGCACCATCACGATCATGTCGGCGCGCCGATGGGCATTCGCCGCCGCCAGCGTGCCGAATGTGACGCCGGCGGTGACGGCGAGCGCGAGCGCCATCAACGAGAGCGGCACCGTGACAACGAGGCGCTCGGCGATCAGGCCCGCCACCGGCACCCGGTAGGTGTAGGAGAGGCCGAGATGGCCGGTGAAGATGCCGGCCAGCCAGTCGAGGAACCGCGTCGCGGCGGGCCGGTCGAGCCCCAGCTCCGCCTGGAGCGCGGCCACGGTTTCCGGCGTGGCGCTGACGCCCATCATCATCGCGGCGGGATCGCCCGGCAGGATCTCCAGCACCAGGAAGATCACCAGGGCGGCGAGGAACAGCGTCAGGACCAGCCCGACAAGCCGCTTGATCAGGAACAAGGCCATGGCGCCGGACCCTGCCGAGGCGTCATTCCCAGCGCAATTCGGCGAGCGGATTGGCCGGGACGGGCCAGTTGGGCCATAGGCCGGCCAGGCCTTTGCGGGCCACGGTGATCTTCGGCAGCATGAAGAGGAACAGGTTGACCTGGTCCTCGACGATCTGGCGCTGGATTTTCTGGAAAGCCTCGCGGCGCTCGACCTCGCCGCGCGCGGTCTTGGTGCGGGCATAGGCCTCCTTCACCGCGGGCGACTGGTAGCCGAAATAGTAGCTGTCGCGGGCATAGATGTTCACATCCAGCGGTTCGACATGCGCGACGATCGTCATGTCGAAATCCTTGTTGCGGAACACGCGCTCGAGCCATTGCGGCCATTCCAGCGGCTCGATCGTGGCCCGGATGCCGATCTGCCCGAGCATGGCCGCGACGATCTCGCCGCCCCGGCGGGCATAAGCCGGCGGTGGCAGGCGGAGCGTGGCGGCAAAGCCGTTGGGATAGCCGGCAGCGGCCAGAAGGGCGCGGGCCCTGGCGAGATCGACCGGGCGCTCGGCCGTCAGATCGAGATAGGCGGGGTGGTTGGGCGAGAAATGGCTGCCGATCGGCGTGCCGAGGCCGGAAACCGCGCCCTCGTTGACGAGGCGGCGATCCACCGCCATCGCCATGGCCTGCCGGACGCGGAGATCGGAGAAGGGCGGCTTGGCATTGTTGATCGCGACGATGGTCTCGCCTTCGGTGCGGCCGATCGTGACCGCGAGGCGCGGATCGGCGCGGAGCTGGGCGACGGCCTCATGCGCGCCGAGATTGGTATGGGCATCGCAATCCCCGGCCAGCAGGGCCGAGACCTGCGCCTGCGGATCGGAAATGAAGCGGAAGGTCACCGATTTCAGCGCCGGCTTCGGCCCCCACCAGCTGTCATTGCGTTCCAGCAGCAGCCTGTCGCCCCGCTGCCAGCGGACGAACCGATAGGGGCCCGTCCCGACCGGTTCGGTGGCGGCCTTGCCCATCGAGGCCGGGGAGAAGATGGTCGCATCGCCCATGGCGAGGCCTTCGAGGAAATCGGCCGTGAAGCTCTTCAGCGTGATCTCGACAAGATCGGGCGCGGGCGTCGCGATGGCGGCGATCGGCTCGAAGATCCATTTCTGGGCATTCTTCGAATCCGGCGCCACGGCGCGCTCGAAGGAGAATTTCACATCGGCCGCGGTGACGGCGCTGCCATCGTGGAACTGCGCCGGCCGCAGCCGGAACTGCCAGACCAGCCCGTCGGCGCTGGCGGACCATTCCCGCGCCAGGGCCGGCACAATCCTGCCGTCGCGATCATAGGCGACGAGGCCCTCGAAGATGTTGCCATAGGTCACCTCGCGGATGGCCGCGGCCGCACCGCCCGAGGGGTCGAGGATCGGCGGTTCCAGCGTCTGGCAAAGCGTGAGGGCCTCGCGGTTCTGGGCCGCGGCCGGAAGAATCGACGCGGCGAGGCCAAGGGCCAGAAACATGAATTTCGCCAGTTGCTTGGCAGGCTGCATTGCTGTCTCTCCCCTGCCCTTTCCGGGCATTCATGCAAATATCTATGCTGAATTCTTGTTCTGATGCAACAAACACAGGGTCGTTGCCGCCATGACCTTGGCCGAGATGATCATGTCGTCGATGCCCACCCACTCGTCAGGCTGGTGGGCCAGATCGAGGATGCCGGGGCCATAGGCCACGCAATCGCGCACCGAGCCGAAGCGGGTGATGTGCTTCTGGTCATAGGTGCCGGGCGATGCCACATGCTCCGCCGGCCGGCCGAACAGGGCCTCGATCCAATGGTCGAGTTCGCGCACAAGCGGCGCATCCGGCTCGGTCATGGTCGGCGCGAAGGTCATGATCTCGCGGACCGAATAATCCAGCCCCGCCTCGCGGGCCCGCGCCCGGTCGAGCAGGGCGACGATCTCGGCCCGGACGGCATCGAGATCCTCCTCGATCAGGTAACGGCGGTCGATCACGAGGCGGCAGCGATCGGCAACCACGGGTGCCGGCAGACCATGGAAGGGCTCCGGCTGGCCGCCATGGATGGAATTGAGGTTGAGCGTCGCCTGCCGCGCGCCTTTCGGAACGCAGGGCATCCGCGTGACGCGCGTGCCGAGGGCGGGCAGCAGTTCCTCCTCCAGCAGGCGGAGGAAGTGCCCCATGCCGCGAATGGCGGAGACGCCGAGGAAGGGCATGGCGCCATGGCCGATCTGGCCGCGCATCTCGATCTCGGCCCACCAGACGCCCCGATGGCCAAGGCAGACGCGATCCGGGTTGAGCGGCTCGGGGATGATGACATGATCGACACGGCTGCGGTCGAACAGGCCGCGCCGCGCCAGGATGCCCACGCCGCCGAAGCCGCCGGATTCCTCGTCCACCGTGCCGGACAGCTCGATCGCGCCGCAGGTCAGGGCGCCTTCCGACAGGATCGCCTCGATGGCGATCATCGCTGCGGCAAGGCCACCCTTCATGTCGCAGGCGCCGCGGCCATAGACCCGACCATCGCGCACGACGCCCTCGAAGGGCGGGACGGTCCAGCCGAGGCCGGCCTCGACCACATCGATATGGCCGTTGAAATGGATGCAGGGCCCGGGTTCCGCCGCATCGAACCGGCCGACCACATTGATGCGCGGATGGAGATCGGTGTCGTCCGGCTCGCCCTTGCCGCGGATGAAGGAGACCGACGCGCCCCGGGTCGAGAGCCAGGCGCCGATATCCCGCGCGCAGGCCTCGTAGGCATCGCCGGGCGGGTTGATCGTGGGGAAGCGGATCAGTCTTTGCGTCAGCGCGACGAGATCGTCGCGGAGGGCATCGATCCGCTGGAAAATTCGGGCGATCTGTTCCGGCGGCACCGGCCGGCCCGGGTTGTCCGGCATCCGAAAAGACTCCCTCGCTGCCCGCAGGATACGCCCCGGGACGCGAAGCTCAACCCCCTTTCGGCGAAGATTGGCTCAGGTGATCACGCCATAAAGGAAGCGCAGGCTGACCAGCAGCAGGAAGACGCCAAACGCGATCTCGAGGCGCCTTTTCGGCATGGAATGGGCGAGCCGCGCGCCATAGGGCGCCACGAGGGTGGAAGTCGGGGCGATCAGCGCGAAGCCGAGAACCGAGACGAAGCCGAGCGAAAGCGGCGGGAGCTGGGCCAGGTGCGGCCAGCCGGCCCAGATATAGGCCAGGGCGCCGGGAATGGAGATCAGCACGCCGAGGCCCGACGAGGTGGCGACGGCATTGTGGATCGCCTTGCCATGGAGCGAGAGGATCATGTTGGAAATCGCGCCGCCGCCGATGCCCATCAGCGACGAGGCGAGACCGATCAGCACACCATAGGCCCGCATGCCGAGCGGACCGGGCAGATCGGGGGCGATGCGCCAGTCATCCCGGCCCGAGAGCAGCTTGATCGCGTTGGATCCCGCCACGGCGACGAAGACGAGTTTCAGCACGAGCGCCGGCGCATAGGCCGCGATCACGCCGCCGGCGATGACCGAGAGCACGACCGGGACCGCCCAGAGGCGGAGAACGTCCATCAGCACCTTGCCCTTGCCGTAATGGGTCCGGAAGGACTGGATCGAGGTGGGGATGATGATGGCGAGCGAGGTGCCGACGCAGAGATGCATGCGGACATTTTCCGGCACATTCAGCAGACCGAAGATCTGGTAGAGCACCGGCACGATGACTGCGCCGCCGCCGACGCCGAACATGCCGGCCAGAAGGCCGGTCAGCAGGCCCGCCGCCAGCAAGGCGGCGACCAGCGGCAACAAGTCCGAGACGGGAATGCCAAACATCGTCCTGCTTTCCTCAAACACCTGGACCCGGCCTAGCGGAACCGGCCTGCCGATGCAAATCGGCATCGGGGCTATTCATTGCGTTCCCAGCAAAGGACTTTTGTTGCAGCGCAAAATAAAGGAATAGCGCGTCGAGGAATGAAAAATGGCAATTTTGTGTCAAATGATGATATCCTAACGCCATCGCATTGCTGCGCGGCTTCTCTGTGAGTTCATTCCGAGTTCAGGGGTCTTGTATAATTTTGAATACGAAAACAATACGATGATTTTTGGCGACTGATATAAGTATATAGAACCTATTCTGCACTGAATACAAAATTATCTTGCCCATATATTAGTTCTTTACATGCGCGGCGAAAGTCATTAGCAGCGCATTTGCATCCGGCCCTGCTTGTTGCAAAACTCGCTCAAGAGCCGGAAGAATTCGGGGGGAAGTCAATGAGTTTGGATGCTCGTCGCCGTCAGGCGGCCCGCTCGCCGCAGGATATTCTCGGAGGGATCGCGATGGTCCTGATCGGGATCCTCGCGCTTTACCTGGTCAAGGATCTGCCGGCGACGGGGCGCGTCGGCTTTGCCTCGGGCACCGCGCCGCGGATTTTCGCCTATTGCCTGATCGGGCTCGGCCTGGCCGTCACCATCATCGGCTGGCTGAATGCCGGCCCCAACCTGGAACCCCTGTCCATCCGCGGGCCCGTGGCGATCCTCGGCTCCGTCCTCTTCTTCGCCTTCGCGATCCGCTATCTCGGCCTTGCGGTCACCGGCGTCCCGATGGTCCTGATCTCCACCGCGGCCGCCCGCGAGAATTACCGCTGGAAGGAAGCCCTGATCTTCGCCATCAGCATCACGGCCTTCTGTGCCGTCCTGTTCCCGATCGTGCTGGGCCAGCCGATCCCGCTCTGGCCCACTTTCGGAAGGTAACGCGTCCATGGATCTCCTCACCAACCTGGCCTATGGCTTTTCCATCGCCGCCACGCCGACCAACCTGATGCTCTGCCTGATCGGCGCCCTTGTCGGCACGCTGATCGGCGTCCTGCCGGGGATCGGCCCGATCGCGACGATCGCGATGCTGCTGCCGATCACCTACAAGCTCGATCCGACCGGGGCACTGATCATGCTCGCCGGCATCTATTACGGCGCGCAATATGGCGGCTCGACCACGGCGATCCTCGTCAACCTTCCCGGGGAATCCTCCTCCGTCGTCACGGCGCTCGATGGCCACCAGATGGCCAAGAAGGGCCGGGCCGGGGCGGCGCTCGCCATCGCGGCGATCGGGTCGTTCATCGCGGGCACGTTCGGCACCATCCTCGTTGCCGCGCTCGGCAAGCCGCTGACCCAGGTGGCGCAGGCTTTCGGGCCGGCGGATTACTGCGCGCTGATGGTGCTTGGCCTCGTCTGCGCGGTGGTGCTGGCCTCGGGCTCGGTGCTCAAGGCGATCACGATGATCTTCCTGGGCCTGCTGCTCTCCACAATCGGCACCGATCTCGAGACCGGTGAGCAGCGCATGACCTTCGGCTTCCTGCCGCTGGCGGACGGGATCGAATTCGTCACGCTCGCCATGGGGATTTTCGGCTTCGCGGAAATCCTCCGCAATCTCGAGCAGGAACAGAGCCGCGACGTTGTCGAGCAGAAGATCACCAATCTGATGCCGACGAAGGCCGACATGAAGGAAGCGGCGCCGGCCATTGCCCGCGGAACCCTGCTCGGCTCGGTGCTCGGGATCCTGCCGGGCGGCGGCGCCGTTCTCGCAGCCTTCGGCGCCTATACGCTCGAGAAGAAGATCTCCAAGAAGCCCCACGAATTCGGCAAGGGCGCGATCTGCGGCGTGGCCGGTCCGGAAAGTGCCAACAATGCCGCGGCCCAGACCTCGTTCATCCCGCTGCTGACGCTCGGCATCCCGCCGAATGCGGTGATGGCGATCATGGTCGGCGCGATGACGATCCACGGCATCGTGCCCGGCCCGCAGATCATGACCAAGCAGCCCGATCTCTTCTGGGGCATGATCGCCTCGATGTGGATCGGCAATTTCATGCTCGTCATCATCAACCTGCCGATGGTCGGCCTCTGGGTGCGCCTGCTGCGCGTGCCGTACCGGATGCTGTTCCCGGCCATCCTGATCTTCTGCGCGATCGGGGTGTATTCGATCAACAACCAGCCCTTCGATGTGGTGCTCACCGCCTTCTTCGGGCTGGTCGGCTACCTGCTGCTGAAGCTCGGCTTCGAGCCGGCGCCGATGCTCGTTGCCTTCGTGCTGGGCAAGATCATGGAAGAGAAGCTCCGCCAGGCCATGCTGCTGTCGCGCGGGGATCCGATGACCTTCTTCGATTTCGGGAAGCACCCGATCTCGGCGACGCTGATGATCGTGTCGATCATCCTGCTGATCGTGGCGCTGCTGCCCTCGATCCGCCGCAAGCGCGACGAAGTCTTCGTCGAATAACAAGAGCCGGGGCGGCGGCCGGGAGAGGTCGCCGCACCCGGTGCTGGACAAACCGGCCCCCTGCACCAGTTTGGGTGGCCGGATGTCGGGACTGACGACTGGAACCAAGGGAGAGAAACCAGATGAACATCACGAAACGGCAAGGCCTGACCGCAGCTGCGGCTTTCGGCGCAATCCTGGCGCTCGGCGCCGGCTCGGCCCAGGCACAGTATCCGAACAAGCCGATCACCATGATCGTTCCGTTCGCCGCCGGCGGCCCGACCGATGTGATCGCGCGCATTGTCGGCGAGCACATGTCCAAGACGCTCGGCCAGCCGGTCATCATCGAGAATGTTGCCGGCGCCGGCGGCACGACGGGCATCACCCGCGCCGCCAAATCCGCGCCGGATGGCTACACGGTCGCGATGGGGCATATGGGCACGCATGGCGCGGCGCCGGGTCTCTATCCGAATATCGCCTATAACCCGCAGACCGATTTCGCGCCGGTCGGTCTCGCTGCCGGCACGCCGATCGTGATCGTGGCCCGCAAGGACCTGCCGGTGAAGACCCTGCAGGAATTCATTGCCTGGGCGCAGAAGAACGAGAAGACGATCAACAACGCGAATGCCGGCTCGGGCTCGGTCTCGCACATCACCTGCGTGCTGCTGCACGAGATGATGAAGGTCGATCCGAACCAGATTCCCTATCGCGGTACCGGTCCGGCCCTGACCGACCTCGTCTCGGGCAAGGTCGATTACATGTGCGACCAGATCGTCTCGGTGAGCAGCCAGGTGAAGGGCGATGCGATCAAGGCGCTGGCCATTGCCACGCCGGAGCGCTCGCCGTCGCTGCCGGATGTCCCGACCACCAAGGAAGCCGGCCTCCCGGCTTTCGAGGTTTCGGCCTGGAATGCGCTCTTCGCGCCGAAGGGCACGCCGGCCGATGTGGTGGCCAAGCTCAGCGATGCGCTGGTCAAGGCCGTGACCGATCCGGCCACGAAGAAGAAGCTCGAGGATCTCGGCGGTGTCGTGCCGGATGCGAAGGGCGCGTCGCCGGAAGCGCTCGCCGCGCTGGTGAAGTCGGAGAATGACCGCTGGATCCCGCTGCTCAAGGCGAAGGTCAAGCCGTAATCGCTGAAACAGCGGAAACCGCTGGAATGCCTCTTGAATGCCGCCGGGTTCCGGCGGCATTCTTCGTTCAACGCGACTCATCCGGAATCGCCCTTCCTTCAGGCCTTTGCCCGTGCCCTCCCCTCCGACGATGCCGATGCCGCCTGCCGTGCGGCGGGCCATTCTTGGCCTCGGGATCAGCCAGATCATCGGCTGGGGCACGACCTATTACCTGCTTTCACTCCTCAGCGGCGAGATCGGCGCCTCGCTCGGCCTGTCGACGGCCTGGGTGCTCGGCGGCACCTCGCTGACCCTCGCGGCGGCAGCCCTGATCGGCCCGCGGATCGGCCGCTGGCAGGACCGGGCCGGTTCGCGGATCGTCATGGCCACCGGCACGGTGATCATGGCGGCGGGCCTTGTGGTGCTGGCCTTCTCGAAGGGGTTGTTCAGCTATTATCTCGGCTGGGCGATCATCGGGGTCGGCTCGCCGATGACCCTCTATTCCGCCGCCTTCACCGCCTTGACGCAGATGTCCGGCCCGCAGGCCCGGCGCGCCATCTCCTATCTCACCTTCATGGGCGGGCTGGCCTCGACCTCGTTCTGGCCCCTGACCGCCTGGCTGATGAGCTTTCTCGACTGGCGGACAATCATCCTGCTCTTCGCCGCGCTGAACATCGCCATCTGCCTGCCGATCCATCTCACGCTGCTGAACCGCGAGGGGGCCGGCCATGCCCTGCTGCCGGCGGCCGATCCGGTCGAGGCCGGGATCCCCGCAACGGCCTTTCCGGTTGCCTTCGCGCTCTTCGCCGCAATGCTCGCCATGAACGGCCTCATCTTCAATTCATGGTCGCTGCTCGTCTTTCCGCTGCTCGAAGGGCTGGGCTTTGCCACCAAGGCCGCCGTGCTGGTCGGCAGCATGGTCGGCGTGTTCCAGGTCGCCGGGCGGATGGCAGAAGCGCTGCTCGCCCAGCGCTACAGCATCATGTGGACGGCCTTCGCCTCCGCCGCCTTCCTGCCGGTCTCCTTCTTCATCCTCGTCCAGGCCGATGCGAGCATGCCGACCGGGCTGCTCTTTGCCGCCTTCTACGGCATTTCAAACGGGCTGATGACGATCGCCCGCGGCGGGCTGACGCTGGCAATCTTCGGCTCGCGCGGCTATGGCGAGCGGCTGAACCGGATCACCGTCTCGCAGAATGCCGCCGGCGCGGTGGCGCCCATCCTCGGAGGCTTCCTGCTCGACCGGCTCGGGGCGGTGATACTGGTCGACCTGATGCTGGGCACCTCCGCGCTCGCGCTGGTGATCATGCTGGCCCTGCGACACCATTGCAGTAGACATGGCCTGAACTGAGCCTAGCCTGCCTTCGCGTCAGCCTGCCGGTTTTCCGAGCCTGCGGGTTGATTTTTTATGCAGAAGTGCCGGGGGTCCCATGCGTACGGAAACGCCACCCATCATCCGCCTGACCGATTATCGCGTGCCGGATTTCCTGATCGACCATGTCGATCTGGATATCCGGCTCCAGCCCGGCCAGACCCGGGTGGTCTCGCGCCTGGCCATGCGGCGCAACCCGGCGGGACGCCCGGACGCCAGCCTTGTCCTCGACGGAGACGAGCTGACCCTCACCGGCCTCGCGGTAGATGGCGCGCCGGTCGCGGCGCAGGCCTATACCGCCACGCCGGAAAGCCTGACGGTCGAGGGGCTGGGCGAATGCTTCATCCTGACGATCGAGACCGAGATCAACCCCGCGGCCAATACCAAGCTGATGGGGCTCTACCGCTCGAACGGCGTCTATTGCACCCAATGCGAGGCGGATGGCTTCCGCCGCATTTCCTATTTCCTCGACCGGCCGGATGTGATGTCGACCTGGCGCGTGCGGATGGAGGCCGAGAAGGCCGAGGCGCCGCTGCTGCTCTCGAACGGCAACCCGGTCGAGGCCGGAGATGTGGCCGGCAGCAGTCGGCATTACGCCGTCTGGGACGATCCCCACAAGAAGCCCTGCTATCTCTTCGCGCTGGTCGCGGGCGATCTCGATGCCTTCACCGCCAGCCATGTCACCCCGTCGGGCCGCAAGGTCACGCTCAATGTCTATGTCGAGAAGGGCAAGGCCGAACGCGCGGCCTATGCGATGGATGCGCTGATCCGCTCGATGCAATGGGACGAGCAGGCTTTCGGCCGGGAATATGATCTCGACCTGTTCAACATCGTCGCCGTGTCCGATTTCAACATGGGCGCGATGGAGAACAAGGGCCTCAACATCTTCAACGACCGCTACATCCTGGCCTCGCCGGAAACGGCCACGGACCAGGATTACCACAATATCGAGGCGATCGTTGCCCATGAGTATTTCCATAACTGGACCGGCAACCGGATCACCTGCCGCGACTGGTTCCAGCTCTGCCTGAAGGAAGGGCTCACGGTCTTCCGGGACCAGGAATTCTCCTCGGACCAGCGCTCGCGCGCGGTGGAGCGGATCGCCAATGTCCAGACCCTGCGCGCGGCGCAGTTCGTCGAGGATGCCGGCCCGCTGGCCCATCCGGTCCGGCCGCAGACCTACAAGGAAATCAACAACTTCTATACGGCGACGGTCTATAACAAGGGCTCGGAGCTGATCCAGATGATCCGGCTCCTGATCGGGCCGGAGACCTTCCGCGCCGGGATGGATCTCTATTTCGAGCGCCATGACGGCGAGGCCGCGGTGGTGGAGCAGTTCATCCAGTGCTTTGCCGATGTATCGGGCCGGGATTTCGCGCCCTTCATGCGCTGGTATGACCAGGCGGGCACGCCGGTCGTCACCGTGACCAGCGAGCATGACCGCGCGACCGGCCGCTACACGCTGCATTTCCGCCAGGAAACCCAGCCGACACCGGGACAGCCGGACAAGCATCCGCAGGTGATCCCGATCCGGCTGGGCCTGATCGGCGAGGACGGCACCGAACTGGCCCCGGACGATGTGTTCGTGCTCGACGGCGCAACCGGAAGCCGCAGCTTCACCGGCCTTGCCCGGAGGCCGATCCCTTCGCTGTTCCGCGGCTTCTCGGCGCCGGTGAAGGTGGTGATCGAGCGCAAGGACGGCGATCTGCTCACCCTCGCCCGGCACGATGTCGATCCGTTCAATCGCTGGCAGGCCCTGCAGGATGCCGCAACCGATCTGCTCAGGCGCTCGGTCCGCGCCATCGGCGAGGGCAAGGCCCCGCTCGATAGCGGGCGGCTGGCCGAAGCCGTGGCGAGCCTGATTGCCGGCAGCCAGCAGGATCCGGCCTTTGCGGCGCTTGCCATCGGCCTGCCGACGGAAGGCGATCTCGCGCGCGAGATCGCCACCGACATCGACCCGGATGCGATCGGGCTGGCGATCGACCATCTCCGCCGCGCCATGGGGCGGCTCGTGCGCGAGCCCGCTTCCCGGGCCTACGAGACGCTGTCGCTGCCGGTTCCGTTCAGCCCGGACGGGACGAGCGCCGGCCGCCGGGCGCTGCGGGCACAGCTGCTGCGCTATATCGTGGCGGCCGAGCCCGAGGGCGGGGCCCGGATGGCCCTGCACCAGTACGAGCGGGCCGACAACATGACGGACCGCGTGGCGGCGCTCACGGCGCTGCTCCCCTGCGAGGGGCAGGAACGCGAGACCGCCCTCGCCGCCTTCGAGAAGACCTATGGCGAGGATGCGCTGATCCTCGACATGTGGTTCGGCCTGCAGGCACGGGTGCCGGGGCCGGGCTCGGTGGCACGTGTCCGGGCACTGACCGGCCATCCGAAATTCACGCTGGCCAACCCGAACCGGGCGCGGGCGCTGATCGCGACCTTCGCCAATGGCAACCTGCGGGGCTTCCATGCCGCCGATGGCAGCGGCTATCAGCTGGTGGCCGAGATCATCGACGCGCTGGATGCACGCAATCCGCAGATCGCGGCGCGGATGGCCACGGCCTTCCGCACCTGGCGCAATCTCGAGGGCGGGCGCCGGGACAAGGCGGGGGCCGTGCTGCGGAACCTTGCCGGCAAGGCCAAACTCTCGCGGGATCTCGGCGACATCCTCGAGCGGACGCTCTCCTGAGGTGCATCAACAGGCCCGGACACGCGGTGATTTCAGCTTTCCGCGGGCGGCATCCTTACTTCAGTCAAGTCTGATGTAAGCAAATAAACAAGAACATAAGTGAACAAAAATCGAATATAAAGCAAACATTCGCGCTTTATGGTCGCCCTGCTCCGGAAAACAGGGTCTGTCCGGCCCAAATGGTAAACAAATTCTTAGAAAGGCGCTTGCCAGCGCGATTCTCCGCGATTCTACTAAGGGTGATTCGGGGCGATGCGGCACATTCCCCGGCTCATCTGGGGGACGTTTCGAGGGGGCAAGCATGGTGCGATCATTCGCGGCCAGCGCTATTCGTTTGCGCGAAAAACAGGGGCAGGCCCATGGCAGGGCCGGAACCTCGACTGCGCTGCCAGGGCCAACCCTGCTCGACCGCGCCGTTCCGATCCTGGTCCTTGTCTTCCTGTCCGTCGCCGCAATCAGCATCACGCTGCAATTCACATCCAGCCGCAATGCCCAGCTGCGATCGAGCGAGGATGCCCTCGCGGTGGCTGCCCATTTCCTGACGGCGGAAATGGCCCGGCAAAGCCGCGACACCGGCGAGACGACCTTCGCCCTGCCGATCCTGCCGACGGAGATCCACGAGACCGGGCGGCGTTTCCTGCTGCTCGACATGCTCGGCATCATCCGCGGCGGCCATGCCGCGCCGGGCGAGATGGCGCTTCCGGTCGATGCGCTGTTCCAGGAAGCCGGCCTCTTCGCCGGGCGGCTCCGGCATGGCGGCGCGTTCCGCGTGCCGCTCCAGAGCGGCGATCTCGCCAGCGTCTACCTGCGCCAGCCGGTGGGGTTCGGCGGCTATGTGCTGGCCCTGCAGCCGGTCGATGACGAATTGCGCACCTGGCGCCACCATGCCGGCGTGCTGGGCGGCATCCTGTTCAGCTTCGGCGCGGTGACGATCGCCTTCACGCTCGTCTTCTATGCCCAGCGTGAACATACCGATACGGCACAGGCCCGGGCGCGGCAGCTCCGGCTGCAATTCGAGAATGCGCTGGAACACGGCCATTGCGGCCTGTGGGACTGGAAGATTGGCGACGACACGCCGACCCTTTCCAATTCCATGTACCGGATGCTCGGCCTGTCGAACCGCGACCTGCTCGACCGGGCCGGGATCGAGGCGCGGCTCCATCCGGAGGACCATGATCTCTTCCTGCGGATCGAGGACAGCGCCCGGGCTGGCCATGGCGAATTCGATTATCTCTTCCGCATGCGCCACGAGAGCCAGGGCTGGGTTGCCCTGCGGATGCGGGCGGTGATCGATCCCGCGCCGGCGGGCCAGACTGCACGGCTGCTCGGCATCGTGATGGATGTGACGCAGGAGCGCCAGGCCGAGGAAGAAAGCCATCGGGCCGATGCGCGGCTGCGGGATGCGATCGAATCCATCTCCGAGGCCTTCGTGCTCTGGGACGAGAACAACCGGCTGGTCATGTGCAATTCCAAATACCAGTCCTTCCATGATCTCTCGCCGGAGCTGATCCAGCGCGGCGCCGCCTACAAGAGCCTGATGGCGGCGGCATCGGAACCCCGCGTCCTGATCGAGATCGATCGCGGCACCGAGCCCGAGACCGGCACCCGCGCCTACGAGGCCCAGTTCCAGGATGGCCGCTGGCTGCTGATCAGCGAACGCCATACCCGGGATGGCGGCTATGTCTCCGTCGGCACCGACATCACCGCGCGCAAGCTCCAGGAGGAGCGTCTGATGGAGAACGAGCGCCAGCTGCGGATCACCGTGACCGACCTGTGCAATTCCCGCGAGGCTTTCCGCAAGCAGGCCGCACAGCTCGCCGAACTGGCGGACCGCTATCTCGAGCAGAAGGCCGAGGCGATCAGCGCGAATCGGATCAAGGCCGAGTTCCTGGCCAACATGAACCACGAGATCCGCACGCCGCTGAACCACATTATCGGCTTTGCCGAGATGATCGAGGGCGAGGTGTTCGGTCCCTGCGGTTCCGACCGCTATCTCGAATATGCCCGCGATATCCGGCTGAGCGGCATCACCCTGCTCTCGCTGATCTCCGATATTCTCGACATGGCCCGGATCGAGGCCGGCCGCGTGGCGCTGGACCGGACGGCCACCCCGCTCGGGGCCCTGCTGGTCCGGGCCGCCGAGAATGTCCGCGATGCGGCCGAGGCGAAGAACATCACGATCGAGATCGAGCCCGAACTCGCCGACAAGGCCGGCCAGCGGCTGATCCAGGTCGACGCCACGGCCATCTCGCAGGCCCTTGCCCATCTGCTGCGCAACGGCATCCGGCTCTCGCCGGTCGGCGGGCGCGTCTCGGTCCGGGCGCGGATGGCGGGCGACTATATCAACCTGTTCGTCGCCGATTCCGGCGGCGCGCTCTCGGCCGGCGATCTCGGCACGATGGGCGATCCGTTCGGCCATATCGACGGAATGCTGCATGATGGCTGCAAGGGCTCCGGCCTCGGCGTGGCGATTGCCCGTTCGCTGGTGGAACTGCATGGCGGCACGATGCGCCTCCGGTCGGCGCCGCAATTCGGCTCGCTCGTGCTGATCCATCTGCCGATCTCGCTGGAACCGGTGCAACTCTCGCTGCCGATGAGCGCCGCCGGGGCCTGAATGCCGTCGGGGTCCCGGTCCCTGGCCCTCAGCCGCCGGGCTTCACCTTGCCGATGAGGCGTTCGAAGATCTGTCGGGTCTGCTTCTGCAGGTCGACCAGTTCGGCCACGAGATAGGCGAAATCCGGCCGGTCGAGCAGGGCCGCGAGCCGCCGCTTGAACACGACGCTCGCCTCCGCCTCGTCGAAGGGGCCGGCAATGCAGAGGCGGGTGGCCTGGGTCAGGGCCGATTGCAGCCGCCATGACGCCACCAGCGTCTCGGCATCGGCGGCCGGCAGCAGGCCCGCCTCGCCGGCAGCTTCCAAGGCGCCGAGCGTGCCGCCCTCGAGCAAGGCGGGATGGCTGGCGGCATGGATCAGCACCATGGCCTGCGCGATGAATTCGCAATCGACCAGCCCGCCGGGCCAGTCCTTCACGTCGAAGCGGTTCCGGCCGGGCTTTTCCTTCGCCATCAGGCCGCGCATTGCGGCGACCCCGGCCAGCACGGTCTTCGCCTCGCGCGGGGTGGCAAGGATGGCCTGCGCCTCCTCGCGCCAGCGGCGGCCCAGCCCGGAATCCCCGGCCAGCGGGCGCGCGCGGGAGAGCGCCATATGCTCCCAGCTCTCGGCCTCGGTCTTCTGGTAGTCGCGGAAGCCGGCAAGCGAGGTCGCCACCGTGCCCTTCCGCCCGGAGGGGCGGAGGCGCAGGTCGATCTCGTACAGCGTGCCGGTCCGCATCTGGACGGACAGGGCCGAGACGAGGCGTTGCGTCAGCCGGGCGAAATACTCCGCCGGCATCAAGGAGCGGCCCCCGTCCGAGATCGCATCCGGCGGGGCCTCGTAGATGACCACGAGATCGAGGTCGGAATTGGCGGTCATCTCGCGCGATCCGGCCTTGCCATAAGCGACGAGGATCATTTCGGCGCCGGGAATATGGCCATGGATCTTCGCGAATTCCGCCCGGACGCGCTTCAGCACCAGTTCGACGAAAATCCCGGCAATGGCGGTATGGGCATGGCCCGCCTCGGCCAGCGGCAGCACGCGCGAGAAGACCCGGGTGCCGAGCAGGAAACGCTCGGCGCGTGCGAGTTCGCGCGCCCGTTCGAGGAAGAGCTCCATATCGGTCTCGCGCTCAAGCCGCGGCACGATGCGGGCCCGCGTCGCCTCGATGGTCAGCCCGTGGAGGAATTCGGGATCGACGAGGACATCGAGCACATGCGGGGATTGCGCGACGATGCCGGACAGGCGCGGCGCAGAGCCGAGGATCTCGGCGAAAAGGCGGCGGAGATCGGCATTGTTCTTGAGGATCGAGAACAGCTCGACCACCGCCGGCATGCGCTGGAGCGCATTGTCGAAGGCGAGCAGCGCGCCGTCGGGATCGGATGAATTCCCGAAGGCCTCGAGCAGGCCGGGAACCAGTTCGGTCACGATCTCGCGGGCCCGCGGCGTGGTGATGGCCGGCCGGCGGCCGAAATGCCAGCCGCGGACCGTCTCCGCCACCATGTCCGGCCGCTGGAATCCGAGGCGGCGCAGGGTGTTCAGCGTTTCCGGGTCATCCTCGACCCCCGTGAAGACGAGGCTGCCAGCTTCGGAGGCAAGGCCGGGCACCGCCTCGAAAAGCCGGGCGTAATGGCGCTCGACGATGCGCATCTGCCGGGTCAGCGCCTTGTCGAGTTCGCCCCGGGTGAAGCCGGCAAGGCGGGCCAGGCTGGCGAGATCCTCGTCGTCGCGCGGCAGTTTCTGGGTCTGCTCGTCATTGACCATCTGCACGCGGTGTTCGAGATCGCGCAGGAAGCGATAGGCCGTGGCCAGTTCGGCCGCCGCCTCCGGCGTTACCCAACCCTCGCGGGCGAGTTCGTCCAGCATGTCGAGGGTGCGGGCCCCGCGGAGCGAGGGGCGGCGGCCGCCATAGACCAGCTGCTGCGTCTGGACGAAGAACTCGATCTCGCGGATGCCGCCGCGCCCGACCTTGAGATCATGCCCGGGCACGGTGATCTGGTCATGGCCGCGGACAGCGTAGATCTGCCGTTTCATCGCATGGATGTCGGCGATGGCGGCATAGTCGAAATATTTCCGCCAGATGAAGGGCTCGAGTTCCTTCAGGAAGGCGCGGCCGGCCTCGATGTCGCCGGCGATCGGCCGCGCCTTGATATTGGCCGCGCGCTCCCAGTTCTGGCCGACGCTCTCGTAATAGCCGAGCGCGGCATGGACGGGCATGGCGATCGGCGTCAGGCCAGGATCCGGCCGAAGGCGGAGATCGACCCGCTGGACATAGCCATCGCCCGTCCGTTCGTTGAGCAGCCGGACGATGCCCTTGACCAGCTGGATGGCCAAAGCCTGCGGATCGGTGGCGGAGGCGATGCCCGGCGCCCCTGGCTCGTAGAAGATCGTGAGGTCGATATCCGAGGAATAGTTCAGCTCGCGCGCGCCATGCTTGCCGAGGGCCAGCACGAAGAGGCCGAATCCGCGTTCCGGATCTTCCGGATCAACGGGGGTGAAGCGCTGCGCCGCCATGGCCTCGCGCAGGCCGAAGCGCAAAGCCGCCTGGACGCTGGCATCGGCAAAATCGGACAGGGCCTCGATGACACCGACCGTGTCGATGACGCCACCGAGATCGGCCATCGCGATCAGCAGGGCGGCGCGCGCCTTGGCATGGCGCAGCCGGCGCATGGCGGCAGCGGCCTCGCTCTCCTCGCCCGCCGCGCGGGTCTCGGCGAGGATGCCGGCAAGGCTATCCGCAAAAGGCGCATCGAGGAGGGGCGGCAGCCATTCCGGCCAGCGGCGGACGAGGCGCCAGAGATAGGGCGAGCCTTCGGCCAGGCCCGCGAGCAGCAGGCCCGCCTGCGGCTGCGCCTCGATGCAGGCAGCGATGGCGGCCCCGCCTTCCTCGGCGATGAGATCCGCCAGTTTCTGGCGGCCGGCCTTGCCGGATTTCGGGCTTTGCACCAGCGAGGCTGCGAGGGAGGCCGAGGGAGATGCCGCTTTTTTCATCAGGCCGGATTGTGGGCATCCGGTGCGGCCGGTGCAAGCCCGGCCGGCAGCGAGATCACAGCCTTCAGGCCCGGCGCGTTATCCTCCAGCCGCAGCACGCCGCCATGCAGGCGGGCAATCGCGTTGACGAGCGAGAGGCCGAGGCCGAAGCCGGGCTTGGCGCGGCTGCGGTCCAGCCGGACGAAGCGCTCGGTCACCCGCTCGCGATCCGCCTCGGGAATGCCGGCGCCGCGATCAGCCACCATGATCTCGACCGCCTCGCCGGTCCGGCGGGCCACCAGCCGAATTTCCGGCGGCGGGCCGGACCCTCCCTCGGCGGGCTGGCCGTATTTCAGCGCATTGTCGAGCAGGTTCGCCACCGCGCGGCCGAGCAATTCCCGGTTGGCGCGCAAGGTCAGCCCGCTTTCGATCTCGACCCGCAACGGCATACCGGCCTCCTCAGCCAGAGGCTCATAAAGTTCGGCCAGGCCCGAGAGGGCATCATCCAGCCGGAGATCCTGCAGGCTCGTGGCGAGATTGCCGGTTTCCGCCCGGGCGATCATCAGCAGGGCGTCGAAGATCCGGATGAGCTGGTCCGATTCCTCGATGGCCCGCAGCAGCGCCTCGCGGCTCTGCTCGAGCGTGCCGGCCTTGCGCAGGGCCTCTTCGGCGCCGTTCCGCAACCGCGTGAGCGGGGTGCGCAGATCATGCGCGACATTGTCCGAGAGTTCGCGCAGGCCGGCCATCAATTCGCCGATCCGGTCGAGCATCTGGTTGAGATGCATGGCGAGGCGGTCGAATTCATCATCGACATTGGTGACCGGCAGGCGTTCGGTCAGGTTGCCATCCATGATCCGCGCGCTGGAGGCGGCAATGGCGTCGACGCGCGCGAGGACCCGGCGTGTGACGAACCAGGCGCCGAAGCCGCCGAGCAGCAGCACGAGGACCAAAGTCCAGCCCCGCGCGCGGCGGATGACTTCCTGCAGCCGCGCCCGATCCTCGAGATCGCGCCCGACAAACAGGCGGAAGCCGCTCGGCAACAGGAAGACGCGCAGCTTGGCGAGGCGGTTGACCTCGGCCGGCTCGTCCGGGGCGCCGAAATTCACCTCGATCCAGCCGGGCCGCTGGTCGAGCGCCGGTACGCGCAGCAGGGCATTGCCGGTGACGGAATCGCCGCGCCGGTCGACCAGCAGATAGATGAAGCTGCCGCTCTGCCGGCTGCGCCGCTCGATGGCGGTGATCAGCCGCCTTTCCCCGCCCTGGCGATATTGCTCGGCCAGCGCGTTGATCTCGGTCTCGATCGTGGCGGTGATCTGGTCGTCGAGCAGCCGGCGGCTCGTCCAGGAGAGATAACCCAGCACGAAGACGGCGAAGACGATGAAGATCAGCAGATAGGCTGCGGAAAGCTTGAAGGCGCTGGTGCGGACGACCTGCCCGAGTGCCTTCCGGAATGCGCCGAACCTACCGGGCATTGTCGCGGATCATGTAGCCCGCGCCCCGGACAGTATGCAGCAGCGTGCCACCCTGCCCGCGATCGATCTTGCCCCGGAGGCGGGAGATATGGACGTCGATCACATTGGTCTGGGGGTCGAAATGGTAGTCCCAGACATTCTCGAGCAACATGGTCCGGGTGACGACCTGCCCGGCATGGCGCATCAGATATTCAAGCAGCCGGAATTCACGCGGCTGGAGCAGGATCTCCTCGCCGCCCCGCGTGACGCGATGGGCGAGCCGGTCCAGCTCAAGATCGCCGACGCGATAGGTAAGCTGTGCGCTCTGCGGATTCTGGCGGCGCGCGAGGGCTTCCACCCGGGCGAGGCATTCGGTGAAGGCATAGGGCTTGGTCAGGTAATCGTCGCCGCCGGCCCTGAGGCCGAGCACGCGGTCATCGACCTGGCCGAGGGCCGAGAGGATGAGAACGGGCGTGGTGCGTTTCTCGGCGCGCAACGCCATGACGAGCGAGAGCCCGTCGCGCTTCGGCAGCATCCGGTCGACGATCAGGACATCGTAGCTGCCGGCCATGGCCATTTCGAGCCCCGCCTCGCCATCCATGGCGAGATCGGCCACATGGCCGGATTCCCCGAGGGCGCGGGTGAGATAGCGGCCCGCTTCGGCATCATCCTCGACCACCAGGATTTTCATCGGGAGAACTCGATCGGAAGCGGCATGGACAGGACAGACACATCGCCCTCTCGGGCCCGCCGCGTCAAGCCGGGAAGGGGCGGTCTCGCGGTGGAATTCCGGAGCGGGGGGCGACGGGGGTTGACCGAAACAGCGCACCGCGAGACACGCTTATGGTTTAGCGCCTGCTGATTTAACCCAAGCTGTCGGGTTCATTAAATGACGGTAATGTTCAGCTGGCCGGACCGCCACGGCCCGGCCGTTCCAGCAGGGCCTGCAACTCCGCCCGTTCCTCGGGGCTGAGGCTGTCCTCCGGGCTGGCGGTGCCCTCCTCGGGGCGTCGGCGGAACAGGCGCCAGGCCGCAAGGCCCCCGACCACCAGGGCCAGGCCGGGCAGGCTCCAGAGCAGGATCGTCTGCCCGGAAACCGGCGGCTTCAGCAGGACGAAGGCGCCATAGCGCGCCACCAGGAAATCGCGGATCGCGGTGTCGCTGTCGCCGGCGCGGATGCGTTCGCGCACGATACGGCGGAGATCCACCGCCAGCGGGGCATCGGAATCATCGATCGACTGGTTCTGGCAGACGAGGCAGCGCAATTCGGCCGAGAGCTTGCGGGCGCGGTTTTCCTGCGCGGCATCGGGCAATTGCTCGCCGGGGCGCACGGCGAGGGCCGGGGTGGCGGAGAGTGCAAGGGCGAGAAGGAGGCCGAGGGGGCGTCGCATGGGTCACTCCGCCGGTTCGGGCCGCAGCCGGGCGCGCCGTGCCGGCACGCCGATCCGCAGGCGGCGATCGAGCAGCGACAGGATGCCCCCGATCGACATGAGCAGCGGGCCAAGCCAGATCAGCAGCACATAGGGCTTGTGATAGGCGCGCAGGTCGACATGCTGGCCATCGGATGTCTCGCCGATGGCGACATAGATCTCGCTCAGGCCGTGGCGGTAGCGGCCGACCTCGGAAGTCGGCATCTGCCGGCCGATATAGACGCGCTTGGCCGGACGAAGCCGCGCCAGTTCGGCCCCGGCGGGATCGCGCAGGGAGAATTCGGCGGCGATGGCATTGTAGTTCGGGCCGGTCACGGGGCCGATCCCCTCGAGGCGGAGCGTGTAGCCATCGAGCGCCAGGGTCTCGCCAGGCTTCATTGCGGCGATTTTCTCGGTCTCGAAGGCCGTGGCGCTGATGCCGATGACCATGAGCCCGGCGCCGGCATGGGCCAGGGCCATGGCGGTGATCGATTGCGGAATGGCCCGCAGGCGGGCACCGATCAGGCCGATTCCGCCCCGCAGGGCGCGGTCGAGCAGGTCATCCAGCGCGCCGAGCACGAGGAAGATGCCGAGGCCGATGCCGGCCAGCGCGAGGATGGGCCCGCCGCCGGTGGCATAGGCCGAGATCGCCGCGCCGGCCACGCCCAAAACCATGCAGATCCAGAGCCGCTGGCCGGCGCCGAGCAGGTCGCCGCGCTTCCAGGCGAGCTTCTGGCCGAAGGGAATGGCGAGGAAAAGCGGCACCATCAGGGGCACGGCGGTGAGATTGAAGAAGGGCGGGCCGACGGAGATTTTCGCGCCGGTCAGCGCTTCGAGTAGCAGCGGGTAGAGCGTGCCGACAAAGACGGCGAGCGAGGCCACCGAGAGGAAGAGGTTGTTGAAGACCAGCGCGCCCTCGCGGCTGATCGGGGCGAAGAGACCGCCGCCCTGCAGGGCCGAGGCGCGGGCCGCGAAAAGCGCGAAGCTGCCGCCGATGAAGGCGATCAGGATGAGGAGGATGAAGAGGCCGCGCTCCGGATCGACAGCGAAGGCATGGACGGAGGTCAGCACGCCGGAGCGGACGAGGAAGGTGCCGAGCAGCGAGAGCGAGAAGGTGACGACGGCGAGCAGGATCGTCCAGGTCTTCAACGCCTCGCGCTTTTCGAGCACGATGGCGGAATGCAGCAGCGCGGTGCCGGTGAGCCAGGGCATCAGCGAGGCATTCTCCACCGGATCCCAGAACCAGTAGCCGCCCCAGCCGAGTTCGTAATAGGCCCAGTAGGAGCCCATGGCGATGCCGAGGGTCAGCGTGATCCAGGCGGCGAGTGTCCAGGGGCGGATCATCCGCGCGAAGGCCGCATCGACGCGCCCGAGGATCAGCGCCGCCGCCGCGAAGGAGAAGACGATCGAGAAGCCGACATAGCCGAGATAGAGCAGCGGCGGATGGATCGCGAGGCCGGGATCCTGCAGGACGGGGTTGAGGTCCCGCCCCTCGATCGGCGGGTTCGGCATGCGCAGGAACGGGTTCGAGGCGAAGATCAGGAAGGCGCAGAAGGCGCTGGCGATCAGGCCCTGAACGCCGAGGGTCGCGCCGAGCATGTCATCCGGCAGGCGCTTCGAGAACACGGCCACGCCCGCGCCGAACAAGGCGAGGATCAGCACCCAGAGCAGCATCGAGCCCTCGTGGTTACCCCAGACGCCGCTCCATTTGTAGATCAGCGGCTTCAGCGAATGCGAATTCTGGAAGACGTTGAGCACCGAGAAATCGGAGACGAGATAGGCATGGGTGAGCGCGGCGAAGGACAGGGCGACCAGCGCGAAATGGACGAGGGCGGCCTGGCTCCCCAGCCGGGCGAGCACGGCATCGCCGCGGATCGCACCCCAGAGCGGCACCGTGGCCTGGAACAGGGCCACCGCGAAACCGAGGATCAGGGCGAAATGCCCGAGTTCGACAATCACGGCTTCGCTCCGATCATGGCGTGGCTCCGGTCATGGTTTGGCTCCTTTGCCGTCTTTCCAGACGCCCTGCTGCTTCAGGCTGTCCGCAACCTCGCGCGGCATGTAGTTCTCGTCATGGCGGGCCAGGACGGTGCTGGCATTGAACACGCCGCCCGGTTCGAGCTTGCCCTCGGTGACCACGCCCTGCCCCTCGCGGAAGAGATCCGGCAGGATGCCCTGATGGGTCACGCGGACAATGTTGGCGCCGTCGGTCACCACGAAGCGGACAATCTGGTTCGGTTCCTTGACGACGCTGCCGGCCTCGACCAACCCGCCGAGGCGGAAGGCCTCGCCCGGCTTGACCTTGCCCTGCACCACTTCGGTGGGCGAGCGGAAGAACATGATCTGGTCCCGGAGCGCGGTGAGGATCAGCCCCGTGGCCACGGCCAGGACAAGGCCGATCGCCCCGATCATTGCCAGCCGCTTCTGCTTGCGCGTCATGCTCCTGCCCTGCCGTTACGGTGCCCTGGCGGGAATATCCCCGGCCAAGGCTTCCAGAATCTTGAGCGAATCGGGCTCGCCGGCAAGGGCTTCCCGGGCGCGACCGAGTGCCTCGCGCGCCTTGTCCGGCTCCTGCAGCACGAGCCGCGCGCGGATCAGCCGCTGCCATTCGCCGAGTGTGCCGCCCCCGCCGGCGAGGCGGGTATCGAGCTGGTCGACCATCGAACGGATGGCTGCCTGGCGTTCCGCTTCCGGCAGGGCGGCGATGCTCTGGCCGGCCTCGCTGGCAGGCCCGCCCGCAAGTCCGCCCGCAAGTCCGCCGGGCTCGGTGCGCATGCGGGCGATCTCGGCCTCGACGCGCAGCCGCCCCGGGCCGGTGCCGAGTTCCCCGGCGAGCGCGGTCAGCCGCTCGATGGCGCCGGCGCGGTTGCCGTCCTGCTCGAGGAGAACCGCCAGATAGAACCGGGCCTTGGCATAGGCGGGCTCGAGGGTCACGGCCTTCTCGAAAGCCTCCCGTGCCTCGGCGGTGATGATGCCGTCCTTCTCGGCCACCAGCGCCTCGCCGAGATCGGCCAGGCGGGTGGCGCTGGGCCCGAGCAGGGCCACGACCTTGCGGTAGGCGAAGGCGGCATCGGCGAAGCGGCCGGCCCGGAGATAGACCGGCGCGATCACCTCGTAGCCGCGCCCGTCATCGGGGTTGCGGGCCAGATGCTGCTCGATCCGCTGCAAAGCGGAGGCGACATCCATGTTCTGGGGCGTCACATCGCGGCTGGCGAGAGGCAGGTCCGGCGCACCGGGCTGGCCGATCCGGAAATAGATGCCGAGCGCCAACGCCGGCACGACCACCAGCATGGCCAGGGCGGCGATCTTGCGGCGGCGGGCCGCGCCATCGCCAGTGACCGCGCCTCGGCCACGGCCGAGCGCGAGGAGGTGGCGGCCCTGTTCGGCCATCGCCGCCTCGAAATCGGCCGCGCCGATCTGGCCGGCGCCATGCTGGCGTTCGAGTTCGGCCTTGCGGGCCTGGTAGAAGGCCACGGCCTGGTCCATCGGATCGACCGGCCCGCGGCCACGCAGAAGCGGCCAGAGCGCGAGCAGGATCGCGACCAGGATCAGGACCAGAACGGGCAGCCAGAACATCATTGCGCTCGCATAGCAGGAACACCTTTCCGATCCAACGGAATCCCGACGAAGGTATGGCAGACCGCCGCGACCGGCGGTCGCGTCACAGGGCGGGCAGCACCAGGCGGGCGCGCAGGCCACCGAGCGGTGAATCCTCCAGCAGGAAGGCGCCGCCATAGAGCACGGCGAGATCAACCACGATGGACAGGCCGAGGCCGGAACCGGGCTTCGTCTCGTCCAGCCGGCGGCCGCGCTTGGTGGCTTCCTTCCGGGCATCCTCCGGCAGGCCGGGGCCATCATCATCGACGATGATGCTGATCATCGGCATGGCGGCCACCGGCTCGTCGCGGATGACGGAGATCAGCACCTGCGTGCTCGCCCATTTGCCGGCATTGTCGACGAGGTTGCCAATCATTTCCTCGAGATCCTGCTTCTCGCCCCGGAAGCGGAGCGAGGTGGCGATCTCGGCGCCGAAGGTCAGGTTCCGCTCGCGGTAGATCTTCTCGAACGTGCGGATGAAGGCGGCGATGACGGGCTCGATCTCGGTGATGTTGCCGATCGTCGCGGCGCGGGCGGCGGCGCGGGCGCGGTCGAGATAATATTGCACCTGATCGCGCATGATCGCGCTCTGCTCGCGCACCTTTTCGGCCAGCGGGCCGGGATCGCTGCCAGCCTCGTTGATCAGCACGCTGAGCGGCGTCTTGAGCGCATGGGCGAGATTGCCGACCTGCGCGCGCGCCCGGGCCACGATCTCGCGGTTGACATCGAGCACCTGGTTCAACTCCTGGGCGAGCGGGGCCACCTCGACCGGAAAGGCGCCCTCGACATGGTCGCGCGCGCCGGCCCGGACCTGCCCGAGCGCTTCCGACAGGCGGCGCAAAGGCACTAGGCCGTAGCGCACCTGCACCAGCGTCGAGACGCCGAGCGCCAGTGCGAGGATGCCGAGCACCACCGCGAGGGTGATGTCGAAGCGGCGGGTCTCCTCGGCGATTTCCCTGGCATTGCCGCCGACGGAGATGATGAAGCGGTTCTGCTCGCCGAGATCAATTTCCTGCTCGACCAGCCGGAGGCGCTGGTTCTCCGGCCCGGTTCGGTAGCCGTCGCGGAAATCGCCACGCGCCGAGGGCATGCCCGGCTCGACCAGGGCCGGCAGGCGATTCGAGAAAAGCGAGCGCGAACTGCGCAGGGTGTTGCTGGCGCCGCTCTCGCGGTCGACGCGGACGATCTGCCAGTACCAGCCGGAAAGCGGGATCTGGAATTGCGGCTCGCCGAGATTGCCGGGCTCGACATTGCCGCCATCGGTGAGCGAGGCGACATCGGCCACCAGCACCTTCAGATAAAGCTTGAGGCGCTCGTCAAAGGCGGCCTCGACTGTCCGGCGGTTGAAGGCAGAAAGCGTGCCGCCGGCCGTCACGAGGACGAGCACGGAGAGCACGATGGCCGAGGCGACAAGGCGCCCGGCCAGCGAGGCCGGCTGGAGCGCGTTGAACGAAAGGCTTCGCCAGATCATCCGCGCTCGATCATCCCCGCTTGGCCGGCGCCTCGGGCGGCGCGGCGATATAGCCGAGGCCGCGCACGGTCTGGATGATCTCGACGCCGAGCTTCTTGCGCAGGCGGCCGACAAAGACTTCGATCGTGTTGGAATCGCGGTCGAAATCCTGGTCGTAGAGATGCTCGACCAGCTCGGTGCGCGAGACGACACGGCCCTGGTGATGCATGAGATAGGCGAGAAGCCGGTATTCATGCGAGGTCAGCCGAACGGCGGAGCCATCGACCACGACGCGGCTTGACCGGGTGTCGAGCAGGACCGGCCCACAGCTGATCTCGCTGGTGGCATGGCCGGCGGCGCGGCGCAGCAGGGCGCGCAGGCGGGCCAGCACTTCCTCCATATGGAAGGGCTTGGTCACGTAATCATCGGCGCCGGCATCGAAGCCCTGCACCTTCTCGCTCCAGCGATCCCGCGCGGTGAGAATCAGCACCGGCATGGTGCGGCCGTCGCGGCGCCATTTCTCCAGCACGCGGATGCCATCCATGCGCGGCAGGCCCATATCGAGGATCACCCCGTCATAGGGTTCGGTATCGCCGAGAAAGTGCCCTTCCTCGCCGTCAAAGGCCTTGTCGACGGCATAGCCGGCATCTTCCAGCGCCGTAGCGAGCTGGCGGTTGAGATCGCGATCGTCCTCGACGACGAGCAGGCGCATGGGGCACTCCGGGCAGCAGGGCGCCGGCCCCGGGGGCCGACGCGGTTCGTGCTTGTCATATATCAGGTCGACAGAATTGCGACAGGGCCGAGATCAGGGCATCAACCGCCGCGTCGCGACCAGCCGGAACAGGGTGGAGGCGACGAAGCCGAGGCCGGCCACGCCCTGCAGGAGGCTCTGCGTCAGGACCTCGGTATCGAGGCCGGGAATGACGATGCCCCACCAGGACAGGACAAGCGCCAGAAGGCCGATGGCATTGGCCCAGAGCGTCCGGCTGGCATAGGCGGGTTTGGTGGTTTCGATCGGGGTCATGGCGTTCTCCTTGCGGGTTGCCCGGGGGGTGGAAGACGGCGGGTCGGCGAGGTCGAGGCCGGCCGCCCGCGCCGCAGCGATGCGGCGGCTCCAGCCCCGGCCGAAAGTGCGGAAGGCCGGCAGCGCCTCGACGAAGGCCTGTCGCCGGCGGGTGAAAGCCTCGATCAGGTCGGCCGCGCCGGCCGCCCGTGCGGCGGCGAGCGTGACCGGGCCGACGACCCCGTCGGCCGGCACGGCGAGCAGGGCCTGCAGCCAGCGCGCGGCGCGGGCCGGACCGGAATTGACGGCCGCATCGAAGACGACGAGGTCGAGCCCGGCGGGCAGGTCATCGCCGGCCATCCTCTCCCAGTAGCGCTTGCGGTAGATCGCGGCCGTCTCCTCGCGGGTGAGCGCGCGGAGATCCGCCATGCTGGCGGGATGGCCGCGCCAGGCGGCGAGCGTGGCCAGCGTGATGCCCCGATGCGTCGCGCCGCCGGGATCTTTGGGATGGTCGGAAAAGCCGCCTTCTTGGCGGAGCACGAAGGCCAGGGCACGGTCGAAGGCTTGTCGGGCCATGATGGCGCCTCCTCAGCGGATGGGGATGGTGCGGCGACAGGGCAGGCCCGGCCCGGTTGCCGCGCTGACCTGCCGGATCGAGAGATCGAGTTCGCGCCGGGGAGCGCCGAAATCCGCGATCTCCCAGGCCGTGGGGTAGAGCCATTCCGTCTCGCCGAGGGTGACGACCCGGCGCTCTTCCTCGCCCGCCAGCACCGCGAGCCGGAATTCCGCGCGATCCTCGCCGAGCGGCACCTCGAACAGGTCCCAGCTGTCGCCGCCCCGGCGCGTCCGGCGGCAGAAGCGGATGCGGATGCCCGCCGCTTCCCGCCGCGCGCGGGGATGAACCGGCGGCAGCGGGCGCAGGGCGAGGCCGGACGGCGTGGCGGCAAGGTCGAGCCCGTGCGGGCCGGCGAGATCGGCACCGGCGCCGATGAGCCGCCAACGCCCCGGCTGGCCGAGGGAAGCGGCTTCCGGGCCGAGCGGCATCACCGCCTCGTCGAGCACGAGGATCTCGGCCCCCGGCGCGAGCACACGGCCGGCAGCCGGCTCGGACAGGCCGAGGCCGCGCAGCAGGCCGGAGAGCCGGTAGCGCCGGGCATCGAGCCGCTCCACCCTGCGGAAGAGCAGGATCTCCATCAGCCCGTCGGGGCCGGTCACGGCGAGGGCATTGCCGCCGGCCAGGACCGTGTCATCCGGCAGGCTCGCCAGCGTGCCGCCCTCGCAGAGGAGGTCGAGCCGCGCGTGATGGTCCCAGCGCCAGAGCGGGCCCTGTGGCAAGGCGGACAGGGTGCGGCCCAGCCGCGCGCCGCGCCCGATCTCGATCAGGCTGCGCGCCTCGCCATGGGCAAGGTCGACGAGCCTGTACGGGCCGCCCCAGGGCTCGGCGCGGACCGCGAGGGCGAGCAGGCCCTCGCCGCGATCCAGCGGCAATTCGACCAGCCGGGCCAGTGGCCGGCCCGGCACAGCGGGCGGGCGCGGCGGCGGCGGCAGCGGCATGCCCTCGGCGGGCGGGGCATCGAGCAAGGCCGGCTCGTAGAGCCTTGCCTCGACCTCCCGCCAGGGCCCGTCGACGAGGCGGATCGCGATCAGGTCGAGCGGGCCCTCCTCCAGCAGCAGCCGGAAGCCATCGCCCGGCTCGAGCGCGAGATGGCGGGGCGAGAGCCGGAAATGCAGGGTCTCGCGGCCGCACCAGAGATCATGCAGGCGCTGTTCGGCAAGGCCCTGCGCCTGGGCGCGCGGCAGATGCAGCGTTGTGCCTTCCGCTGCCTCGCGCCAGCTCTGCCCGAGCGGCCGTTCGGCCACGACGGCGGCCGGTTCGAAATCCCCCTCGGATTCGATGAAGCCGAGGACAAGCCGGCGCGGCAGCGCGGAATCCGGCTGGCGGATCCGCTCGAGGCAGGCCCCGTCCTCCGGCGCGAGCACCAGATCGGCCGCCGCGAGGGTGAGGACCGGCCCGCTGGGCCTGCCGCGCACGACAATCCGGCCGGCCCGGGCGTGGAAGCTCAGCCCGAAGAGGCGCGCCAGCGGTTCGAGCGCGGCGCGGAGGCTCATCGGCCGGTCGATCACATAGCCGTCGACCATGCCATCCACCGCTTCGCAGAGCGGCTCCGGCAGGCCGAAATCGGCGAAGAGTGCGCCGACCAGCGCATCGAGCGGCATCGCCTCCAGCCGGCCGTTCAGCCAATGGCCGCGCGCCCAGTTGGCGCCGTCGCTCCAGAGATCGGTCTGGCGCGGAAAGGCGGGGAAGGGCCGCGCGTCCCAGGCCCAGGGGGCGATGAAATCCGCCGGCACCATGGGCTGCCCGGTCACCGGGGAGAGCGGGTTTTCCGGCGTGCCGCCCGCGCCATAGGCGTCGAGCCACGCCCCGATCAGCCGCAGCGGCACGAGATCATCGCGCCCGCCGGGCGAGAAGGGCGGCAGGCCGGCCTCGGCCGATTTCGGGTCGGGGAAGAGGTTGGGCCGGTTGGCGCCGAACTGCACCGCCGGGCAGCCGATCTCCGCGAGCAGGATCGGCTTCAGGCCCGGCTGCCAGCCCGTGGCAACCGGGCTTTCCACGCCGTCCTGCCTCTCGTGATGCGGGTTCAGCCACCAGCCCGCGAGATCCTTCGGGCGATGGATCCACGGCTTGCCATAAGCGCCATCGGTGATGGGCCGGCGGGCGCCGGAAGCCCGCGCGGCCTCGTCGGGATAGAACCAGGCATGGGCCTCGCCATCGGTCAGGCGGGTGCGGAGATAGGCCGGATCGGCCGGGCCGGTGGCGATGGCGGCATCGGCATGGTCGCGCCCGGGGCGCCAGTCGGAGAGGGGCGGATAGGCGTCGATCGCCACGGCATCGATGGCGGGATGCGCCCAGAGCGGATCAAGCGGGAAGCGGATATCCGCCCCGCCCTCGCGCACCCGGGCGCCGTATTCGGTCCAGTCGGCGGCATAGGTCAGCCGCGTCGCCGGGCCGAGGAGCTGGCGGAGATCGGCGGCCAGCACGGCCAGCGCCTCGACGAAGGGAAAGCGCCCGTCCGGCCCGAGCGCATGGGTCAGGCCGACCAGTTCCGAGCCGATCAGGAAGGTATCCACGCCGCCGGCAGCCTGCGCCAGCATCGCATGGTGCAGCACCATGCGGCGATAGCCCCAGTCCTCGGGCCCGGCATAGACCACCCGCTCTCCCGCGAGGGAGAAATCCGCCGGCCGCGCCGTGCCCATCAGGGCGGCGACCTGTGCGGCCGCAGCGGCCTGCCCTTCCGCCGTGCCCCGCAGGCCCGGCGCCGGATCGAGCGTGATCCGCCCGCGCCAGGGATAGGCGGGCTGGAATGCGCCCGGACGGGCGGGATCCGGCAGGGCATTGCCGGGCGGGATATCCATCAGCACGAAGGGATGGAGCACGGATTTCAGCCCGCGCGCGGCGAGATCCCGCAGGGCGGCGACGAGGCTGTCATCCGAGGGCGAACCGCCATAGGCCGGCCGCCCGTGGAGGCGCGACACCCGCACGGCGCTGTCCCGCGTCAGGCCCGCCACCTCCCAGGGCGTGCCCGCGATGATCTTGTCGGCCCGCTCGACGCGCGGGCGGAAGCGGCAATGGCCGGCGCGCAGGTCATCGCCGTACCAGGCGGAAACAAGCGTGACGCGTTCGAGCCGGGGCGCGAGGGCCTGGAGCGTGTCGAGCGAGGCTTCCCAGTCGCTTGCCCGGAAGGTCTGGACGCGGTTGAGGGCACGGCTCGCGCCATAGCCGAAATCCTCGCGGCGCTCGGCCGGGGCATAGCCGAACTCGGTCGAGCCGGGGATCAGGTTGACGGCGCGGAGCCGCGCGGCGACCGGCCCGGCGGCGCGGATCACCTCGAAGCGGAATTGCGGCAGGCGGTTGCCATGGGCCTCGAGCGGGAAACGCTCGAAGACGATATAGGCAAGGCCGCGATAGGCGGGGAGCGCCGCGCCGCCCTGTTTCGCGGCAATGAGCGGATCGACCGGCTGGTCCTCGTCGCCCGGGTAGAACCGCCAGGTCAGCTGCGCAAGATCGAGCTCCCGGTCATCGGCCCAGATGCGCCGGACCATGCTGACCGGCCCGGCACAGAGGCCGATGGCGACATGGGCGAAATAGGTGTAGCGCGTCGCGCGCGGCTGGCCGGCGCCGCCGAGGCCCTTGCCGCCCGCGCCGCCGGCGCGCTCGACATGGCGCTCCTCCTCGAATTCGGTGGCCCAGATCACCTGCCCGCCAAGCCGGACGCGGCCCCAGATGCGCGGAACGGGCGCGCCTTCCTGCGCGGTGATCCCGGCCAGGGCATCGAGGCGCGGGCCTTCGGTGACGCGGCCACCGCCGAGCAGGGCGCGGTCGATCGGGGCACCGGCCAGCGCGCCGAGCGCGCCGCCGATCATCCCCCCGACCGGGCCGCCCAGCATGGTGCCGAGGGTGGAGCCGATCATGCGGAAGGCAAGCGTGGCCATCAGGACCTCCGGTCCGGAAAGAGGAAGCGGCCCGCGAGGCGCCGTCGCCAGGCCGGCAGCAGCGCGACCTCGGCAACGGCAGCGCCGTCATGGGCATGGATGAACCGGCCGGGCCCGGTGGCGATGCCGCAATGCTTGGCGGGCAGCGTCTCGCGCCAGCGGAAGAGCAGCACCTCGCCGGGGGCAAGCGGCCCCGGCCCGGCGGGCAGGAGATGCCGTTCCGCCATGGCGAGCAGCGGATCGCCGCTGCCGGTCTCGGCCCAGAAGGGCGTGTAGGCCGGCAGGCGGCCCGGTTCGGGCCCGTTCAGGGAGCGCCAGACGCCGCGGATCAGGCCGAGGCAATCGCAGCCGATCCCCGGCAGCGAGGCCTGATGCGCATAGGGCGTGCCGAGCCAGAGCCGGGCCTCGGCGACGACGCGGTCCGGATCGGCCGGGCGGAACGCCGCGCTCATGGCACGAGCGGGCGGCCAAGATGCCGCCCCTCCCCCGGCCGGGCCCAGGCCAGAACCGCATCCGCCGGCGGGATATGCGGAAAGCCCCGGAACCGGGCGGCATTGCCGAAACGGGCATGGCAGGTCGTCAGGCTCTTGTCGCAGCCGGCCGAGGCGAGCAGCGTCTCGCCCGGGACGGGCGCCAGCGGCAGCGCCTGCCAGAGGCGGAGCCAGCCGCCGCCGGGATGATCCCGCACGGCCGCCTCCGCGCCGGCCAAGGGGCCTGTGAGCATGCGGATGCGGCCACGGGCGAACAAGCCCTCCGGCGCGGCTTCCAGCGCCGGGCAGCGCAGAGCGATGGCCGTGGCCTCGGCAATGGTGGCGGCAAGGCGGAAGGGCGGGCCGGAAAGATCCACCCCGCAGCGGGCATCGCCCAGCTCGGCATCGCAAGTGCGGGTATAGCGGCGGCCGCGTTCCTCATCGAGGGCCAGGAAGGGCAGCCGCGTCTCCGCGAGGAAGCGGCCATCGACCCGGCGGATCTCGCCGAGGATCGTCACATCCTCGAGGAAATCCAGCGCCGGCGCCTGCCAGTCCACACGGTAGCGGCGCAATTCGGCGCCGTCATAGAGCCCGGCGCGGATGGCGCGTTCGGTCAGCCTTTCGCTGTCGAGCACGCCGCGGATCTCGCCGCCGCCGGAAGCGAGGCCGGCGCCCTGCTCGGAGGCCGTGGTCTCCAGGCTGGCGCCGGGTTCGAAGAGATGCCCGCCCGCCTCGAAGGGGCGGTCATGGTCGGTGAAAGCGAGGATGGTGCCGTCACGGCGCGTCAGCAGCCAGGCATGGCACAGGGTGGCGGCCTCGCCGGAGAGGGCCCCGGCAAGGGAAGGCGGCAGGATGCGCATGGGTCAGATCCGGATTTCGACGAGGGGGATCGAGGGGATGGCACCGGCCTCGAAGGCAGAGAGATCGATATCGAGCCGGTCGGTATCGAAGCGGACCGGTACGTCGAACAGGAAGCCGGCGGTCAGCACCGCGCCGGGCGGCGGCGGTTCGGCAAAGGTGACTTGCCCCGTCGCCGCATCGAGGCTGGCGAGGCCGGCGGGAAGCGTGGCCCCGTCGCGGCCGAGCCGGAGCGAGCCGGCCACCGGCTTGGCGATGGGGCGGCGATAGGGGTCGAAGGCGCCGCCATAGGTCTTGGCGAGCGGGAAATCCCGGCTCAGCCCGTCACCGGTGCCGAGCGGCTGGTCGAAGGGTGTGGGTGCGCCATTGCCGGGCGCGGAGGACCAGTCCAGCCGGTCGCGGAAGCGGAAGCCATGCAGCCGGCCGCGTCGTTCCTCGAAGAAGGCGGCCAGTTCGGCAAGGCGCGCCAGGCTGCGCACGCCGTAGCCGGCCTCGTAGCGGCGGCGGGAATCGGCCCAGCGCTGGATGCGGAGTTCCGCGCCGGAGGCGGTGGTGATGATCTCCGTCCGGCGTTCCGGGCCGCCCCGGGCGCCAAGCGCGATATCGAGCGGAAAGCGGATCTCGTGGAAGGAGCCGGCCATGGCGGCGCTCACAGGCTGCGCTGGCCGCGCGCCACGGCCCGGGCGAGCGCGGCGCTGACCTGGTGCTCGGCCCGCAGGAACGAGCCGGCATCCTGCGCATGGACCTGCATCTGGATGATCGGCGCCGGGCTGGCGGGCGCGGCCTGCGGCGCCATCCAGCCGGTGCCGCTGCCGCCGAACAGCCCGCCACCCCCGCCTTCCGGGCGGACAAGGCCGGTCAGGCCCGAAAGGCCGGCCTGGATCGCGGCATCGAGGCCACCGGCCAATGCGCCCTGCCCCTGCCGGAGCGAGAGACGGAGAAGCTGGTCGCCGAGGCCGCGCATCACCTCGCCGAGATTGCGGCCCTCGACGATTCCCTCGGCGAGGCTGCGGCTCAGCGTCTGGCCGAAGCGGCGGGTGAGGCCATCCAGTTCGGCCATCGAGCGGGCCAGCGGCGCGGCGGGGTCATTCGTCTCGGACATGGGGGAACTCCGGGTGGGAATCGGGGAATTGCCGCATCAGCGCCTCGAGGGCGGCGCGATCCGGCGGGAGGGCGGGCGGGCCGAAGCAGCCGGCGGCGGCGCGGAATTCGGGCAGGCTCATCGACCAGAAGGCGTCAGGGGCAAGCCGCAACCGGCCGAGACCGAAGGCGAGCAGCTCGCCCCAATCCACGCTGCCGGTTGCGGCCGGCAAGGGTTTGGCGCGGCCGCCCCTTCCGGCAGCGCGCTGGCGAAGACGGCGGCGATGGCGGAGACCAGGGCCGGCAGGTCGGCCGCCTCCAGCCGCGTGGCCAGGGCGGAATCGGCGAGCGGCCGGCCGCCACCGCGGACGAGTGCCCCGGCCAGCGCGATGATATCGGCCATGGCAAGGCCGCCATCGGCGAGGCGATGGCCGAGCGCGGCCAGCCCGCCGGGCGCGAGGCGGGCCTCGATTTCCGCCAGCGCCTGCAGCGAGAGGCGCAGGACGAGGCGCTCGCCCCCGATCTCGAGGGCGATTTCCGAACGATGCAGGTTCGTCATGGGGTCAGATTCCTGATGGCGTCAGGCCGGGGTGAAGGCCAGCGCGCCGGCGCTGTCGAGCTGGATCTCGAACTGCACCTCGCCGGCATGGTCGCCGCGATATTCGAGCGCGCGGATCTGGAACGGGCCGCTGACGATGCCGAAACCGGGGATCACCACCTGCCAGGGCCGGACCAGCCCCTCGAAGAAAAGCTGCCGCGCGCGGGCATCCGAGGCGGCATCGCGGAACAGGCCCTGCCCCTGCAGGCTGGCCCGGCGGATGCCGCCGCCATCGAGCAATTCGCGCCAGCGCCCGGCGGATTCGGCATGGGTGATGTCGACGGTCTGCGCATCGAAGACGAGGCGACGGCTGCGCAGGCCGGCCAGGGTGATGAACTGGCCCTCGCCGTCATCGAGCTTGAGCAGCAGGTCCTTTCCGCTTTGGGCGGCCATGGGTCATTCCTCCGGGGTTTCGAGAAAGGCGCGCAGGCGCAGGCGGGCCTCGCTGCGGCGCTCGCGCGGGTCATGCGCGATGCGGGCCTCGACCAGCCGGGCCGAGACGATGCGGCGGGCCGGGCCGGCGGCCGGCATGTCGGCGAGGGCGGCTTCCAGCCCGGCCAGCAGGGCGAGGAGGCCGGCCGTGCCCTCCTCCGCATTGACCAGCAGCAGGCCGAGCTCGACCCCATGGCCGCCGGGCTCGTCGCGGCAGGACGCCTCGCCCATCAGCAGGAAGGGCAGGCCGGGGCCGGGCGGCAGGGTCTCGACGATGCGCTCGCCGAAAGCGGCGGCAAGGTCGGGCCGGGCCAGCCAATGGGCGCGCAGGGCAGCCTTGAGCACGGCGACGGGGTGCGCGGTCATGCGGGTTCCTCCCGGCACAGGCAGACGAGGCTGCGGCGGTTTCCGGCCGGGTCGAGCACGGCGCGGATGGGGAAATGCTGCGCATCGCGGGTGAACCGCATGCCGGCGGTGATGCCGGCCTGCCAGCCGAGCGTGATGCGGAATTCCGGCGCGGGCGGCGCGGCAAGGCCGGGGCGGGGCGGCTTCGGCTCGACCGGCTCGATCCGGGCCCAGACCGGGCCGATGGCCTGCCAGAGCCATTGCCGCCCGCCCAGCGGATCCAAGGCGGCGACCGGCATTTCGAGGAGCAGGCGGTGGCGGCGTTCGCCGATGCGCGGCGGGCGCTCCCGCGCGGTCATGGCCGGCCTCCCAGCCGGGCGCGGCGGAAGGGCCGGAGCAGGGCGCGGATCTGCGGCGGGATCCCGGGCTGGCCCTCGCCGCCCTCGCCGCGATTCTCGTACCAGAGCGCGACCAGCCGGCGGATGGCGAGCCGGATCTGGCCGGGCACATCGGCCGGGCTCTCGCCGAAGCCGAGGCGGAGATCGATCTCGATCCCGGCGGAGGGGCGGCCGGGCAAGGGCATCAGCAGGGCCTCGACAACCGGCGGATCGGTGAAGGGCAGCAGCCGGAAAGCGGCCGGGGGCAACTCGGTCAGGCGCCCCTCGCGGTGGAAGACGCGCCCGCCCTGCACGGCGAGAACCGGGCCGGCCCGCACGGGGATGCGGCCATCGGCGGGCCAGGCATGGCCGATCAGGCGCCAGGTCTGGCCCACCAGCACCTGGCCGATCTCGGCCTCGACCATCAGCCGCGCCGCCACGGCGAGGCCGGCAATCAGCTCGTCCTCGGCGGGGTCCTCCACCCGCAGCCAGAGCCGGGCTTCGGCCAGCGGGACGGGTTCGAGGGCCGGGCCCTCGATCAGGATGGGAATCATGCGGTTTCCTTCATTCTCGAGTTGCGCCTGCCGCCCGGCCCGGCACGGCCGCCATGGGCCGCGATCCTTCGCGCTTGCGCCGGGGCGCGGGCGATGCAATGTTCCGCGGCGTGAAAAAGCCGTTCCGCTCCTCCGCCGCCGCGTCTGTCGCCTTCTGCGCTGCCCTCGTTCCGGGGCTGGCCTTCCTTGCACCGGGCGCTGCCCTGGCGCTTGGCGGTCAGGCCGCCAGCCCGGATGGCGGGCTGGCCTCGCATCTCGTCATGGTTCTTTCGAAGCAAGGCAACAAGCACGGCGCCTGCACCGGCACGATCATCACATCCGAGATCATCCTCACCGCCGCGCATTGCGTGGCCGGCAACCGGCAGGTCGCGGTGGCCTACAAGGAAGAGGGCTCGCATGTGCTGCAGCGGGTCATGGCCCGCGCGGTCAATCCCGGCTTCTCGCCCAAGGCGCGCGTCTCGATCGATCTCGCGCTGATCCGGCTCGACAGCCCCCTGCCGGCGCGGTTCCGGCCGATGGTGCTCGAATCGGATGATTCGGCGCATCAGGTCGGCGTGCGCCGCACGATTGCCGGGTTCGGCCTCGCCGCCGACCGGGACGAGGCCAGCGCCGGTGTCCTGCGCAGCGCGAAGGTCACCGTGCTGCCGCGGCTCTATCCGCGCTTCCTCCGGCTCGGCTACAGCACCGATGCCGATCTCAGCGATTTCGCCGTATGCACGGGCGATTCCGGCGGGCCGGTGCTCGATGGCAGCACCGTGGTCGGCGTGGTCTATGGCCGCGAGAAATTCGGCAATGCCCAGACCTGCGGCACCACGGCCCAGGCTGTGCGCGTCGCACCGCACCGCGCCTGGATCGACCAGATCGTGCGCGGCTGGGGCGGCCGCAACCTGGCGAGCGGGCGCCCGCTTTCGCTGGCGGACTGACCGCCCACCTCTCCCCTCGGGGGAGAGGTCGCGAGCGTCAGCGAGCGGGTGAGGGGCAAGGACCAGCGGCAGCGGGTAGGGGCCGGCATCGCGCGGCCCCTGCCCTCACGCCGCAAACCGCAGCAGCTTGATCGCCCGGAAATCCTGCATGCCGCCGCCCACGCGCTTGGTGGTGTAGAACAGCACATAGGGCTTGGCCGAATAGGGATCCCGCAGGGCGCGGATGCCGACGCGGTCGAGCACGAGATAGCCGCGCCGGAAATCCCCGAAGGCGATGGCGGGGCTGTCGGGCGCGATATCCGGCATGGCCTCCGCCTCGATCACGGGGAAGTTGAGGATCGTCGCCTTGCCACCCAGCAGGGTCGGCGGCGCCCAGAGATAATTGCCCGTCGTGTCCTTGAAGCGGCGGATCGCGCTCTGCGTCCGGCGGTTCATGACAAAACAGGCATTCTGCCGGTAGACCGAGCCCACGGCATGGGCCAGCTCGATCAGGATGTCGGACGGCATGGAGGCCGGAAAGGCGCCGGCGGCGCCGGTGGCGATGCTCCCGATCTGGCCCCAGCTCCACTGGGCCTCGGGCACCTGCGGATAGGCAAGGAAGCCGCGCGGCCGGCTGATGCCGTCGCCCTTGACGAAGGCCTCGCTCTCGGCCTCGGCGAAGGTCAGCTCGATCTCCTCGCCGATCCAGGATTCCACATCCACCGCCGCATCGTCGAGCAGGGCCTGCGTCGCCGCGGGCTGGGCGAAAAGCTCCATGGTCTGGAAGCCCAGCTCGGCATAGAGGCCGGGCGTGATGGCGCTGGAGGGCGCGCCGAGGCTGGCCCAGCCCTGATGCGCGCCTTCGGGCGAGACCGCCTTCTTCAGGCTGGTGCCGGCCAGCGAGCGGACGGAGGCGATGCCGCGGATCGGCGAGAGGCCGGCCATGCGCGAAAGCACGGCCGCCTCGATATCCGGCGGCACGAGATAGCCGGCATCCGGCCCGATGGCGCCGTTCAGCGCCTTGGCCTCGATCAGGCGCAAGGGCTCGGTCTGGCCCTTGCGGAGATAGGCGTCGAAGGCGAGCTTGTGCTCCAGCCGCTCCGGCGAAAGCGCGGAGCCGGCGCCGGCCAGAGGCGGGCGCTGGGCATTCATGCTCAGCCGGTCCAGCTCGCGCCCGATCCGCTCGACCTTCTCCTCGAGCAGGATGTCGGGCGCGGCCTTGCGCTGGCCCTCGGCGAGGCTCTCGTCATTGGCCTGGCGGAAAGCCTCGTAGGTTTCCATGATCTTGGTCTCGGGGGCGCGGATCGGGGTTTCGGTCGGTTCCATGGCGGGGTCCTTTGGCGGGAGGGGGCGGGCCGTCACAGCGGACGGATCGCGGGGAAGGCGGGCAGCGGGCCGGGCATCGCCTTGATGGCGGTGACGCGGGCCTGCGGCAGCATCGGGAAGGTGACGAGCGAGATCTCCCAGAGATCCACCTCGTCCAGCCGGCGCAGGCCGGTTTCGGGGTCGCGGCGCTCGCGCTCGGTGCGGTAGCCGATGGAGAGGCCATCCACGAGGCCGCGCCGCATGAGCCCATGCACCTCGCGGGCGAGCGATTGCCCGAGATCGAGCCGGCCCGCCACGCGGAGGCCGCGGCCATCCTCGTCGAGGCGCGTCCAGCGGCCGATCGGCCGGGCCGGATCATGCTGCCAGAGCAGGCGGATGCCCCCCGCGCCGCGCCGCGTCAGCGAATGGCGGAACGCGCCGGGCATGACCACGTCGCGGCCGAGATCCATCACGCCGAACAGGCTGGCATAGCCTTCGAAGAGCCCGGCATCGGGCGGGGGAGAAGCCGGGATATCCGCCCCGTCGGGGGAGAGGGGCCGGGGGCGGATATCCCGTCCGGCCGGCGGAGGGCGGCGCCGGCCGGAATTCGGGGAAGCGGAAAAGGGGCCGGCCTTCATGCGCGCGGCTTTCCCCGGCTGTCGCGGCGGGCGGCCGGGTCGAGCCGGGTGATGCGGCCCTTGATCTCGGGCGCGGCGGGGGCCTTGCCGGGCGACGGCTGCAGCCGGGCCAGCAGCGCCAGGAAGCGGCGGAACAGGGTGGCGGGGGACGCGGCGGGATCAGGGGTCCGGCGGGGCATTCTCGTCTCCGTGGCGGGTGTTGAACCGGGCGAGTTCGCGCAGGAACTCGTCGAAGCGGCGATGGGCGGCGGCTAGGTCCGCCAGGCTGCGGGCCAGCAGCACCGAGGCGCCGGCAGCCCAGAGGAACAGGGCGAGATGGGCGAGATCGCCCCGCTCGAGAAAGACGGCGAGGATGCCGCTCATGCGGAAGGGGACGGACGCGCCTGCCGGCCATAGCCGAGCGCCTCGCGTTTCTCGTCATCGCTGAGGAAGGGCGCGGCCGAGACGCGGCGCCAGAGGGCCTCGCGTTCCTCGGCCAAAGCCTCGATCGCATCGAGATCGGGGCGGAAGCGCAGGATCCCGCCTTCCGGCGGCTGCAACCAATGGGCGAAGGCCGCCTGCATCCGCTGCACCATGGGCAGCACCGTCAGCCGCAGCAGCGCCCGGTTGGCCTCGGCGTAATTCGCGTAGGTATTGTCGCCCGGCAGGCCGAGCAGCATCGGCGGCACGCCGAAGGCGAGCGCGATCTCCCGCGCCGCGCCGGCCTGCGCCGCGTGGAAATCCATGTCGCGCGGGCTGAGCGAGAGCGGCTTCCAGTCCAGCCCGCCCTCGAGCAGGATCGGCCTTCCGGCATTGCCCGCGCCCTGGAAAGCCGTTTCCAGCTCGTCGCGCAGGCGGTCGAACTGTGTCTCCGTCATGCTGTCGGTGGCAGCATAGACCAGCGCGCCCGAAGGGCGGGCCGAATTGTCGAGCAGCGCCTTGTTCCAGCGATTGGCGGCGTCATGCATGGCGAGCGCGGTTTCCGCCGCCGCCAGCGGGGCGAAGCCGAGCTGGTCGTTGAGCGGGTCGAACAGGCGGATATGGAGCAGGTCGCCCGGGCCATCCGGACCGGCGGAAAAGCGCAGCGCCGCGCCGCCGGCGGCATAATCATAGGCCAGCGGCCAGCCATCCGGCCCGGGCACGAGGCTGAGCCGGTCCGGCCGGAGCGCATGGAGCGCCAGCGGCCCGGCATGGCCGGTGACGCGGGCGACATAGCCATTGCCGGAGAGCAGGAGATGGCCGTAGAGCGCCTCGAACAGGTCGGTGCCGCTGGCGCCGGGATTGGGCCGTTCCAGCAGCCGGGCCAGCGGATGGTCCGGCGCCTCGCGGCCATCGATGAGCAGGGTCCAGCTGATACTCGCCGCGGCCTCGGCCACCAGCCGCACGCAGCGATAGACGATGGCGTTGCGGTGATAGCCCGCCGCCACGAGGCCGGCCCCCTGCCGCGCGGGCAGGAATCCGCCGCCCGGGCCATGCAGGGCAACGAGCGGAATGGTGGATTTGCGGCGCGGCGGCGCCGTCCGGCCGAAAAGCCGGGTGAGCCAGGGAATCATCGGGGGATCTCGGGGTTCGGGGGCGATCAGGAACGGTCAGCGGGCAATCGGGCCCCTCACTCCAGCCGGCGGATGCGCGGCGCGGCGGCCTCGCCCTGCAGGCAGAGATGGGTGATGGCCCAGACCAGCGCATCGAGCCGGTCGGGCGAGCGGCCGCCGGGTAGGCCATCGGGGCCGAACATCGTCATCTCCTCCTCGAGCGCCGGGAAGGCGCCGGCATGGCGGACACGGCACTGCGCATAGAGCGCGGCGACGGGTTCGGCCCGGGCATGCTTGCCGCGCCGGGCGCGGAGCATGGTGACCGGCACTGCCGGGTCGACCGTCGCCAGCACGGACCGCACCATCTCGCCGCCCTGGTTCACCTCGACGAGCAGGGCATCGGCCTGCAGCCGGCGATAGGTGGCGATGGCCCGGCCCGCCCAGGCTTCGGGCGTGGCGCGTTCGAGCGAGGCATCTTCCAGCACATAGGCAAGGCCGGAAGCCGCAAGGCCCGCCGCGACGATGCCGCAGCGCCCGCCCCGAACCCCGCCGGCCGGCGGATCGACCGCCACGACGATGCGGCGGCAATCCTCCGCCGCCCCGACCCGCCCGGCTTCGATGGCCTCGCGGCGGAACAGCGCATCGGGCCGCTCCTCGACGAATTCGCCGTCCAGTTCCTGCCGGCCCAGAGCGGTGCCGGCATAGCGGCCGACAATGGTGGCGAGGAAATGCGGCGCGAGATGCGCGGCATTGGCCCGCGTCGCGGCGCGGCTGACCGCGGTGCGCGGATCGGCCGCGAGGCGCTTCAGCAGCCGGGTCGGGCGCGGCGTGGTCGTGATGACCTGCCGGGGCCATTCACCGAGGCGCAGGCCGAATTGCAGCATGTCGAATGTGGCCTCGGCCTGGTTCCATTTGGCGAGTTCATCGCACCAGGCCGCCTCGAATTGCGGACCGCGCAGCGATTCCGGATCCTCGGCGGAGAAGCCCTGCGCCACCGCGCCGTTCGGCCATTCGAGCCGGCGGCGCGAGGCGAGCCAGAGCGGGCGCTGCCCGGGCGGGTGGATGGCGAGCAGGCCGGATACGCCCTCCACCATCACCTCGCGCAGGTCCTGCAGGGTTTCCGCCACGATGGCGATCCGCCCCGCCGGGCGCCCGGCGAAAGGCGGCAGGCCGAGGGCCAGCCCGCGCACCCATTCGGCGCCGGTGCGCGTCTTGCCGGCGCCGCGCCCGCCCAGGACCAGCCATGTCGACCAGGGCCCGCCGCCCTGCGCGCCCTCGGGCGGCAGCTGGTCGGGCCGGGCGAAGAGCGGCCAGTCGGCGAGGAAACGCGCCAGCGCTTCAGGCCCCATCCCCTCCAGCAGGGTCCGGGCCTGCCCGTTCTCGACGCAATGCATCAAGGCGCTGCGCAAGCTCGTCACGGAAGGCCTCGAGCGAGCGGACAGGATTTCCGGCATGGGCGTCCCTTTCCGGCGCCGGAGGGTCCGGGGCCGTTTCGGTATCGAGGGCAACGAGATCGCGCAGGGTCCGCGCGATGACGGCAAGGGTCTTGGCATCGCGTTCGAGCAAGGCCGGGTCGCCGGAGAGGCTGGCGAGCCGGGCCTCGATTTCCGCGACCTGGCGTTCCGCGGCCGACCAGAGCCGGTGGATCAACGGGCGGCGTGCCCGCCGGCGGGGCCGGGCAGGTTTCGGGAGCATGGGGCCTCCGGGGATGGGGGGATTGGGGGATTGGGCATGGGGTGGAGGGGCGCGGGATGCGCCTTCACCGAGGCAGCCCCTCACCCGCCGGCGCTATGCGCCGTCGGCCACTCCCCGGCGGGGAGAAGTGAGAGGCTGGCTGGAGAGGCCGCGACGAAGCCATGCATGGTCGGACCCCTCACCCGCCAGCGCTATGCGCCGTCGGCCTCCCCACATCGGGGAGAGGCGGGAGGGCTGGAGGGGCTTCGAGCGCCACTCCATGTTCCGCCCCCTCACCCGCCGATGCTGCGCATCGTCGGCGTCTCCCCGGCGGGGAGAGGCGGGAGGGCTGGAGCGCAATTCGGGAACGTGGGTGGTTTATGCCTCAAGACCGTCGCGGCGTCAAGGATATTTTTCGTAATCGCGGATTTAATTCATATAATGAAGAGAATCCAGTCGTTTATCCGCTTCTTTTCTTGCGGGGCCAACGGCCGGGCCAGACGCGGATTCGCTCGACCAGTTCGGGCAGCGAGAGATCATCCTCGAGGGCATGGACCCGCCCGGCGACGCTGGCACCGGCCTCGCGCACGCTCTCGGGGCGGCCGCTGACAAGGGGGTGCCAATCCGGCAGGGATTTGCCTTCCGCCAGAAGGCGATAGGCGCAGCTGGGCGGCATCCAGCCGAAGCTGCCGGCATTTTCAGGCGTCAACCGCACGCAATCGGGCACTTCGCGGTCGCGGTTGGGATAGTCGCGGCAGCGGCAGGACGCGGTGTCGAAAAGCCGGCAGGCCACATCGGTGAAATAAAACTGTCCGGAATCCTCATCCTCCATCTTGATGAGGCAGCAGCGGCCGCAGCCGTCGCAGAGGCTTTCCCATTCCGCCTCGGTCATCTCGGCGAGGCTCTTTGTCTTCCAGAACGGCGGCGGCGCATCCATCCGTTCTTGTGTGCAAGCCGGCGGCGGGGCGTCAAGAGGCGGCGGCGGTTTTGGACGCGCCTTCCGCCCTGTGTTATAAGTATATTGAAATATTGAGACGCAACTGTCCCCCTCTCCTTCCGCCTGCATGCCGGCCCCATGACCGAGTTCCGTACCCTGTCCCTCCGGGAGAAGCTGGCGCGCCGCCTGCGCGATGCCGATGCCTGGCTGGAACATGCCCTCCACCGGCTCGTCGAGCGGGCAAAGGAGGGCCTCTGGCGCATCCGCCATGCCTCGGACCGGCTCGAACCCTCGCCGGGCGGGCGCGTCGCGGTGACGCTGGCCTGCGAGGCCCTGACCTATTGCCTGATCGGCGGCATCTTCATGACGGCGCTGGCAAAACCGGCTTTCCGGGCGGTGAAGGAAGATGACTGGCTGAAGCAGCAGGACCTGGCGGTGACCTTCGTCGACCAGACCGGCGCGGTGATCGGCAAGCGCGGCATCCTGCACAGCCAGGCGATCGCGATCGAGGACCTGCCCGAGCATCTCGTCAAGGCGGCGCTCGCCACCGAGGATCGCCGGTTTTACGAGCATTGGGGCATTGATCCGCAAGGGCTTTTCCGGGCGGTTGTCGCCAATGCGCGCGCCAATGGCGTGGTGCAGGGCGGCTCGACCATCACCCAGCAGCTGGCCAAGAACCTGTTCCTGAACAACGAGCGCTCGCTCGAGCGGAAGATCAAGGAAGCCTTCCTCGCGCTCTGGCTGGAAGCGCGGCTCTCGAAGCGCGAGATCCTGAAACTCTATCTCGACCGGGCCTATCTGGGGAATGGCGTGTTCGGCGTGCAATCCGCCGCCGAGCATTATTTCGGCAAGGATGTCCGTGACCTGACCCTCGCCGAGGCGGCGATGATCGCCGGCCTGTTCAAGGCGCCGTCGAAATTCTCGCCGAATGTCAACCTGCCGGCAGCGCGCGCCCGGGCGGCCGATGTGCTGTCCAACATGGTCGAGGCCGGGTTCCTGACGCAGGGCCAGGTTTCCACCGCCCTGCGCAACCCGGCGACGCCGGTGGAGCGGGCGAACCAGAACATCGCCGATTACGCGCTGGATTACGGGTTCGAGGAGATCAAGCAGCTCGCCGCCGCCGGCAGGCTCGGCAATCACCGGACGCTGATCGTCCGCGCGACGATCGATCCCGGCCTGCAGAGGCATGTCGAGCGGGCATCGGAATCGATCCTGCGCCAGCACGGGCCCAATTACCGGGTGAAGCAATCCGCCCTCGTCATGCTCGATCATTCCGGCGGGCTGCGCGCCATGGTCGGCGGCCGGGATTACGGGCAGAGCCAGTTCAACCGGGCCGTCCAGGCGATGCGGCAGCCGGGCTCGTCCTTCAAGCCCTTCGTCTATGCGGCGGCCCTGAATGACGGCGTGATCAAGCCGGAGAGCATCGTCGTCGACCGGCCGACCTGCGTGAATATCGGCCGGCCCTGGTGCCCGCAGAATTACGGCCGCTCCTATGCCGGCTCGATGCCGGCCATCGTGGCGCTCGCCAAGTCGATCAACACGATCCCGATCCAGCTGAACGAGAAGCTCGGCAAGGGCAACCACAAGGCCGGCCGCGAGCGCGTCCATGATGTGCTGCGCAAGGTGGGCTTCGCCAGCGAGGTGCGCGACATTCCCGGCATGCCGCTGGGCGTCAGCGAGGTGACGGTGGTGGACATGGCCACCGGCTTCAACGCCTTCGCCAATGGCGGCAGGCTGGCGAAACCCTATGTCGCGCGCGAGATCCTGACCCCCGCCGGCGAGGTGATCTACCGCGCCGAGCAGGACCTGGCGAAGCGGCCGCAGGTGCTGCCTTCCTATGTCGCGCTCGACATGAACCGCATGCTGCGCCAGGTCGTCACGGCCGGCACGGGAAGGCGGGCCGCGCTGCCGGGCATTCCCACCGCCGGCAAGACCGGCACGACCGATGAATACCGCAATGCCTGGTTCGTCGGCTATTCGGGCAATTTCACCACGGCGGTCTGGTTCGGGAACGACGATTACACCGCCACCAACAACATGACCGGCGGCTCGCTGCCGGCCATGCTGTTCCAGCAGGCCATGGCCTTCGCGCATCTCGATATCGACGCGCAGAACATTCCCGGCCTCGGCGACGAGGACAGGCCGGTGCGCGATCCCAAGCTGGCCGAACTGGCCGGCGCGCTGGAAGCGAACACGCCGCAGGCCGGGCGGCTCTATCGTCTCTCGCCGCGCGGCAAGGCCGTGCTGCGCGAGATCGAGGCCGCCGGCGAGGACAAGCCGGCCGGGCCGGTTTCCGGCCTCGGCGCCGGCGCTGCCCCGCGTTCATGAGGGCCTGCCCCGGATCATGCGCCTGCTGCTTCTCCTGATCGTGGCCCTGGCGGGGCTGGCCAGCGGCGGAGCCCTGACCTTCCTCGCCGTGGCCGGCCAGAATGCCTTTCCCCACCGGCTGACCGGGGGCTGGATCTTCCTGCCCCGGCAGGGCGCGCCGGAGATCGACCCCTATACCCGGGCGCGGATGTTCTACGAGGGCGAGCTGCCGCTCGCCGCCGGCGAGGGCTTCGCCCTGCGGGCCCGGGCCGACAGCGACGGCAACACCCTGTCCTCGCGCTGCGAATACCGGCTCTGGGCGCCGTTCCCGGCCGCCCGCTACTGGACGGTGACGCTTGCCGACGATGCCGGCCGGCTGATTCCCAACCTCGCGGAGCGGCACGGGTTCACCTCGGCCGAGATTGTCCGGCCGGCGGAAGGGCCGTTCACGATCGAGATCGGGCCCGAGCCCCTGCCGGGCAACTGGCTGCCGACCGGGCGCGAGGCGCAGGAGATCCAGGTCATCGTCCGGCTGTACGAGACGCCGCTCGCCGCGACGGCGACGCAGCTTGACCCGCGCACCATTCCGCGGCTCAGCCGGATCCGGTGCCTGTGATGCCGGCTACCCTGCTTGCCCTCGTTTTCGTGCTGATGGCGGCTCTGGCGCATATCACCAGCCTGTTCATCCTGCCCTTCGGCACCAGGGATGACATCTTCTCCCGGCTCGAACGGGGTGCGGCCACGAACAGCATCGCGCTGATCGATGCGGAGGACATGAAGGGCCTGCCGCTGGTCGACCCGGCCGTGGCGATGGCCGTCTGCCATTATGACCTGAGCGGCGGGCCGGTGCGCCTGCGCGTGCCGCTCTCGGAAACCTTCCTCTCGATCAGCCTCGCCGAGCGGCATCGCGGCATCTATGCGTCGGTCTCCGACCGGGCCGCCACCGGCGGAAGCCTCGATCTTGTCGTGGCGACGCAGGCCCAGCTTGACCGGATCACCCGGCTCGATGACGAGGAGCAGGCGATCGAGGAAATCCGCATCACCGCCCGGCGTCTGACGGGCGTGGCGATCCTGAAGGTCTTCGTCGACCGGCCGAGCAGCCGGTCCCGGGCCCAGGAGGTGCTGCGCGCCGCCCGCTGCGAGAGCGAGATCCTGCCGGATTAGGGGTGCGGCGTGGGTGATCGCGAACCGGGCCCCCTCACCCGGTCGCGGGCTCTGCCCTCGACCACCCTCTCCCCGCAAGCGGGGCGAGGGGCAGGCCGCGTGAGGGGTTGCCCTCAGCCCTTGCGGACGAGCGGGCGCGGAGTCATGACCGGCGGCATCTCGACCTCGCGCAGGCAATGGCCGGGGATCTGCATCGTGCCCTTGGTGAAGCGGCCGATATCCGCCTCGAAAGCCATCAGCGTGCGTTCCGAGGGGATGGCCTCGCGTTCCGGGCCCTCGACGAGCAGATGCTCGAGGGAATAGCGATATTGCGCGGCGCGGTCATAGAAGGACCAGTTCACCCGGGCGATGATCAGCGCATTCTCGCAGATCCGCTCCAGCGCCTCGTTGCGCTGCTCCTCGGTGAGATGGCCGACATGGGAGAGGCTGCGCGCCCTCACATGGTCGGCCTGGATGACCTGCGTGGCCACCAGCCGGAAATGCGGCACCAGCGCGTGGTCGGCGGCAATCGTGTCCTTCACGCGGTTGTAGCGCGAGACCAGCGAGGAGAAGGCATGGCCGGGATTGCTGACCCGGCGGAGGATCGGGGAATCGTTCCGGGCGCCGAATTGCGGCCCGCCCATGATCGTCCGGTGGTAGAGCGTGACATCATGCTCGCGCGGCGGAATGACGCGATGGAAAGCGAGGTTGCGCTCCTGCCAGGTGCCGCGCGGGGCATCGGTTTCCGGCATCAGGAAATTCCAGGCGCGGTTGCGCAGTTCCTTCTCGTCCTCGGTATAGGCGTAATAGGAGGCGGGCTCGCCGCGCATCCGCGCCCCCACCGTGCCGGAGAAGGGCAGCAGCACATCATTGGTGAAGCCCTGCTGCGGCCGGCCGAAATCCCCGGTCGTCGGCATGCAGGCCAGAAGCGGCAGCGCGAGGATCGCGGCAAGGCCGGTTGCGCGGACGGGACGGGGGATCAGGGCAGAAACAGGCAGCATCGGGCCTCCTCGCCGGCAGGCCACGCCGGACCGGGCGTGCGGAAACACGCGCGATGGCGGGCCCACCGCGCGCATGCGGTTGGGCTTTCCCTGTCGCGCCGGCAAGCGGGCTCAGGGCCGGAACGGGTTACGCAAGGTTACGCGCGCTTGCGCCGGCCGGAGCGGGGGCTCTGGCTTTTCGGGGCGCGAGCGGGGGGGTCGTCGTGGCGTTCATAGCGAACGCCGGTAAAAAGCAGGATGCGTGCGCCGGACATGCCGATGCCCTGCGGATCACCCGCCGGCAGCGTGCCCGGTTTGGCCCCTTGACGAGGCCGGAAGCGGATCAGTTCGCCCATGGCCATTCTCCTTCGGAGGGGAAACCGCATGCCGGCTGGCGGCGTCGAATCACCCCTCTCACAAGGAAATTGCGGGCAATGTCTTAAGAGGTGCTTAAGGGGCGTGCCGAAACGGGCCGGCCGCCGGTGCGTCAGCTGCCCGGCTCGATCACCGGGTCGAGGAAATGGCGGCCCTGGCGGTCCTCGATCTCGACGATCCAGCAATCCGGATCGAAGCGGATTTCCTTCTCGAGCCTGGCCTCGATAGCGGGCCGTTCGAGGACGGGCGCGGCATGGAGCCGGGTGAAGACGCGGTCTTCGGGCTTGCCGGCATAGCTCGACATCGGGGCGGGGCCATAGAGCGCGGCCGTGCCGTCGAGATGGTCGACCACGACGAAGATCGTGCCGGCCTCGGTGCCGCCGCGGCGGCGCAGGGCCCCGAAAGCGCCCTCGATGGCAGCGCGGCGGAGATAGGCGGAGACGAAGAAGTCGCTGGTCAGCCGCATCTTACGGGCTGATGGGAATGCCGGTGGTCGAGGCCAGCAGCTTCAGCACCGGCCCCTTCACCTCGCCGCGCGGGGGCAGCTTGCGATCGGCCTCGAATTTCGCCAGCGCGTTGCGGGTCGAGGGGCCCATCTGGCCATCCTCGGTCAGCGGGCCATAGCCCGCCTTGTTCAGCGCGCGCTGGACATCGAGCACCGTCCGGCTGGGCTTGTCTTCCGTGGCCGGGCGTTCGGCGCCGTTGCGCTTGAGCAGGTCGGCCAGTTCGTCGCGCATGGCCGCGCGGGAGGCGGTCTGCAGGTCCTTCAGCAGGGCCTCGCTCGGCTTGCCATCGACCGGGACGCGCTGGGAGAACTGGTAGTCGCGGATCGCCTGGTTGGTGGCCGGGCCGGGGCGGCCATGGACCTCGCCCTTGTAGAAACCGCGCCGGACCAGTTCGCGCTGGATATCCGCCAGAAGCGGATCGGACGGGGCGGCAGCGGCGGGCGTCTCGGCCGGTTTCGCCGCAGCCGGGGCAGCAGGCGCGGCCGGAACCGGCGCGGGACGGACCGGCGGGGCCGCGGTCTGGCCGAGGGCCGCCTGGCGGGGGGCATTGTCCGGGCGGGCCGGCGGCGTGGGGAAGGATTCCGCCTCGCGGATCGCGTTGCGGAACAAAGGCGTCGGGTGCTTCTCGTTCTGCATCATCACCGCATTGACGATGATCGTCCCGCCGAACAGGCAGGCCAGGGCGGCCACCACGCGTCCGCCCGTGACGAGCCGGCGCCGCGCACGGCGCGGCCGATCCTCGTCCTCCGGCATCCGGTGATCCTGGGCCCGGTTCCGTTGCTTCATGGTCACTACCCCCTGTCGGTCCCGCATCAACCCGCGATGCGGACCGGCTCTTCCCCGATGGTCCCGTTGTCGATTGCCACCGGCAGCCGCCCCGCATAGGCGCCGGCAAAGCGCAAGGTCAGATCCTGCCTGCCCGATCCCGAGAAGCCGATCCGGCTTTCATCGGCCAGGGCCTGGCAGAGGGCTGCTTCGAAGGGATCGACCGGCAGCGCTTCACCCGAGGGCGCGCCATGGCAGACCACCAGAAGATCGGGCCCCTCGCGCAGCCATTCGAGGCGTGCGCCTTCGCGGGCCATGGCCCGGCGCAGCATGATCTCCACCGCAAAGCGCGCTGCCGGAAGCGGCAGCCGTGCGGCCGGCAGGCCGGCCGGAGCCGTGACGGCGAGCAGGCCCTTGTCCTGCGCATCCCGGAGGTTGAGCGCGCGGATGGCATCGGAAAGAAGCCGGTGCGGCAGGATGTCGGCCTGCTCGTCCGGCCCGTCCTGGATGGCGCGGAGCCAGCGGCCCATGAGATGGGTGTTGCGATGGGCCTCGCCGATCGCCTTGTGCGCCTCGGCGGCGAAATCGCGCCAGGAGGCGGGATCGCGCGGGGCGAGCCGCGGATCGGCGATCATCTCGAGAAAGCCCAGGCCGGCATTGAACGGGGCAACGCTGTCATGCAGGGCGCGCGCGAGCAGGGCGGAATCGACCTTGCGGGCCGGGGGCGCCTCGGCGGCGGCGCTGTCCGCCGGCTCGAAGAGGAAGGCGGCAAGGCCGGGCTCGTTCGGGAGCGGCGCCACGGCGCAGGCATAGCGATCGAAGCGCGGCGGCATCGGGAAGCCGGCGCCGGCGGGATCACGGCGCAGGCGCAGCGCGAGGCCCTCCGTCGGCTGGCCCTCATGGATGGCCCGCGACAGGGCCTGCAGAAGCGGGACGCGGTCGGCGATCAGCGTGGCGGCGATGATCGAGCCTTCGGGGAATTGCGCCTCGAGCAGGTGGCGGCGGAACGGCGCCTCGCCTGCGGCTTCAAGACCGCCGACCTGGTCGACCACCAGGACCTGGCGGGCGGCGTCGCGCACAAGCAATCCGTTCAAGGCCTCCAGCCGGCCGAGCCGGCGGCCGGGATCGGGCATGGCGACGGGCGCGGCGACGGGCGGCTGCCGGAAGGCGGCAAGCGCCAGCGGCATCGCCATGGCCATGGCCGGGGCGACGGAAGCCAGATCCAGCGGGCCCTGAAGGAAACAGGCGATGGTGGCCAGAACGGCCGTGCCGGCCACGAGGCGCGCCGGGACCGGACGCTGCTGCAGGGCGAGCCAGTCGGCCAGCCCGAGAGCAGCGGCCAGCAGCGAAAGCAGGGCGATGATCGTGAATTCCACGCCGGCAAAGGCGGCGAAGGGCAGGACGAGAAGGCCGCTGAACAGGCCGGCCATCTGGGTGACGGGCCGTTCGCGCGAGAGCAGGACGAAGCCGCAGACCGAGGCGGCCAGCACGCCGCTGAGGCCGATCCATTCGGGCAGGACATCGGTGAGGCCACGGAAGGGCAACGTGGCCAGCGAAAGGCCCATGGCGAGCGACCCGGCCAGGACGCCCAGCAGGCGCCGCCCGGCCAGCGACGCGGCAAGCCCCGACCCGCCGTGGATGGCGAGGGCGGAATTGCCCATCAAGGTCTGGGTCCAGTCGATCGTCATTCGGCCCGTCGCGTCCCGTTCTGTTTGGTCCTTTTCCCCGATGCCGACCATGCGTCGGGCGATCTTAAACGGGTGCTAAGATGACGCCCGGCACGGCCCTGTTTCGCCGGCTGTCACGGCCCTGGCCCCGCCTTTCCGCGACTATGGTGAACAACCTCTCTCCGGGATCGGGCAGCGCCCGGCGAAGCACTTCCGGGCCCGAAAGAAAGGCCAGATCGGTAAAATTCGACGAAAATTGCCAACGGGATCGCGACGGCTTGGCCCTATCCTGCCTGCGGGATGGGAGAAGCACCATGTTCTGGCGTGCCACCTTGGCGATTGCCGCGCTCTACTACGTCACCGTTCCGGCGGAAGACCGGCGGCAGACCGAATCAGAGATCCGGATGGCGGCGGAGCAATTGCCCGCCCGGGCGATCGGCCTGTGCCAGGAGAAGCCGGCACTCTGCGCCGAGGCGGCAAGGCGGGCGGGCGCGGCCCTGGCCCCGGCCACCGGCCCGGCCGCGGCGGCCCCCCCCGCCCCGCCGATGGCCGAGCCCGAGCGCCGGATCGTCGAGGGCCTTCCCCTGCCCCCGCGACGGCCCGGGCCCGTGGCGGCACGAAAAGGGGCTTGACCTTCCCGCCGGCGCGCGACAGGTGACCGGCATGGATATCCCCGCCGCGCTCCAGACCATCCGCGACGATCTCGCTTTCCTCGACGAATGGGATGATCGCTACCGCTATCTCATCGATCTCGGCAAGACGCTGCCAGCCCTGCCGGCGGGGGCCTATACCGACGCCTACAAGGTGCCCGGCTGTGCCAGCCAGGTCTGGCTGATGATGGACCGGGACCCGGCCACGGGGCGGCTCGCCATACGCGGCGACAGCGATGCGCTGATCGTCAAGGGGCTGGTCGCGCTCGTGATCGCGATGTTCTCGAACCGGCCGCCGGCCGAGATCGCGGCGACGGATGCGCAGGCCTTCTTCGCCGAGATCGGGTTGCGCGACCACCTGACCTCGCAGCGTGCGAATGGCCTCGCGTCGATGGTGGCGCGGATCAAGGCCGAAGCCGGCCGCGCCACCTGACCGGGCAGGCCGTTATCCGCCGAACGTGACCGACTGGATCCGCCCCGCCGGAGCACCGGTCGCCAGGTTGCCGAGCCCGTAATGGCGGGCCAGCATCCTCAGGGCGAAGGCCAGCGCGATCTTGCCCGAACGGACCGGCAGGGCCTGCTCGCGTTCCAGCCGCTCCAGCCCTTTGCCGAAGCCGCAGATATCGACGAGGATGCCGGAGAAATCCGGCCCCACCGCCCGGAGGGCCCGGTCGACGCGCTGCCGCGCCGCGACGACCAGATCACTCATGGCGAGGCCATCGCCGCCCGAACCATCCACGGCGGGCCGGGTCCAGTCCATCGTGATGGCGGGAATCGTGCCGGCGAGGCGGATATCCTTCCGCAGGCGGAGGCCGGCCTCGATCTCGGCCGGGCCGACGAGATGCGCCATCCGGCCATGCCGCCGCAGCATCTGCAGGGGGTCCTCCCGCAGGTTGACGGCGACCATCCCGCCCGGCCGGGCAGGGTCCGGCCGGAATTCCAGCTCGCGATGCTGGGCCGCCACCTCGCCGGCAGCCTCGCGCGCCAGCCTCGACCTGCCCTCCGGGGTGATGGCATGGCACCCGCCCGGCAGGGCACGGATCGCGCCGGCCGCCAGCAGCGGCTGCAGCAGGCTGGCCGGGAACCGGCTGGCCAGCGAGACGCGGCGGCGGGCATCCCGGAAGACCAGCCACCCGCGCTGCGCTTCCACATGCATGCCGGGCTCGGCAAGCCGGGCGAGCAGGCGCGAGAGCTCGCGCGGATCCGCGGCGGCGGCGGGCATCCCGCCGGCTCGCTCCCGGGCCGGTTCCTTGCCCGTCTTCCGGCGGGCATGCGGTTCGCGGAGCGGGCTCATGACACCTCTCCCGGGCCGAAGGCGCGCAGCCAGGTCTCCACGGCCGCGCCGAGGGCATCCAGCGCCCGGTCGATGCGGACATCCTCGCGGCGTTCCTCGATGCGCAGGCAGGCATGGCGCGCGGAGGTGCGGTCGCGGCCGACCATCGCACCGGCCCGCGTGAGCGAAAAGCCGAAGACGATATGCGCGAGATAGATGGCCGTGTGCCGTGCCTGCACGATGGCAGCGGCCTCCCGCGCGGGGCGGAGAAGGGCTTCGGCCGGAACGCCCGCCCAGGCGGCGGCGCAGGCGCGGCAGATCTGCTGCTGCATCTGGCGCTGGAGCGCCCGGGCACAAAGCAAGGCGGGGTCGCCCGTGCCGGGCTCGCGCCGATGGCGCCGGGGCCGTGCCATGAAATCAATATTTCCAAATACTATCAAATTACTGGATGAAGGCTCCATCATCATGCTCCGCAACGATCTCCCCGCGCGAAGGCTAGGGCGCGGCGGGGGCGAAGCTCAATGGTGAAGCGGCTGCCGGTGGCGGAGCGAAAAAAAATATTCCCCGCTTTCGTCGAGCTTGTGGACAGCGCCTGAAGCCTGGCAAGGGCAGCGGCCGGAAAACCAGGGCCGCCTGACCCCGCCCGCGGGACAACACTCGGGCAAGATGTCAGGACGCGGAACAGCGATCGGATCAGCGCTGTCGCGGACAGAAAAAAGGCGCCCGCGGGGGCGCCTGTTCTCTGCCGGGACGGGCGCGCGGGGCGCCCGGAACCTCAGCGCGCGCGGCGGCGCTGCTGGCCGAGGCCCATTTCCTTCGCGAGGCGCGAACGGGCGGCGGCATAGTTCGGCGCGACCATCGGATAGTCGGCCGGCAGGCCCCACTTCTCGCGATACTGCTCCGGCGACATGTTGTACTGCGTGCGGAGATGGCGCTTCAACGACTTGAACTTCTTCCCGTCTTCCAGGCAGATGATGTAGTCGTTGTGCACCGATTTCTTCACGGAAACCGCAGGCTTCAGCGGCTCGGCCGCCGCCTCGACGATCGGGGTGCCAACGCGTGTCAGCGCAGTATAGACCTCGTTGATCAAGGCCGGAAGATCAGAGGCGGGAACAGAGTTGTTGCTGACATAGGCAGACACGATTTCGGCTGCCAGTTCGATCAGATCACCCTGCTCGACTGTATTCGCCATGAGCGTTTTTCCTTCTGTGGTGGCCTGGCGGAGAATACCCCCCAGTTCCTCATTTTTCTTTAAGCCAACGATTGAAAAACGGGTTACCTGCTTTGGTAAACGAGATATCTTCTGAACACTCGATTCGAGGCTTCCAACCGCACCCTCTTCTATCAGCAATATTTTCGGATAGTTGCAAGCGGTTTGTGACAAATATCACATAATTTCCTCCGCAGCATCATGGAATTCGCAAGACGATGCCGACGCTCGCGGCCAGTTCACATTGTCGTTTGATCTATTGCTGTCTGCTGATGCATCGCCCATTTTCGGGTTTCGCAAGCAAGGAGCCCGAGGGATGAAAGCAATTCAGAAGGTCATCAAGTCCGATGCGGAGTGGCGCGCCCTCCTGACGCCCGAACAATACCGCGTCCTGCGCGAACATGGCACCGAATGCGCCTTCACCGGCCCCTTCCTCGAAGAAAAGCGCACGGGCACGTTCCACTGCGCAGGGTGCGATACCGGCCTTTTCCGGACCGACGGGAAATATGAATCCGGTACCGGCTGGCCGAGTTTCTTCGAACCGGTCGAGGAGGGCGTGGTCAGCTATCACGAGGACCGTTCCTACGGGATGCGGCGGATCGAGATCCGCTGTGCGGTCTGCGACGGCCATCTCGGCCATGTCTTCCCGGACGGCCCCAAGCCGAAAGGGCGGCGCTATTGCACCAACGGCGCGGCCTTCACCTTCCGCGCCGATCCGGGCGAATAGGCCAACCCCCGGCGAAGGCCCCCTCACCCGCCGATGCGATGCATCGTCGGCCTCTCCCCCGCGGGGGAGAAGCGGGAGGCTGGCCGGAGCGGCCGGGTGCGAGGCGTGGTATCGCCCTGCCGGTGAATCCGGCTAGATACGGCCGATTGATGAGGATTCGCCGATGTCTCGCCTGCCGCCCTTCGCCCATCTGACCCGCCAGCCCCCGGTTGCCGCGCGCAAGCCGGTGAAGCGCGTGGTCCATGGTGTCACGCTGGTGGATGACTATGCCTGGCTGCGGGCCCGCAACTGGCAGGCGGTGATCGAGGATCCGAAACGCGTGCCGCCGGCCATCGGCACCTATCTGCGCCGCGAGAACGCCCATGCGCGCGAGGCCTTCCGGCCGCTGGCGGCGCTGCAGAAGGAATTGATGGCGGAAATGCGCGGCCGCATGCGCGAGGATGAATCCGAGCCGCCGATGAAGGATGGCGAATGGCTCTATTACGAGCGCTTCCGCAAGCGGCAGCAATACCCGGTCTTTTGCCGGCGGAAAATCGGCAAGAAACGCGAGGAGATCCTGCTCGACGGGCCGAAGGCGGCACGCGATGTCGATTATTTCGATATCGGCGCCACGCAGCCCTCTCCCGATCATCGCCTCATGGTCTGGGCGGCGGATACGACCGGCTCGGAAAGCTATATCCTCCGGGTGCGCGATCTCGCCACCGGCAAGGACCATGACCGGCTCTCGCGCAGCAATGGCGAGGTGGTCTGGGGCCGGGATTGCCGGTTCTTCTATTACATCGAGCTGGATTCCTCGCAGCGGCCCTTCCGCGTCATGCGGCATCGCCTCGGTGACAAGCAGCGTGACGATGTCGAGATCTACCGCGAGACGGATTCGGGCTGGTTCGTCGGGCTCGATGTCACGCAGGATGACCGCTACGCCTTCATCTCGATCCATGACCACGAGACCAGCGAGGTGCTGCTGCTCGATCTCGACGATGCCGCCGAGGTGCCGGTGCCGGTCTTTCCGCGCGTCCCCGGGGTGGAATACGAGATCGACCATCATGCCGGTTCGCTGGTGATCCGGACCAACCATGGCGGGGCGGCGGATTTCAAGATCGTCGCGCTGCCGGTCGGCGAGACCGATCTGTCGCGCGCCGAGGTGCTGGTGCCGGAAACACCCGGCCGGATGCTGCTCTCGGTGCATGTCCTGAAGAGCTGGCTGATCTGGTCGAGCCTCGGCGAGGACGGGCCGCGCATCCATGTCCGCCACTGGGAGACCGGCGCCGAGCGCGTGCTGGCGCCGAAGGCCGCGATCGGCGACATCGCCGCGACGGTCGGGCTCGAATATGACAGCGACATCCTGCGCCTGGCCTATTCCTCGCCGGTCGATCCGGAAGTGACGCTCGATCTCGACCTCGCCACCGGGGTGGAGACCGTGCTCAAGGTGCAGGATGTGCCCTCCGGGCATGACCCCTCCGCCTATGTGACCGAGCGGCTCTTCGCGCCGGCACCGGATGGCGAGACGGTGCCGGTGACGATCCTGAGGCGGAAGGACACGCCGGTCGACGGCACGGCCCCGGCTCTGCTCTACGGCTATGGCGCCTATGGCTATGCGATGGATGCCGATTTTGAGACCGAGCGGCTGAGCCTTGTCGATCGCGGGTTTGTCTATGCCATTGCCCATATCCGCGGCGGGACGGAAAAGGGCTTCCGCTGGTACCGCGAGGGCAAGCGCGAGAAGAAGATCAACAGCTTCACCGATTTCATCGCGGTGGCGGATTTCCTCGTTGCCGGAGGCTATGCCGCACCGAAAAGGATCGTCGCGCAGGGCGTCTCGGCCGGCGGGATGCTGATGGGCGGCGTGGCCAATCTCGCGGGCGAGAAATTCGCCGGGATCATCGCCGACGTGCCCTTCGTCGACAGTCTCAACACGATCCTCGATCCAAGCCTGCCGCTGACACCGCCCGAATGGGTGGAATGGGGCAACCCGATCACCGACGAGGCCGCCTTCGAGGCGATGCGGGCCTATTCGCCCTATGACAACATCGCCGCGAAGCCCTATCCGCCCATGCTGGTGATCGGCGGCCTGACCGATCCGCGCGTCACCTATTGGGAGCCGGCGAAATTCGTCGCCCGGCTGCGCGCCACCATGACGGGCGGCGGCCCGGTCCTGCTCCATACGCAGATGGGGGCCGGGCATGGCGGCTCGTCCGGCCGGTTCGAGCAGCTCGACGATATCGCGCGGGTTTTCGCCTTCGCGCTGGAAGTGACGGGGCTCGCGGCGGGGTAACCCCCCTTCGCCCCGCCCCGCGGGGAGAGGGTGACTGAGGGCGAAGCCCGAAGCCGGGTGAGGGGCAGCCTGCCGCTCAGCCCGAGAGCTGGTCGAGATGCCGGCGCAGATCCTGCAGGGTCGGATAGCGGGTTTCACCCTCGGGGCCGACAGCCACGACGGAGCCATCGGAATACATGGCGAACCGCGTGCCGCCGGAATCGTAGGAGCCGACCACCTCGAGCGTGTCGAGCGGCGGCAAGGGCGGCTTCGACTCCTCCAGAGCCGCGAGATCGGCATCGGCGATCAGGCCCGGTACCGGCGCAGGTTCGACCGGGGGCTCAGGGGCCGGCTCGGGTGCAGGCGGCGCTTCGATGGCCGGCGCCCGGCCCAGTTGCGCGCGGATCTCCTCCTCGATCGAGAGGGCTGGCGGCTCGGGCATGGGCTGCAGGGCGAAAGAGGGCGGCAAGGGGATCGGCATGAGCTCCGGCATGACGAGAGCGACGGGATCGCGTGGCGCAGGGGCTGGCTCCGCAACGGGCTCGACAGCAGGCTCGGCCGGCGGCGGCATCTCGGCGAAGGCGCTCAGGTCGAGCGCTTCCGGCAGGGCAACAGGCGGCAGCTCGATCACCGGATCCGGTTCGGCCGGCGGCTCGGCCACCGCGATATCCGGAAGAGACTGCAGCTCGGGTGCAACCAGCGGCGGTTCGGCGGCAAGGGCAGGCGCGGCAGCCAGAGTCACGCCTGCTGCTGCGCCGACAGCCGCCGCCCCTGCAGCCAGGGCGAAATCAGGCCTGTCCCGGGGGGGCCTGTCGGGCGCCGGGTCCATCATGGGCGGCAGGTCGCGTTCGATCGGGGCCGCGAGGGCGCGCGGCGTCGCCACACGGCGCAAGGCCGACACGACGGCGCGGGTGGAGAAGCCGATGGCAAGGGTGACGAGGCCGGCGGCAAGCGCCGTGGCACCGGCCTGGAAATGGGCGAGGCCGAGATCGGTGGGAATAAGGTTGAGGGCGCTGACAAGGCCCAGAATACCGCCAAGAACAAGAAGGACAGCAATAAGAAAAATCGCGAAAATCATCGACTCGCCTTTTTACACGGGCCCGAATTCCATCGTTTGCTGGGGCCCAACCTAAACAATCCGCGAAGAATGGGCAAATATCAATGGCTTGGCCGGGTTGATCCCCTCAATCCACTGTCATGACAGCGAGAATTCCCCTGCAGGGACCGATTGCCCTTCCGCCGCTGCCGACTTACATGGAGGCAGCGCGGCCGATCGCGGCCGGCTTGACCGAATTCAGATGTCCGAGGAACCTTCCCATGTCCTTCACGCTTCCCGACCTCCCCTACGCCTATGACGCGCTGCAGCCGTACATGTCGAAGGAGACGCTGGAATACCATCACGACAAGCATCACCTCGCCTATGTCAATAACGGCAACAACCTGCTGAAGGGCTCGGAATTCGAGGGCAAGAGCCTCGAGGAGATCGTGAAGGGCTCGTTCGGCAAGAATGCCGGCCTCTTCAACAATGCCGGCCAGCATTACAACCACATCCATTTCTGGAACTGGATGAAGCCGAATGGCGGCGGCAAGATCCCCGGCGCGCTGGAAAAGAAGATCATCGAGGATCTCGGCTCGGTCGAGAAGATGAAGGAAGACTTCATCCAGGCCGGCATCACGCAGTTCGGCTCGGGCTGGAACTGGCTGGCCGTGAAGGACGGCAAGATCGTTGTCATGAAGTCCGCCAATGGCGAGAGCCCGCTGGTCCAGGGCGCCAGCCCGATCCTCGGCTGCGATGTCTGGGAGCATTCCTACTATATCGATTACCGCAACCGCCGGCCGGATTACCTCAAGGCCTTCGTCGAGCATCTCGTGAACTGGGAATACGTGGCCGAGATGTATGCCAAGGCGACCGCCTGATCGTCTCCGGCCGAACCCGTCATGGAAAAGGGGCCTCGGGGCCCCTTTTTGCTGTCAGTAATGGTAGCGGCATTGCGCGATGATCAGCGCCGGCCCTTCCACCCGGTACACGAGCCGATGCTCCTGCGTCAGGCGGCGCGACCACCATCCCGAGAGATGCCCCCGCAGGGGTTCCGGCTTGCCGGTGCCGGCAAAGGGCGTGCGCAGGCATTCGCGGATCAGCGCATTCAGCCGTTCCGAAACCTTCGGATCATGGGCTTGCAGGTGAAGACAATCGTCCCAGGCATCGCGGTCGAACGTCACTTTCGTGACGGCCACCTTCATGCAGGGGCCTTGCGTGATGCCGATCGGGGCTTCTTCGCCGCCGCGCCGGCCTTGCCATCCCCCGAGAACTGGGCCGTCCGGTCGAGCCCCTCGCCCGCTTCCAGCCGGCCGACCGCCTCAAGCAGCCTTTCGGCATTGCGCGGGCTGCGCAGCAGATAGATCGTCTCTTCCCAGGAGGTGAAATCCTCGAGCGACATCAGGACCGCGGCCGGCTTGCCGCGATCCCGCGTGATGACGATCGGCGCATGATCCCGTTCCACGCTGTCGAGCATGGCGGCGAGATTCTGGCGCAATTCGCTGTAGGACGCGGTTTTCATGCCGGCATTGTACGCAAAGCAGTACAACAGGACAAGGCCTCAATCGTGGCCGTGCGCGTCCTCGTTGATGGTGATGGTGCGCATCTGCGAGAAATCCACCGCGACCGGGGCCTTCGCCTTCACCATCTGGACCTGGTAGGTCTTGATGACGTGCTCGAGGCGGCGATAGACCTCCTGGTAGGTCGCGTCTTCCTTGGGAAGATTGAGCGGCTTCAGGCAATATTCGATGATTTCCTTGGGCCGGTCGAAAATCTGGCTCATGATGCGTCTCCTCACCGCGTGCCGAACGATTCCGGCGATGGCTTCCCTTAACAGCCCGGAAGGCCGGGCCGCAATCCTCCCCTCGTCGGAGAGAGACAGGCCTTCCGCTATTTCGCCTGGAATACGAACCAGGCGCCGGCGCAGATCAGCGCGAAGCCGATCCCGTGGTTCAAAGTCAGCTTCTCGCCGAGATAGAGCACGGAAAAGCCGGCGAAGACCACCAGCGTGATCACTTCCTGGATCGTCTTCAGCTCGGCAGCGGAATAGACCGCATGGCCCATCCGGTTGGCCGGAACGGCGAGGCAATACTCGATGAAGGCGATGCCCCAGCTGGCCAGGATCACGACCGGCAGGGCTGTCGTCTTGAATTTCAGATGGCCGTACCAGGCCAGGGTCATGAAGACATTGGACGCAAGCAGCAGCAGGATCGGCCAGAGATAGGCGGGGTTGAACGAGACGGGCATGGGCGCTCCCGGGTTTGGGGAATCACCGGCCAGCGTGGCGCGTTTGCCCCGGCTTGTCATGGGGCGCGCGGGTGAGGGCGCCTACCCTTCCATCCGCGCGAGGCGCATGCCGGCGGCGGCGCAGGTCTCGCTGAAGCGATCCGAGCGGAAGAAGGCGAGTTCGGTCAGGCGGCTCTCCGTTGCCGGGTCGAGGGTGCGCAGCGCGTCATCCACCTCGCCGGGATGGCACATGACGAGATGGGCCGGGCCGGGCGCGACGAGATAGCTCGCGAAATCGCCGCCGTAATCGCCGGCCGGGTCGAAGCCGGAATACCCGGCAAAGCCCTGGTTGAGCCGGAAGCCGGTTTCGGCCATGCGGCGGCCGAACGGCCCGGCGAGGAGGGCGAGCAGCCGGGCCTTTCGGGCGAAACGGCCGCGGTCGCGGATGGCGGCCGGCCGGTCGCCGGGATCGCGGATCCAGGGCTCGCGGCCGGGATAGCGGCGGACCAGCACGGCCAGCAGCGCGCGGCGGATGCCCGGCAGGGCATGGACATGCTGGTGGCCGTCGATGAAATCGGGGCGCATGCCCATGGCCTGTTCGAAGGCGTCGAGCTGGGCCTCGATCTCGCGCATGATCGCATCGAGCGGCAGCGCCCCCGCAACGGCCCGGGCCAGCAAGGCCGGCAGCTTCGGCTGGGCGCGGCTGGCGGTCCAGCCCTCGCCGGCGGTCAGGGCTTCGCCGCAGGTCAGCGAGAGATGGACGCCGAGATCGGCCTTGCCGGCAAAGGCACGGAGCCCGGGCGCGGCTTCCGGCCAGGAGGGGCGGTTGGTCATGGCGCCGGTGGCGGTGATCCGCCCGGTTTCCAGCAATGCGAGGATGCCCCGGCTGACAGCGGGCGTCATCGCATAATCATCGGCGCAGAGAACCAGCGGCACCATCAAGCTTCCATTCATGCGGGCCATGCGAGTAACAAGGGATTGCCGGCCTGCATCAGGGGCTTACCCTGCCTGCGCGCCGGCGGAAAGCCGCCTTGTCGCCAAACCGAGTCCAAGCATGTCGCCGCATCGTCTCCATCCCGAATTGTCGGTCGTCGTGCCCGTCTTCAACGAAGGCGAGAATATCGAGGCGCTGGTCGGCACGCTGGTGCCGGTGCTGGAAGGCTGCGTCGCGAGTTTCGAGATCGTCTTCGTGGATGACGGCTCGGAGGATGACACGCTGGCGCGCATCCGCCGGGCAGCCGAGGAGGACAGCCGCGTGAGGGCGGTTTCCTTCAGCCGGAATTTCGGCAAGGAAATCGCGCTCGCAGCCGGGCTCGACCATGCGCAGGGCCGTGCCGTGGTGATGATCGATGCCGATCTGCAGCATCCGCCGGAGACGATCGCGACCTTCGTGGCGAAATGGCGCGAGGGCTACGACATGGTCTATGGCCAGCGCGTCGACCGTTCGACCGACGGGCCGATCCGACGCTGGATGACTGAGAAATTCTACACGCTCTTCTCGCGGTTCGGCGAAACGCCCCTGCCACCGGGCGCAGGCGATTACCGCCTGATGGACCGCAAGGTGGTGGAGGCTTTGCGCCGGCTCGGCGAGCGGGCACGCTTCTCGAAAGGCCTCTATGCCTGGGTCGGGTTCAAATCCGTCGGCGTGCCGTTCGAGGTGCAGGAGCGCCTGCATGGCACGTCGAAATGGGGCTATCGCCAGCTGACGCGCTTCGCCTTTGACGGGCTCTCCTCCTTCTCCACCCTGCCGCTGAAGCTCGCCACCTATATCGGCCTCGGGATTTCGATCTTCGCCTTCACCTATGCGATCACCATGCTGGTCCGCACCATGCTGCTCGGGGTCGATGTGCCGGGCTTCCCCAGCCTGATCGTCTCGGTCATGTTCTTTTCCGGCATTCAGCTCGTGTTTCTCGGCGTGATCGGCGAATATGTCGGCCGAATCTTCGCCGAAGTGAAACGGCGGCCGCTCTATATCGTGGCGGAAGAGATCGGGGGGCGGCATGGCGCCAGGGACGGCCAGGGGGCCGCAACGAAAAGGGTGCAGGTGCCGGGCAGCGAGCCCGAAGCGGTGCCGCCGGCCGGCTGAGCCCGCCCGGGCACGGCGCCGATGATCCGCGCCTTCCTCTCCGTCGGGGCCTGGACCCTGCTCTCGCGGCTGACCGGCTTCCTCCGGGATATCCTGCTCGCGCGGGTGCTCGGGGCGGGCCTCATGATGGATGCCTTCGCCGTCGCGTTCCGGCTGCCGAACCATTTCCGGGCGATCTTCGCGGAAGGCGCCTTCTCCACCGCCTTCATCCCCGCCTATACCCGCATCCGCGCCCAGGCGGGCGAGGCGGCGGCCGGCCTGTTCCAGGGCCGGATCCTCAGCCTGGTGCTGATCACGCAGCTCCTGCTGCTCGGGCTGGTCCTCGCCTTCACGCCCGGCTTTGTCGGCCTGCTGGCCCCGGGCTTCGCGGCCCGGCCGGGCGCAATGGCGCTGGCGACCGAACTGACGCGGATCACCTTTCCCTATCTCGCGCTGATCACGCTGGTCGTGCTCTGGACCGGCGTGCTCAATGCCGAGAAGCGCTTCGTCGCCGGGGCGGCGGCGCCGGTCCTGCTCAATCTCGCGATGATCTCCACCCTGCTGGCCGGGGCGGCCTTCGCCACCCTCGCCCATGCCGCCGCCTGGGGCGTGTTGCTGGCCGGCTTCCTCGAGGCCGGGCTGCTGGGCATCGCCGCCTGGCGCGCGGGGCTGATCGCGCGGCCGGCACGGCCGAGGCTCGATGTGGATGTGCGGGGCTTTTTCCGTGCCTTCGGCCCGGCGGTGATCGGGGCGGCCGGGGTGCAGATCGCGATGTTCGCCGACACGATCCTCGTGACCTTCCTGCCGCAGGGCGGGGCCTCGGCGCTCTATTACGCCGACCGGCTCTACCAGCTGCCCATCGGGGTGATCGGCATTGCCGCCGGCACGGTGCTGCTGCCGGAAATGAGCCGGCTGATCGCCGAGGGCCGGCCGGAAGCGGCGCATGCGCAGCAGAACCGCGCCCTGATGCTGAGCTGGCTGCTGGCCGCGCCGTTCTTCGCGGGGTTCCTCGTCATCCCCGAGGTGATCGTCGCGGCCCTGTTCGAGCGCGGCGCGTTCGATGCCCGCGCCAGCGCGGCGACGGCGGCGGTGCTCGCGGCCTATGCGGTGGGCCTGCCGGCCATTGTGGGCATCCGCTCGATGGTGGCGAGTTTCCATGCCCGCGGCGACACGAAAACGCCGCTCTATGCCTCTCTGACCGCGATCGCGATCAATCTCGCGATCAAGCTGGTGGTGTGGAACACGCTCGGCGCCGCCGGCCTCGCGCTGGCGACGGCGATCGGCGCCATCGTCAATTTCGGGCTCCTGTTCGTGCTGGCGAAACGGCAGGGCAAGGCCGCGCCGGACCGGATGGTGGCCAAGGCGGCCCTGGCGCTGGCGGTCTGCACGGCCTTGCTGGCGGGGATGCTGCTGGCGGCCGACCGGGCCTATGCCAGCTTCACGCCGCTGGCCCGGCTGCCGATCATCGCGGCGATCGGGGCGATCTTCTATGCCAGCGCGGTCGCGCTGGCCTTTGTCATGGCGAAACTGCCGCTCCGGCTGCGATAGCGGCGTTCAGCGCAGGACGACGCGGGTGCAGGTGGCGAAACCCGGCTGCAGCGGGAAATGCCGGGCCTTGCCGGCCAGCCAGCGCGCACAATCATCGGTGGAGCGGAAGCAGCCCTGGAAGCTCTTGCGGTCGACCATGCCATGGCGCAGCGCCCGGCCGCCGAGATAGTTCCCGGCAATGGCCACACGCTCCGGACCCGGACCGCGCGAACCGGCGCAAGCCGTCCCGACCGAGGGCGGGGACCAGGCTGCAGCCGGCGAGACGAAAGCGGCAAAGGCCAGAGCGAGAGCAGCGGAACGAAATGTCATCGCGTCATCCATCCTGTTCGATTGGCGGCACGATAGCCGATTCCCCTCCCCGCGCGAGCCGGGAGCGCGCCTCTTGGTGCCGGATTCTGCAAACAGGGTGAAGGGCCAAAGGGCGGCAAACTTGCAGCGGGCGTTGTCCACCCCCATCTTTATGGGATGCTGTTGCGGATTCGCCCCCTGATGCTGGTCCTGCTCGTGCTGGCGCTCGCGTTGCCGATGCGCCTGCACGGGCTGATGATCGGCGGGCCGGCCCCGGCCATGGCTACCCTCCATGAAAGCGGGCACCCGCCCTGCCATGACAGCGGCAGCGAGAATGCCCGCCAACCCGAAGCCGGCCACGATCATGGCGAGGGGCAAGGCCATGCCCATGAGGACAAGGCCCCTTCCGGCAAGCCGGGTCATGCCAGCCTCCATTGTGCAACAGCCGGGATGGTGGTTCCGGTCCGCCCGGTCGAGATGCCGGCGCTGCACAGCCTCGCCGTCGAGGCCCTGCGCCCGGCGGAGGCGACGTCCGGCGACGGGCTGGGCCCGCCCCGGCAGGAGCGCCCGCCCCGCCTGCCCGCCTGATCCCGCCGCCGCCTGGCGGCCGCTTTCCCCATTGATCAGGAGATTTTCATGAAAACGACGATTCTCGCCGGCTGCGTGCTGGCACTCTTCACCCTGTCCGCTTCCGCCCAGCAGGGCGGCCATCACGGCACCCACGGCCAGATGCGCAACCAAATGCCCGGACCGATGCAAGGCGGCCAGCATGGGCAGATGCATGGCCAGCATGGGCAACCCGGCCAGGCGGCCGCGAACGAACCGGCCTCGACCAAGGCCTTCCGTGAGGCGAATGACCGGATGCACAAGGAGATGGATATCCGCTTTTCGGGCGATGCCGATATCGACTTCATCAAGGGCATGATCCCGCATCACCAGGGCGCCATCGACATGGCGCGCGTGGTGCTGGCCCATGGCAAGGACCCGGAGACGCGCAAGCTCGCCGAGGAGATCATTGCCGCGCAGGAGAAGGAGATCGCCTTCATGCGCGACTGGCTGAAGAAGAAGGGGCAGTAACCGCGCTGCCCCCGAAACGCGAAAGGCCGCGACCCGGAGGTCGCGGCCAATCGTCAAAGGGGTCTCGAACCTTTGGTGGCACCGAGAATTCGATTGGGGGGCGTGAGACCCGGGCCACGATGCCGTTCTAGCAGGGCGGCTTTAAGGAGCCGTAAGGGGACACCCAGCCCCGTGGTTCAGTTTGGCACAGGGGGCCGGCCGCCTCACCCGGCGGACTCGCTCCGCAGCCGCTCGCGGTAGCGCACCCGCTCGCGATGGACGGTATAGACCCCGCTGGCCACGATCAGCACCGAGCCGGCGGCGATCCAGCGATCCGGCAGGGTGGAAAAGACGAGATAGCCGAGCAGGGTGGCCCAGATCAGCTGGAGATAGGAAAACGGCGCGAGGAACGAGGCCGTTGCCCGTTCATAGGCGAAAACCAGGATCGAATGGCCGATCACGGAGATCACCCCGATCAGCCCCATGAAGAGCCATTCCGTCGGGCTCGGCATCCGCCAGTAGAAGGGGATGATCAGGCAGGCCCCGGCGAGCATGGTCAGGCTTGTCCAGACGAGGGTGGTCTCGGCCCGGTCCTTCGAGGAGACGGACCGCGTGACGACCGCCGCCATCGACCAGGCGATTGCGGCTCCGATGGGGAGGAGCGCGGCCATCTGGAAGGCGCTGGTGCCGGGGCGGATGATCAGCAGCATGCCCGAAAAGCCGACCAGGGTGGCGGCCCAGCGGCGCAGGCCCACCTGTTCCTTCAGGATCAGCACCGAGAAGACCGTGATCAGCAGCGGCCAGATGAAGTTGATGGCGCTGACATCGGCCAGCGGCAGATGCGACAGGCCGTTCACGAAAAGCAGCGACGAGACGAGAATGGCGAGGCCGCGGAAGATCTGCGTCTTCGGATGCGCACTGTGGAAGGCCTCCGGCCCGCGCCGCCACCAGACATAGGGCACCGTCAGCCCCGCCACGATCACACAGCGGACGAAGAGGATCTGCGCCGGCGGAACGGTGGTGACGGCCAGCTTGGCGATCGTGTCGCCCACGGCGAAGAGAACCGTCGTGATGACCAGCAGAGCGAGGGCCAGGGGCTTGCTCTGCTGCGGCGGTTCGTAGGGATCGGCCATCCTTCAGGCCCTAGCCGCCATGCGCGTAGGCCCAGTAGGCCTCGCGGGCCTTGGCGAAGAAGGGACCGGGCTGGAGATCGCGGCTGTCGATCCGGGTGATGGGCATGACCTTGGCATAATTGCCGGACTGGAATATCTCGTCGGCCGCTTCGAAATCGGCATAGGTCAGCGATTTCTCGACCACCGTCACGCCGCGCTCGCGCAGGAGCTGGATCACGCGCTGGCGGGTGACGCCGTTGAGGAAGGACGAATTGGCCTCGGGCGTATAGACCACGCCGTTCTTGGCCATGAAGACATTCGCCGTGGTCAGTTCGGCAACATTGCCGAGGAAATCCCGCACGAGGGCATTGTCGAAGCCGCGCGATTTCGCCTCGCGCAGGGCTCGGGCATTGTTGGGGTAAAGGCAGCCGGCCTTCGAATCCGTGGGCATGCATTCGATGGTCGGGCGGCGGAAGGGCGAAAGCGTGATGGACCCGCCCTTGGGCTCGGGCATCGGCGCGGCGAAGAGGCAGACCAGGAAGCGCGCATCATCCGGATCGGGCAGGATGGCGGAACCCTTGTCGCCCTCGCCCCAGACCATCGGCTTCACATAGATCGCGGTGCCCGGCGCGAATTTCTTCACGCCGTCCCGGGCCAGGCCGACAATCGTCTCGGCATCGACGGGCGCGTTGAGGCCGATCCCGGCAGCGGAGCGGATCACCCGTCTGGCATGCAGGTCGATATCGGGCATCGTGCCCTCGAAGACGCGGCCGCCATCGAAGACCGAGGAGGCCAGCCAGAAACCGTGGCTGCGCGGGCCGAGAATGGGCGGGTTGCCCTCGTGCCAGTCGCCATCGAAGAAGGTCCAGGTTTCCGACCAGGCCATGCTCGTCTCCCGAAGAGAGGAATTGGATTCAGGCTGGCATTCGATAGTCTCCCTCCGGGCCGGTCAATCCGCGTGCGGCGGCTTGGCAGAATTTTTTTCTCCTGCCGCCTGCGGACGACACAAAAGATCACGGGGGAGCGATGTCTCGCATTTTCATGTTCGATGCCTATGGCACCCTGTTCGATGTCCACAGCGCCGTGGCCAGAGCCGGACAGGGACTCGGCCCGCTGGCGGAGCCTGTCAGCCAGATGTGGCGCGCGAAACAGCTCGAATATACCTGGACGCTCAGCCTGATGGGCAAGGCCGGCGGCGAAGCGGCGGATTTCGCCGCCCTGACGGCCGCGGCGCTCGATTTTGTCCTCGCCCGTCACGGCATCGCCGATCCGGCCCTGCGGAAAGGCCTGCTGGCGGCCTACCAGCGGCTCGATGCCTATCCGGATGTGCTCCCGCTGCTCGAAGCCCTGAAGGCCGGCGGGCATCGCGCCTTCATCTTCACCAACGGCACGCGCGGGATGATCGAGGCGGCCGTCGAGGCGGCCGGGCTCGGCCCCTGGCTGGCGGGGATCGTGACGGTGGAGGCGGCGGGGTGCTTCAAGCCGCATCCCCAGGTCTATGCCCATGCCGCGCGGGAAGCGGGCGCCGGCGCGCCGGGCGAGATCACCTTCGCCTCGTCGAACCGCTGGGATATCGCCGGCGCCGCTGCCTGCGGCTGGCGCGCGTTCTGGATCAACCGGACCGGCCAGCCGGAGGAATATCCCGGCTTCCCGCCGGTTTCGGTGCGGAAGGGGCTCGCGGGGCTGGAGGGGGTGTAGGCCCCCTCACCCGCCGATGCTTCGCATCCGCAGAAGCGAAGGCGATGGGAAAAGGAGGGCCTCTCCCCGTCGGGGAGAGGGTGGCCGAGGGCGAAGCCCGAAGCCGGGTGAGGGCGAGGCCGGGTGAGGGGCCGCGCGCCGCTCAGCCGCCGAGCGAAGCGATGATCCGGGCCCAGCTGCGCTGGCCCTTGTGGAAGCTCGAGAGGTCGTATTTCTCGTTCGGCGAATGGATGCGGTCATCATCCAGCCCGAAGCCGATCAGCAGCGCATCGAGGCCAAGCACGCGCTTGAAATCCCCGACGATCGGGATCGAGCCGCCCGCGCCGAGCACCACCGGCTCGGTGCCCCATTCGGCGCGCAGCGCATCGGTGGCCTTTTTCAGCTCCGGGCTTTCCTCGCGGACCTGGGTGGCGCGGCTGCCCTTGTGGCCGATGAATTCCACCGCGCAATCCGGCGGGACCTGGCCCGCCACATAGGCGCGGAAATTCTTCTGGATCGCATCGGGGTTCTGGTCATGGACCAGGCGGAAGGAGATCTTCGCCCGCGCCTCGCTGGCAATGACCGTCTTGGTGCCCTCGCCGGTATAGCCACCCCAGATGCCGTTGACATCGCAGGTCGGGCGCGACTGCATCTTCTCGATCAGGGTGCGGTCCTTCTCGCCGGAGGCGTATTTCAGCCCGATCTGGCCGAGGAACTCGCTCTCGGTCAGGCCGAGGGCCTCCCATTGCGCCAGCCGGTTGGCGCCGGTGTCATGCACGCCGGCATAGAAATCCGGCACCTGGATCCGGCCCTCGGCATCATGCATCGAGGCGATGATGCGCGAGAGGATATGGATCGGGTTCTGCGCCGTGCCGCCGAAATGGCCGGAATGCAGGTCGCGGTCGGCCGCCTTGATGATGATCTCCTCATAGAGCATCCCGCGGAGGGAGGAGGTGATCTGCGGCGTGTGGCGATCCCACTGGCCGGTATCGCAGACGATGCAGATATCGGCCTTGAACTCGTCCTTGTTGGCGGCGAGGAAGGGCGGCAGGTTGACGGAGCCGCTCTCCTCCTCGCCCTCGATCATCACCGAGAGCGAGATGGGCAGGTCGCCGGTCTCGGCGATGATGGCACGGCAGGCCTCGAGGAAGGTCATGACCTGGCCCTTGTCGTCGCAGGCGCCGCGCCCGGTGATCACCGTGCGGCCCGGCTCGATCTCCTTGAGCTTCGGGGCGAAGGGCGGATCCTCCCAGAGATCCAGCGGATCGACGGGCTGGACATCATAATGGCCGTAGAACAGCACATGCGGCTTGCCGGGCCGGCGGCGATGGCCGACCACCACCGGATGGCCGGGCGTCGGCCGGGCGGAGGCCTCGAAGCCGAGGGTGTGCAGGTCCTTCACGAGATGGTCGGCGCAGGCGCGGGTTTGCGCGTCATAGGCCGAATCGGCGCCGACGGATTCGAAGCGCAGCAGCGTGAACAGGCGTTCGAGGCTCTTGTCGAGGTCGCGGTCAAGCCGCGCCAGCACGGCTTCAAGCGGAAGGGCATGGGCATTCATGGCAGGTCTCGTCCTGAGGAAAGGGCCGCGCCCCCGGGGCACGGCGGATCAGCGGGAGAATAGCCAGAGCGCCAGCTTCCCCGCAATCGAAACCATGACCAGCGCGATCAGGGCGTCGAGAATGCGCCAGGAAGCGGGCTTGCGGAAGAGCGGCGTCAACATGCGCGCGCCATAGCCGAGGGTGAAGAACCAGGCGAAGGAGGCCGACATGGCCCCGATCGCATAGGCGAGGCGCGGCAGGCCGGAATAGGGCGCGGCCAGCGCGCCGACGAGGATCACCGTGTCGAGATAGACATGCGGGTTGAGGAAGGTCAGCGCGAGGCAGGTGCGGATGGCCACGCCGAGCGGGAGCGGGCCACCCTCGCCAGGATCCATCGCCTGCGGCGCCATGGCGCGGCGGGCTGCCTTCCAGCCATACCAGAGCAGGAAGCCGATGCCGAACAGGGTCACGCCGGTCAGCAGCGCCGGCACCAGCTGGATCAGCGCACCGAGCCCGGCCACGCCGAGCGCGATCAGCAGCGCATCGGATACCGAGCAGATCAGCGCCAGCGGAAAGACATGCTCTCGGCGGATGCCCTGCCGGAGGATGAAGGCGTTCTGTGCGCCGATCGCGATGATCAACCCGCCGCCGATGAGGAAGCCGGAAACGAAAGGATAGAGCATGCCGGCCTGCTACACGCCCGGGCCGGAAATGACCAGACCGGATATGCCCGGCGCCCCGCTTTCCCCGGTTCGAGGCGGCGGAAAGCTTGACTTGCCCCGCGCCCTGCCAAATCCTGAGGCCTCGTCGGGGGGGCGGATCACCATGCGCGGCTGGTTTCTGGTTCAAGGGATGCTTTGGCTTGCGGGGATTGGCCTCGCCATGGCGGAGGAGCCCAGGAAGCTCTCGCTCAATGCCGTGGGCGACCAGGAGATCCAGGTCACCAACGGGATCAGCCTCGCCCGGGATTGCCTGCCCCGCTCCGGACCACGGGTCGGGATCATCGAAGCGCCGCGACACGGCAAGCTGACGGAACGGCCGGTCGATCTTTTCACCTCCTACAAGGCGGATAATCCGCGCGCGCCATGCAACGAACGCCGCTCGCGGGGGATCGGCGCGTATTACAAGGCCAAGTCCGGCTTCAAGGGCATTGACCGGTTCCGGTTCCTGCTCGTCTATTACGATGGCACGGCCGAGACCTACCAGGTCGAGATCAAGGTCTGGTAGGTGCCTCGTGGCGGACAAGGCGGCCGAGATCCTGTCGAACCTGCTGCTCTCCCTGGGCTCGAGCCTGGGCATGATCGAGGAGAAGACGCTCGCGCTGCATGCCGTGGCCGGGCAGGAAATCCGGGTGCAGAATGTCTGGCATCTCAACGATGACTGCACCCAGACCGCGCCGATCCGCATGGTCGTGACCCTGTCGGCCGCGATGGGCGACGTCGATGCCATGCCGGTCGAGGATTTCATCGATCCCGACGATGAAGGCATGATGCGGAAATGCGGCAGCCGCCGCGTGCCCTCGCTCAATATCCGCTATGCCAGCCGGGCCGGCAAGAGCGGGCAGGACCGGTTCGGCTTCGCCGTGATCTTCAAGGACGGGACGGTCTGGAACCACAGGGTCACGATCCGGATTTCCCGGCCGGCGCCGCAACTGCCGGAGGATGCCCCGTGAGCGCCCGGCGCCTGCTGGCCCTCATGCTGCCGGCCCTGCTGCTCGCCCTGCCCGGCCAGGCCGCCGAGCCGGAAAAGGTGGTGCGCTCGGTGCTGCCCGGCGCGACGGTGCGGGTCTATGTCGCCTATCACGTGTTGCGGGATTGCTCGGCGATCGGCGAGATAAGGCTGACCGTGATCGAGCCGCCGGCGCAGGGGCGGATCTCCCTGCAGGACACGACCATCCGGGGCGGGTTCAGCTACAACAATCCGCGATACCACTGCAACCAGAGGCAGATCGCGGCATCGGAAGTGCTCTACGAGGCGCCCGGCAAGGGCGAGGGCCTGATGCGCACGCGTATCGGCATCGTCTTCGCCGATGGCGAGATCAAGCTGATCGATGCCGAGATCACTGTCTGGGCGCCTTCGTCCGCGCCGAAGGCGGAGTGAGCCCGCGGGCGGGGTGATGCCCCCTCGCCCGAAGGCGGTGCGCTTACCGCCGCCCCCCCAGCAGGCTGCCGAGCACGCCGCGGACGATGGCGGTGCCGATCTGCCGGCCGACCGAGGTGGCGACGGAGCGCGCGGCCGACGTGACGATCTTCTCGGTCATGGATTGGGGCTGGCGGCCCTTGGGCTTGCCGGCCGTGCTGCCCCCGCCGAGAATGCCCCCCAGCACATTGCCGAGAATACCGCCGCTGCCGGCCTGCTCCTCCTCGGCGGCCTTGGCCGAAGCCTCGGCCCGCTTGGCCAGCATCTCGAAGGCGCTCTCGCGATCGACGGTCTCGGTATACTTGTTGCGGACCGGGCTCTCGCGCATCAGCGCCCTGCGTTCCTCGGGCGTGATCGGGCCGACGCGGCCGCCCGGCGGCGCGACGAGCGTGCGCTCGACCATGGAAGGCGCACCCTTGCCCTCGAGCACCGAGACGAGCGCCTCGCCGACGCCGAGCTGGGTGATGACATCTGCCGTGCGGAATTTCGGATTGGCGCGGAAGGTTTCCGCCGCGGCCTTCACGGCCTTCTGCTCGCGCGGGGTGAAGGCGCGGAGGGCATGCTGCACGCGGTTGCCGAGCTGCGCGCCGACCTTGTCCGGCACGTCAAGCGGGTTCTGCGTCACGAAATAGACGCCGACGCCCTTCGAGCGGATCAGGCGGACGACCTGCTCGATCGAGTCGAGCAGGGCCGGCGGCGCGTTCTCGAAGAGCAGATGCGCCTCGTCGAAGAAGAAGACGAGCTTCGGCTTTTCCGGATCGCCGATTTCGGGCAGCTGCTCGAAAAGTTCCGAAAGCATCCAGAGCAGGAAGGTGGCGTAGAGCCGGGGCGACTTCATGAGCTTGTCGGCGGCGAGCACGTTGATATGGCCGCGGCCATCCTCGTCGACGCGCATGAAATCGGAGATTTCCAGCGCGGGCTCGCCGAAGAAGTTCTGGCCGCCCTGGTTTTCCAGCACCAGCAGCTGGCGCTGGATGGCGCCGACGGAAGCCGGCGAGACATTGCCATAGGCGGCCTGGAGCTGGGCCTGCAATTCCTTGTTGCTGCCGAGTTCGGCCAGCATGGCCCTGAGGTCCTTCAGGTCGAGCAGGAGCAGGCCCTGCTCGTCGGCATAGCGGAACAGGATGTTCAGCACACCTTCCTGCACATCGTTGAGTTCGAGCAGGCGGGCGAGGAGCAGCGGGCCCATCTCGGCCACGGTGGCGCGGATCGGGTGGCCCTGCTCGCCGAAGAGATCCCAGAAGACCACGGGGAATTGCTCGGCCTTGTATTCGACGCCGATCTCCTTGGCGCGGTTGACGAAAGGCGGCAGGGCATTGCCCATCGCCGCCACGCCGGCCAGATCGCCCTTGATATCCGCCGTGAAGACCGGGACACCGGCGGCCGAGAAGCCTTCCGCCATCTTCTGGAGCGTCACGGTCTTGCCCGTGCCCGTCGCGCCGGTAACGAGCCCGTGCCGGTTGGAGAGCTTCAGGACAAGCTGCTCGAACTTGGTTTCGCTCTTGCCGATGAGGATGGTGCCAGAAGGTGCCGCCACGGCGCGTTCTCCAAAAAGGATCGTTAACCCTCACCGCTATAACCGCAAGTCGCGCCCGGCGAAAAGGCCTCGGGGATGCAATTCCTTTCCGGATTGTCATCTCTTCTCCATCCGGCGGTTCGGCTTGTGCCGCCAGGGTCCATGAGGGGACAAGGGAATGTCGAGGAAAGAGACCGATATGACGCAAAAGACCCGCAACGCCGCCCTTTTCGCCATCCTTTTCGCCGCCCTGCCCGGCGCGGCGCAGGCCGAAACCGCCGGCACCTATCTCCGCGCCGACGGCGCCCGGATCGAGGCCCGCGTGCTGGAGGCGCCGGGCTGTGCGCCGGTGGCCATCGTCTCGCACGGGTTCGGCGGGAATTCGAAGGGCAACCCGCAGCTGGCCGAGGCGCTGAACCGCGCCGGCTACCGCGTGATCGTGCCGAGCCATGCCGAATCGGGACCGAAAGCGCTTGTCGGCACGCTCGGCTCGGGCCGCCCGCGCGAGCGGATCCTCGATCTCGCCGCCAATCCGGCCCTGCTCGGCGCACGGGAGGCGGATGTGACCGCCATCCTCGCCGCGGAGATGAAACGCTGCGCCGTGCCGTTCAAGGTGCTGGCGGGGCATTCGATGGGCGCCCGCACCGCCCTGCTGGAAGCCGGCGCCACCAATCGCAACGGCACGAAGGGGGCAGACCGGTTCGATGCCTATATCGCCCTGTCCCCGGCGGGCGAAAACTCGATGCTGTTTCCGAAAGGCGCCATGGCCGGCATCCGCAAGCCCGTGCTGATGATCACCGGCACGCGGGATGATGGCGAAGGCGGCGGCTACGAGAACCGGCTGAGCACGTTCGAAGGCCTGCCGCCGGGTCGCAAGCGGCTGGCGGTGATCACGGATGCCACCCATTCCGATCTCGGCGGGCGGCGCAATCCGGCCGTCGGGCGGCTCATCGGCGAGATCAGTGTGGAGTTCCTCGCCATGGTCCGCAGCGGCGGGAACGCAAGGGCCAGGCCGCGGCCGGATGTCTTCTTCTCCGACAAGTGAGGCGCCGGCCGGCGGAGATTGGTTCACGGCTAAACTGTTCCCGCTTGCCAGCCGGCCGGCACTGTCGTAATCCCGCGGGAGCGAATCCGGCAGGGGCCGGTGACAGGGAGAGAGACCATGGACGAGCTCATCAACCGCGTGGCCACCAATGTCGGACTGGAACCGGCGATGGCGCAGCAGGCTGTCGGCATGATCCTGAGCTTCCTCCAGAAGAACGGCCCCGCCGAGGAAATCGGCCAGATGATGGCCGCCATGCCGGGCGCGGCGGAACTCGCCGCTGCCAATGCCGGTGAAAGCGGCGGCATGATGGGCGGCCTGATGAACATGATGGGTGCCGGCGGCGGCGTCATGGCGCTCGGCCAGCAGCTGATGAGCGCCGGCATCGGCATGGGCCAGATCACCGCCCTTTCCAAGGAAGTCTTCGCCTATGGCCAGGAAAAGGCCGGCGAGGACACGATGGGCGCCATCGTCGGCGCGATCCCGGGCCTGAGCCAGTTCGTCTGACGCGCCGCCCATCGGCTTTCCTTTGACGCGGCTT
>JAIXSR010000100.1 GCA_027484605.1 Hyphomicrobiales bacterium | reverse complement strand
CGGCCAGACCCTTGCGGGCGCCGTGGGTCGAGTTGAAATACTCGAGCACGGTCAGGCCTTCCTTGAAGTTCGAGATGATCGGCGTCTCGATGATCTCGCCCGACGGCTTGGCCATCAGGCCGCGCATCGCGGCGAGCTGCTTCATCTGCGTCGGCGAGCCACGGGCGCCCGAATGGCTCATCATGTAGATCGAGTTCACCGGCTTGTCGCGGCCGGCATCGTCCCGGCGCACGGCCGAAATGCGCGCCATCATCTCGTTGGCGAGCTTGTCCGAGCACTTTGCCCAGGCATCCACGACCTTGTTGTACTTCTCGCCCTGGGTGATCAGGCCGTCCTGGTACTGCTGCTCGTAATCCTTGGTGAGCACGCGGGTCTCGTCGACGATCTGCCACTTGTTCTCGGGGATGACCATGTCATCCTTGCCGAACGAAATGCCGGCCTTGTAGGCGTGGTAGAACCCCGTCGACATGATCCGGTCGCAGAAGATGACCGCTTCCTTCTGGCCGCAATTGCGGTAGACGGCGTCGATCATCGCCGAAATATCCTTCTTCGTCATGAGCTTGTTCACGACGTCGAAAGTCACCTGCGGGTGGCTCGGCAGATGCTGCGACAGCACCACGCGACCGGCCGAGGTTTCGTAGATCTTCTTGAAGGGCTTGCCGTCATGGCCGATCCCTTCCCAGCGATACTTGATCTTGGAATGGTAGGTGATGACCTTGGCCGCGAGTGCATGCTCGATCTCGGCGAGGTTCGAGAAATGCTTGCCCTCGCCCGGTTCGCCATTCGACATGATCGACAGATAGTACAGGCCGAGCACGATGTCCTGGCTCGGCACGATGATCGGCTGGCCGTTCGCCGGATGCAGGATGTTGTTGGTCGACATCATCAGCACGCGGGCTTCCAGCTGCGCCTCGAGGCTCAGCGGGACATGGACAGCCATCTGGTCGCCGTCAAAATCCGCGTTGAAGGCGGTGCAGCGTCGGAGCACGGTTCAGCATCACCGGATGCTCGCGGATCACCTCGTCGAGGATGTCCCAGACTTCCGGGCGCTCCTTCTCGACCAGCTTCTTCGCCTGCTTCACCGTGGCGGAGAAACCCTTGGCATCGAGCTTGGAATAGATGAACGGCTTGAACAGCTCGAGCGCCATCTTCTTCGGCAGGCCGCATTGATGCAGCTTCAGTTCCGGGCCGACGGTGATGACCGAACGGCCGGAATAGTCGACGCGCTTGCCGAGCAGGTTCTGGCGGAAGCGGCCCTGCTTGCCCTTCAGCATAACCGCGGCCGACTTCAGCGGACGCTTGTTTGCGCCGGTGATGACGCGGCCGCGACGGCCATTGTCGAACAGCGCATCCACCGCTTCCTGAAGCATGCGCTTCTCGTTGCGGATGATGATGTCCGGCGCGCGCAGTTCGATCAGCCGCTTCAGGCGGTTGTTGCGGTTGATGACGCGGCGGTAGAGGTCATTCAGGTCGGAGGTCGCGAAGCGGCCACCATCCAGCGGGACCAGCGGGCGCAGATCCGGCGGAATCACCGGCACGACCTGCAGGATCATCCATTCCGGGCGGTTGCCGGATTCCATGAAGGCTTCGATGATCTTCAGCCGCTTGGCGAGCTTCTTCTTCTTCAGGTCGGAATCCGTGCCGCCGATTTCCTCGCGCAGGTCGGCCGCCAGCTTCGGCAGGTCCATCGACTTGAGGATCTCGCGGATGGCTTCCGCGCCGATCATGGCGGTGAAGCTGTCCTGGCCATATTCGTCCTGGGCGCGCAGGTAATCCTCTTCCGAGAGCAGCGAATACTGCTTCATCGGGGTCAGGCCCGGCTCGATGACGATGTAGCTCTCGAAATAGAGGACGCGCTCGATATCCTTCAGCGTGAAGTCGAGCAGCATGCCGATGCGGCTCGGCAGCGATTTCAGGAACCAGATATGCGCAACCGGGGCAGCGAGCTCGATATGACCCATGCGCTCGCGCCGGACGCGGCTGAGCGTGACTTCGACACCGCACTTCTCGCAGATGACGCCCTTGTACTTCATCCGCTTGTACTTGCCGCACAGGCACTCGTAATCCTTGATCGGCCCGAAGATGCGGGCGCAGAACAGGCCGTCACGCTCGGGCTTGAAGGTACGGTAGTTGATCGTTTCCGGCTTTTTGATTTCGCCGTAAGACCAGGACAGGATCTTCTCCGGCGAGGCGATGGAAATCCGGATATGGTCAAAGACCTGCGGCGCCACCTGCGGGCTGAAGATGTTCATGACGTCTTGTTTCATCAGTCGTCTCCTGGGGGATGCCGCCCGCCACGTCTGGCTGCGAATCCTGATCCGATAACTCTATCCTACGCGATCACAACGGCCGGGCGACGCGGGCCGGGCCGGAAAAGGGAGGGGCAGCACCCCTCCCCGCTTGCAGGTTATTCGGCAGCCTCGGCCGGCGGCAGCTGGTCGTTGCGGACCTTCGTCGACTGCAGGTCGACATTGAGGCCGAGCGACCGCATTTCCTTGACGAGAACGTTGAAGCTCTCGGGAATGCCGGCTTCGAAATTGTCCTCGCCGCGGACAATGCTCTCGTAGACCTTGGTACGGCCGGCCACGTCGTCCGACTTGACCGTGAGCATTTCCTGCAGCGTGTAGGCCGCGCCATAGGCCTCGAGCGCCCAGACTTCCATTTCCCCGAAGCGCTGGCCACCGAACTGCGCCTTCCCGCCCAGCGGCTGCTGGGTGACGAGGCTGTAGGGGCCGATCGAGCGGGCATGGATCTTGTCATCGACAAGGTGATGCAACTTGAGGATGTAGATATAGCCCACCGTCACCTGGCGATCGAAGGGCTCGCCGGTCTTGCCGTCATAGAGCGTGACCTGGCCTGACTTGTTGAGCCCCGCCTTCTCCAGATAGGCCTCGATATCGGTTTCCTTGGCACCGTCGAAGACCGGGGTCGCGATCGGAACACCGCGCTTCAGGTTCTTCGCCATCGAGGCCAGTTCGCCATCGTTCAGCGAATTGATCGTCGGATCCTCGCCGTAGATATCGGCCATCTTGCTGCGCAGCGGCTTGATATCGCCCTGGCGGTAATAGGCGTTGACGGCTTCCGAAACCTGCTTGCCGAGACCCGCACAGGCCCAGCCCAGATGGGTTTCGAGAATCTGTCCGACATTCATGCGGCTCGGCACGCCGAGCGGGTTGAGCACGATATCGACCGGCGTGCCGTCTTCCAGGAACGGCATGTCCTCGATCGGGACGATCTTGGACACGACACCCTTGTTGCCGTGGCGGCCGGCCATCTTGTCGCCCGGCTGGATCTTGCGCTTCACGGCGATGAAGACCTTGACCATCTTCATCACGCCCGGCGGCAATTCGTCACCGCGCTGCAGCTTCTCGACCTTGTCTAGGAATCGCTGCTCGAGCCGCTTCTTCGATTCGTCATACT
>JAIXSR010000067.1 GCA_027484605.1 Hyphomicrobiales bacterium | reverse complement strand
TGATCAGCCCCTGATGTTCGAAGCGGAAATAGGCATTCTTGCCGGTGAAGAACAGGGTCACGCCGGTGCCATGCAGTTCGGCCGAGTTCTGGACACGGAGCGGCCCATCCTTGAAAACATAGATCCCCGGATTGAACGTGACCTTCGCGGTGCCATGGATCTGCATGCCGTCGCAATAGGTGCCCGGATCGAAGGTGAAGGAGCCATTGGCGATCTTCTTGGGCATCGTCTTGCACAGCAGGTTGGGCTTGGGTTCGGGCTTGTCGATCAACGGATCCCGCATTTCCGGGCAATCGGACACGAGATTCGCCTCGACCGTGGAACCAATTTGCCTGATGCCCCCGCGGGAGCAGATTGTGGTCGCCTTGATCTTCGAGCCCTCGCCGAGCACGATCGCGCCCTTGTGCGTCGAATTCGAATGAATCATGCAGCCATTGGCGGTCAGGGTGGAACCATTCCGCAGATTGACGCTGGCATTCTTCGACCCGTTCAGCGCAAGCACGCAGATCTTCATCTGTTCGGCCACGCCGGCAGGCCGCGCGGTGGCGGAAGCGCTGATCTCGGTCACGCCGATCATCCGCTCGAACGTGCCGAAGGGCGTGCTGAATTTCTGCGATCCATTGACCCGCACCGCAGCATTGTTGTCGATCAGCGCCGCGGCGATCGTGATCCTGTGCGGGGTATTGGCCTCGATATTGGCCTGGGCGTAACGGATGGCGAGATTCTGCGCGCGTGTTGCTGTCACCGGCGAGATCGACATTTCGCGGGCAATGCCGAGGGCGGCCGCATCGACGATCTGCTGGAGCCGGTTCTGCGTGCCCGACATCGCGGCGTAATCCGTGGCGAAACCGCCCACGGCGAGCATGGTCGGAAGCGACATGGCGAAGATGATGGCCGACGTGCCCGCTTCGGCTGGACCGAAACGGACAAGACGAGCCCTGAATGTGGCAACCCAATGCTGGAATGCGCGGATCATGTTGACGCCTGCCGGGGATTCTTCCCTCTGGGGTCCAGGCTTAGCAGCGAGTTGCAAATAAATTGGCAGGAAACGCGGCGAATCCCCGCTTGCAGAAACCCGTCAAACTTTAGCTAAAAATGATCTATCGCCCGGCGATGCGGCCCTGCAAGGCCGCCAGGAAAGGCTGCCGCGTGGCGGAGGGGTCCAGCCCGCGCGGACCGAAGAGATGCCGCTCGAGGAAATGGCCGGAGAGCCGGAACCCTGCCTCGATGGCCAGGGGGTCCGCTTCCGGCAGGGCCTGGCCAAGCAGGAAGGCAGGCAACGGCAGCAGCCGGTCCCGGTAGGGCTCGGCCGCCCCGGCCGAGACGGCCCGCCCCGATTTCGGCGAGACATGCGTAAGGTCCGCCGTGCTGCCGGTCGCCGCGCAGCAGGACAGGTCCAGCCCGAAGCCCAGTTCGGCGAGGATGGTGATCTCGAACCGGACCATCACCGCCCCGAGCAGCATGGGTTCGGCCAGCAGCTGGCACAGGCCGTCCGCCGCGTCATAGAGGCCGCCATGGCCCTGCCGCTCCGGCATCAGCCGGAGCAGTGAGGCGAGATGGGTGACGGCATGGAGCGCCAGCGGATCGGACAGGACGAGCCCGGCGCGGCTCTGCAGCGGCTCGGCCGTGAACTGGCCGAGATGCTCCTCCAGCCGCGCGCGCCAGGTCAGCGCCACGCGGTTGCCGGGCTGGAGGCCGGGTGCCTGACGCGCGGAACGGCCACCCCGGACGAGGCCGAGATGGCGGCCATGGCCACGCGTCATGGTCTCGAGAATGACATCGCGCTCGCCGTGGCGGCGCACGGAAAGGATGAGCCCCTCATCCTGCCATTCCATGGCGGCCTCCCTGCCGTGCCTCCGGCCCTTCGCGTCTCCCGCCGGTCAGCGCTTCGGCTCGCGCGGGAATTCCAGCCCCATCTCGCGATAGCGCTCGGGATCATTGGCCCAGTCCTCGCGCACCTTCACGAAGAGGAAGAGATGGACCTTGGCCTCGGCAGCCTCCTCGATCTCCTTGCGGGCGGCCATGCCGATATGCTTGATCGTCTGGCCCTTCTCGCCAAGGACGATCTTCCGCTGGCTCTCGCGCTCGACGAAGATCGTCTGGTCGATGCGGACATCGCCGTTCTTCATCACCGTCCATTTCTCGGTTTCCACCGTGGAGCGGTAGGGCAATTCGTCATGCAGCCGTTCGAAGATCTTCTCGCGCGTGATCTCGGCCGCGAGGAAACGCAACGGCGCGTCGGAAATCTCGTCCTCCGGGTAGAGCCAGGGCCCCGGCGGCAGCTTGTCCTCCAGCCATTCGAGGATCTTCGGCACGCCATGCCCGCGCAGGGCGGAGATCATGAAGGTGGCCTCGAAGGCGATGCGCGCGTTCAGCGTGGCGGTGATGGCGAGGAGCTTCTCGTGCGGGACGAGGTCGATCTTGTTGAGGATCAGGAATTTCGGCTGCCGCACCTCGCCGAGCTGGGCGAGCAGCGCTTCCTCCGCATCGTTGTCGGCATGGGTGACATCGATCAGCACGCCGACGCGATCGGCATCCGAGGCGCCGCCCCAGGCCGAGGTGACCATGGCCTTTTCCAGCCGCCGCTTCGGCGCGAAAATGCCGGGCGTATCGACGAAGACGACCTGCGTCCGCCCGGCCATGGCGATGCCGCGGATCTGGGTGCGTGTCGTCTGCACCTTGCGGCTGACGATGGAGATCTTGGCGCCGACAAGCGCGTTGAGCAAAGTCGACTTGCCGGCATTCGGCACGCCGATCAGGGCGACGAAGCCACAGCGCGTGGGCGTTTCGGTCACGGGGTCAGTCATTCTGGTTCGATCCACCCGGGCGCGACGGCCCGTCCTCCTGCCAAAGGCCGGCCGCGCGCAGCCATCTCTCGGCGGCGGCGCGTTCGGCCAGACGTTTCGACGGCCCGGAGGCCGTCACTTCGGACTGGCCTTGCACCAGCACCGCGATTTCGAAGACCGGCGCATGATCGGGGCCCTTGCGCCCGACATCGCGATAGGTCGGGACCGGAAGGCCGCGGGCCTGCACGATTTCCTGAAGCAGCGTCTTCGCATCCTTGGGCACCGTGAGCGGCGCCTCCATGCGTGCGGTCCAGGAGGCGCGGACCAGCCGGTCCGCCGCCTCGAGCCCGCCATCGCGGAAGACCGCGCCGATCACCGCCTCGCAGGAATCGCCGAGGATGGCATCGCGCCGGCGCGCGCCCGAACGCATCTCGCCCTCGCCCATCCGGAGATGATCGCCGAGGCTCCATTCCCGCGCCACGGCGGCGCAGCTTTCCTTGCGCACCAGATCGGCCAGGCGCTTGGACAATTCGCCCTCCGGCGCTTCCGGAAAGGCCTCGAACAGCATGGTTGAGACCACCAGACCGAGCACGCGATCGCCCAGGAATTCCAGACGCTGGTAGGAGCGGCCGGTTCCGGCGCCGCTGACATGGGTCAGCGCTTCCTCGAGCAGGGCGATATCGCTGAACCGGTAGCCCAGCCGGCGCTGGAGAGCGGCGAGCGATGTCGCATCCCCGCCCATCAGCGGATTTTCTGGAAGATGCGGCCCCAGCGGGCCTCGCTCGGCCAGCGCCAGATCATCCAGGGCGGCGTGCCTTCCTCGATCGAGAAGAAGATCATCTCGGCGCGGCCGACGAAGTTCTCGTAGGGCACGAAGCCGACGCCCTGCGCGGATTGATCGCGGCTGTCGGTGGAATTGTCGCGGTTGTCGCCCATCATGAAGTAATGGCCGGGCGGCACGAGATATTCCGGCGTGTTGTCCCAGTAGGAGCGGTTCCCCTCGCGCTCGTTGACGTGGTAGGTCACGCCATTCGGCAGGGTCTCGCGGAAGCGCGGCACGCGCATGGCGCGGCCGAACTGGTCCCGTTCCTCGAAGACGCCGTCCGCCTCCTTCTTCACAGGCTGGCCGTTGATGTAGAGCAGGCCGTTGATCAGCTGCACCCGATCGCCCGGCAGGCCGACGACGCGCTTGATGTAATCCGTCTCGCCGTCCCGCGGCAGCTTGAACACGGCGATGTCGCCGCGCTTGGGCTCCGCCCCCCAGACGCGCCCCTCGAACGGCGCGATCGAATAGGGGAAGGAGTGTTTCGAATAGCCATAGGCATATTTCGAGACGAAGAGATAATCGCCGATCAGCAAGGTCGGGATCAGCGACCCCGAGGGGATGTTGAAGGGCTGGAAGGCGAATGTCCGGATCACCAGCGCGATGAGCAGCGCCTCGATGATCACGCGGATCGTTTCGCCCAGACCGCCGGTATCCTTGGCCTGGGGTTTTTCCTGCAAGTTATCCATCGCCATTCCGAGAAAACTCCGCCGTTGCGCGAGGGAACCCCGGTCGCGGCGAGAACCTGATGCACCGGGATATACAAGCGCACCCCGACAAGGGCAATGTGGCGGAATGAGGAGGGACGCCCGGCTGCACCGGATTTTTCATCCCCCCTTGGTGATTTCCGCCACGGGGCGGGCAAATCCCCTCACCCGCCGATGCTGCGCATCGTCGACCTCTCCCCGGGGGGGAGAGGCGGGGTGCGCACTGGAATGGCGGCGTGAATGCCCCCTCACCGTCCGGGCAGGGTCTCCAGGAACGTCGCAAAGGCCGAGACGGGCTCGCGCAGTGTCTCGAACAGGTTTTCCGGCGCGTCCGGATCACGGTGGCCGAGGGCCATGCCGCAGACGATGCGCTGGTCGGCCGGAATGGCGAGCAGGTCGCGGATCTCGCGGTGATAGGTGATGAAGGCGGCCTGCGGGCAGGTATCGAGCCCGCGGGCGCGGGCGGCGATCATCACATTCTCGAGGAACATGCCGTAATCGAGCCAGGAGCCGAGCTCGAGATCGTCGTCGATCGTGAAGATCAGCCCGACCGGCGCATCGAAGAAGGTGAAGTTCCTGGCATGCTGGGCATGCATCCGGGCCTTGTCGCCCTTCTGGATGCCGAGCGTGGCATAGAGGTCGTAGCCGACCTTGCGGCGGCGGGCGAGATAGGGCTCGCGGAAGACCGGCGGGTAATAGGCATATTGCGGCGTGCCGGGATCACCCGTCAGCGCCAGCTGCTCGATGGCGCGGCCGAATTCGGCACAGGCCGCCCCGGCAAGCACGATGGCGCGCCAGGGCTGCATGTTGGTGCCCGAGGGGGCACGCGCCGCGACGGCGAGGATCTCCTCGACCGTCTGGCGAGGGACGGGCGTGTCGAGAAAGGCCCGGATCGATTTCCGGGTCAGGATGGCCTCGTCGGCACTGAGCATGGCGCGTTCCCCGTCTGGTGGCCGGCCGCCTCAGAAGGAACGCGGCAGGCCGAGCACATGCTCCGCGATATAGGCCAGGATCAGGTTGGTCGAGATGGGCGCGACCTGATAGAGGCGGGTTTCCCGGAATTTCCGCTCGACATCGTATTCGCAGGCAAAGCCGAAGCCGCCATGGAACTGGATGCAGGCATTGGCTGCCTCCCAGCTCGCCTTGGCGGCGAGATATTTCGCCATGTTGGCCTGGGCGCCGCAGGCCTCGTGCGCATCGAAAAGCCGGCAGGCCTCGTAGCGCATCAGGTTGGCGGCCTCGACCTCGATATAGCTCTCGGCGATCGGGAATTGCACGCCCTGGTTCTGGCCGATCGGGCGGCCGAAGACGATGCGCTCCTTCGTATAGGCCGTGACCTTGTCGAGGAACCAGTAGCCATCGCCAATGCATTCCGCCGCGATGAGGATCCGCTCGGCATTGAGGCCGTCGAGAATGTACTTGAAGCCCTTGCCCTCCTCCCCGATCAGGTTCTCGGCCGGAATCTCCAGATTATCGAAGAACAGCTCGTTCGTCTCGTGGTTGACCATGTTGAGGATCGGCCGGACCTCCAGCCCCTTGCCGATGGCCTCGCGAAGGTCGACGAGGAAGATCGACATGCCCTCGCTCTTCTTCTTCACCTGGTCGAGCGGCGTGGTGCGGGCCAGCAGGATCATCAGGTCGGAATGCTGCACGCGGCTGATCCAGACCTTCTGGCCGTTGACGACATAGCGGTCGCCCTTCCTCACCGCCGTGGTCTTCAGCCTGGTCGTATCGGTGCCGGTGGTCGGTTCGGTCACGCCCATGGATTGCAGCCGCAGGTCGCCGGCGGCGATCTTCGGCAGGTAGAAGCGCTTCTGCGCCTCCGAACCATGCCGCAGGAGCGTGCCCATATTGTACATCTGGCCATGGCAGGCGCCGGAATTGCCGCCCGAGCGGTTGATCTCCTCCATGATGATCGAGGCTTCGGTCAGGCCGAGGCCCGAGCCGCCATATTCCTCGGGGATCAGGGCTGCCATCCAGCCGGCCCGGGTCAGGGCGTCCACGAAGGCTTCGGGATAGCCGCGGGCTTCATCGATCTTCCGGTGATATTCGGCCGGGAATTCGGCACAGAGCGCGCGAACGGCTTCACGGATCTCGGGATGGCTGTGGGTCGAGGGGATCATCATCAGGTCCGGGTTGGGGATCGGTCAGCCGAGTTCGGCGACAGCATCCATGGTGAGCTGGCCGGATTTCTCCGCCCAGAGTTGGGCCCTGTCCGGCCCGTCGAGCTTGCCGTGCACGGAGAAGGGGTCGATGTGGAATGTCGGCGCAAGGGCGCGGAAGCTGAATTTCCTGACCGATCGGTCAGGGAATTTCCGGCGGAGCCCGTCGAGCAGCAGGGTCGCGATCAGCGGGCCGTGCACGATCAGGCCGGGATAGCCTTCTTCCCGGGTTACGTAGTCGAGATCGTAATGGATCCGGTGCGAATTGAAGGTCAGAGCGGAATAGCGGAAGAGCAGCACCGGATCGGGCCGGATCGGGAAGGACCATTGCGCCCCGTCCGGCGGCGCGAGCGGCTTCGGCGGCGGGGCATCCGGCGTCGGCAGGCCGCGATAGACGATGTCATGCTCCTCCTCGATCGCCGTTCCGGCCGGCCCCGTCAGCTCGTGGCGGACCGTGACGAAGACGAGGTCGCCGGTCTTGCCGGCCTTGTGCTCCACGCTCTTGACGACAGAGCGGCGGGTCACCGTTTCCCCGATCACCAGCGGCGCGAGAAAGGCCAGCCGGCTGCCGGCCCACATGCGCCGGGGCAAGGGCACCGGCGGCAGGAATCCGCCCCGGGCGGGGTGTCCGTCCGGGCCGGCTTCGGCCAGCGGGCTGACGGGCAGGAAGTGCAGCCAGTGCCAGAGCGGCGGCAGGACGACGCCCGCATCATAGGGCGGATCGGCGCGGTCCAGCGTTGCGGCGAGCGCGCTGGAGGGGAAGGAAGCGAGGGTTTCCACCCGCGTTTCGCTGCAGCCAAGCCATTGGCGGAGATGGTCGAGATCCAGGCTCATGGACGTCTCCCTCAGCCCCGCCGGCGGCGTGCGGCCGCACCGAGGGCCTTTGCCATGGCCGAAGCCCCCTGTGTGAAGGGCGCCTCGAACAGGCCATTCACGACGCGCGCCTCCGCTTCCGGCAGCAGGGCGCGGACCTTGGCTTCGATCTTCGCATGGCGGGTGGTGAACTCGACCGGCGCGTCGAGATCGACGGTCGCGCTGCGGCTGCGATTGTCGGTGAAGGTGAGCTGCACCTGCGCCGCCGTGTCGGGGATCGCCGGATCGCCCTCGACACGGACGCGATCCCGCAGGGGCAGCAGGTCCGGATCGGTGCAGCTTGCCTCGGAGAAGGTGTCGAGCGCGGCGGTCTCGCGGCCGGCCAGGACCATGGCCCCGGTGAGCCGGTAGCTGAACTTCGCCTCGAGCCCGGTCTGCGGCGCCGGCAGGTCGCAGACGCGGAGCCAGCGCGGATTGACGCGGATCTGGACAGCGCTGACCTTGCCCCTGTCAAAGCCCGGCTCGTCCCGGAGGCGGATCAGCGCCTCGAGGCTGGCATGGAGGCCATGGCAGCAGGCATGGAACTTGTGCTGCACCGACTCGAACCAGAAATCACGGCCGAGGCCGGCCAAGGCAGCCTCGGGATGGCCGGCCTCGCCGGCATGGGTCTCGGCGAAACCCTGCGCGCATTCGAGCCCGTCCGGGCGGGATTCGAAGCCCCGCGCCGCCAGCAGGGCCGCCTCGACGCCATTGGCGGCAGCCATGCCGGCATTGAAAGGCTTGCCCATGCTGCCGAACTGCGATTTCAGCCCGGAGGCGCGCGTGGTCACAAGGCCGAGCGCATGCCGCAGCGGCCCCTCCTCCAGCCCCAGCAGCCGGCCGGCGGCCATGGCGGCGCCGAAAGCGCCGGACGTGGCGGTCTGGTGGAAACCGTGATTGTAATGCCGAGCGCCGAGCCAATGGCCGATCCGGCAGGCGGATTCCATGCCGATCAGGGCCGCCTCGAGAAAGGCCATGCCGCTGGCGCCCTGCCGTTCCGCCATGGCGAGGGCCGCCGGGAACACCGCCACGCTGGGATGGCCGACATAGGCGAAATGCGTGTCGTCATAATCGAGGGCATGCGAGATCGCGCCATTGGCCAAGGCCGCGGCACGGGCCGGCACCTTCTGGCCAAGGCCGAAGACGGTGGCCTGCGCGGCGCCGGCCTCCTCGAGCACGAGATCGCGCGTGATCGCGGCAACCGGCTCGTCGAGCCCGGCCAGCGCAGCGGCCGCCCAGTCGACCAGGGACAGCCGGGCCACGGCCAGAGCCGAGGCGGGGATCTGCATCGTGCGGTCGGCCGCGAAGGCCGCGATCCGCGCCGTGATCGAGGGCATATGCATCCGGGATCCTTCCATGGTTCAGCCTGCCTTCTGCCGGAGCACGGGGCCCGGCGCCTGCGCGATGCCGTGCACCGCATCTGCCCTGCCTGCGGGCCGGTCGTCCTCGTCGAGCCCGGCCATGCGCGGCCTCATGCCGCCATGGTGATGACGTGGCGGATGACCTCGCCCCGGTCGAGCCGGTCGAAGGCCTCGTTGATCCCTTCCAGCGGGCCGGTCGAGGAGAGGAGCTTGTCGACCGGCAGCTTGCCCGCCTGGAACAGCGCGATGTAGCGCGGGATATCGCGGCTCGGCACGCAGGAGCCCATATAGGCGCCCATGACGATGCGCTCCTCGGCGACGAGGCTCACCGCCGGCACCGCGAATTGCGTGGCCGGGGCCGGCAGGCCGCCGGTCACCGTCATGCCGCCGCGGCGGGTGAAGGCATAGGCGGTCTCGAAGGCGCGGGCCGCGCCGGCCAGCTCTATCGCATGGTCGACGCCGCCGCCGGTCAGCGCGCGGATCTGCGGCACGAGATCGGGGTCGGAAGCGAGAAAGCCATCGGTCGCGCCGAGATCCTGCGCAATGGCGAGCTTGGCGGGGTTGAGATCGATGGCGATCACCCGGCCGGCCCCGCTGGCCACCGCGCCGAGCACGGCCGAGAGGCCGACGCCGCCGAGGCCGATCACCGCGACCGACTGGCCCGGCCGGACCTTGCAGGTATTCATCACCGTGCCGACGCCCGTCATCACCGCGCAGCCGAACAGGGCTGCATGGGTGAGCGAGATGTCATGGCCGATCTTCACGATCGAGCGGCGATGGACGACGGAGTATTCCGAAAAGGCGCAGACGCCGCAATGATGGTTGATCGAGCCGTCATCGCAGGAAAAGCGGCGCCCGCCTCCCAGCAGCGTGCCGGCGCCGTTGGCGGCATTGCCCGGCTCGCAGAGGGCGGCGCGGCCCTCGGCGCAGAAGGCGCAGGTGCCGCAGGTCGGCACGAAACTCATCACCACCGGGTCGCCGCGGCGGAGATCATCGACACCGGCCCCGACCTCCTCGACCACGGCCGAGGCCTCATGGCCGAGCGCGACAGGCAGGGGGCGCGGCCGGTCGCCATTGATGCCCGACAGGTCGGAATGGCAGACCCCTGCCGCCGCGATGCGCACCAGAACCTCGCCGGGCCCCGGCGGGGCCAGCTCGACCGTCTCGATCGAGAGCGGCCGCGAGGTGGCATAGGGGCGCGGCAGGCCGGATTGCCGGAGGATGGCGGAGCGGATGCGCATCATGGACGGTCTCCCTTCCGCTCAGACCGTGCGGCCGCCATCGACCTCGAGAACGACGCCGGTGATGAATTCGGCTTCGTCGGACGCGAGATAGAGGCAGGCATTGGCAATGTCGTCCGGGGTCGAGAACCGGCCGAGCGGGATGGTGGCGAGGAATTTCGCGCGGTTTTCCGGCGTGTCCGGCATGCCCATGAACTGCTCGAGCAGCCCGGTCGCGCCGATCACCGGGGCGACGCAATTGACGCGGATCCGGTCCGGCGCGAGTTCCACCGCCATCGACCGGGAGAGCAGGTTCACCGCGCCCTTGGTGGAATTGTACCAGGTCAGGCCCGGGCGCGGGCGGATGCCGGCCGTCGAGCCGATATTGATGATCACGCCGCCGCCCTTCGCGCGGTAATGCGGGATGACCGCCCGCGACATGTGGAAGATCGCCTTGACGTTGATGGCGTAGACGCGGTCGAATTCCTCTTCCGTCACCTCCATCATCGGCTTGTTCCGGTGGCTCCAGCCGGCATTGTTGACGACGATGTCGAGCCGCCCGCCGCCGAATTCGGCCGCGGCCTTCACGGCCGCCTCGGTCTCGGCCGCCGAGGTGAGATCCGCCTGGACCGCGATCGCCGATGCGCCGATGGCGGATGCGACGCGCCGGGCGCCGTCGGGATTGATATCGACGATCGCCACGCGGGCGCCTTCGCGCGCGAAAGTGCGGGCGATGCCTTCGCCGAAGCCGGAACCGGCGCCCGTGACGAGGGCGGTCTTGCCTTTGAGACGCATGGTCTCCTCCTTGGTTCTTCTTTCTGGTTCAGTCCGCGGGGACGGGCGGCCCCCTGCCGCCCGGCCCGGTCAGCCGTGCTTGACGACGAGGGTCTTCATGGCGCCGAATTCGTACAAGGCCTCGAATCCCTTCTCGCGGCCATGGCCGGATTTCTTCATGCCGCCGAAAGGCAGCTCGATGCCGCCGCCGGCGCCATAGCCGTTGACGAAGAGCTGGCCGGCGCGGACCTTGCGCGCCACCCGGATGGCGCGGCTGCCATCGCCTGACCAGACCCCGGCGACGAGGCCGAATTCCGTGCCGTTGGCAAGGCGGATCGCTTCCTCCTCGCTGTCGAAAGGCATGGCCGCGAGGATCGGGCCGAACACTTCCTGCTGGGCGAGTTCGGAAACCGGATTGACCTCGTGATAGATCGTGGGCTGCACATAGAAGCCCTCGGCCGGGCTGTTCGTGGCGATCTGCCCCTGCGCGAGGATGCGCGCGCCCTCCTGTTCCGCCCGCTGCAGCATGGCGCCGATGCGGCTCTTCTGGCCGGCGCTGATGACCGGACCGAGATCGAGATCCATTTCAGGCGTGCCGGCGCGGATCTGTTCGAAGCGGAGCTTCAGGTCGGCCATGAAGCGGTCCCAGATCCGGCGCTCGACCAGCACGCGGCTGCCGGCGGAACAGGTCTGCCCGGCATTCTGCACGATGGCCGCCGCGACCGATTGCACCGCCGCGCCGAGATCGGCATCGCCGAAGATGATCTGCGGCGACTTGCCGCCGAGTTCCAATGTGCAGCCGACATGGTTCCTCGCTGCGGCGATCTGGACCAGGGTGCCGACTTCCGGGCTGCCGGTGAAGGAGATGAAATCGATGCCGCGATGGTTCGCCAGGGCCGCGCCGGCCTCCTCGCCGAGCCCCGGCACGACATTGACCGCGCCTTCGGGGAAGCCGGCCTCTGCCGCCAGTTCGGCGAGGCGCAGCGGCACGAGGCAGGCCTCCTCCGCCGGCTTGATCACCGTGGCATTGCCCATGGCCAAGGCCGGGGCGACGGTGCGACCGAACATCTGGCCGGGATAGTTCCACGGGATGATATGGGCGGTCACGCCGAGGGGTTCGTAGAGCGTGTTGACGAGGAAGCCCTCGAGGAAGGGGATCGTGTCGCCATGGACCTTGTCCGCCGCGCCGCCGTAATATTCGAAATAGCGGCTCACGGCGACGATATCGGCCCGGGCCTGCTTCATCGGCTTGCCGGTATCGCGCGCCTCGAGCCGGGCGAGTTCCTCGGCATGGTCATCGACAAGGCGTGACAGGCGGAGCAGCAGGCGGCCGCGTTCCGTCGCCGTCAGCCGGCCCCAGGCGCCGGTCTCGAGGGCGGCGCGGGCCGCGGCCACCGCGAGATCGATATCTGCGGCATTGCCGGCGGCGATGACGGCAAAGGCCTGGCCATCGGCCGGGGCGATCATCGGGATCGTCCTGCCTGACAGCGAGGGCTGCCAGCGATTGTTGATGAAGACGCCCTTGGCGCTTTCGGTCCTGAGGATCTGGTTCAAGATGGCATTCCTTCAGACAGGAGAGGGATGGCAAATTCCCGGCGCAGGGCGCCGTCATGCTGGCCGATGGCCGGCACGGGCCCGTAATCCGGCGCAGATGCGTCGGTCTCGGCGGCGGGAGCGATCACGCTGACCGGCCCTTCCGGGGTGTCATAGGTGACCGTGCGGAGTTGCGGATGGCCGATCAGGCCATCGATCGTGTTGAGCATGCCGAAGGCGATGCCGGCCTGTTCGAGACGGAGCGCCATCTCGCCCTTCGGGATCGGCGCGAAGATCGCGGCGATCCGGGCATCGAGAACCGCGCGATTGGCCACGCGCGCCGTCATGGAGGCGAAACGCGGATCCTTCGCCAGCGCGGCATCCACCAGCACCTCCGTGCAGAAGCGGGCCCATTCACGCTCGTTCTGGATCGAGAGCAGGATCTCGCCATCGGCGCAGGAGAAGACGCCATAGGGCGCGATCGAGGGATGTTTCAGCCCGGGCCGCGGCGGGATCGAACCGCCATAGCGGCGCTGGAGATACGGCACGTTCATCCAGTCGGCCATGCCCCCGAAAAGCGAGACCTTGATCGACCGGCCCTGCCCCGTCTTCTCGCGGGCGAGCAGGGCCTGGAGGATGGCGGCATGGGCATTCATGCCCGCCGCGAGATCGCAGACCGAGACGCCCACCCGGGCCGGGGCATCGGCATTGCCGGTCACCGAGCAGAGGCCGGTCTCCGCCTGGACCAGAAGGTCATAGGCCTTCATGTCGCGGTAGGGCCCGGCATCGCCATAGCCGGAAATCTCGCAGGTGATCAGCCGGGGATGCTGCTTGCGGAGGCTCTCGACCGGGAAGCCCAGCCGGGTCATCGCGCCGGGCGCGAGGTTCTGCACGAGGATATCCGCCCGCGCGATCATGGCGCGGAGCAGGGCCTTGTCCGCCTCCGCCTTCAGGTCGAGCCGGATCGATTCCTTGCCGCGGTTGAGCCAGACGAAATAGGTGCTGTTGCCGTTGACATGGCGATCATAGCCGCGCGCGAAATCACCTTCGGGTCGTTCGACCTTGATCACGCGGGCCCCGGCATCGGCGAGGCGCGACGTGCAATAGGGCGCGGCAACGGCCTGCTCGACCGCGACGACGAGCAAACCCTCCAGGTCTCCGGGCACGTAACCTTCCTGCCTTTTCTGCTCTTGCAGGGCAGAAGTTCACGCTGTCGCAGCAAAAGGGGAAGGAGGAAAATTTCGATAGCGGTATCGGAAAATCCTATGGCAGGATGCCGCATGGATATCCGCCAGTTGCGCTCCTTCATCCGCGTCGTCGAACAGGCCAGCATTTCCCGCGCCGCGCAATCGCTGCACATGGCGCAGCCCTCGCTGAGCCAGCGCATCCGCGAACTCGAAAGGGAAGTCGGCGTCGCGCTGCTGCAGCGCCATTCCGGGGGGGTGCGGCCGACCGAGGCCGGCGCCATGGTGGCGGACCGGGCCCGCGCGATCCTGCGGCTGGTGGACACGATGGTCAGCGAGGCGCAGAGCGCCGGACGCGAACCGGTGGGCCAGGTCATTGTCGGCCTGCCGACCACGATGGCGCTGCATCTCACGCTGCCGCTCGTCCAGCTGGTGCAGAAACTCTATCCGAAGATCCGGCTCCGCGTTTCGGAAGGGATGAGCGGCCATGTGCAGGAATGGGTGCATTCGGGCCGCCTCGACATTGCCGTGCTCTATACGGCCGATCCCGTGCCCGGCCTCGCCCTCGAGGAACTCGTCAAGGAAGATCTGTGCCTTGTTTCCGCGCATGATCCCGCTCTGGCCGGGCAGGATATCCGCAATGCCGAACTGGTCGAATATCCGCTGGTCCTGCCCAGCCCGGATCACGGTTTGCGGCGCTCGATCGAGGCCGGCTGGCGCCGGGTCGACCGCCCGCTGGATGTGGTGGCGGAGATCGATTCACTCGTGCATCTCAAGCGGCTGGCCATGGATAGCGGCCTGCACACGATCCTGCCGGCCGCTGCCTGCCGCGATGAGGTGCTGGCCGGCAAGCTGATGTGCCGCCGGGTGCTCGATCCGCCGCTGCGGCGCCCGATCGCGATGGCGACATCCACCAGCCGGCCGCTTTCGGTGGCCGGGCAGCATATCTATGGCATCGTGAAGGGCATGGTGCGCGATGCGGTGCGGGCCTAGCCCGCCGCCGGCAGGGCCTCGATCACCACGAAGGCCTGGGCGAAGGGCTTGTCATCGGTGATGGTGAGATGGATCACCGCGCGATGGCCGGCCGGCGTGATCGCCTTCAGCCGTTCCAGCGCGCTGCCGGTGAGGTGCAGGGTCGGCTGGCCCGACGGCGCGTTGACCACGCCCATCTCGCGCCAGGCAATGCCCATGCGCATGCCGGTGCCGAGCGCCTTGGCGCAGGCCTCCTTCGCCGCGAAGCGCTTGGCATAGGTGGCCGCGCGCTCGACCCGCTTTCCGGCGCGGGCGCGCTCGGTTTCCGTGAAGACCCGGTTGATGAAGCGCTCGCCGAACCGGTCGAGCGTCTCGGCGATCCGGTCGATATTGCAGAGATCGGCGCCGATCCCGATGATCATGCATGACCCTTCGGGCGCGGGCCGAGATTGACATGCGGCGGCACGAGGCCGCGCCCGCGATCCATGGCGAGGCGCATCGTGGCGATGGCCTGCGCGAGGCCGACGAAGATCGCCTCGCCCATCAGGAAATGGCCGATATTGAACTCGACGAATTGCGGCACCGAGGCGAGCCGCTCCGCCGTGTCGAAATCAAGCCCGTGGCCGGCATGGACCTCGAGCCCGGCGGCATGGGCGATGGCGGCGCCCTCGGCAAGGCGCCGGAACTCGGCCTCGGCCTTCTCCGCCTGCCCGGCCTCGACGGCGTGGCACCAGGTGCCGGTATGGAGCTCGACAATATCCGCGCCGAGATCGCGCGACATCTCGATCGGCGCGCGATCCGGCTCGATGAAGAGCGAGATGCGGATCCCGAGCGCCTTGAGCTCGGCGATATAGGGGCGGAGATGGTTATGGCCGCCGATCACGTCGAGCCCGCCCTCGGTGGTGCGTTCCTCCCGCTTTTCCGGCACGAGGCAGCAGGCATGCGGGCGGATGCGGCTGGCAATGGCCAGCATTTCGTCCGTGGCGGCCATCTCGTAGTTGAGCGGCTTGGCGATGCCGGATTTCAGCGCCGCCATGTCCTCGTCGCGGATATGGCGCCGATCCTCGCGCAGATGCGCGGTGATGCCATCCGCGCCGGCCGCGATGGCCAGCAGCGCGGCCCGCACCGGATCCGGGCGGGAGCCGCCGCGGGCATTCCGGACCGTGGCGACATGGTCGATATTCACGCCGAGGCGGATGCGATCCAGCGGCTGCATCGCTCAGGCCTTTCCGCCCTGGATGCCACGGCTGCCCGGCTTGACCGGCGGCAAAGCGGCGAGTTCCGGCGGCAATTCGCGCGGGTCGTAATCCGGCACGGCGAATTCGCACAGGGCAACCAGCGGCACGCCGAGATCCGCCTTGCCGGCGGAGCGGTCGATCAGGCAGGCAGCGCCGATGATCGTGCCCGGCTGGTCGGCCAGTGAATTGATGCATTCACGCGCAGAGAGGCCGGTGGTGATGATGTCCTCGATCACGAGGACCTTGTCGCCGGGCTCGATGGCGAAGCCGCGCCGGAGCTGGAAATCGCCATCCTCGCGCTCGACGAACAGGGCCCGGGCGTCGAGGGCGCGGGCAATCTCGTAGCCCGGCACGATGCCGCCGATGGCCGGCGAGACGACGACATCGACCTTGCCGAAGCGGGCCGTGATCTTTTCGGCCAGGGCACGGCAGAGCTTCTCGGTGCGGGCCGGGCTTTCGAAGACGCGCATCTTCTGGATGAAGAAGCCGGAACGCCGGCCCGAGGACAGGATGAAATGCCCTTCCAGCAAGGCTCCCGCTTCGCGGAAAACGGCCAGCACCTCGTCCTTCGTCATCGTCTCGCTCCCGCCTCAGGTCTTGGGAAAAATCATGCAGGTTTCGGAAGCATGGGCGTAGAGCTTTCCGCCCGAATCGACAAGCCTCGCCTCGCTCAGCGCCAGCGTTCGGCCGCGCTGGATGACCTTGCCCTCGCAGGTCAGGCGGCCGGTCTTGCCGACGAGGATCGGGCGCAGGTAGTTCAGCTTCATCTCGACGCTGGTATAGCGCTCGCCGGCGGCCAGGGTGGCATGGACCGCGCAGGCCAGGGCCGAATCGAGGATCGTCGCGGCCCAGCCGCCATGCACGGTTCCCGCCGGGTTGAGATGCGCCTCCAGCGGCGTGCCGGCAAAGACCACGCGGCCCTCTTCCGCCTCGACCAGGTCGAAATTGAGCGTTTCCGCCATGGGCGGGGCCGGCAGGTCGCCGGCAATCATCGCGCGGAGGGTGTCGAGCCCCGACAGGCGGTCGAACGTGTCGGGCGGGAGCGGGGCGTAGCGGGACATGGTGGTTCCGGGGGGTGTTTCAGCGTCGCGCGAGTGTCGATGAGAGCGGGCCGCGGTCAAGCCCCCTCACCCGATCACCCGGTCGACATTGGCGACCATCGGCTTGGCGCGCAGCTCGGACATGATGGCGGTGAGATGCTTCAGGTCCCATACCTCGATATCGAGGATCATCTCGCGGAAATCCGCCGTCTTCGCCCGCATGGCGATGTTGTCGATATTGGCATCGGTCTCGGCGATGACCCGGGCGATCTCCGCCAGGCTGCCGGGCTCGTTGATGACCGAGACGACAAGCTGGGCGCCGAACCGGCGCGGATCATGCTCGTCGACATCCCAGCGGACATCGAGCCAGCGCCAGGGTTCCTCGTCATAGGCGACCAGAGCCGGCGACTGGATCGGGTAGATCGTGATCCCCTCGCCCGGTGTGAGGATGCCGACGATCCGATCCCCCGGCACTGCGCCGCCATTCGGGGCGAAGCGCACGGGCAGGTCATCCGAAAGGCCGCGGATGGGAATGGACCCGCTGTTGCTCTCCTGCCCAGGTACCTTGAATTTCAGCTTCTCGGCGCCCTGCACGCCGAACCAGCCCGAGCCGGTTCCCGGCGCCGAGGCCTTCGAGACTTCCTCGCGGAAATCCGGGAAGACGGCCTTGACCACATCGCCCGAATACATTTCCCCGCGTCCAACGGCGGTGAGCACCTCGTCGAGGGTGGCGCGGGCGAGGCGCGGCAGGGCCGCGACCAGCTTTTCCTCCGAGAAGGTCTTGCCGGCCCGGGTGAAGGCGCGCTCGACGATGCGGCGGCCGAGACCGACAAATTGCTTGCGCACGGCTTCGCGCGTCGCCCGGCGGATCGCCGCCCGCGCCTTGCCGGTCACGACAAGGCTTTCCCAGGCCGCCGGCGGCACCTGCCCTTCGGTGGTGAGGATCTCGACCTCGTCGCCATTCTGCAATTCGGAAATGAGCGGCGAGTTGCGGCCGTTGATCCGGCACCCCACGGCATTGTTGCCGATATCCGTATGGACCGCATAGGCGAAGTCGATCGGCGTCGCGCCGCGCGGCAGCGCGATGAGCAGCCCCTTCGGCGTGAAGCAGAAGACCTGGTCCTGGAAGAGTTCGAGCTTGGTATGCTCGAGGAATTCCTCCGGATTGTCGCCTTCGGCCAGCAATTCGATGGTGCGCCTGAGCCAGCGATAGGCGTTGGATTCGCTGCCGCCATTCCCCTGCGAGCCGTTTTCCTTGTAGGCGGCATGGGCGGCGATGCCGAATTCGGCGATGGCATCCATCTCGCGGGTGCGGATCTGCAATTCGACGCGCTGGTGCTTCGGACCGACCACCGTGGTGTGGATGGAGCGGTAATCGTTCTGCTTCGGCGTGGAGATGTAATCCTTGAAGCGCCCGGGCACGAAGGGCCAGGCCTGATGGATGATGCCGACCGCGCGATAGCAATCCTCGGCCGTCCCGACGATGACGCGGAAGCCGAAGACATCCGACAATTGCTCGAAGGAGATGCTCTTGCGCTCCATCTTCCGCCAGATCGAATAGACGCGCTTCTCGCGGCCCTTGATCTCGCCGAGGATGGAATTGGCCAGCAGCTTGGCCTTGAGATCGCGTTCGATCAGCTCGATCAGGCCGCCGGCCCGCTCGCGCAGGGCCTGCAGGCGCCGCGTCATCATCAGATGGGCATCCGGCATCAGCACGCGGAAACAGATATCCTCCAGTTCCTCGCGCATGTCCTGCATGCCGATCCGCCCGGCCAGCGGGGCGTAGATCTCGAGCGTCTCCTCGGCGATCCGGGCGCGCTTGTCCGGCGGCACAAAATGCAGCGTGCGCATGTTGTGGAGCCGGTCCGCCAGCTTGACGAGCAGCACGCGGGCATCGGCCGCCACTGCCAGCAGCAGCTTGCGGAGATTTTCCGCCTGCGCGGCCTTCTTGGAGACGAGATCGAGCTTCTTGATCTTGGTCAGGCCATCGACCAGGTCGGCGATATTCTCGCCGAAGCGGTTGGCGATATCCTCGCGCGTCGTGCCGGTATCCTCGATCGTGTCATGGAGGATCGCGGCGGCGATCGTCTGGTCATCGACATGCAGGTCGGTGAGGATGGCGGCAACTTCGAGCGGATGCGAGAAATAGGGGTCGCCCGAGGCGCGCCTCTGGCTGCCATGGGCGCGCATGGCATACACATAGGCCCGGTTCAGCAGATCCTCGTTTGCCTCCGGGTAATAGCGCTTGACCCGCTCGACGAGTTCGAATTGCCGCATCATGCGCGGTTCAGCCTGCTTTCGGCACCGGAAATCAAAAAGGCGGCCGGACTTTCCGCACCGCCTTCCCGCAGTATGCCGGCATTCAGGCGCAACGCAACCCGTCGCGCGCCGAAAGATCAGTCATCATCGTCCGACTCGGTCGGCGGGACGAGGCCGTCGAGGCCGCGCAGCAGATCTTCCTCGGACATGCGGTCGAAGGTGACCTCGCTGTCATCGACATCCGAGACCGACATCTTGGCCGGGGCACCCGGCAGGCGCGGCACGGCTTCCGGCTCCGGCTCGTCGACCTCGACGAATTTCTGCAGCGAATGGATGAAGTCTTCCTTCAGATCGCCGGGCGCGAGGCGCTCGTCGGCGATCTCGCGGAGGGCGACGACCGGGTTCTTGTCGCGGTCGCGCTGCACGAGCGGCGAGGCACCGCTGGAGAGCATACGCGCCCGGTGGCTGGCGAGGAGCACCAGCTCGAAGCGATTTTCAACCTTGTCGACGCAATCTTCAACAGTGACGCGAGCCATGCCTCACGCACTCCTTTTCCAGCAAAACCCAGAAGAGCGTGCCTGTTACACCATCCCGGCCGGGCCATCAACCTCGAATTGGCAAAGGCAGCCCTTGTCCCGGGCTGCCTTGCGGGCGCGCCGGATACCTATCCAATGTAACTAAATTGCATCATCATTGTTTGGGATGACATTTTGGATCAATTGTGCCATCAAACATCCATGCTGAAGCAAGGGTTTCGAGCCGCGCTCCTGATCCGCGCCATTGCCAACCAGACCTCGAATTTCTTTTGATTGCAACACCTTAGCCGATCACGCATTTCGATGTCGCATATCTTTTCGTTGATGAATTGAGAAACGACCAAGAAATCGGATCGCTTGCCTGCAGGACAGCAGATGAATCAGACCGAAAGAATCGCCCTCTTCATTGACGGGGCCAATCTCTATGCCACGTCCAAGACGCTTGGCTTCGATATCGATTACCGGCGGCTGCTCAAGGAATACAACACGCGCGGCTATCTCGTGCGGGCCTTCTATTACACCGCACTGATCGAGGATCAGGAATATTCTTCGATCCGCCCGCTGATCGACTGGCTCGACTACAACGGCTATTCGGTTGTCACCAAGCCGGTGAAGGAATTCACCGACGCGATGGGCCGCCGCAAGGTCAAGGGCAACATGGATATCGAGCTGGCCATCGACGCGATGGAGCTGGCCCCGTTCATCGACCATATGGTGCTGTTCTCCGGCGACGGCGATTTCCGCAGCCTTGTCGAGGCGATGCAGCGCAAGGGCGTGCGCGTCACGGTGATCTCCACCGTGGCGACCCAGCCGCCGATGGTGGCGGATGACCTGCGCCGCCAGGCCGATATCTTCCTCGATCTCGCCGATCTCCAGGGCAAGATCGGGCGCGATCCGGGCGAACGCACCCAGCGCGAGCTGCGTCCGGAAGGCCGCGAGCCGAAGGTGGAAGGCCGCCCGGCCGAGCCTGCCCGGCCAGCGATGCCCTCCTTCATCGAGCGGCCTGTCGGCACCCGCGTCCGGGAACGCGATGAAAGCTGATCCGGGGCGGGACTGCCCGCTCTGCCCGCGCCTCGTGGACTTCCGCGAGGCGTGGCGGGGGCGAGAGCCCGGCTGGCACAATGCGCCGGTGCCGAGCTTCGGCCCGCGCGCGGCGCGGCTGCTGATTGTCGGCCTCGCACCCGGCCTGCGCGGCGCCAATGCCACCGGACGGCCCTTCACCGGCGATTATGCCGGCGACCTGCTCTATGCCACGCTCGGCGCGTTCGGCTTCGCCACGGGTGATTATGCAGAATCCCCGGATGACGGCCTCAGCCTTGTCGATTGCCGGATCACCAATGCCGTGCGCTGCGTGCCGCCGGAGAACAAGCCGGTCGGGGCCGAGATTGCCGGGTGCCGGCCCTTCCTTTCGGCCACGATGGCCGAGATGGAACAGCTGCAGGCCATTCTCGCGCTCGGCAAGATCGCACATGATTCAGTGCTGCGGGCGCTGGACATGCCGGTCGCGCGGGCGCCCTTCCGCCATGGCGGCAAGGTGGCGCTCGGGCGGGCGACCTTGTTCTCGAGCTATCATTGCTCGCGCTACAACACGAATACCGGCCGGCTGACGGAACCGATGTTCCGCGCGGTCTTCGCCGATATCCGGGCTTTTCTCGGCTAGGGGGCGCGGGCCTCCGGCGATCAGCCGCGATCGCGCAGGAGGCGGCCCTGCTCGCGCTTCCAGTCGCGGGCCTTCTCGGTCTCGCGCTTGTCATGGAGCTTCTTGCCCCGCGCCAGCGCGATCTCGACCTTCGCGCGGCCCTTCTCGTTGAAATAGACCTTCAGCGGCACGATCGTCATGCCCTCGCGCTCCACGGCGATGGCGAGCCGGCTCATCTGCTTTCGCTGGAGCAGCAACTTGCGCGGGCGCTTCGGCTCGTGGTTGAAGCGGTTCGCCTGCAGATATTCCGGGATGTAGGAATTCACGAGATAGACTTCGCCGTGATCGATCTCGGCATAGGACTCGCCGATCGTGGCCTTGCCGCCGCGCAGCGACTTGACCTCCGTGCCTGTCAGCACGATGCCCGCCTCGAAGGTATCAAGGATCTCGAAATTGAAACGCGCCTTCCGGTTATCCGCCGCGATCCGGTAGCGCGCCTCGTCGCGCGTGTTCATGACGCCGGCTTCTTCATGGCGCGTGCTTCCCGCCACGCTGGCGGATCGTCGTGGCCATGGCCGGCCCTGCGGGATCCCGCTCGCCGGCAAGGCCGGAGACAACACCCTCCAGATCGGCGCCCGGCCGGTTCTGGCTGAGCTTGTATTTGCCGGTGATCTCGCGGATCGGGATTTCGAGCCCGACAATCCCGCGCATCTGCGCTGCGATGAAGGGTTCGGGCGCATCCGTCACCGCCCAGGGCTGGGGTCGGACGCCTTCCTCCTGCGCGGTCAACGCGGAAATCTGGTCCATGACGAAGGCCGGGTCATCCTTCACGATGGCCTGCCCGCGCACCTGGACCAGCATGTAGTTCCAGGTCGGGACGACCTTGCCGTGCTCGCGCTTGCTCGCATACCAGGAGGGGGTGATGTAGTGGTCGTGCCCCTGGAACACGACAAGCGCTTCCGGCGCCTCGGCCAGAGCCCGCCATTGCGGGTTGGGCCGCGCGAGATGTGCCCTCAGGCTCACCGAACCATCGGCGTTTTCCTGCACGAGGAAGGGGATGGGGTTCGCCATCAGCCCCGCCTCGCCCCCGGAAACGAGAATGCCGAGGGGATGGGCGCGGATCAGCGCCAGCATCTCCGCCCGGTCCTCGATCCTGAAATGGGGTGGCTCGTACATGGCAGCGCTCAGTTCACAAGGCCGGCATGCACCATGGCCGCGCGGATCGCCTGCTTGGTCGCCGCCTGCTGGACGGGCATCATCGGCAGGCGGATTTCCTCGTTCATGCGGCCGAGCAGGCTGAGGCCATGCTTCGCGCCGGCAAGGCCGGGCTCCTTGAAGACCGCATCATGCAACGGGATCAGCCGGTCCTGGATCACCAGGGCGCGGGCATAATCGCCGGCGAGGCAGGCCGCCTGAAGATCGGCGCAGAGACGCGGCGCGACATTCGAGACGACCGAGATACAGCCGACACCGCCTGCGGCATTGTAGGCCATGGCCGTCATGTCCTCGCCCGAGAGCTGGATGAAATCCTTGCCGACAATGGCGCGCTGCTGCGAGACGCGGGCGATGTTGCCCGTCGCATCCTTCACGCCGGCAATATTCGGCAGTTCGTAGAGCCGGGCCATGGTCTCGTTCGACATGTCCACCACCGAGCGCGGCGGAATATTGTAGATGAAGATCGGGATGCCGACCGCATCGTTGACCGCCTTGAAATGCAGGTAGAGGCCTTCCTGGGTCGGGCGGTTGTAATAGGGCGTGACAACGAGGATCGCCTCCGCGCCGGCCTTCTCGGCATGGCGCGCAAGATCGACCGCTTCCGCGGTGTTGTTCGAGCCGGCACCGGCCATCACCGGCACGCGCCCGCGCGCCTCGCTGATGCACCATTCGACGACACGCTTGTGCTCGTCATGGCTGAGCGTCGGGCTCTCTCCGGTGGTGCCGACCGGAACAAGGCCATTGGTGCCCTGCTCGATCTGCCAGCTGACATGCGACCGGAAGGCCGCTTCATCCACGGCGCCGTTTTTGAAGGGCGTCACCAGGGCGGTGAAGGAACCTTGAAACAGCGCGGCATTGGCGGGCTTGGTCATGATCTTTCCATGCAGGATCGGGCAGGATTGCCGGAGCAACGCTTTTCACCCCAATCTCGCGCCCCGTCAACCATCGACGCGGTACCACCGCGTTGCGTCACGGCACCAGATTGCTAGAAAGATCCGGAACAGGAGAGACCATGCCCCGCAAGTCCGGAAAAGCCGCCGCCAGCCATCTCCAGCTCGTCGACAGCCTTTCGGAATGGCGCAGCCGCCATCTGCTGGCCAAGGACGGGCTGCGCCTCCATCTGCGCGAGATCGGCAACCGCGCCGGCACCGACCTTCCGGTGATCTGCCTGCCTGGCCTTTCGCGCAATGCGGATGATTTCGAGGTGATCGGCCGGGCCCTGGCGGAAACCGGCGATCGCTGGGTGATCGCGCTCGATTCCCGCGGGCGGGGCGGTTCGGAACATGATCCGGACTGGCGCCGCTATGACCTGCAGGTCGAGCTCGAGGATCTCTTCACGGTGATCGACACGCTCGGCCTGTCGCGGGCGATCTTCTTCGGCACATCGCGCGGCGGGCTGCTGACCGCGCTGACGGGGATCACCCGGCCGGCGCTGCTGGCGGCCTCGATCCTCAATGATATCGGCCCGGTCATCGAGGGGCGCGGCCTCGCGCGGATCCGCGGCTATGTCGGCAAGTTGCCGCGTCCGAAAAGCTTCGACGAGGCCACCCAGGTGCTGCAGCAGGTTTTCGGGACGCATTTCACCGATATGGCGCCGGAAGCCTGGGCCCGTTTCGCCCGCCGGACCTGGCAGGAAGGTCCGAAGGGGCTGGAGCCGCGCTACGATCCCAACCTGATGCGCCCGCTCGCCGAGCTTGATCTCGAAAAGCCCCTGCCCGTGCTCTGGCCGCAATTCGAGACGCTCGCCATCGCCCCGATGATGGTGATCCGGGGCGAGCTGAGCGACATTCTCGGCGAGCAGACGGCACGGGAAATGGTGGCGCGCCACCCGGATGCGCGGCTGCACGAGGTGCCCTATCAGGGCCATGCGCCGATCCTCGAGGACGCGCCGACCATCGAGGCCGTGCGCGCCTTCGTGGCGGGCCTTGGCTGATCAGGCCTTTTCGGGCGGCTTGCGGCCCTTTTTCGGCGCCGGTACCGGGACAATGACGTTGCCCTGGCCGTCATCATTCGTGTCATCGCGCGAGGTGGCGACCTCGCCGGCATCGGCCCGGCGGGCGAAATCGGTCACACCACCGGTGGCGAGCACCTTGGCCTGGCCGATCCAGTCCTCGCGCTCGATGCGACCGGGGAAGGCGAGATAGCCGCCGACCCATTTCGCCTCGTCGGCATTCCAGCCCGCGATCTGCTCGAAATGCCAGATGCCGAGGCCATGCAGACGGCCTTCATTCTGCTTGCCGATGCCCTTGATGCGCTTGAGATCATCGGCCTTGCCGCCTTTCGGCGTCTCCAGTCCGGCGGGTTTGGTGCCCTCGAGCGCAGGCGGCTCGGCCACGGCCGGGCCCATGGCCGCGACGGGGGTTGCAACGCCCGCCCCGCCGGCGAGGATCTGCTCGGCATCGAAGCGCCAGCGCCACCACCAGCTGGGGAACCGGCCTTCATGGCCGAGCTGGCGGAACAGCCAGCGCCGCTGGCCCGGCGAGAGCGCAGCCATCTGGTCGAAATGATAGAGGCCGAGCGCGTTGAGCTTCGCCTGAACAGCGGAATCGATGCCATAGATGCGCGTGAGGTCATCCGGTTTGCCGTTCCGGGGCCCGGAAAGACCGGTGATCGCCTGTTCGATCGGCTCTGCCGGCACAGCGGCGGCGGGCTCGGACTTCATGGGTTCGACCGCGAGTTCCTTCGCTGCCGCCGGCATGGCCGGTGCAGGGGCGGCAACCGGGGTCGGAGCCGGCGAGAAGGCCGGCGCGACGCGTTCGGTCACCATGGCCGGTTCCGCGCCCGAGGCCGAACCGCGCAGAAGCGCCGCCAGCAGGCAGCCGATCAGATAGGCCGCGAGCATGAGCAACGCGAGGTCGAGCCAGTACCCCGTCCGGGTGGGCAGGACGCGGAAGGCCGCGACGAGCCCGCCAAGACCGAGCACGAGGCCCCAGGGCAAAAGGCCGGGCCAGAGGCCGCCCCCCTCGCCGCGCCGGGCGGTCAGCCAGGCCACGGCAACACCGAGGACCAGCGCGAGGAGAAGCCAGAACCAGAAGACTTGCACGAGGTAGATCATGGTTCCGACCTCACTTCACGATGAATTCGATGCGGCGGTTCTTCGCCTTGTTCTCGGCCGTGTCGTTGGGCGCCACCGGCACGGTCTGGCCATAGCCAACCGGTTCCAGCCGCTCCGCCGGCACGCCGGCGCGGACCATATAGGCCGCCACGGTTTCCGAGCGCCGGCGAGACAATTCCGCATTGGACTGGAAACTGCCATCCGTATCGGTATGCCCGCCAACCTCGATCCGCGCATTGACGCAGCGGAGCGTGACGACGGTCAACCGGTCGACGATGGCGCGGGATTCATCCGAGAGATCCGCCGAGCCGGACCGGAAGCGCACCGTGCCGCGGGCCAGTTCCTGATTGTAGAGGAGCTGGCATTCCGGCGAGAGCGTGATGGGCGGTGGCAGCGGCAGGACGCCGATTTCAGGTTGCGCGCGGAAACTGGCCGGCAACAGGCGGGCCAGTTCGGCAGCGATCTCGCCGCGGGCGAAATCGAACAGGGCCGCGCCCTTCACCGTCAGGCCGGAGCCGGACAGGACAAACTCCCCGCCGGGCGCAAGGCGCGCCAGCGTGTGGAAGCCGGCCCGGATCGCGGCCAGGAAGTCAGCCGGGGCGCCGAGGCCCTCGGCCAGCCGGTCCTCGACGCGCTCACCCTCGAAATAGCGGGCGGCGAGATCGAGCACCTCGGATTTCGTCCGGGAATCCGGGACATAGCCGGTGAGCACCACGCCATTGGCCTGGCGCGTCGCGCCGAAAACATAGGGCCGGACCACGCGGGACTCGACCGCAACCTGCGTTGCCGTGAAGCCCGTGGGCAAGGTGCGCAGATCGGTGCGGATATCCTCTTCGGTGAAGAGTTCGCGGGCCTTGCCCTGCAGGGTGATCTTGTCATCAATCATGCTGGCGCGGCCGCTTTCAAGCTTGGCCATTTCCCGGACCAGCAATGCGGCAGCGGCCGTCCAGTCGCCGCTGGGCACGCCATCGGCGACGCGAAGGCTTTCGCGAACCGTCAGCCCGAGGGCGCGCGCATCGGCGAGAAGCTTGGCGAGGGCCGCTTCCGAGGGCGCATGGCCCGAGAGCGCCAATGCGTTGCCGCTGCGCTCGACCGCGAAGGTGAAGGGTCGGACAATGGGGGGCAGGATGTCGCCCGGCGCCAGCCCCTTGGCCAGGCGGCTGCCGGCGGGCATGGCGGCGAGGCGCGTCCGGATTTCAGACACGGCATTGAAATCCTTCGCCCTTCCAGAGATGGAGAGGTTCGCGTCAGACACGGTCAGCGTGCCTTCGCTGAGCTTGCTCAATTCGCCGAGGCCGAAGGAAGCGAGGGCGCCGAAACCGTCTGCCGCACCCCGGGCCGGCTTGAGCTCATCGACAAGGCTGGCGCCGGGGAAAGCCGATTTCGCAGCCTCGAGGAGGGACTGGCGGGCATTGCCCGGCGGGATCGCGCCGGTCAAGGTGACCTTGGCGCCATCGCGCAGGGCCGTGAAGACGAAGGGCTTTGCCTCGGGGAGAAGCGTGGTGCGGTCCGCCACCTGGCGGAGACCGAACAGGTTGTCGAGCTGTCCGCGTGCGGTTGCCAGGGCCTCGGGAGACGGCGCCTCGCCGGTCAGGGTGGCATCGCGGCCGGAGAGACCGGCCTTCGCCCAAACCTGGCCGGAAGAGCCCAACCCGGATGTCGCACGGGTCGACAGGTCCTGCTCGACCCGGCCCTGGTTCCAGAACCCGGCCAATGCGATGAGCACTGCGAGGGGCAGGAGCCCCGAAATCCATTTCCGTGGCTGTGCCATGGTCAAGTGACGCTCCCCTTCGGACCGACGTTGCGGAATGCACTCTCCGCAGCGGATACGGGAAGGTCAAGAGCGTTGGAACAACGACCGTTCCGGGGCGAAAAGACGGTCGGGGACAAAAACAGAAAAGGGGAGCCTTTCGGCTCCCCAATCCTTGATCTCGCGATCGACGCGGTTGCCCGCGCCGTCAGGAGATTAGAAGTCGCGCTGGAAGCGGATGCGGCCGACGAAGTCGTCCGTCTTGGCAGTGCCGCCAACCTTCGTATTGCCAACGCCGATCGGCGTCGCGCCGAGGCTGAGCTTACGATAAGCGCCTTCCACACCGATGAGGAAGCCGGCAACCGGACGCCAAGCCACCTGGCCGATGACCGAGTAGGTCTTGACCGTGTTGGTGGCGCCCGACGGGTTGTACGAAGCATACGAACCACCGAGCGAGGCCGAGATGGTCGGCGTGAAGTAAACTTCAAGCGCACCCATAAGGGCATACGAAGTGGTCAGGCGGAGGCGGCCGGTCGCATCGACGATGGCATCAACCGGAGTAACCGCGAAGGAGCCCATCGTGAAGGCGCCGAAGCCGTTATACGAGGGCGAGCCCTGCGCGTAACCAGCCGAGACCCAGATGTTCGAGCCCTTGGTCAGCATCGGAAGGTTGAACTTGGCAGCGCCTTCAACGGCGAAGCCATACTTCGAACTCACCGCCGCGTTGGAGTTGCGGACCTGGAAAGCAGCACCCGAAAGCTTCAGCGAACCCCAGGACTGATCATAGGCCAGCGAGCCGACGATGTCCGGCATGCGGGCACCGCCAACACCACCGAAGAAGATCGGACCACGACGCTCACGCGAGTCGTCGATGGCGATCGTGGCCGAGAAGCCACCACCGAACGACTGGGTGTAGCCGATCGAGTTGGTGTACGAGATATCCGAGTGATAGCCGATGCCACCCTGGCC
>JAIXSR010000030.1 GCA_027484605.1 Hyphomicrobiales bacterium | reverse complement strand
GGCAGACGATCAGCGCCGGCCGGTCCAGCCGCCCCGCCGCATGCTCGATGGCGAGATGCGCCAGGGTCTGCACCGTCTTGCCGAGGCCCATGTCGTCCGCCAGCACCCCACCAAGGCCGGCGCTGCGGAGGAATTGCAGCCAGGCGACGCCCTGCGCCTGATAGGGGCGCAGCGCCCCGGTGAAGCCCTCGGGCAGCGCAACGGGCGGGATCGACCCCTCGGCCGCCCGGAGCTGGGCGCCGAGGGCGCGCAGCGCCTCGCCCCCCTGCCAGGTGATGCCGGAGCCTGCCTCGATCCCGGCCAGCTCGGCCGCGTCCATGCGGGTGAAGCCAAGGCGGCCCGCTTCCGGGTCGAGCGCGCCGCCCTCGAACAACTCGACCAGGGAGCGCAGGATCGGCAAGATCTGCTCGCGCGGCAGGGAGAGCAGCCGGCCATCCGGCAGCGGCAACAGCACCGGCCCCTCGCCGAGCTCGCCGGGATCCTCGCCGGCGGCGATCAGTTCGAGCAGGACCGGGACGAGGTCGACCCGCTCGCCGCCCACCGTCACGCCGAGATGCAGGTCCAGCCAGTCGATGCCGGACCCTTCCTCGAGCCGCGCCTCCAGCGGCCCGTCCGGCTCGACCAGGCGGATCGGGAAATCGGCGGCGACCTCCACCTCCCAGCCATCCGCCCGCAGCGCTGGAAGCTCCTCCTGCAGCACGAAGAGCCAGTCGGGATCCTCCTCCGTCTCCTCGTCCAGCAGGAAGGCGTCGGCCTCGACCGGCAGGCCGAAGGGCAATGCCCTGCGCGCGGCAATGAAGCCGATGCCCTGCAACCGTGTCACTGCCGCACGTTCCGCCGCCGTATCGCGTTCCACACGATAGAGTTGGCCGCCGCGCGCGACGACATCGCTGCCAAGCCGCGGCGCGGCAAAGCCGGCCTGTGTGTCGTACGACGCCAGCACCGGCCCATAGCGGAAACCGAGCCGGGCGATCGGCATGGCCAGCTCTTCCCGGATGGGGGCTTGGCCGAAGCGCCGCGTGGCATAGGCCGGCAGCCGGAGGGCGGTCAGCCGCAGCAGCGGCACCGGCGGGCCGGACAGCGTTTCCGGCGGATCGAGCACCGCCGGCTTGGCCAGCCCCGCCACCGGCAGCCGCTGCCCCAGCGCGGCTGCGACGAGCGGTGCCGCCTCGGCCGGAATCGGCGGCGCGAGCAGCAGCCGACCCGCGACATGCGCCGGCACGCCGAGATCGACCGGGCCGAGCATGCCGCTGGCGGGATCGGCACACCAGGGGGCCGGCAAGGCAAGGCCGAGCAGCCCTTCCTCGAGTTCCAGGACCGGGTGCTGGCGCCCATCGGGCTCCAGCCGCCAGGCGAGCTTGCCCGGCCGCAGCGGCCCCTCCTGCAAGGGTGGCCCGTCCAGCGCGGCCCAGCGGCCGCGGCCGGTGGCGATGATCCGGCGCAGCAGGTCGGGCGGGTCCTCGTCCCGGAGGATGCCCTCGGGCGCGTAGCGCAGCAGGTCGACCCGCCGCAGGATCACCCGGTCGGAGGGACGCAGGTAGCGCGCCGTGCCCGCCTGCGCCTGGACACCCTTGCCGGGGCCGTGGCTGCCATCCTTGCGCAGGGTGACCATGAAGGCCGTGACCTTGAGCGCGGCCGGTCCGTCTGGCCGGGCAAGGGGCGCCACGACATAGACGACGCGCTGCCGGATCTCCGCGGGATAGGCCTCCGGGTCCGCCTCGCCGAGGGCGGCGAGCTGGCGCAGCCAGTCGGCGATATCGGGCGGCATCGTCGGCCCTGCCGGGGCCGGGCTGGGCGGGGCCGGCGGGGCGGGCACCGGCGCATCGCGGCGCGCCTGGTGGGCAGCGAAAAGCGTCGCGGCGACATGCTTGCAGTCGATGCCGACGGGGCAGCTGCAGACACCCCGGAATGCGGTGCTGCCATCATCCTGCTGCTGCAGGATGATGCGCACGCCGTAGGGCCGCATCGCTGTGCCCTTCACCTCCGCTGTGATCAGGTGCCCATCGGCAGAGTGGGAAAGCTTGCGAACCGCACCGCGCCTCGCATAGGTACGGCCGGCCTCTACTGAATTACGAGACAGGCTGCGGAGCATTGCCGCATCATCGGGCAAGCTGGGCTGGCTGGGCATGGACATTGCCGTCATCCTGCCGCCACCGCTGTGTAAAGGCCATGCTCACCCCATGGCAACATCGCGCGGGGGCGGTGCCCGTAGGTCGGCGATGGCTCCGTGCCACCGGACAGGCTGGTCCGGGTGTGTCGGTGCTGCTGCACCAAAACGGGCGGGGTGGATATGGCGGGATTGGGCAGCTTGCGGCGAGCCTCGCCTCACCGCTGTGAGTCGGCGTCATCTGCCATGAGATGCTGGTGGCGAAGGCGAACCGCTGCTGCGACACCGGCAGCGCCGGCCTTCGCGTGACAACGACATCGGCGACGGCATTGTGGCCCTGCCCCGGTCTCCCGGGCATCTGAGATAGGCTTGGTGTCCGTCCGGGAACAATGAGCCCGTTGCAGTTACTTGTACGTGCGAGTCCCGTTTTTCATATTGGAATCGATCTACTACGGGCCAAAGCTGGACCGGTGGGGCTGTGTTCGCCATTGCCCTGCTGCGATAATCATTTGATTTGAAATGGATTTTTCCGTTATCGACACTAATGGCGTTGGTGTAAATCCGCTCTGCATACCGCAAACCATCGACCCATCGCCATTGCGGCATGCTCCCTCTAACCCGCGGGAAAGGCAAAGAACGCGTGTTAGCGTGGGACACCAGCAGGCCCCTGAGGCGCCAAGGACGGTGCCAGCCCCTCCCCGGTGTCGAAAGACTGCAGCCATCAACGCTGGTTATCTCCAGATCGCTTTGCGCGCTGGCCTGAACCCGGAGCATCAGCGACAGCGATCGGCCCTTTGAAGGGAGACAAGAGTCCATCTGGGATCATATGGTTTTCAGACATAGCCTGCGGAGCGGCCGTCGGGCTGGCCTACTC
>JAIXSR010000027.1 GCA_027484605.1 Hyphomicrobiales bacterium | reverse complement strand
CCCCGTAGACGATCATGATGATCGAAGGCGGGATGAGCAGGCCGAGCGTGCCCGAGCCGGCAAGGCTGCCGATATTCATGAAATCGTCGTAGCCGCGCTTGCGCAGTTCCGGGATCGTCATGCGCCCGATCGTGGCAGCGGTGGCGGCCGACGAGCCGGAAATCGCGGCGAAGATCCCGCAGCCGAACACGTTGGTGTGCAGCAGGCGCCCGGGCAGGCGCTGCATCCACGGCGCGAGGCCCTTGAACATGTCGTCCGAGAGCGACGACCGGAACAGGATCTCGCCCATCCAGATGAACATGGGCAGGGCGGTCAGCGTCCAGGAGTTCATCGAACCCCAGATCGTCGTGGCGAAGGACAGGCCGGGGTCCTTGCCGGAAATGAAGGCCAGCGAGAAGAAGCCGACAAAGCCGAGGCCAAGGCCGATCCAGACGCCCGTGGCCAGGCACAGGAACATCAGGCCGATCAGAAAGAGGGAAGCGGTTGCGGGATCCATGGAAGCCTCACTTCTCGACCGGCATTTCGTCGCCGGCCGCGGCATGGGCGAGATGGCTCTGCGTACCGCCCGTCAGGTCGGTCACGAGGTCGTCGACCAGCGCGATGAAAAACACGGTGAAGCCGAAGGCCATCAACGTTTGGGGGTACCAGAGCTTGATCGGGAGCAGCCCCTGGCTGACCTCGTTGTAGATGTAGCTCTCGTAGACAAAATGCGCCGAGTTCCACGCCGCCCAGCCGACCAGCACCGCCGAGACGGCGGTAACCAGCCGCTCGAGCAGCGTCCGGAACGGCGTACCGAGGGCGAAGCGTTCGATCAGCAGGCTGACGCGGATATGCGCATTGTGCCGATAGGTCGGGGCGAGGCCCACAATGGTCGTGGCCACCAGCGCGAACCCGGCGAAGTCATCGGCGGATTGCAGCTGCGAACCGAAAGCCCGCAGGCTCACCTGGGCGAGGATCAGGCCGGCAATCGAGATCAGGCTCAGCGCCGCGATCCAGGCTGTCAGAAGGTATAGGGCATCGAGCGCGCGTCGCATGGCGGCCTCCGCGTTGCAGGTCGTCAGGAAAGGGGAACCAACCCTGCGGCGCGGGCCGCGCCGCAGGGTCAGCCTCGGGAGAGAGGCGGCTTACTTCTTGAAGTCGGCCACCAGCTTGGCGCCGTCCGGGCCCGCCTTTTCGGCCCATTCCTTGGCCATGGTCTCGCCGATCTTCTGGATCTCGGCCTTCATGGCGGCAGTGGCCGGGAGGACTTTCACGCCCTTCTCGGCAAGCGTCTTCTTGTAGCCTTCGTTGAGCTCCTCGCTCTTCTTCCAGCCACGATCCTCGGAGCGGGCGGCGGCTTCGAGCACGCCCTTCTGCACATCGGCCGGCAACGCATCGAACGCCTTCTTGTTCACGAAGACGAGGTTCTGCGGCAGGAAGGCCTGCGTGTCATAATAGTGGTTGAGATAATCCCAGGCCTGCTGGTCGACGCCGGTCGCGCCCGAGGTGATCATCGCGTCGAGCACGCCCGTGCGGAAGGCCTGGGCGATTTCCGGCACCTGGATCGTGGTCGGCACGGCACCGATCAGCTGTGCGAACCGGGCCGTGGCCGGGTTGAACGAGCGGAACTTCGTGCCCTTCAGGTCGGCAAGCGCGTTGATCGGGGCCTTGGTGTAGATGCCCTGCGGCGGCCAGACCACGGAATAGAGATACATCATGCCCTGCTTCTCGAGCCGGGAAGCAATATACGGCTTGGCGAGGTTGTGCAGCTTGCGCGCCTCGGCATAGGAGGGGGCAAGACCGGGCACGGATTCAAAGCCGAACATCGCATCCTCGTTGGCGAGGACCGAGATCAGGATTTCCCCGATCGGCGCCTGGCCCGACTGGATCGCGCGCTTCATTTCCGGCATCTTCACGAGGCTGGCATTGGAATGCACGGTGATCTGGAGCTTGTCGCCGGTGGTCTTGGCCACGTCGGCCACGAATTCACGGACATTGACCGTCTGGAACGTGCCATCCGAATACGGGGTCGGCATGTCCCATTTCGTCTGCGCCGTCGCCGAGCCGGCGAGGAGGGCAAAGCCGGCGGAAGCCAGCAGCATGGTGGTGGTCTTCATCCCTTGTCTCCCATTTTATGGCAACCGGCAGGGAAAGCCGGATTGCCAGAGCTTGTTTCACCGCTGCCCTGTCGGTCAACGGTCTATGGCCCGCCGCCCGGAGGCGACCGGCCCGTTCTTCACAACGCGGCGAGCCGCGAATTCCTCACATCGGTGATCAGCATCGATCCCGGATAATGCGTGATGGCGAAATCGGGCCGGGCGGCCGCGATCACCGCCTGCGGTGTCACCCCGCAGGCCCAGAAGACCGGCAGTTCGTCATCGCCGATCTCGACCGGGTCGCCGTAATCGGGCCGGGCAATATCGGTGATGCCGATCATCTCGGGCTTGCCCAGATGGACCGGCGCGCCGTGCACGGCGGGAAAGCGCGAGGTGATCTGCACCGCGCGGATCGCATCGGCGGGCTTGAGCGGCCGCATCGAGACGACCATCGGCCCGGCAAAGGGGCCGGTCGGGTTGCAGGCGATCGAGGTCCGGTACATCGCGACATTGCTGCCGCAACGGACATGCCGGAGCGGGATCCCGTCCTCGATCAGCGCCTCCTCGAAGGAAAAGCTGCAGCCGATCACGAAGGCCACGAGATCGTCGCGCCAATGCGCCAT
>JAIXSR010000070.1 GCA_027484605.1 Hyphomicrobiales bacterium | reverse complement strand
AGCGTTCTCCTGCCGGAAGCACGTCCGGTGAGCGGCGGGCCGATGAACAGCACGTCCCGTTCGGGAGCATCGGCATGCACCCTGAAATGCTCGCGGTCCGAAAGATCCATCCGCGACGAAACAGGTTCAAGATTGCTGCTGACAAGCCGGCCGTCGGGACCAATGAAGGCGACCTGAAACACCGGCCCATCATTACCGGCATGCCGCCAAATATCGATGTCGACATCGGTGCTGCCGCGTCTGTGCGCACTGCGGAGCAGCTTCAGCGTGCTGTCGATCGTGTCGATCCGGTGGGAGATGCTGTCTTCGAATGCGTAGGAGAGCCGCCGGGCCTCCGCCAGGACGGATGCGATTTCCCGCTGCCGCTCGGTGCCGAACCAAAGACTCACCGCCAGCCAAATGGCGGCCAGGAGGATGAGCGTCGCCAATGAGCTGCCGCGGATGAGCGGAGACATGACACGCCTCGATCCTCCAGTCTGGTTGCTGATCGCGCTGGCGACGTCGCGGACCGACCTGGGGTCTATCTGGCTCACGCGCAGGCCCCCAAGGGGCCCAGTGCCTGGCACAGCCTGGCCACCTCGCTGGCCGGACGCGGCTTGCTGAACAGGTAGCCCTGTACATTGCTGCAGCTACCAGCCTGCAACTCCTGCAACTGCGCCTCCGTCTCGACGCCTTCGACGGTGGTGGCCATGCCGAGTGTCTCGCACAGGCTGGTCACCGCTTCGACGATTGCCGCGCTCTCGGTCGAATGTCCCAGGTCGGCGATGAACGACTTGTCGATCTTGACCCGGTCGAAGGGGAACTTGCGCAGGTAGCTGAGCGAGGAATAGCCGGTGCCGAAATCGTCGAGCGCGATGCTCACGCCGAGCGCCTTGAGTCGGCCCAAGGTCAGCAGCGTCGCCGCGGTGTCGTCCAGCATCACCGTCTCGGTGATCTCCAGCTCGAGCCGTGCCGGATCCAGCCCCGAGGCCTCCAGTGCGGCCTGCACCGCCGCCACCGGGCCATGTCCGGCGAATTGCATGGCCGAGAGGTTGACCGAGACCTTCAAGGCCTGCGGCCAGTTCTTTGCGTCGATGCAGGCCTGCCGCAGCACCCATTCGCCGATCGGCATGATCAGGCCGATTTCCTCCGCCAGGGGGATGAAGGCATCGGGCGGCACCAGGCCGCGCACCGGATGGCGCCAGCGGATCAGCGCCTCGAAGCCGCACACCGTACGGCTCGCGAGGTCCATGATCGGCTGGTAGAACAGTTCGAACTGCCCGACCTCCAGCGCTTCGCGCAGATCCAGCTCCATCGCCCGGCGGGCCTGCATGCGGGCATCCATCTCGGGCTCGAAGAAGCGCCAGGTGCCGCGGCCATCCGTCTTGGCGCGATACAGCGCCAGATCGGCATGCTTCAGCAAGGTATCGGCGTCGGCGCCATCGTCGGGGATGATGGTGATGCCGATGCTGCTGCCGATGCTGATACTGTGGCCGTCGATCTTGTAGGGCGCGCTCAGCGCCTCGACCAACCGCTTGGACAGGACCGTGGCATCGGTCGGCTGGTCGACACCGGCCTGGATGATGGCGAACTCGTCGCCGCCGAGCCGGGCCACGGTATCCGTCTCGCGGGTATGCAGGCGCAAACGCTCGGTGACCGCGCGCAGCAGCAGGTCGCCGACCGGATGGCCGAGAGTGTCGTTGACCGCCTTGAAGCGATCGAGGTCGAGGCAGAGCACGGCGAAGGTCTCGTCGCGGCGTGAGCGTGCGATCGCCTCCTCCAGCCGCTGGCGGAACAGCACGCGGTTGGGCAGGCCGGTCAGCGCGTCGTGCTGCGCCATATGGACGACTTGCGCCTCGGCCTGCCGGCGTTCGGTGATATCCTCGTAGGTGGCCAGCCAACCGCCGCCCGCCATCGGCACCACGGTGGCGGCCAGGCTCCGGCCATCCTCCAGTTCGCGGACATAAGATACGCGCTCGCCCCGGGCGATATGGGCCCGGATACGCTTCTTCGCCTCTTCGGCTACCTCGGGGGTGGATAGTGCGCCGCCGACGGAGAGGGCAACGACATCATCGAAATGCATGCCGAGGACCGCCGAGCCGGGCACCATGCCGAACATGGCCTCGTAGCGCGGATTGACTGCGACCAGGCGGTTCTCGGCATCGAACATGCTGACGCCCTGGGTCATGGTCCGCAGCGCCAGGCCGAAGCGGGCATCCTGGATGCGCGCCTGTTCCTGCGCCTGTTCGCGTTCCCGGGCGGCTGCAAGCTCGGCCTCGGCCTGGCCGCGCGCGGTGATGGCCGCGACCAGAAGCCGCTGGTCGCGCCGCTGCCGCAGCGTCTGCAGGCTGATGCCGACGATCACCAACTCCAACAGGAAAGCGGCAGCCAAGAGATAGACCGTCTGCTTGCGCCACTCTGCCAGTGCTCGGTCGACAGGCAGGTTGATATTGATGGCCAGTGGATAGTTCGACAGAAGCCGTATGGCCGTGAGCTTGTCCAGCCCGTCGGCTTCGCCGATGCGCCGCAGAAGAGCGCTCGGCAGACCCGCGGCCAGCATCCGTGCGAATTCGGCACGGACTAAGAAACCCCGACCGATGAACGCCTCGATATGCGGATAGCGTGCCAATTGCACGCCATCCTGCCGGTACAGGGTTACCGAACTCTCGGCGCCGAAGCCGGCTTGCTCATAGAGCTGCTCGAAGTAATTGAGATCCAGCGCGGCGAGGATCAGTCCCAGGAAAGTGCCATCCGGGGCGGCGACCTTATGCGCTATGTAGACGGTCCAGGTGCCGGTTCCGCGGTTGCGGACGGGCACGCTGATGAAAGACATGAGTTTCGGATCGGCCTGCAATGCCTTGAAGTAGTCCCGGTCCGCGACATTGACCTTGGGGATTGGCCAGGAACGGCTGAAGTTCAACAGGGTCCCATCGGCATCGATCGCGGTCACGGCATCGATCTGCGGCAAGCCGCGGATTCTGGCCTTAAGATCCTGGTGAACCTCGATGCCGGTCATCGTAGCGCGGTATTGCTCGGCGGTTTCCACCTCCTTCAGCCGTTCCAGCAGGCCGGCCTGGACCAGTTCCACGGCCTCGATGGTCCGCTCCGCCTGATGCGCCAGCACCAGCGCCAGGCGCTCCATCTCGCGTCCCGCAGTGGCCAAGGCCCGCTCATGCAGGTGGGCGATCAGGAAAGCCGCGCTGAGGGCGATGCAGAGGCCGAGCAGGGCGGCGGACAGCAAAGGGGCGCGGCCGGTGCCGCCGCCCGCGGGCAAGGCAGTGCCTTTTGCCGAGGCCGGTCGCAGCCATCTTCCTATGGGCGGGAAGATCCGGAACAGATCAGCAGCCCGCCAGCGAGAAGGTTGCGGGTCATCTCCGGTAAGCCTGAGAACGTCGATATCGCGGCGTAGGCGCACCCCGTCCTCCCGGCCGGCCATGACCTCCCTCCCAGCGATGCGACGATCAGTGTTATTCGCATGACTGAGGCATATGGTCCCCAAGATGTGGCGCTTCTGTGAGCCTCATTATGATTTCGAAATCGAATGAATTTCGGATGCTTTCAGACAGGGCCGTCATAGTCAGTAACCTGATCACTGTAGGCGAGTCCTACAGGCATTTTGTTGCTTTATCATAATATAAAACGGACTCGTTTCCCGACTATTGACTCATAATTCCAGGTATACCTTAAGTCTT
>JAIXSR010000025.1 GCA_027484605.1 Hyphomicrobiales bacterium | reverse complement strand
GACCTTCGCATAGCCCTGCTCGTCGTATTCGTGGTCCCAGCTCGAGCGGTCATAGTCGCGCTTGGCTTCGTCATAGCCAGTGAACAGACCATCCGAATAGCCGAAGCCCTCCTTCACGATGAAGGCGGCATTGGTGTAGTTCTTGTTGTATTCCCACTGAATTTTGTTGTTTTGGATCAGATAGTTGATCACACCCAGGAGGAACGCGATATCGGTGCCCTGACGGATCGGAGCGTAGTAATCCGCCACGGAAGCCGAGCGCGTATAACGCGGGTCAACAACAATCAGCTTGGCACCACGGTTGGCTTTCGCCTCCGTGACCCACTTGAAGCCGCAAGGATGGGCTTCGGCGGCGTTGCCGCCCATGATCAGGACGAGATCGGTATTCTTGATGTCGGTCCAGGAATTGGTCATTGCACCACGGCCAAACGTCGGAGCGAGACTCGCCACCGTCGGGCCGTGTCAGACACGTGCCTGGTTATCGAACACCACCATACCCGTTGACCGAACAACCTTGTAAGTCATCCAGGCCGTTTCATTTGTCGTCGCCGAGGCCGCGAGGAACCCGGTCGAGGTCCAGCGGTTGACGGTCTGGCCGTCCTTGTTCTTGGCGATGAAGTTCGCGTCGCGGTCTTCCTTCATCAGCCGCGCGATGCGATCGAGCGCCTGATCCCAGGTGATCCGCTCGAACTTGTCCGAGCCCGGCTTGCGAACCATGGGATACTTGGTGCGCGTATCGGCCGTGACGAAATCGAGCAGCGCGGATCCCTTCGGGCAGAGCGTGCCCTTGTTGGTCGGGTGATCCGGATCGCCCTCGATATGCATGATCTTGCCCAGCTTGCCGGCGGCTTTGTCAGCCCCCTTGGAATACATGATGATTCCGCAACCAACCGAGCAGTATGGGCAGGTGTTCCGTGTTTCGGTCGTCTGCGCCAGCTTGAAGGGCCGGATCGAGGCTGCAAGAGCCTCCCCGGCACCATCAAAACCAAATGCGCCCAACGCCGTGCCGGCAACACCCGCTCCGACAGTTCCGAGGAACTGGCGCCGCGAGACGTCTTTCAGCATCGTGTTTCGCTCCTTCATTCTTGCCGCCGCCGCGCAAGCGCGCACGAACGGGGCTTAGAACTTGTCAAAATCCAGACTGAGTGTCAATGAATACACGTGTCAGACAGAGTCTTCGTTGGCGAACCTGAAGCATAGACGATCCATAGGATGTCCCTATGGATCCTTTCCCGCTGGAATTTTTCTTTATTGACAGCCTAAAAACATGAAAATCTGGATTTAATAGTAACGCACACTTCAGGTATGAGGCATTTTTCCTTGTTTATACTGGAGATATCCGAGAAAAATCGATGATGCGTGATCGTTTTAGGGGGCAGCAGGAGGGGGATTGATTATGACCGGCCAACCAGCCGTGCCTGAAATGCTCGATCTGACCGGAAAATTCTGCCCGGAGGTCGTTCTCTGCGTGAAAGCGCATGTGGAAACACTTCCGTCCGGCTCTGCGCTCTCCGTGATCAGCACAGACCCCTTGAGCGAAATTGACATCCCGCTCTTTGCCATGCGGGCCGGCATCGCCATCACGCATCAGGAGCGAGAAGGCGAATCAATCCATTTCCGCCTTCTTTTGACCCCAGCGGACACGACACCTTCGACGAAACCGGGAGACCTCCGTTGAGAGAAATACCAACTCACATGTCACCAGCACCGGAGATGACAGTCAGTCTGACGGGCATCCGCGAGGCCCTCATCGCGCAATTGGCTGGCCGGCATTCCACGCCGCCGCGTCGTCTGGTCGCACCAGCACCTTCGGAGCCGGAACTGGATGCGCTAATACGCGTCGCGCTTGCAGCGCCGGCCCATGGCGGCTTGCGCAATTTCCGGATCATCCGGATCGTAGAGACGGCTCGGCCTGCTCTTTGTGATCTTTTCGAAGCGGCCGAACGCGAGATGGACCTCGAGGCCTCCGAGGAGGCGCTGGCGCGGGCGCGGGAAAAAGCCGGTCATGCGCCGCTCCTGCTCCTCTTTATCGTGCGGGCCTTCGAGGGGCACCCGGATATCCCTGTTCTGGAACAACACGCTTCGGCCGGTGCCGCCTTGGGGGGCCTGCTCCATGCCGCGCAGGTCCTCGGCTATGGAGCGATGGCGGTGAGCGGGCACAAGCTGTCGACATCTGTTTTCCGGTCGGCCTTCGCCCTCGATCCGCATGAGCAAGCGCTCTGCTTCGTCGCGTTGGGCACGCCTTCAGGCCCCGCGCGAAGCAAGGTTCGCGAGGCACCGGAAACCGTGCTTTCGCTGTGGCCGGCAGCCGCCAGCGTGAACCACCCTGCCGAAAAGAATGCCTGAGGATCGCCCATCATGAATTCCGTTCCCGCGCCTGCCGAGTTCCGGCTGACATCCCTCGCTCATGGCGGGGGTTGTGGCTGCAAACTGTCTCCGGCCGTCCTGAGCTCGCTTCTCGCGAAGATGCCACAGGCGGGACCGTTTTCGAACCTTCTGGTGGGCACAGAAACATCCGATGACGCGGCTGTCTGGCAGATCGACGACAAGACCTGCGTCATTGCGACGACGGATTTCTTCATGCCTGTGGTCGACAATCCGTTCGATTTCGGGCGGATCGCCGCGACCAATGCCATTTCCGATGTCTATGCGATGGGCGGCCGGCCGATCATGGCCCTCGCCATTCTCGGCATGCCCCTCGACAAGCTCCCTGTCGAAATGGTGCGTGACATTCTCGCCGGCGGCGCTGCGATCTGCGCCGAGGCAGGCATTCCGGTTGCAGGCGGACATTCAATCGATGCGCCAGAGCCGATCTACGGGCTCGCCGTTATCGGGCTGTGCCACCCTTCAGAGGTCCGGAAAAACAGTATGGCACGGCCCGGCGATGCACTCATTCTCACCAAGGGGATCGGGATCGGCATTTACTCTGCGGCGCTCAAGAAGGGCGCGCTGGATGAGGCGAGCTATGCCGAAATGGTGGCCTCGACCACGCTGCTCAACCGTATCGGTGCAGATCTCGCAAAGGATCCGGAGGTTCATGCCATCACGGATGTCACCGGCTTCGGCCTGCTGGGGCATGGCCTCGAAATTGCGAGGGGATCTGGCCTGACGGTCCAGTTGGATGCCAAGCGTGTCCCCCTCCTGAAACAGGCAGAGCATTGGGCAGAGGCCGGCTTCATTACCGGGGCATCGAAGCGTAACTGGGCAAGTTATGGTGCGTCTATCCGCTTGCCGGCGGGGATGCCAGACTGGCGGCGCGACCTGCTGGCGGACCCGCAGACCTCGGGCGGTCTTCTTATCTCATGCTCAGCGGGTTCAGCAGACCGGATCTGTTCCACCATAAGGGCCGCAGGCTATCCGCTGGCAGCGGTGATCGGAAGCACGGTGCCGGGCGAGCCCGTCGTCAAGGTCTTGGACTGACACTCGAGGTGCATCCACGACAACATAGGGCGTTTTCTGCTAGGGGCTCAAAGCGGGATCGTCCCATGACGCTCCTCCCCATAGCCCCTCAGCCAACGACAATTCAGCGCTCGGAGTACAACCAACAGGTTTCTCTCAACGCTCGAATTGATTGCGGCTTGAGGGATGTCGGCTTTTTGGCGGCCAGACATCCGATCGCGAGTGTCTGAAATGGGGGCGCGATGCTGCCAAGCCGGCAAGAAATGGGACAGGGTACGGATGGCTTGATGACATGCCCAAATCTGGATCCAAAAGACCAGTATCAGGCCAGTGGGACATCCCCTAACCCGCTCTCCGTGCCAGGTCCGCCATCAGGCTCGCTGCCTTTTCGGGGTCGCTCTGGATGAGCCTCAGCGCCAGCTTTTCAAGGTCGGCAGTGCTGACGGTTTGGCTGTCGCGCCCGATCCCGGCAATCAATTCGGCCCTGCGCGCCTCATCGGGCTTTGCATAGGATTCGAAGGTCGTTTCGATATGCTCATGCCCGAAATTCATGCTCAGGGCGATGATCTCCTCGGCAGCCGGTCGGAGGGAAAAGACATGTCGCGCCAGCATATGGCGGATGACATGCGGTGCATGGGCATGAAACCCGGCCGCGGTGAACGCTTTGCGGACAATGTCACGGACCTGGGATGATCCACGCCATCGGGGGAAGCTGCCCGGCGGCAGGCGATGACCACCCTCGAGACGGACAAGCTCGGTATCCCGCGGGAAGAGCGCATCGCTCGCGGATAGCCCAAAATCCCGGAGCTCATGGATCCAGTCCTCGAACGCGGCGAGCGCCTCCGGCACCAGGCGCAGGAAGAAGGCCGTGAAGCTCTTGCCGCCCTTGGTGCGGACGATCCTGTGGTCCTGCCAGACCCTGCTCTTCTCGAGATCGATGGCGCCGAGCGGGAGCGAGGCAAGCGCATCGGCACGAATCGCCGTCAGTAGCAGCAAGGCAAAGACCGCCCGGTTCCGCCTCTCGACCAGCGTTCCCGCCGGCATGACCAGAAAGGCGGACCGCGCCTCTTCGAAGGCCGGTACGGTTCTCGGCTCGACCGCACGGGCGCGGTCCTTGTCGGCGCGGGAAGCGTTGAACCAGGAGATGGCCCCCCGATCGAGGGTGCGCCCTGCCTTCTGCTCTGAAAGCCACCGGAAAAAATCTGCGCAATGATCGAGGCTATGCACAAATGTCGATGGCGAAAGACGTTGCCCCGTTACCGGGCTCGGCGAGGCCAGCATGTGCTCTTTGAACGCGGCGACGTGCTCCCGATCAAGCTTCAGAAAAGAGCGATTGGCGGTGAAGGTTTCAAAGGCCGTGAGGGCGGCAAGCTTGGCATCGATCGTCGAACGCCGGAGACCACGGGCCTGCTGCAATTCCCGCCGCCATTCGTGTCGCAACTCGTCATTCGGAATGAACGTCATGCAGGCATCGCCCCGTCCCGGTCAAAACCCTAACGGCAGAGAGAACTGATCCGACTCAGTAGTGTTGGAAGGCTTCTCTGCCGTTTGGCCGTCTTTTGAGGCCGCCAGCCTAACCTTAGAAATATCTGAGTCGCATCCTGTCTCATCCCGGCGCATTTTCCTGGCCGGTTCAGGGACTGCAAGCACCACCGCCGGAGGTGCATTCGGCATGCCGGGCCACAGATCAGGGCGCGCCCGAAGGGCTGTTGCCGGCACCCGGGACCAACTGCGATACATGGCGCCTCCGCAAATGCCGCATCGCGCTTCCATGCGGAGGGACGGGCGATCCGGATCGGCTCCCCGCACACTCCCCGGGGCGGGCTCTTGTGGAACATGACAACTCATGCAGAAGAACTGGGTTTCCGTCATCGGCTGTTTCGCCCGCGCATTGCGGGCAGCATGGAACCTATTCAGCTCATCGCCGCGGACCAGAACGCGCGAGGCCCCGTCAATCGTCTTCAGCCCCTCCTTCCGCCAATTCGTGACCGTCTGCTCCTCAACCACATACAGGTCCATGATCTCGCGGACGGAGTACACATCATGGCTGTGCGCCTTGGCCTGATCATGAAGACGCCTGAAGGGGCGCCGCTTCCTGCCACCTGGGCTGTCATTGTTCGAGCGGTCGCTCATGGGACAGAGCGCCGGGACCGTTGATAGGCTAGGGTCCGCTCAAAGGCTTCGAGATCGGCAATCGCCCAGCGGGTCGTCCCTGCAGCCAGTTTACGTGGTTTTGGGAACTGGCCCCTGCTGACCCAACGCCAAATTGTGGCAGGCGAAACTTCGTATCGCCGGGCCACACTCCGGATTGACAGAAAGAGAGGCGCGGCGTTCGAGGCAAAGGCCCGGAACCCGCTATCATCGCCGATCTGCCGGAACGGGATTGCCGGTTGCGGGGCGTTATCCGCCTTCTGACTCCGCTTTCCGGGCGGGCGTCCGCGGCTGCGTTTGGGGATACCGGGCGAAACCGCGGCGGAGTGCAAGTCCTGAGGAGCCCCTGGCAATCCGGGCCCGCTCTTTGACCGGATGCGTCTGCACTTTCGGGTGCCGGCGCTGCCCGACACCTCCTGCGTGGCACTCGGCGCGAGGTCGTGATCGGAAATCGTGCCCGGACCCGCTGGGACAGGCAATCGGAGAGCATCCGCCTGGCCATGAGGATGGGGGCTGACGACGAGCGAGGAATCATCAGCGAGGAGATCGAGCTGGAATTCGGGTGATTTGCGAGCGCTCATGGTGCACTGCGGCAATTGCCGTCCCTGTGCACATCATGCGCGATCAAAATCCATCAGCCGTCTCGGCTTAGCTTAGATGAGACTATTTGCAACGGCCTGCGTCGGAAGCAACTGAAATTGCCAGGTCAGGACGGGCGAACACGCCCTTATCAACAGAAAGCGCTCTTTGCGCGGCTGGCGTCGAGCCAAGCAGAGTCTTCTTTCGGGCCGGACGACCCGGGCAGCACAGCGATGATGTGGGGCCAGATGTGGGGCTGAAAAGAGAGTATCTTGAGAAATACTAATAATTTCAATGATTTAATTCAAAAAATGGCAGGGGAGGAGGGATTCGAACCCACGACCTACGGTTTTGGAGACCGCCACTCTAACCAGCTGAGCTACTCCCCTATCGGGCGAACCCGAGAGACAGCGCGGATAGCATGGGCCAACGGGCTGTGCAATCCCTCGCTGCCGAGGAATTGCACGGCTGCCGGCTCATTCCAGCTGGCTGCGCAGGAAGGCTGTCACCTGCTCGCGCATCGCCGCATGGATGGCCTGGCGATCAATGCCCTGGGCATCGACGCACAGCTCCGCGAGGCGGGCCATGGTGGCCGGCGGACAGGGATCGACGAACACATGATGCCCCCCGGCCACGCGCCGCCGCTGCGGCACCGGCAGGATGGTACGCATCAACGTATCGCCGTTGCTGGCGGACGGAACGACCCCGTCGCCGGTCGCTTCATGCAGCTGCACCGGCATCCGCAGATCGGCCAGCCCCTCGGGCGCGAAAGGCAAGGCCAGCGGCGCCATCAGCACGAGAGCCTTCAGGCGCGGCTCGCGCGGCGGCTGCCAGGCACCCGCCTGCGAGCCGGGATAGCGGGATTCGGTAACCCCGGAGCAGAGCACGGCATTCTCCGGCGCCTGGCGGCAATAGGCCGGCCAGCGGGCGAAATCCGGCCTGGCACCGGCAAGGACCAGCGCGGTATAGGCGCCGGCGGAATAGCCGATGGCGCCCATCCGGGCATGGTCAGCCCGATCCGCGAGGCGCGGATCCGCCAGCACGGCCCTGAGGGCGAGCAGCGCCTGGCCCGGCCGGTCCGTCAGCGCCAGGCCGGCATCCCGCCTTTCGGTGCGGCCGGCGGAATCACCGACATGCATCGGCGCGATGACAATGAAGCCTGCGCGCGCGAGATGGCTGGCGAGATCGCGGTGCGTGAAAGGCGTTCCGCCCGATCCATGCGAGAGCAGCACGACCGGGAAGCGGCCCTCGGCCGGCACGGCATCCCGGCTGGCAGAGACGGTGTAGGGACCGGCCTCGAAGGCGCGTTCGGCCTCGCGCGTCGGGTACCAGGCAAAGGCATCGAACGGCATGTCGGCCTGCACGGCGACGCGGAGGATTCCGGCGGAGAACGGAGAAGCGGCAAAGGGCGCGTGGGTGTTGAACACCAGGCAAAGGGCAACAAGAAACAAGCGGAACATGACAGGATTCCATCAAATCGGGCCACCCTCGGACGGGCGCTGAAAAAAGGAAAAAACAACGAAAAGCGACAGTATTCCCCATCATTACGTCCGATTCGGCGTGATTTCAATCGGAACTGGCACGAATGGTAACCGAATTCCGTCTCCGGAACCGCAAGGAGCCCCCCTGCCCTCCCACCGCGCCGCGACCGAGGCGCCCCTTGCGACGGGATGATGCTCTGGCATGATGGCCGCGCTGGCGGATCGATCTCCGCCGGATGCGTGCCCGACCAAACGATGCGGAGGAACGCTGCCATGCCTCACAAACCGTCCCTTGCCGCCTGGCTTTTTGCGGCCGTTCTCGGCTTCGCGCCGCCGGCCGCCGCCCTCGACGCCTGCAAATGCGAGGATTTTTCCGAGCTGCAGATCTCGCTGGCGCAGGCGCTTCTGCTCAAGAGCCGGTTCAGCCAGAAAGCCGCGGAGATTGCCGCCGCCCATGGTGAAAACCCCACGGGATCCGCCTTGGCCGGCGCAAGGCGGGCCTTCGATGATTTCGTGAAGGGCACCGGCGAAGGCACGGCCGGGCACGGCCTTCGCCCGGCCCCTGCTGGCAGCCCGGAGCGGGTGGAATATGTCAACCGGGGCACGGTCGAGCAGGAGAGATGGCTGAAGGATTTCAACCGCACGGGCCGCTCGTCGGATTCGGTCGGGATCCGGGCGGGCATGCGCTATAACGAGGTCGGCGAGCTGGTGGTCGATCAGGCCTATCGCGACAAGGTTTCGAACGAGTGGAAGAAGGCCGGCAAGAACCTCTGCGAGCCGGCCGACCCGAAGGGCTTCACCGACAGCCTCAGCGCCGGGGCACGCTGCGCCGGGATTGCGAAGGCGCTCATCGAACATGAGCGCGTGCATCAGCAGACTTGCGAGAAGATGGGCTTCTGGGCCTTCGGAGACCGCTCGCCCCATCAGATCCTGCAGGATGAAGTCCGCGCCTATTCAAGACAGGCCGAGGTCCTGGCCGGCGAGATCCAGCGGGTCATGGGCCTGAAGCGGACCCGGGTGATCGAGAAGCCGAAAGGCGCCTGCCCGGAATGCTATCTCGAGGCGAAGGTGGAATGCCTGCGCTCCTACCATGTCAACGGCGCCAAGGGTGGCATCGTCTTCCGGCAAGGGCTGGTCTGCAATGTCTACAAGCCCTTCTCGCTGAAGAGCGTGGGCATGTCGAAGGTCGATTTTGCGATGACCCCGAAAGGCGAAGCCCCGGCCGGGAGCTACAGCTACAGCGGCACCACGACCGGCGCGAAATTCTCCGGATCGGGACTTTACTCGATCGCCGTCGGCGAGAACGACGCGAAGATCACGCTGTACAGCGAGGGCGTTGCGGACACACCGAAAGCCAGGGTGCAGGACAAGGGTGCGGGAACCTTCACCATGACGCCGCTGGAAAAGAACTGCGACGAGTAACCCTTGAACGCAAGACGGGCGACCCCTTTTGGATCGCCCGCGCTTGTCTCATGCAGATCGATACCCGCCCTGGTGGCGCGTTACGATGCCCCAGGCTGTGGCTTCAGTCCCGGAACCGGTCGCGAACATTTCGGAACGAGAACCGGCCCGTCAATAACTTCACAAAAAAGGCGGCCACAGAAAACAACTTGGCCGCCCAGAAAAGCAATAAGATGAGGGCGACGATGCTGGCGAGCCACGTGGCGGCGCCAGCATCGAGACGCATCGATCAATCCTGGATATTGGCGACGACGCCGGCACCGACGGTGCGGCCGCCTTCACGGATGGCAAAGCGGAGCTTCTCTTCCATCGCGATCGGCGTGATCAGCTCGACATCGAACGAGATGTTGTCGCCCGGCATCACCATTTCCGTGCCTTCCGGCAGCGTCACGATGCCCGTCACGTCCGT
>JAIXSR010000068.1 GCA_027484605.1 Hyphomicrobiales bacterium | reverse complement strand
TTGATGCCGAAGGTCGGTTTGCCGGCGTGGTCGTCGCCTCACTGGACCCCGGCATGCTGACCGAACTCCATCATGCCATGGGCGAGGCTCGCGGCGTGCTCTCCCTGATCGGCCTGGACGGCCGGCTTCGGGCGCAGTCCCCGGCGGAGAGCGGGACGATCGCGGCAGCGCTGGAAGCGCGGCTGGCAGGGCTGGTCGGCCACCTTCCAGCCGGCGAGATCCGCCCGGAGCAGGGCGATGGCATCCGTTTCCATGGCGCCTACCGCCAGATACCGGGACGCGACCTCGCAGTGGCCATTGTCTTCGATGAGCAGGCTGCGCTGGAGCCATTCAGGCTGCGATGCGGCGCGGTACTCATCGCGGCAGCAGCCATGAGCCTGCTGATCCTGATCGGCGGCTGGATCCTCAACCACCGAACGGCCCGGCTGCAACGCTCGCGCGAAGACCTTGCGGTCGCGCGCTCTGCCGAATCCCATCTGGTCGAGCGCAAGGCCTGGCTTCGTTCCGTCCTGAACACCGCCCTGGATGCCATTGTTGTCCTCGACGGTCGCGGGATCATCCGTGACATGAACCCGGCCGCCGAGCGGACCTTCGGCTGGTCGCATACCGAACTCGTCGGGCAAAGCGCCGCGAAGCTGATGCCCGCCGCCGTCGGTGCCCTGCATGACCGTCACGTCAGGGTACATGCACGGGGCGGCAACAGCGCGATCCTCGGGATGCGGCGGCAGCTCGAGGGATTGCGCCGCGACGGCAGCCGCTTTCCCCTCGAGATCGCGGTGGAGCAATGGCACGATATTGCTGGCCGCGTCTGGTATACCGGCATCATGCGTGACGTGACGGAGCGCCACGAGGCCGCCTGCGCCCTCGCCGCCAGCGAGGCGCGCTTCCGCTTGCTGGCCGAGCATTCGGGCGACATCGTGGCCCTCAACGACATCGATGGCACGCGGCTTTATGTCTCACCAGCGGTTGAGCGTGTGCTCGGCTGGCGGCCGGAGGATCTGGTTGGCCATCAGGGGATGGATTTCGTCCATCCGGACGATCGAGAGGCCATGCATGAGGGTAGATTGGCCCTGCAGGCCGGGGCCGCGGAAAGTACGGTTACCTACCGCCATCGCCGTCCCGATGGGTCCTGGCTCTGGCTCGACGGCCATGCCCGCATGCATTCACCGACCGATAGCGAAGGTCCGAAGCGCTATGTCGTCGTACTCCGCGACGCGACCGCGCGCATGGCGGCAGAGCGCAAGCTCGTCGATGCGCATGACTGCATGGCGCGGATGGCGATGACGGATGACCTGACACACCTGGCGAACCGGCGCAGCTTTGATGATCTGGCTGACCGCGAATGGCGGCGCTGCGCCAGGGAGAACCTGCCGCTGTCGGTGCTGATGGTGGATGCCGATCGGTTCAAGCTGTTCAACGACCGATATGGACACCCAGCCGGCGATGCCTGCCTGCGCGACATCGCTGCACAACTGGGGGCCGTGGCGCGGCGACCGGGCGATCTCGCCGCCCGCTATGGCGGGGAAGAATTCGTGCTGCTGATCCCGGGCAATGATCAGCTGGGGGCACTCTATGTCGCGGAGCGACTCTGTGCCGAGGTGCGCGCCTTGGGTATCCCGCATGCCGACAATGACGATCTGGGCGTGGTGACGGTCAGCATCGGTGCGGCGACGGGCTGGCCGGGCGAGCCTGCAAGCGCGTTCAGGTCCATCGATGCCTTGCTGGTGGCGGCCGACCGGGCGCTTTACGCGGCGAAGAATGCGGGGCGCAACCAAGTGGTCAGCGCTTCGGGATGCCAGGAAGGCACCGGCGCGCTGAGCCGGCTTGGCGGGACAGCCCTGGTCGGATAGCCGAATCCGGTCGAAAGGAAGTGCCCCCGCCCCAGTTTCCCCTGGCATCTTCAGGCTCGAGGCAGCTACCGCGACCGGGCCACCGCGTCGAAGCGCGTGACATTCACCGGCAGGTCGTGCGGCAGCGTACGCAGATGCGGCGGCACCACCATCTGCTCCATGGCCTGCAGCCGCTCGGCAAGATCGCTGAGCTGTTCGGACAGGCAGAGGATCCGCGCCGGGTCATGCCGTGCGCGGACGACCTCGGCCGCCAGGAAATGGGCCTTGCCGGCGAGCATCATGGCGCCACCTTCGCATTGCGACCGGCCAGGGTCAGCAGGGTCGCCCGGCGGGTTCGGCCGCAGCAACCGCGTCCGTTGACGACAACCATGATTGGAACTCCTCGAACCAGGGCGATGGCAGGGCCGGCAGCAGATGAAATTATATTGTTAGGAAGCGTGTCCTGGAACACACAAAGCATTAGTAACTGTTTCACTTTTACTGAATCTTAATGAGTTTATTGATGGAATATGAACGGACGGCCGGAGTGCCGCCCATCAAGAAGCGTCTGTATTGTATAAAATTTAGTATTTTCGAAAAAATGATCGATCTTGCTCAACGCTGCAGGAGTCGATGGTCCCAACACGGCATTCGACCCATTCAGCTCCAAGGCGAAGATCATTTTTTAATCGAGAGTTGTATTGCTGGTACTTAATATGGTTTCCAGCGTCA
>JAIXSR010000105.1 GCA_027484605.1 Hyphomicrobiales bacterium | reverse complement strand
CTGCCATGGCTGGTGTGACGCGCAGAGTCTTGTGAATGCGCATGAAGTTGTAATGGACAAAGTAGATGGCCAGCGCGTGGATGTGGCTGTCGATCTTTTTCGAGAAGGCATTCGTCAGCCGCGTAAACCGCCGCATGGACATGCGCATGGTCAGGTTGTGACGTTCAACGAGCGACGTGGATATGTGGCCCTCGTTCGGGCTGCCGGTGATACGCTCCTTGCGGGCCGTCACGAACTCAGCCGGGCTGTAGCGGCGCTCCGGCGTTCCGTCGCCTTCCTGGCCGTAGTGTTTCACCAGCATGGCGTAGTCGATGCCCGTGTCAGCAAACGCGCCCGCGACGGCTTCCAGATAGGTCTTGTTGCCATCGGTGGTCAGCTGCACGCGATTGGCCAACCGCGAAGCCAGATCGTCCATGAAGAAATTGGCGGTCTCGGCATCGCGACCGCCAACCATCCATGACAGGATCATCTTGCTGTCGGCATCCAGAGCGGTCCACGTCCACACATCGCCAGCCTGTTCCGGCGCGGCCTTGGCCTTGGCGACGTTCTTTTGCTTGGCGTAGCAGAATGACCAGATTTCGTCGCACTGGACGCGGCGAACCGCGACATTCTGGACGCGGCTGTAATGGAAGCGGGCGCACGCCTCGCCAGCATCCGCCAAAAGCTTTGCCACCGTGTTGATTGAAACATCGGCCACGCGGGAAACCGACCGCATGGATGAGCCCTCAACGAGCATGTTCAAAATCTGGATGCGCTTGGCGGTATCGAGCTTGTTCATATGATTTTTATATGAACTTTTTTGCTTAGCGTATAGCATTATTTTTCGATTCACAAACAACAACGGCGGTGCTATAAACACCGCCGTTGGTCTTCGATCTCGTTCGGTGCCCACGTTGAGCCGCCAAACCTTGCAGGGTTTAGGCGGCTTTTTCTTTAGCCCGCACCGCGTCCGTGAGCATGACCGCGGCTAGGGCAACCCTCCTAAGCTTCATGACTTACCTCCATGATCCAAATTGAGCACGACTGCACTCGCCCGTCAAACGGTTTCGCAAACACCATTGTGGAATTCCTCAATCGCGTTTGACTTTTTGGCGGCCAGCCGGTATTCCTCTCTCAAGCGGCGCCTTGTCCGCAGGTAGGGAGTGCCCTTATGGCAGGCGATAAGGCTGATAAAGTAGCGTCTTTGACAGACGCGACGAAGGAAGAAGCCGCAAACAAGCGCGAGCGCTCGTCCATCGAATTCCCATATGGTGATCTGGACGACGCGATAACGCTAGCTAAGGCAGTTCGCGATGTTGGTGGGCAAAGTTGCACGCTTGACCAACTGGCCGCCCAACTTAAGCAGTCGGCAAATAGCGGCGCCTTCCGTCTTCGGACGTCCTTCCCACGCATATTTGGGCTTGCAGAGACCGAACGAGGGACGATCCGGCTAACCGAGCTTGGGATGCGGGTTGTCGATCCGCAACAGGAAGAGCGCGCTCGCGTCGAGTCGTTTCTTAAGGTGCCGCTCTACAAGGCAATTTACGACAAGTATAAGGGTTACACTCTTCCGCCTGCGGCAGCGCTTGAACGTGAAATGGCTGGGCTTGGAGTTTCCTCCAAGCAAACCGACAAGGCGCGACAGGCGTTCGACCGATCTGCACGGCAGGCCGGGTTTTACTGGTCGGGGGCGGATCGACTGGTCGTCCCGCCTCTAAAAGGGGAGTCGCCTGGAACGCGTCCATTAGACAATGGAACTCCCGGCGCTGCTCTAGGTGGAGGCGCTGGGGCCAGCCCAACTGGGGGCGGCGGATTGGGCGGCAGCGGCGGTTCGGGAGGAACCGGGAATGCCGTTCTTGACGCTCTAATTCAAACACTTCCGAAGGAAGGCAGCCCCTGGGGGACAGATCAACGTGTGACGTGGCTTACGATGATTTCTATGGCATTTACTATGGCGTATGGGCCTGGAGAAGGCTTGATCACGATTGGGAAGGCCCCCCCCACCTCTTAGCGGCCGCTTTTTTGGCAATTTCAGCGCGCTGCTCTGCCGTCATTGACGCGGCGCGCGCTTTCCCGCCCTTGCGGCCCATGGCCTGAGCAGCTTTGTCCTTGCCATCGTCCTCGGGGAATTCAGGGTCTTCGCCCGTCGCAATGCGGGCTACGCGAACAGCATTGCCAATCACATCGGCGGGGTGCTTTTCGCCTTTAGGGCCTTTTGGCATCAAAGGTGACCTTCCTTTTTCGCCAAATCTTGGAGGCCCTTCAGCGTTGTGATTATCAATGCTTCCCCCTCATCGTAAGAGCCAACGGGAACTGGCTCCCCGATACTGGTCCCATTTTCAAAACTCACAACGACAGAAAAAGGCTTTTCTGCGCCTGGCGTTTCAATAACCTCAGCAAAAATTTTGGCCATCTCATTCTCCATGCTTAGCGCTCAGCATAACATGGGATTCGAGCTAGGCGGAATCAAACGTCAAGCGAATTAAAATTCAAACTGATACACTACCCCCAACAGGGTCGTGTCTCCGCCTGCTCTCTCCGGAAAGTCTGGCCCGGGCGGCGCGCCCGGACTTACGCCATGGGAACGATCTGCCCGCCGCGCAGGGTGATCCGCCGGTCCATCCGGGAAGCAAGGTCGAGATTATGCGTCGCCACCAGGGCGGCAAGGCCCGACTGGCGAACCAGGGCAGCCAGGGTGGCGAAGACATGCTCGCCGGTGCCGGGATCGAGATTGCCGGTCGGCTCGTCCGCCAGCAGAAGCCTGGGTGTGTTGGCCACGGCCCGCGCGATCGCCACGCGCTGCTGCTCGCCGCCGGAAAGCTCGGCCGGGCGATGGTCGAGCCGGTGCGCGAGGCCGAGGAAAGTCAGGATCTCCGCCGCCCTGCCCTTGGCATCGTCAACGGAAAGCCCGGCAATGCGCTGCGGCATGATGACATTCTCGAGCGCGGTAAACTCGCCCAGCAGGTGGTGGAACTGGTAGACGAAGCCGATATCCGTCCGGCGGAGCCGTGTCCGGGCGCCGTCATCCAGGCCGGATGTGGCGGTATCGCCGATGAAGACCTCGCCGGAATCCGGCTTCTCGAGCAACCCGGCCAGATGCAGCAGCGTGGATTTTCCGGTGCCCGAAGGAGCGACCAGCGCCACCATCTCGCCCGCTTGCAACGTGAGATCGACGCCGGTCAGCACCGAGACGACATTGTCGCCCTGGATATAGGCCCGGCTGACATTGGCCAGTTGGAGCGCGGGTGCGGACATGGTCATTCCCCGCGCAGGGCTTCGACGGGATCGAGCCGGGCTGCCCGCCAGGCCGGATAGAGCGTCGCCAGCAGCGAGAGCGTGAGCGCCATGCCCACGATGGCCACGACCTCGGTCGGGCGCACATCGGCCGGCAGCCGCGACAGGAAATAGAGCTCCGGCGGGAAGATCTGCGAACCGGAGAGATAGGAGACGAACTGGCGCAGGCTCTCGACATTCCAGGCGATGGTCAGGCCCAGAAGGAAGCCGAAGAACGTGCCGCCGACCCCGATCGCCGCTCCCGTAATCATGAAGATGGCGAGGATCGAGCGCCGCGTCGCACCCATCGTCCGGAGGATCGCGATGCCCCGCGCCTTGTCCTTCACCAGCATGGTCAGGCCGGAAATGATATTGAGCGCGGCCACCAGCACGATCATGGTCAGGATCAGGAACATCACGTTCCGCTCCACTTCCAGGGCGCCGAAAAAGGTCCGGTTGCGGAATCGCCAGTCCGTCAGCGCATGCGGCTTGCCGACGGCCTCGCGGATGGCAGGGTTCACATCGTCCATCCGGTCGGGATCGTTCACGAAGACCTCGATCATCGCGACCTTGCCCTCGCTGTCGAAATAGAGCTGGGCCTCGGCAAGCGGCATGAAGATGAAACTCGCATCGAACTCGCTCATCCCCACTTCGAAGATGGCGGCGATCTCGTAGGATTTCTGCCTTGGGGCCGAGCCGAACGGCGTCGACGGCCCCTTGGGCGAGAGAAGCCGGATCTTGTCGCCGATGCCGAGCCCGAGATAACCGGCCAAACGCCGCCCGATCGCCACCTTTTCCGAACCGTCCAGCCCGTCGAGCGAGCCGTCGATCACGTTCTTCGACACGGAATGGAACTGCTTGAGATCGGCCTCGCGCACGCCGCGGACCAGAGCCCCGCTCGTGGCCGAGGGCGAGGCGGCCAGCACCTGCCCCTCGACGATCGGTGCCGCCAGCCGCACGCCTTTCGCCGCGCTCACGCGCTTGGCAATCGCGTCGTAATCGGTCAGTGCATCGCCATAGGGCTGGATGAAGGCATGGCCATTGACGCCGAGGATCTTGCCCATCAGCTCCTGCCGGAACCCGTTCATCACCGCCATGACCACGATCAGCGTGGCGACGCCGAGCATGATCCCGAGAAAGGAGAAGCCGGCAATGACGGAAATGAAGCCGTCACGCCGCCGCGAGCGCAGATAGCGCCACGCGATCACCCATTCGAAGGACGAGAACAGGCGCTTGATCACGAGGCGATCCGCTCCACCGCATCCGCCGGCGACATCAGCATGCGCTCGCCCGTGGCGCGGCGCTTGAGCTCGACCTTGCCCTCGGCCAGGCCCTTCGGCCCGACAATGATCTGCCAGGGCAGGCCGATCAGATCCGCCGTGGCGAATTTCCCGCCCGGCCGCTCATCCGTATCGTCGACCAGCGCGCTCAGGCCACGCGCTTCCAGCGCCTGTTCCAGCGTGCCGCAGACCGTGTCGGTTGCGCTGTCGCCCGGCTTGAGGTTCAGGATCGCCGCGTTGAACGGGGCGATCGCATCCGGCCAGATGATTCCGGCCTCGTCATGGCTGGCCTCGATGATGGCCGGCACGAGCCGGGTCGGGCCGATCCCGTAGGAGCCCATATGGACCGGGCGCTCGACGCCATCCGGCCCGGCGACGACGGCGCGCATCGGCTCGCTGTATTTGGTGCCGAAATAGAAGATATGCCCCACCTCGATGCCGCGGGCCGAGACCTGCGCGGCTGCCGGCACTTCGGCGAAAGCCGCAGCGTCATGCATCTCCTCGGTGGCTGCATAGAGCGAAGTCCATTTCGAGACGATACCCGCCAGTTCGTCGGCCGAATCGAAATTCGTATCGGCCGGCGGCACGGCGAAATCGAGATAATCCTTGTGGCAGAATACCGCGCTCTCGCCCGTCGAGGCGAGGATGATGAATTCATGGCTGAGATCGCCGCCGATCGGGCCGGTATCGGCCCGCATCGGGATGGATTTCAGCCCCATCCGCTCGAACGTGCGCAAATAGGCCACGAACATGCGGTTATAGGCATGCCGCGCGGCGGCTTGGTCGATATCGAAGGAATAGGCATCCTTCATCAGGAATTCGCGGCTGCGCATCGTGCCGAAACGCGGGCGGATCTCGTCGCGGAACTTCCACTGGAGGTGATAAAGGTTGAGCGGCAGGCTCTTGTAGGAGCGGACATAGCCCCGGAAGATCTCCGTGATCATCTCCTCGTTCGTCGGGCCGAACAGCATCTCGCGCTCGTGCCGGTCGGTGATGCGGAGCATTTCCTTGCCATAGGCATCGTAACGGCCGGATTCGCGCCAGAGATCGGCGGACTGGATCGTCGGCATCAGCAATTCGATCGCGCCGGAGCGGTTCTGCTCCTCGCGGATCACCGCGCAGATCCTGTTGAGAACCCGCAGCCCGAACGGAAGCCAGGCATAGATCCCGGCCGATTCCTGGCGGATCAGCCCGGCCCGCAAGGCCAGGCGATGCGAGACGATCTCGGCCTCCTTGGGCGTTTCACGCAGGATGGGCAGGAAATAGCGGGAAAGGCGCATGACGGCTCCGGTATGCTGGCGGCGCGGCAGGACCCCCTCTCCGCGCGAGTCAGCTTCTGTCATAATTCGGCGGCCTTGCAAATGCTTGTCCCGCAGGAAGAAGGCACGCCAGCGATATGGCGGAACGATGGCCAGTTACCCCGCCCGGGATGGAGATCATCCGCCTGAACGGAGGCCAGGTCGTCGTTCAGGCTATACACATTCCTGAACTGGAATGCTGCAGCGCATGATGACAGGGGCAAAAACATCTTTTAAACACAATCCCAGACAGGCAAGGCGCCCGCCCTTCTCCGGATCGGCGTGGAAGAACCAGAAGCAATAAAGCCTCACAGGGTGGCGTCGAAAGGCGAGATCCGGCCGTCCAATAACGAAAAAACAAAGTTTCAAGCAGAGCTGAGGCTCTGCTTTTTTATTTGTGACATCGGGATGACACCCGCTGGCCCGGACGGGCGTTTTTTGGAAGGTTTTCCACCCCGGCCCATGCAGGCGGGAAAGCGCGCCCTGCCCCGTCCGCCGGCTTACAGCAGCGGCAGCAGAAGATACGTGAAGATCACGAAGACCAAAGCGGCGACGCCGGAATTGACCAGCACGATCTTGCGGATATTCGTGCTCGCGGGCGCGCCCGGCTCCGTGCCCGGCACAACCTCGCCCGCCTCGATCTGCGAGCGCACGCCAAGCGGCAGCACCGCGAACAGGGTCGTCCACCAGATGACGAAATAGATGGCGATGGCGCTGCCGATGGTCATGACCTTGTTCTCCTTGGGGACAACGTAGTGTGGCCGGTCGTTTCCGCCAGCCCGGGGCCCGGGCAGGATCAGGCCCGGACCTCTTCGAGTTCGGTCAGGGTGCCGACGAAATCCTTGGGATGAAGGAACAGGACCGGGTTGCCATGCGCCCCGATCTTCGGCTCGCCATCCCCGAGCACGCGCGCCCCGCTCGCCATCAGCGTGTCACGCGCGGCGCGGATATCGCTGACCTCGTAGCAGAGATGGTGGATTCCCCCGTCCGGGTTGCGCTCGAGAAACTTCGCGATCGGCGATTGAGGGCCGAGCGGCTCGAGAAACTCGATCTTGGTATTCGGCAATTCCACGAAGACCACCCGGACACCGTGCTCCGGCAGGTCCTGCGGCGCCGAGAGCCGCGCGCCCAGCACGCCACGATAGGTCGCGCAGGCCGCATCGAGATCCCGCACGGCGATGGCCACATGGTTCAGACGACCGATCATGACGCGTCACACCTCCAGAACGAGTACCTTGGTCACGGGCTTCTTGCCCCAGATCTCGGCGATCCCCGCCCGCACCCCGCGCTCGATGGCATTGCGCACGGCATCCACATCCCGCCGCCGCGCCTTGGGCAAGGTCCGGAAATTCTCGTCGACGAGGTCGCGGACATGTTCGAGGAAGGTCTCGCCCTCGTCATCCTGTACCGGCAGCCCGACCAGCTCCACTTCGGGATCGGCGGCCATCTGGCCGCGTTCGTCGATGGCGATCGCGATGGCGACGATCCCGACAAAGGCCAGCTTGCGCCGCTCCGGCACGGTCGGGTCCGCCAGCGAGATGACGAGCTCGCCATCCTTGGCCAGCCGGCCATTCTGCACCTGGTCGATCACATTGGGTTCACCCGGAGCAAGGCGGACAAGATCGCCGTTGAAGGCCCGGAGCACCTGCTTCACGCCGAGCTCACGCGCGAAATCGCGGTGCATGCTCAGATGCAGCGCCTCGCCATGGGCCGGGATCGCGATTGTCGGCCGGGTCCAGCCATACATCCGCTTCAGCTCGTCGCGCCGGGGATGGCCGGATACATGCACGAGCGCATCGCGGTCGGTGATGATCTTCACGCCCGATTTGGCGAGCGCATTGACGATCTTGCCGACCGATTTCTCGTTGCCCGGAATGGTGCGCGAGGAAAAGATCACGGTATCGCCGGCATCGAGGCTGATATCGGGATGCTCGCCCTCGGCCACCCGCGCCAGCGCCGCCCGGGTCTCGCCCTGGCTCCCGGTCAGCAGGATCACGCATTTGTCCCGGGCAAGGCTGCGGAACCGGTCCGCCCCGCGGAACGAGGCCACGCCGTCGAACATGCCGAGTTCGGTGGCGATATCGGCCACGCGGTCCATCGCCCGGCCGACCAGGATCACCTCCCGGCCCGCTTCGGCGGCGGCCTCGGCAACAGCGCGGATCCGTGCGACATTCGAGGCGAAGGTCGTTACCGCCACGCGCCCGCGTGCGGCCAGGATCTGCTCGCGCAATCCGACCTGCACATCCGATTCGGAAGGCGAGATTCCCTCGCGCGTGACATTGGTCGAATCGCAGACCAGCGCAAGAATGCCCTCGTCGCCGATTTCCTTGAGCCTTTGCGCATCCGTCGGCAGGCCGATGATCGGTGTTTCGTCGATCTTCCAGTCGCCCGTATGCAGCACGGTGCCGAGCGGCGTCCGGATGGCCAGGGCCATCGATTCCGGGATCGAATGCGCGACAGGAATGGTCTCGATGTCGAACGGGCCGAGCGTGAACCGCGTCACCTGCGGAATGCCCCGGACGGGAATCCGCGGGGCGCCGGGTTCGGACAGGCGCCGCGCCTCCAGCAGGTTGGCGGCGAAGGGCGTCATGTAGACCGGGCAGCCGAAGCGGGGCCAGAGATCCGCCAGCCCGCCGAAATGATCCTCATGGGCATGCGTGATGATGATGCCGAGGAGGTTCTTCTTCTCCGCCTCGATGAAAGCCGGATCGGGATAAAGCAGGTCGACCCCCGGCAGGTCATCGCCCGCGAAGGCCACGCCGCAATCGACCATGATCCATTGCCGCCGTTTCGCCGGGCCGAACCCGTACAGCGCCATGTTCATGCCGATTTCGCCAAGCCCCCCCAGCGGTACAAAGACCAGTTCTTCCGATGTCATCCCAGAGTCCTTACGGCGGTTTGCGGATCGGCCAGCGCCTCCGCCAGGAAGACATCGCCGACCATCACGGCCTCGACCGCTCTGCCCGTGTCTAGCAGGAGATGACCTTCCGGGTCGAGGCCGACGAAGGTGCCGTGACGTTCCCCCGCAGGCAGCCTCACCCGGAGCTTCGTGCCCCGGGGCAAGGCATGCGCCAGCCAGCGCTCGCGGATAGCGGGAAAGCCCTCTCCCCCATCGAAAAGCGCGAGATTCCCGGCAATCCGGTCCGAGAGGGCCGCGAACACCGCCGCCACCTGCACGCCCGGCGCATGATCGGCCAGAGCTGTGACCGGATAATCGGCGAGATCGGGCCGGTGGCGGATATTCGCCCCCATCCCGATCACGATACCGGTCCGCCCGCCGGGCAGCGACAGGCCCTCCAGCAGGATGCCCGCCGCCTTTGCGCCGGCGATCTGGACATCATTCGGCCATTTGAGATGGATCACAGGGCGCAAGGCCGGCGAGACCTGGCACAGGGCCTCGGCGAGGCTGAGCCCCGCCACGAAGCCGACCAGCGGCGCCCGCGCCGGCGGACAGGGCGCGGCCAGAGCGAGGCTCGCATAGAGATTGCCTGGCGGCGACACCCAGTCCCGGCCATGGCGCCCGCGTCCGGCCTGCTGCTGTCCTGCCACGAACCAGTGCCGGTCCCCGCCCTGCTGCAGGGCAGCAAGGGCAAGATCATTGGTCGAGGCGACGACCGCGTGGAATTCCAGCTCGAACCCGGCCCTGCGCGCCGCCGCGCCGAGTTCCATGCTCAGAAAAGCGACCGCGCCGCCGCCTCGGCGACGGAACGGATCGGGCCGGCCACGACCGCGAAGAGGATGACGAAGGCCGCGGAGGCCCACATCACGACGCGGATCTCGAGGCCGGAATTCCGGAAGGCCGGCGCCGGCTCGTCGAAATACATCACCTTGATGATCCGCAGGTAATAGAAGGCGGAAACCACGCTGGCGAGGATGCCGATCACCGACAGGGCGAAGAGCTTCGCCTGGATCGCCGCGGCGAAGACATAGAACTTGCCGAAGAACCCGGCCAGCGGCGGGATGCCGATCAGCGAGAACAGCAGCGCCGCCATCACGAAGGCGAGGCCTGGGCTGGTGCGCGAGGCGCCGGCAAGGTCGCTCACCAGTTCCATCCGCGTCCCGGTCTGGCCCTGCATGGCAAGGATCACGGCGAAGACGCCGATCGTCATGGCGAGATAGATCACCATGAAGATCACCACACCCTCGACGCCCTGCACCGTCCCGGCCGCGAGGCCGACCAGCGCATAGCCCATATTCCCGATCGAGGAATAGGCCATCAGCCGCTTGATGTTGTTCTGCCCGATCGCCGCGAAGGCGCCGAGGCCCATCGAGGCGATGGCGGCGAAGGCGATGATCGGCTGCCAGTCCTTCAGGATCGGCAGGAAGGCATCGATCAGGATACGCGTGGTCATTGCGACGGCCGCCATTTTCGGGGCCGTGGCGAAGAAGGCGGCCACCGGCGTCGGCGCGCCCTCATAGACATCCGGCGTCCACATATGGAACGGCACGACGCTCATCTTGAAGGCGAGGCCGGCCACGATGAAGACGAGGCCGATCATCACGCCCGATCCATGCCCGCCCGTCACCGCCTTGGCGATGGTCGGGAAGGTCACCGAGCCGGTGAAACCATAGACGAGGCTCATCCCGTAGAGCAGCATGCCCGAGGACAGGGCCCCGAGGACGAAGTATTTCAGGCCGGCCTCGGAGGCCTTGGCGTTGTCGCGATGGATCGCCGCGACGACATAGAGCGCGAGGCTCTGCAATTCGACGCCGAGATAGAGCGAGATCAGCTCGTTGGCCGAGCACATCATCATCATCCCGATCGTCGAGAGCAGGATGAGGATCGTGTATTCGAACCGCGCGACCTTTTCTTCCGCGAAGAAGCGGTCCGACAGGACGATCGCCACAACCGCGCCGATCAGCGTGAGGATCTTCATCACCCGCGCGAAACTGTCGACGACGAAGGCATCGTTGAAGGTCGAGAGCCGCGCCGGGCCCTGATCGATCAGGATCAGGCCGGCGAGCACCAGGGCAGCCATCGCGATCCGGTCGATCAGCACCTTGGCGCCGTCACCCCGGAACGAGCCGAGAAGGACGAGCGCGAGCGCGGCAACGGCCAGCACGATTTCCGGCAGAGCCGGGCCGAAGGCCGGAACAGGGGAAATCACCTGATTCATGGAAGCCCCCTCCTCCTTATTGCGCCAGAACGGCGAGCTTGCCGCCAAGCCCGGCCTGGACCGCGGCGAGAATGCCGTCAACCGAGGCCTGGCTCATCGACAGGATGGCGTTCGGCTGTACGCCGAAATAGATGACCAGCACGGCCAGCGGCACGAGAAGCGCCATTTCGCGCCGGTCGAGATCCGGGATCGCCTCCAGCGAATGCTTCTCCAGCTTGCCATAGACGACGCGGGCAAAGAGCCAGAGCGCATAGCAGGCCGAGAAGATCACACCGGTCGTCGCCAGCACGGCGACCAAGGTATTGGCCTTGTAGGAACCCAGCAGCGTCAGGAATTCCCCGACAAAGCCGCTGGTCCCCGGCAGGCCGACATTGGCCATGGTGAAGAGCAGGAAGACCAGCGCATAGAGCGGCATCCGGTTCACCAGCCCGCCATAGGCCGCGATCTCGCGGGTATGCAGGCGATCATAGACGACGCCGACGCAGAGGAAGAGCGCGCCGGAAACCAGCCCGTGGCTGACCATTTGGAAGACCGCGCCCTGCACGCCCTGCGTGTTGAGCGTGAACAGCCCCATCGTCACGAAACCCATATGCGCCACGGAGGAATAGGCGATCAGCTTCTTGATATCCTCCTGCATCATCGCAACGAGGCTCGTATAGATGATCGCGACCACCGAGAGCGCGAAGACAAGGTTGGCGAAATACAGGCTTGCCTCGGGGAACATCGGCAGCGAGAAGCGGATGAAGCCGTAGCCACCCATCTTCAGCAGGATGCCCGCCAGGATGACCGAGCCGGCCGTCGGCGCCTCCACATGCGCATCCGGCAGCCAGGTATGGACCGGCCACATCGGCATCTTCACCGCGAAGGAGGCGAAGAACGCCAGCCACAGCCAGTATTGCATGCCAGACGGGAACTTGTAGGCCAGCAGCTTGAGGATGTCCGTCGTCCCCACCGTCCAGTACATGGCCATGATGGCGAGCAGCATCAGCACGGAGCCGAGCAGCGTGTAGAGGAAGAACTTGAAGCTCGCATAGATGCGCCGCGCGCCGCCCCAGATGCCGATGATCAGGAACATCGGGATCAGGCCGGCCTCGAAGAAGACATAGAACAGCACGAGATCGAGGCTGACGAAGACGCCGATCATCAGCGTCTCGAGCAGCAGGAACAGCGCGAAATACTCCTTCACGCGGGTACGGATCGAGTGGAACGAGGCCGCGATGCAGAAGGGCATCAGGAAAGTCGTGAGGATGACGAAGGGCATCGCCACACCATCGACGCCGAGCTGGTAGACGATCTGCTCGCCGAGCCAGCCCTTGCGCTCGATCAGCTGGAAGCCCGCCTTGGTCGAGTCGAACCGCGCCAGGGCGACGAGGCTGAGCAGGAAGGTGACGATCGTCGTCCAGAAGGCGCCCCAGCGCGCATTGCGCAGGCCGGCCTCGTCATCCTTCTGCAGGAGGACAAAGCCCGCGCCGACCAGCGGCAGGACGAGCAGCCCGGAGAGAATGCCGAAGCCGAACATTAGTGCGCTCCCCCTGCGAACAGATACCAGGTCACGAAGCCGGCCACCCCGAGCAGCATCGCGAAGGCATAATGGTAGACATAGCCGGTCTGCAGCTTGACCACCCGGCCGGTCACGCGGAGCACCGAAGCCGAGACGCCATCCGGGCCGAACCCGTCAATGACGACGCCATCGCCCTTCTTCCAGAGGAAATGGCCCAGCCGGCGGGCCGGCCGCACGAAGATCAGGTCATAGAGCTCGTCGAAATACCACTTGTTGAGCAGGAAGCGATAAACGACATCGTGCCGTGCCGCGATCTTGCCCGGCATGTCGGTCCATTTGATGTAGAACGCCCAGGCCAGCGCGAAGCCGAGGACCATCATCACGAATGGCGTCCAGGGCACCCAGCGCGGCAGCTTGGCATGGTCATGCATGTCATGCAGCGTGTGGTTGCCGGCCGCGGTGAAGATCGCGTTCTTCCAGAACGGGCCATTGGCATCCGACAGGAAGGCATGGACCAGCGGGAACCCGGCCAGGATCGCCCCGGCCGCAAGGATGCCCAGCGGAACCAGCATCACCATCGGGCTCTCATGGGCATGGTCATAGGTCTGGTGATCCGCCCGGGTCTTGCCCATGAAGGTCATGAAGAACAGGCGCCATGAATAGAACGAGGTCATGAAGGCCGCGATCACCACGCAGAAGAAGGCATAGACATGCCCCGGCGTGTGGGCGACATAGGCCGCCTCGATGATCGCATCCTTCGAATAGAAGCCCGCCGTGAACGGGAAACCCGTCAGCGCGATGGTGCCGATGCCCATCATCGCCGCCGTGAACGGGATCTTCTTCGAGAGCCCGCCCATCTTCCGGATATCCTGCTCATGATGCATGGCATGGATGACCGAGCCCGCGCCGAGGAACAGCAGCGCCTTGAAGAAGGCATGCGTGAAGAGATGGTAGATGCCGGCGGAATAGACACCGACGCCCAGGGCCACGAACATGTAGCCGAGCTGCGAACAGGTCGAATAGGCGATCACGCGCTTGATGTCGTTCTGGACCAGCCCGACCGTGGCGGCAAAGAAGGCCGTCGTCGCACCCACGACCAGCACCACGCTCTGGGCGAAAGGGGCATGCTCGAAGATCGGCGAGAGGCGGGCCACCATGAAGACGCCGGCCGTCACCATCGTCGCGGCATGGATCAGCGCGGAAACCGGGGTCGGCCCCTCCATCGCGTCCGGCAGCCAGGTATGGAGCAGGAACTGCGCCGACTTGCCCATCGCGCCCATGAAGAGCAGCAAGGCTGCCAGTTCAAGCGCCTTGACCTCGTAGCCGAGGAACTTGACGAGCGCCTTTTCCTGGCCTGCCACGCCGGCGAAGATCGGGTCGAAGGTCACCGCGCCGAAGATCCAGAAGACGAGGAAGATCCCGAGCGCGAAGCCGAAATCGCCGACGCGGTTGACGATGAAGGCCTTCATCGCAGCGTCATTGGCGCTCTTCTTCTTGTACCAGAAGCCGATCAGCAGATAGCTGGCGAGGCCGACGCCTTCCCAGCCGAAGAACATCTGGACGAGGTTGTCCGAGGTCACCAGCATGAGCATGGCGAAGGTGAAGAGCGAGAGATAGGCGAAGAAGCGCGGCCGGGCCGGATCCTCGTGCATGTAGCCGATCGAATAGAGATGGACGAGCGTCGAGACGCTGGTCACCACCACCAGCATCACCGCCGTCAGCGTATCGACGCGTAGGGCCCAGTCGACCACGAAGCTGCCGACATGGATCCATTCGGCGATCGTCACCCGGACGGGCGTGCCCGAGCCAAGCGCCACCTGGAAGAACATCACCCAGGCCAGCAGGCAGGACACGGCGAGAAAGCCGGTCGTGATGATCTCGGCGAAGCGCGAGACCGGCTCCGGATGCGGAGACGGCTCGGGGGCATGATGGTCATCATGGCCGTGATCCGCATGGCCATGATCGGCATGGGCATGGCCATGGCCGGAATGATCCGCATTGCCGAAGGCGAGCACATCCGCCTCGCGCGCGGGGCGATGGGCCAGGAGGCTGGCAATCCCCGCGATGAGGAAGCCGAGCAGCGGCAGGAAGACGATTGCATGCGCCATGGCTTGCTCAGCCCTTCATCACATTGATGTCTTCAACCGCGATGGTGCCGCGGTTGCGGAAATAGACGACGAGGATGGCCAGGCCGATCGCGGCTTCCGCCGCGGCCACCGTCAGCACCAGCAGCGCGAAGACCTGCCCCGTGAGGTCGCCCAGATGGGTCGAGAAGGCGACGAGGTTGATATTCACCGCCAGCAGGATCAGCTCGATCGACATGAGGATGACGATCACGTTCTTCCGGTTCATGAAGATCCCGAACGCGCCGAGCGTGAACAGCATCGCTGCCACGACGAGATAATGCGACAATCCGATCATCCTAGCCCCCGATTCCCGGCTGATCCTGGCCCGCCGCATCCCGGCGCATGACGCCCGATGTGGTAACCCCCTGCCCCGGCGTGACCGAGACGACAGCCATCGCCGTCGCCTTGCCGCGCGCATTCTGCGCCATCACATCCTGCCGCTTGACGCCGACCCGCTCGCGCAGGGTGAGCACGATGGCCCCGATCATCGCGACCAGCAGGATCAGGCCCGCTGCCTGGAAGAAATAGACATATTCGGTGTAGAGCACGCGCCCGAGGGCCCGGGCATTCATCGCATCGATCGGCTGCGCCGCCGCCGCCTTGCGCATGTTCAGCGCTTCCGGGGCGAGCTGCCAGGTGCCGACAACCAGCGCGATCTCGATGAAGAAGATCGCCGAGATCACGATGCCCAGCGGCAGATATTGCAGGAAGCCCTGCCGCAATTCGGCGAAGTCGACGTCGAGCATCATCACGACGAACAGGAACAGGACCGCCACCGCGCCGACATAGACGACGATGAGGATCATCGCGAGGAATTCCGCCCCCATGAGCAGGAACAGGCCGGCCGCGTTGAAGAAGGCGAGGATCAGGAACAGCACGGCATGGACCGGGTTCCGCGACGAGACGACCATCACCGCCGAGGCGATCAGCAGGCCCGAGAAGAGGTAGAAGAAGAGGGTCACGACATTCATGGCTGCGGCTCCCTCAGCGATACGGCGCGTCGATGGCGATGTTCCGCGCGATCTCGCGCTCCCACCGCGCGCCGTTCGCGAGCAGCTTGTCCTTGTTGTAGAACAGCTCCTCGCGGGTCTCGGTCGAGAATTCGAAATTCGGGCCTTCCACGATGGCATCCACCGGGCAGGCCTCTTGGCAG
>JAIXSR010000045.1 GCA_027484605.1 Hyphomicrobiales bacterium | reverse complement strand
CTGTGCGGCACCCGCGTCTTGCAGCGGAGAGCGTTGCTCGTCGTCTCACCCCCTCTCCTCCGAGCTCTACCATCGAGGCACCGCACCAGATCGTCGCGACGTCCACAAAGACCTTCCAGCTGCGCCGGCTCACGCCCGCAGCCCTTCCGTCCGACGTTATGCAGATCGCTGCGGGCGGTGCGCGTCGTGCGCTCCTCTTCGGTCATGTGCTTCCCTACCCGCCACGTGCAGGAAACGAGTATCGCGTCCACCGTCTCCTAAGCTGGCTTGCGGCCGAGGGCTATGATCCGCTCCTCGTGCTCTGCCCCCTCCCTAACGAGACGCCCTCGCCCGCTGACCTCGCCTTGATCGCCGCGGTCTACCCGAACACGATCGTTCTCGAGCACGACGGGACACTGCATCATCATCTTTCGACCCATGCAGGTCTCCTCGATGACCTACCGCCCCCGGCCTCGGATGTCTCGGCCCGGCTTGGGGAGGCAACGCTCCCTTCCTCCCTTGCGAAGCCTCTCGAACTCTCTCGCACTTTCTGCCCCGATGTTCTTGTGACGCTTCTCGAGCACCTCGACCGGCACTTCGCACCCGATCTCATCGTTGCGGAGTACATTTTCCAAACGAGAGTTTTCCCATTGCTGCGTCCTGCCTCACGGAAGATCGTCGACACAATCGACGTCTTCTCCTCGAAAGCGCAGAAGGTCGAGGCGTTCGGGGTAACCGACGGTCTCGCGCTGACGGAAGAGGAGGAGCATTGGCTTGCGCGTCGTGCCGATGTCCTTGTCGCAATCCAACCCGACGAGGGGGCGGCGTTCGCCCGTTTCGTCCCGGAAGCCCGTGTCGTGAGTGCGGGTGTCGACTTCCCTGTGCATACGGAGATCGGCACACCACCGTCCGAGCCCGTTCTCCTCCTCGTTGCCTCCGGCAACCCTATGAATGTTGCGGGGCTCCGCGACTTCCTCGCCTTCGCCTGGCCTCTTGTGCGGCGCCGTGTCCCAACGGCGGAACTCCGGGTGGCCGGGACAATTGGGCGTGCCTTTGACGACGTCCCGGAAGGGGTAAGCCTTCTGGGGACTGTGCCGGAACTCGACGCGCACTATGCAGCAGCCCGCCTCGTGATTAACCCCGCACCTGCGGGCACCGGTTTGAAAATCAAAACCGTCGAGGCGCTCTCCTATCTCCGCCCTGTCGTGGGATGGCCCGCGGGCGTCGACGGGCTCAGCCCAGAGGCGAGGAGCTATTGCCACGTCGTCGAAAGCTGGACGGGATTCGCCGCTGAGGTCGTCGCACTCATCGAGGATGATGCACTTGCCGGCCGGCTCCACGCCGATCGTGTCGCAGTCGCGCGTTTCTTTGCACCAGAGACAGTCTATGCGTCCCTGAAAGAAGCGCTCAATGCATTCTAAGCGCTTCGACACCGTGGAGCCGCCGCGCCTGTCCTATGATGTCTTCGTCGATCTCTCAACGAGCGGCCTCGACGAAAGGGGGCTCGAGGCGGCACTCGCTGAACTCGTTCACGGTTGCGGATTCGGCGTTGCCGCGCGTGCGATTAGCTTCGCGGTGTCGCCGACGACCCGCGCTGACGCACCGCTTCCCGTTGTGGCTTTCCGCCGCGCACTCTCAGCTGCCGCGCGTGAGCGGCGCCATCTCCTGGTGATTCTCGGCTGCGTACTCCCACCGAATGAGGTTGTCCGCCCGCTTGCTGAGGCCTTTCTCGAGGATCCGCTGGTAGGCTCAGTCCAGCCGCGCTTTGCTGATGCTCATACGGGGATGATCCTCCCCATCGGCAGCAGCGGCAAATCCCGCCACACCGCTTTGATTCACCCTGACGTACTCCCTCACCTTCCTTCACTCACGATCACTGCTGAGTGCCCCGCCGCCGTCCTGCTCCTCCGCCCAGAGATCGTCGAGGGCGCGGTTCTTCCCGATGAGGTTTCGACGGTTCTCGGTGCACTGACCGGCCTACTCGTCGCGGCGCGGCGCCGAGGTTTTCGAAACGGCGTCGTCGGGCGCACGGTCGTTGCGATCGACGCTGCGGCGGAGCCCCTCTACCCTGAGCTTACGGGTACCGACTTCGCGACGCTTATCGGGCTCTATCCCGAAATGGCCCTGGCAGCGAAGGAGAATGACAGCCTTCCGCTCCGTCGCTACGAGCCGCTTCTCGACGCGATGCGCCCCCCGCCGGGACGCCCGCGGCGTCTGTTCGTTGACTGTCGCTCCCTCACGCCGCTCTACAACGGCACGAGCCGCGCAAACCTTGGGATGCTCGATGGCCTGGCGCAGGCGGCTTCGGCCTCGTCCTGGGAAATTGACGTCGCGATGCAGTTGGAGACCGCGGCTTTTCACAATCTCCCGGCACGGGTTCCAGGAGTTCGAATCGTCGATGGCCCGGCCGGCTTTTACGCAGCGGCCTACACGCCGAATCAGCCTTGGTCGCTCGGAGTCTTAGCGGAGCTCCACCATTCGGCAGGTGTCCTCGTCTACTCCATGCTCGACACGATTGCCTGGGATGTCATCTACGCCGGCACGGCGGAACTCGGTGATGTCTGGCGCGCAGTCGGTCGCTTTGCGGATGGGCTCGCCTTCATCTCTGGCTTCTCACGGGACCGTTTCGTAAGGCGCTTCACGCCACCACCGTCAACGCTGCTCCGTGTCGTGCACCTCTCGCTCGACGGGGGAGAAAACGCGCGGGCTGAATTCCGGGATCAGTCAAAGGGCGACCATGTCCTTGTCATGGGGAACGCCTACGACCACAAGGCGCTCGCGCCGACAGTCGAGATCCTGCTCCGCGCCTTTCCTTTTACTCGTTTTGTCATCCTCGGCCTCGAGGGAACTGACACTCGTCGGGTTGCATACATGCCCAGCGGAAAAGTCACGAGTGAAGAGGTGCATGCGCTTGTCGCAACCGCGCGTGCGATTGTTTACCCCTCCTATTACGAGGGCTTCGGACTGCCGCCAGTTGAGGGCCTCGCCTATGGGCGCGACGTCCTCGTACGCCGCTCGCCGCTCTGGGAGGAGATCGCAGCCCACGCGCTCCTACCCGGACGCCTGATCCCCTTTGATGACACGCTCAGCCTCACCGAGACGCTGCATGGCGTCCTCTCGGGGGAGCCTGTCGCGGTGCTGCCGCAGGGAGGACGCATCAACGGAGCACCCATGAATTGGGCAACGCACGCGGCGGAAACCCTAGCGACGATCGAGGCCTGCCTTGAAGCCTTCGATCCCGAGCGCTGGCGCGCGCGGGATGAGGTTTTGCAGCTGGCGGGCCACCGGGGAGGTTAGCCGTGCAGATCCTTACCCTGCTTGCCCGTCATGGGACGGCGAAATACGCGGATGCGGTGCCCTCGGTGCAGCAGCTCTTTGCGCGGGGTTTCGCGGGTGTCGGCCATCGCCTGATCATTGCCGACAACGCGCAGCCGCCGGGACACCGCAGTGAGGAAGCCGGCGTCGAGGTCTTCGGCGCCTCGAACGAAGGCTGGGAGTTCACGGCTTGGGACGATGCGATCGCAGCCGTCGGCGGTGCGCTCGACGGCTATGACTGGGTGAACCTCGCGACCTCGGCCTACCGTCAGCTCTACAACCGATACCTCGATCTCTTCACGACCGCCCTCGTCGGCGGCGTGCGACACCGGTCAGCGGTCCTGGGCCATATCGACTATACCGCCGAACCCTACCTGCTGGACGGGACCGCCTGCTCCGCCTGGATGCGAAGTTCCTTTCTGTTCGTTCGACCGGCCGCGCTTCGCCTCCTTGGGCGGGTCGATGCCCGTCTCGACCGGCGGGCGATCTTCTCCGGTAATCCTGCGGCACCGTTCCGCGACGATGCGCCTGTCTCGCCGAGCTACCGGCACAACATCACCTCCTGGCTCACGGGCGCGGGCACGGGTCAGGGCGTGGAATGGCATTCGCGCTTCCAGCTCTCCCCTGAAACCCTCGGCTTCTTCGAGGCGAAGGCGCTGGCGATCCTCAACGAGCAGAGCCTCTCAAATCGCCTCCGTGCGGTGGGCTGCCCCCTCGTCGATATCACCTGGCTCTCCGGAGCAGCTTCGCCCGCACCCTTTCCGGACCTGCGCGAACAGATCACCCGACGGCCAGTCGACGCGGCCCCGGGGACGATCCGGATTGAAGCGCTTTCCCCGGTTCTTCCTAAGGTGCGCCAGGGATGGCGGATCCAGGTGCCGTGATGGGACGGGCATGGATTCACGGTCCTGCTGACGGGGCATAAGCCCGCCTGCATCACCATGCCGCCTATGGGCGCGGGAGGCTTTAGCGCGCTGGGGCGGACCGCATACATCGTCCATCGTGCCGGAGCAGGCTCAAGGAGTGCCATGCCTCATGGCTGGCGCCGGGATCGGACGGAGCGATAAGCCCAACACGAAAAAGGGCCGGCCCCGAAGGGCCGGCCCAGCTTACTCCTGCCCAGCCTGAGGCTAGGGCCGCTCCATGCCTTTCGGCGGAAGCACTAGGCGATCAGCAGGAAGTCACCGACTACCGCAGTGCTGCTGCTGAGAGTGGCGATCTGGACAAAGCCATCCGCCGTTGCACCATCGGTGTTGAAGTAAAGCGCACCAGTGTCCTGGAGGTAGATGATCTTCTGAGCATCAGTCGATGCACCAACGCTGCCTCCAGTCAGGGCCGCGGCATTGGCAACCGACAGGAAATCAGCGGCATCCAGCGCAGCAGCAGCCGAACCGGTCAGAGTATAGGCACCATCACTCAGACCGATCTTGTCCGTTCCCGTGGTGAAGTCGGCGAAGGTCACCACGTTGCTGGCTGTTGTCGCACTGAGGTTCAGTTGATCGGCACCAGCACCGGCGGTCAAGCTATCGGTGCCACCGCCACCCACGATGGTGTCGGCACCGGCACCACCCGTGATGGTGTCGTTGCCCGCACCGCCCGTGATGCTGTCGGCAGACAGCGACGCCACGATCGTCGCTGCGGTCGTACCACCGGTGATGGTGTAGCCCGAGCCCGTCGTGACTGCGCTCAGGTCGACACTGATACCGTTGGCCAGCGTCAGGTTTGCCGTGCCGCTGTTGATCGTGGTGGCCGCGGCGGTGAAGTTCGCTGATACCGTCGCGTTCGCTATCGCGGATGCCGAGACGACCAACACGTCGGAGCCGCTCAGGTCGGTGATCGTGTCCGTACCGGCGTCCACGTTGAAGGTATCGTTCCCAGCACCACCGGTCATGCTGTCATTGCCGGCGCCGCCGGTGAAGGTGTCGTTGCCGTTACCGCCAAGGATGGTATCGGCACCACCACCACCGCTCAGGCTGTCAGCGCCGTCACCACCGGTCAGGCTGTCATTGGCGGAACCGCCCGTGATGGTGTCAGCGCCGGTGCCACCGGTCAGTGTATTAACGCCCGTGGACGAGCCGGTGAAGGTCATGGCCACCGTCGAGTTCGTGGCATTGACCGTCACGGCGCCGACCACGGCGGAGGCGGCCACCGTGGCCAGGTTGGTGGAACCGACGATGGCGTTGGTGATGATCACATCGGCCGCGCCGTTGAGCGTCAGCGTGGTCAGGTCAGAGGCGTTCAGTGTGGTGATGGTGAGGTCATCGGCGGCCGTCGTGCCCGAGCTGATGGTCAGGCTTTCCTCATCGTTCGCCGTGAAGGCGGTCACGGTGAATGCGCCTGCCGTATCAAGCCGCACAACGGCCAAGCTGTCGCTGCTGGTATCGGACAG
>JAIXSR010000125.1 GCA_027484605.1 Hyphomicrobiales bacterium | reverse complement strand
ACCTTGCCTGCGAAATGCCGTGCATCGGGCTCTGTTATGAAGAAGATGACTTCGAGCCCGCACAGCATCTGGATATGCGTTTCAAGCTCCGGACGCATTCTCTTCATGTAAAATGAAACAACCGGCATTTAACGTGAAGATCGAACGGGGTCATGACGGCGCCTCCTTGATGCGCCGTCATGATATAGATTTATTTTCCTACAAAAGGAATATCGCCCTTATTGGTTTTCCCCGTTCCCATCACACCGCGCGCTTGATGCCGATCACGTTGTGCAGGGTCGAATCGGCGCTGTCGAAGAACTTCTTGAGGTTGCGCGCGGCCTGCCGGATGCGCTGCTCGTTCTCGACAATGGCGAGGCGGACGAATTCATCGCCATGCTCGCCGAAGCCGAGGCCAGGCGCGACGGCAACTTCGGCCTTCTCCACCAGAAGCTTGGCGAATTCGACCGACCCGAGATGCCGGAACTTCTCCGGGATCTGGACCCAGGCGAACATCGTGGCTTCCGGCACCGGGATGTCCCAGCCGGCCTTGCCGAAGCTCTCGACCAGGGCATCGCGCCGCTTGCGATAGACATCGCGCATCTCGCGGATGCACTCGTCCGGGCCGTTGAGCGCGGCCGTCGCCGCGACCTGGATCGGCGTGTAGGCGCCGTAATCGAGATAGGATTTCACCCGCGCCAGCGCGGCGATGAGCCGCTCGTTGCCGACGGCGAAGCCCATGCGCCAGCCGGCCATGGAGAAGGTCTTCGACATGGAGGTGAACTCGACCGTGCAATCCATCGCGCCCGGCACCTGCAGCACGGAAGGCGGCGGGCTGGATTCGTCGAAATAGACCTCGGCATAGGCAAGGTCGGAGAGCAGGATGATCTCGTGCTTTTTCGCGAAGGCGACGAGATCGCGATAGAAATCGAGGTCCGCCACGAAGGCCGTCGGGTTCGACGGATAGCAGACGACCAGCGCGATCGGCTTGGGCACCGAATGCATGATCGCCCGTTCGAGTGCGGGGAACATGGCGGGGGTCGGCTCGGCTGGGACGGATCGGATCACACCGCCCGCCATCAGGAAGCCGAAGGCATGGATCGGGTAGGACGGGTTCGGGACAAGCACCACATCGCCCGGGCCGGTAATCGCCTGGGCCATGTTGGCGAAGCCTTCCTTCGACCCGAGCGTCGCGACGACCTGGGTATCCGGATTGAGCTTCACGCCGAAGCGGCGCTCGTAATAGGCCGCCTGCGCGCGGCGCAGGCCGCCGATGCCCTTGGAGGCGGAATAGCGGTCGGTGCGCGGCTTGCCGGCGGTCTCGACGAGTTTCTCGATCACGTGCCGGGGCGCCGGCAGATCGGGGTTCCCCATCCCCAGATCGACGATGTCAGCCCCGTTAGCTCGCGCCTGCGCCTTGATCTTGTTGACCTGTTCGAAAACATAGGGCGGCAATCGGCGGATGCGGTGGAACTCGTTCATCTCTCTGGCTTTCGTTGTCTCTTCTCATACGGGTGGTCTGCCAGCCGGCAGACCGGCTCAACCGGCGGGGAACCGGCAGCATGCCGATGACGCAGCATGGTGCCGAAGTCTAGCATGAAATGGCGATTCGGGATGCCGTATCGCCATTTTCGCTGCCCGAACGCCCCCTACCGGCCCTTCGGACAGGCAAAGGGAAAGAACGTGCTGGCCATGCCGGCATTCATGCCCCGGATGACGAGGACATTGGCAAGGCGCAACTCCTCCGGGCTTTTCGGGCAGGCATCGCGCTCGCCCTGGCAGCCCGAGGCGAGAAAGGCTTCGTGGCGCGCGAGGAATTCGGCACCGAGGCCGGTCCGGCCGAAGCGCTGCAGCGCCTCCGCCGTGGCCCGGGCGTAAAGCTCGCATTTCACGCGCGGCCAATCCTCCGGGGGCACATTCGCCTGGGCCGCGAGGCCGGGCGCGGCCAAAGCGAAGACGGTCATGAGAGCCGCCCGGCGCATGGCTCATTCCGGCTGGGCCGCCGCGGCCGGGCGGAGGCGCGGCGGCACGCGGCCATCATAAGGCGAAGGCGGCTTCGGCCGGTTCGCGAAGGCGCGGCTCCTCTGCCGCTGGGCATCGAGTTCCTTCTCGATCGACTGCAATTCCGTGGCGCTGCGCTGGACGCCACTCCGCTGCGGCGTCACGCCGACAGGGATGTACTCCTGCTGGGCCGGGCGGGATTCCCGGACGAAGCCTGCAGGGTCGCTGACAGTGGTCGTGACACGAAGCCGGTTCGCCAGCGCCGTCTCGGCGGGCTTGTCGCGCGCCTCGGCAGCGGCAGGGGCGGCAGCGACCGGCGCCGGCGGCGTACCATCCGTCGCGCAGGCGGCCAGCAGGCCGGCCATGGCCGGAACAAGCAGGACATGGCGCAGCAGCGGGCGGTTCATTCTGGCATTCCTTGTTCGGCCGGGATGCGCGGGCACTGGCGGCTGGCGTGCCATCAAACCGCATCACCTTTATTCTTTGCTTAAGCGCGTGAACAAGGCACAATTCGGGCCAGTGCCTTGTTGTCCGGCCCGGCACGGGATGCCCCGACCAAATACCCACTGGCCAAGATGGCGGGGCGCGTTAGAACAAGCATAAGCCCGGCATCCGACCGGGCGGACGGAGGAACGCATGGACGCCGCGGGAAGCAAGTCGGGACGCCGCAAGCCGGGTCGGGCCGCCGCTCCGGAGCCTGAGCGTTCAAAGGATCGCGCGCCTGCTGCGAAGGCTGGCAAGAAAGCCGAAACCCAGGTGGCTGCCGAGGTGGCTGTCGGCAAGGGCAAGGCAAACAGCAAGGGCAAAGCAACCGGCACGGACAAGGTGTCGGCCAGGTCTGCCCGTCCGAGCGCGGCGCAACCGAAGGCGAAGGCTGCAGCCGCGCCGGTCATGACCAAGGGCAGCAAGGGCGTGATCGAGGTCAGCGTCGCCGCCAAGCCTGCGGCAGCGCCGAAGCCTGCGGGCGCCTCCAAGACGGCCGCTGCGCCGGAGCCTGCTGCGCCGACACCCCCGCCCAAGCCGGCACCAAGCGCAGAAAAGCCGGCTTCGCCCGGCCCGCACGCCGCACCGGGCGAGCCCAACCTGCCGCTCCCGATCGACATGGAGAAGCTGACACAGGTCTCGACCGAGATCCTGACGGAAAGCGGGAAAGCCGGCGCTGCCATGCTCAAGGCGCTGGAAACCGGCGATTCGGCCAGCCTTGTTCCGGATGAAGTGGCGGAGATCGCCAAGACGCTCGGTGCGGTCGCGCAATACTGGCTGCAGGATCCCAAGCGGCTGGTCGAGGCGCAGAAGAACATCTCGCTCGACCTGATCACCCTGTGGAACGCCACATTGCATCACGTGAACGGCGAGAAGCCGGATCCGGTGGCGGCGATGCCGGCGCGGGATGCGCGCTTCGCCGATCCCGAATGGAACGAGCATCCCTATTTCAACTTCCTGAAACAGGCCTATTTCCTGGGATCGAACTGGGTCCAGGGGCTGGTGGACAAGGCCGAGACGCTCGATGACCACACCAGGCTGAAGGCCGCTTTCTATGTGCGGCAGCTGGCCAGCGCGCTCTCGCCGTCCAATTTCGTGATGACCAACCCCGAATTGCTCCGGACCACCATCCAGGAGCAGGGCGAGAACATTGCCCGCGGCATGAAGATGCTCGCCGAGGATATCGATGCCGGCAAGGGCGAGCTGCGCATCCGCCAGACCGATGGCAGCGCCTTCGAGGTGGGCAAGAACCTCGCCACGACGCCGGGCAAGGTGGTGTTCCGGAACGAGCTGTTCGAACTGATCCAGTATACGCCGACCACGGAAACGGTGTTCAAGACCCCGCTGCTGATCGTGCCGCCCTGGATCAACAAGTTCTACATTCTCGATCTCAACCCGGAGAAGAGCTTCATCCGCTGGGCTGTCAGCCAGGGCCTGACCGTCTTCGTGATTTCCTGGATCAACCCGGATGCGCGGCACCGGAAATATGATTTCGAAGGCTATATGAAGAAGGGCGTGATCGAGGCCATCCGGCAGATCGAGGAAGCCACGGGCTAGAAATCCGTCGATACGATCGGCTATTGCGTCGGCGGCACCCTGCTCGCGGTCACGCTCGCCTATATCGCGCAGGGCAAGCGGCCGGATCGGATCCGCACGGCGACCTTCTTCACCACGCAGGTGGATTTCACCCATGCCGGCGAATTGCTGGCCTTTGTCGACGAGCAGCAGATCGGTGCGGTCGAGGAGATCATGGCCAAGTTCGGCTACCTGCCGGGCGAGAAGATGGCCGGTGCCTTCAACATGCTGCGGCCGAACGACCTGATCTGGTCATACATGGTCAACAACTACCTCAAGGGGAAGCAGCCCCCGGCCTTCGACCTGCTGTTCTGGAATTCCGATTCCACCCGTATGGCCGAAGCCAATCACAGCTTCTACCTGCGCAATTGCTATCTCCATAACCGGCTCGCCAAGGGCGAGATGGTGATCGGCGACCGCAAGCTCGACCTGAAGAAAGTGACGATCCCGATCTACAATCTAGCCGCCAAGGAAGATCACATCGCACCGGCCAAGTCGGTCTTTGTCGGCTCGGCGCTGTTCGGCGGGCCGGTGACCTATGTCATGGCCGGGAGCGGCCATATTGCCGGCGTGATCAACCCGGTCGCGAAGCCGAAATACCAGTACTGGACCGGCGGTCCCGTGCGCGGTGCCTTCGAGCAATGGGTCAGCCAGGCCACCGAGCATCCGGGCACCTGGTGGCCGAACTGGATGGAATGGGTGACCAAAGGCTGCAAGAAGGTTCCGGCCCGCATTCCGGGCGACGGGAAGCTGAAGCCGCTGGCCGATGCACCCGGCACCTATGTGCGGATCAAGGCCTGATCGACGGCCGACTTCATGTCCTGCTGACCGAGACCGGCTGGCACGCCCGGCCTGACGGTGCATGCACGGCTGGATCCTGCACGCTGCCCGCAGCACGCCCCTGCCGCGCGAGACAGCACAAAAAAAGGGACCGGTTTCCCGGTCCCCTTGCCCCCTGCAGGCTTATGGGATGGAGCGCCTCTGCGCTCAGAACTTGGCCACGATCGGGCCTTCCTTCTTCGCCGGCGCGCCCCAGCGCGAGGTGAGACCGAAGGAGATCAGATGGGCATCGGCCTTCGATTCCCCGACGAAGACGGAGCCGGCCGTCAGGGTCTGGTTGATCGGGGCCTTCTTGATGTGGAGGTAGGAATAGGAGGCGTTGATGCTCAGACGCTCGGACCAGTCATAGGTGAGGCCGGTCGAGAGCCAGAGACGATCATTGTCCGGCAGCGAGGCGCGGCGGACGGCGTCCGTCACCGGCGAGATCTCGTAGCCGACGCCGGCGCGCAGCGTCAGCTTGTCGTTGTAGCGATATTCACCGCCGACCGAGAAGAACCAGCCGTCGCTGTAGCCGAACGGCAGGACGGCCGGGAAGCCGGCGGCCTGGTTCTTGAGCGCGGCATGGCCGATACGGCCCCAGTTCTGCCACTCGACCGAGGCGAGCAGGTCGAACTTGGTGTGGAGCGTCTGGCGCAGCGAGAGGTTGACGCGGTTCGGAAGGTTCAGCGTGCCCTTCGAATTCGACGACGATGCCGCGCCGAACACCGTGGTGCCCTCGATCGGCTGGTCGACGAAGGAGCGCCAGCCAAGGCCGATCTGCGTCGTCTTGGTCGGGGTGAAGGTCAGGCCGGCAGTCAAGCCGAAGCCCCAGCCATCCGCCTGGGTGATGCCCGCACCGGCAGCGCCGGCCGGCGGCAGCGGAACGAGCTGGCGCGCCGAGGCATACTGGATCTGCATGCCGAGACCGAACGACCACATCTCGTTGAGCTTGTAGGCGACCGACGGCGTCAGCGTGATGATGCGCAGCTTGGTCGTCGAGGCGAGGAAGCTCGTGCGCGAGAGCGGGTCGGCCTTTGTCGTGTTGCCATAGGTCGAATTCAACGACACGCCGAGATAGATCTTCTCGCTCAGCGGGTAGACGACGTAGGTGGCGGGCACGAAGTAATCCATGCCGACATCACCCGAAAGGGCGCGGGCGTTCAGGCCCGGGTTCAGCGGCGAGGCGCCGGTATAGGTGCCGGTGATCTTCGTGGTCGGGACGCCGAACGTGTAGTTCGAGTCCAGCGTGAACCGCGAGAAACCGGTCATCGTCGCCGGGTTCATGAACATCGTCGCGGCCGAGCTGGAGCCCGGTGCTGCGGCACCGGCATAGGCCGTGCCGTTGAAGACCGTGCTCTGCGAAGAATTGATGAAGCCACCGGCCAGGGCCGGCGCCGCAAAAGTGCCCGCCAGGGCAAGGCCCGTGCTGGCGGCGAGAGCGGCTTTCAAAATCGATTTCATACCATGCCCCTTGCGTAACCCGGCGCTCATGTGAATCAGGCGCCGTTCGTCCCGTCCAAGTCATTTTGCAGAGCCGATTTCGTCATGCAACCGTCGCATTTTCAGGCAACCCGCCGCCGCCACAGGCATGCTGGCCTGCAAAATCCTGCAAATTGCCGGGCGATTCTGCAGGCCCCTGCCGAAAACATCGGCAAATTTGGTTCATGGGTGAACTTTGCCCGGGATTCCGACCGGTCGCTGCAGGCGCGGAATGCATCGAATCGACCGCACTTCGTAACGCTTTTGTAACCTGTGTTGCTTCGGAACAACAATTCCCCTGCTCCGCCGTGCCTTTTCGGGAATGGTGCGTGAAGTCCCGCCTTGCAAAGCCTTAACGTTCGGCGTTCTATGCGGCGGGGGAGTACGGACAAGGCGTGAGGCGGGGAATAAAATGAAACTGGTCAGGTTTGGGCAACCGGGTAAAGAAAAGCCGGGGCTGATCGATGCACAGGGCAAGATACGCGATCTCTCGGAGCATGTTCCGGACATTGCAGGCGCGGCCCTCTCCAGGAAGTCGATTGCCAAGATTGCCAAGCTGAAAGCCGACAAGCTTCCGCTGGTCCGGGGTCGTCCGCGGCTTGGGGCCTGCGTCGGCAACGTCGGCAACTTCATCGCGGTCGGGCTCAATTATGCCGATCACGCCGCCGAGACCGGCGCTGCGATCCCGGTGGAGCCGATCCTCTTCAACAAGGCACCTTCCTGCATTGTCGGCCCCAATGATGACGTGACGATCCCGCGCGGCTCCCAGAAGACCGACTGGGAAGTCGAACTCGCCATCGTGATCGGCGAGCGCTGCAGCTATGTCGAGCAGAAGGATGCGATGAGCGTCATCGCCGGTTTCTGCGTATGCAATGACGTTTCGGAGCGCGCCTACCAGACCGAGGGCACCGGCCAGTGGATGAAGGGCAAGGGCTGCCCGACCTTCGGCCCGCTGGGCCCGTGGCTGGTGACGCCGGACGAGATCGCCGATGTCCAGAAGCTGGGTATGTGGCTCGACGTCAATGGCAAGCGGATGCAGAACGGTTCCACCGCGACGATGATCTTCGGCGTGACCTTCCTCGTCTCCTATATCTCGAAATTCCTGATGCTCGAGCCGGGCGATGTCATCACCACCGGCACGCCGCCGGGCGTCGGGATGGGCATGAAGCCGCCGGTCTATCTCAAGCCGGGCGATATCGTGCGCCTCGGCATTGACGGTCTCGGCGAGCAGAAGCAGCTCTTCAACGCCTGGCAGGGCTGAGCCCCGGCAGGATCAGCGCGCCCAGGCCCTGGCCAGCGCGCTGATATTGCCCCCGAGCATGCCATCCCAGATATCGCCCTCCCCGATCGCGAGCCCGGCCGGCACGCGTTCCGGAAAGCGGCGCGCATAGAGCGGCAACCAGCTGAGCTGGCCGCGGGCCAGCGGCTTCTGCGTGGCATTCGCCTTGGTCGCCATGGTTTTCGGATCTGCATAGTTCTCGAGGACCAACCGGGCGAGGCGGTGGATCGCGCCGTCCTTGCGGGGATACCAGTTCTCGCCGCGCCGGGCTGCGAGTTCGGCCAGCATGACCAGCGGCTTGATCGAGAAGGCATGGTAATGCAGTGCCATGCCTGCCCGGGCGGTTTCGCGCGGGAGGCTGCCATCCTGCTCGATATGCGTCATCGCCTCGGCATAGGTCTCGGTGGCCAGCGCCCAGTGGCGGGCATTCCCCGTCGCTGTCGCGGAAGCGCCGAGTGCGAAACCGAGCCAGTAGTAATGGTTGTTCGGTTGCGCCTTGCGCTTCGGATAATCGGCCGCCACTGCGGTGGCGACGCGGTCCAGCCAGGGCTCGATCTGCCGGCGTTCGGCCTCGGGCACGTCCGGCTTGGCCATGAGATAGGCCATGGCGATGGCTGCGAGCGCCCATTTCCGCTCGTAATGCGCCTGGATCTCGCTCATCCGCCCCAGCAGGGCGCCACCGGCAGCCCAATGCGCGATCCAGCGCCCGGCGCATTGGCTCCAGGCCTTGTTCCCGGAAAGGCCGCGGCTGGAGAAGCGCGTCACCTCGCGCCGGAAATCCTCGAGCGGCTTGACCGAGGCCATCCGGCGATCCCAGGCGGCCTGGTCGACGATCGAATTGGCCTTGTCGGTGTAGAAGCGGTTCGAGGTGATGTCGACAACGGCCGGCGGCGGCGGCGGGCAGGCTTCCTGCCCGAGGGCCGGCGATGCCATGGCAAGGCCGGCGACAAGGGCGAGAGGCAGGACAAGACGATGCATCGGGTTTCTCCCGGCACAAAGCATCGCGCAGAGACAGCAAGGAAAGGTTACGCGCCGACCATCAATTTGAGGTTCTGCACCGCCGCGCCCGAAGCCCCCTTGCCGAGATTGTCGAGCCGGGCGACCAGAACGGCCTGGCCCCGCGCGGCATTGCCGAAGACGAAGAGTTCCAGGCGGTTGGTGCCGTTCAGCGCCTCGGGTTCGAGCTTGCCCTTGAGCGCGAGGGTTTCCTCCTCGCCCGCGACGCGCACGGCCGCGCTGCCGGCAAAATGCGCGGCGAGCGTGTTGCGCAGATCCTCGACACCGGTGCCGGACCGCAGGGTCGAGAGATGAAGCGGCACGGAAACGAGCATGCCCTGGCGGAAATTGCCGACGGAGGGCACGAAGACAGGCATCCGCGTGAGGGTCGAATAGGCGGTGATCTCCGGCAGGTGCTTGTGGGCGAGACCGAGGCCGTAGAGTTCGAAGGCCGGTGCCTGGCCGGTCTCGTAGGCCTCGATCATGCCCTTGCCGCCGCCGGAATAGCCGGACACGGCATTGATCATCACCGGATGGTCCTTCGCCATGATGCCGGCATCGACAAGCGGCCGCAGCAGGGCGATCGCGCCTGTCGGGTAGCAGCCGGGATTGGCGACGCGCTCGGCCGCGGCGATCCGCGCGGCATGGCCGGGCGCGAGTTCGGGGAAGCCGTAGACCCAGCCCGGCGCGACGCGATGGGCGGTCGAGGCATCGATGAAGCGCGGGCAATCACCGCCAAGGGTCTCGCCCAGGGTGACGGCTTCCTTGGCCGCCTCGTCGGGCAGGCAGAGGATGACGACATCGATGCCGGCCATGAGGGCCTTCTTGGCACCGATATCCTTCCGGGCCTCCGGCGCGATCGAGCGGACATCGAAGCCCGGTTCCAGGGCCAGCAGGTCGCGGATCTGGAGGCCGGTCGTTCCGGCCTCGCCATCGATGAAGACGGCAGGCTTCTCGCCCTTGAGCGGGGCAGGCATTGCAGACATGGGAGAACTCCAGGAAAAAGCAGCAGGCCCGAGATAGGGCCGCAAGATGGCAGGAGAATGAATCCGGCTACCGGATTATCCTCGTCGTCGCATTGCGATGTGCCTGGCCCTGAGGGGCATCATGCTCTCCCGGGTGGCGAAGGCCACCAATGCCGCGATGCATGCCGATTTCGCGCCGGAAATGCAAGAGGATTTGCGCGGCGGGGCCCCGGGGTCAGGAGAGGCGGCGGCTGCGATTCAGGAAGGCAGCGAAGAACAGCCAGGGCAGGATCAGCCCGCTTCCGGCCAGGATGAGCCCGAGAAGCCGCCCGAACTGCATCGCCTGTGGAGCATTGTTCGAAAGGGCAGGCATGAACTGGATCAGCCCGAAGGCGATGATCGGCGTGAAAAAGGCGGCGAGGCTCCACCGGACGCGGATGCCGAGGGCCTTGCCGGGCGCGAAGAGGATGAGGATCGCCGGGAGGAAGACCAGAAGGGCAATCAGGCCGAGAGCAAAAGCGCGCATGGGATTCCGGTTCGCGTTGGGTTCCGGCACTCCCTTAGCCGCCGGCGTCCTTCGCCGCTAGGACGAAATCGCGCCGGGATGCGCCGGATGGATGAGAATAGGGTCTGGGCTTGTCGGGGCCAGTCGATTAGCTATTCCTGAACAAAGAAGGAAATGTGCATGATCCTCCCGACCGGCAATGCCCGCCTCGATGCCTATCTCGCCCGTGGCTATGCGGAGGTCCGGGGGATGTCATCCGGTTTCGCGGCCTCGATCGCCGGCCATCTGATCCGTCGGCAGGCCGAGATGGGCATCAGCGGCCATCTGGCGGAAATCGGGACTTTCGAGGGGCGCTTCTTCATCGCCATGGCGCTCGGGCTTCAGCCCGGCGAGCATGCGATCGGCGTCGATGTCTTCACCTGGCCGAGCGAGAAGGTGCTCGACCATCTCCATGGGCATTGCCGGCGCTTCGGCCTCGACCCGGGCGCCTATACCGCGATCAAGGGCAATACGCGCGACATGACCGGTGCCGACCTGCTCGCTCCGGCCGGGGGCGGGACGATCCGGTTCTTCCATATCGATGGCGAGCATGACGACACGAATGTCACGCAGGATCTCGACCTTGCCGCGCCGTTGATGCATCGGCACGGGCTGATCTGCCTCGATGACATGCTGCATCCCGGCTATCCGGAACTGACCGAGAGCGTGCATCGATGGCTTCGGGCGCATCCGGAATGGCGGGTCCTCGCCATTCTCGACCGGGAGGATATCGTGGCGGCGGCGAAATATGTCCTCTGCCGGGTGGACAGCGTATCCCTCTACGAAGAAGACCTGCTCGAGGCCTTCGCCGCGCAGGTCTTTCCGATGGGCGCCGATTGCGTCGGCCATTTCACGATGGTGCTGAGCCCCGCACCGCGCCTGGCGGTGGTGGACTGACGGGCGCGGGGCTTATTCCGGCCGCGCCTGCCGCACCCGCTGGCCCTCGCCACCCGGGCGGACAACCGTGACCGGGCTGGTCACCACAACGGCACCGGAACGTCCGGGCCTCACGACGGCGTCGTCGGAGCGCAGCACCGGGCGGGCGGCCGGCACGCGGGGATGGATGACCACGATCCCGTCGCGGCGCGTGCGCCCGGAGCCGGCATCCTCGCGATAGGCCGAGGAATAGGTGTTGCGCGGCTGCGGGCGGGGCCGGTAGGCATAGCCATAGGGCCGGTCGACCTCGGCATAGGACCGGGCCATCGGCCGCTGCGGGCGGCGCTGGAGCCCGTTCTCCAGATAGACATCCGCATGGGCCGCCGGGCGATGGCGATAGCCATGCGGGTGATGCCCATAGGCCGGGCGGTGGTGCCGGGCATAGCCGTAGCGGCCCTCATAGGCCCGGGGATGGATGCTCTCCGGCCGATAGGCATAGCCCGGGCGATAGGCGTGGTTCCGGCGCGCGACATAGGCCGGCACATGGCCGTCACCATATTCCACCATCACCTCGCGGCGGCTGCGGATCGGCCGATGCCCGAAGGCATAGGGCGTGGCGCAACGGCAATTCTCGTCCCAGACGGTGTGGCGGGTGCCGTAGCCGCGGCCATGATGCCCGTAATGGCCGTAGCCATAGATGCCACCGGAAGAGACATCCGGCACCGGGTGGTAATAGACCAGCGGAAAGCCCGGCTGGTAATGCTGCGACTGGGCCTGGGCGGGGGCGGCAAAGCCAAGCCAGGCGACGAGACCGGAAGCGAGAACTGCGCGGAACATGAGCGTACCTCTTACGCGAAACAGACCTCCACTAGGACTCGCTTGCCCCGTTGCGTCAATCTGGGACAGGCCATCAGGGGCGATTTCCTTTCCGTTAACATTACTGCCGGCGCGGATTTCCGGCTCCGGCGGTCGGTTCCCGGCAGCGCAAAAAGAAAAAGGCCCGGTTTCCCGGGCCTTTCGCAATTCTGGGTCCGTCGAGGCGCGATCAGCGCTTCGAGAACTGGAAGGACCGGCGGGCCTTGGCCTTGCCGTACTTCTTGCGCTCGACCACGCGGCTGTCGCGGGTCAGGAAGCCGCCCTTCTTGAGCACGCCACGCAGTTCCGGCTCGTAGAAGGTGAGCGCGCGGGCGAGGCCATGGCGGACGGCACCGGCCTGGCCGGAAAGGCCACCGCCGTTGCAGGACACCATGATGTCGTACTGGTCGACACGGCCGGCCGCGACGAGCGGCTGGTTCAGCAGCATGCGCAGCACCGGACGGGCGAAGTAGACGTCGAGCGCACGGTTGTTGACCGTGATCTTGCCGGAGCCCGGCTTGATCCAGACGCGGGCGACCGCATCCTTGCGCTTGCCCGTGGCATAGGCACGACCGAGCTTGTCGAGCTTCTGGACATGGACCGGCGCTTCAGCCTGGACCGACGCCTTGGCGCCGAGATCGGCGAGAGAAGACAGAACCTCAGCCATGATTACCCGAGCCTCGTATTCTTGGAGTTGAGCGACGCCACATCCAGCACCTGCGGCTGCTGGGCGTCATGCGGATGGGCAGCGCCCTTGTAGACGCGGAGATTGCCGAGCTGCTGGCGACCCAGCGGACCGCGCGGGAGCATGCGCTCCACGGCCTTCTCGACGATGCGCTCCGGGAAGCGGCCCTCGATGATGAACTTCGCCGACCGTTCCTTGATCCCGCCGGGATAGCCGGTATGGTGGTAATAGTTCTTCTGGGACAGCTTGCGGCCCGTGAACACCACCTTCTCGGCGTTGATCACGATCACATTGTCGCCCATGTCGACATGGGGGGTGAAGCTGGCTTTGTGCTTGCCGCGAAGCCGCATGGCGATGATCGAGGCGAGACGGCCCACAACGAGGCCGGTTCCATCGATCACAATCCACTTCTTTTCGACTTCGGCCGGCTTCGCCACGAACGAACGCGTGGCAGAGGTCAGGGCCTTCATGGTCATCCTCGAAGGGTTGCATCCGAAAACAAGAGGCGACGCCGAAGCGCCGCCACCGAGTGATGCGTATAGGCGTTTGCCTGGATACGGTCAATGCATTTCTGAAGCGGCGATCGCGCTGAAATCCTATTCAAAACAGAGCTTTATCAACTGTGGTATTATTTTACCTTATCCGGCAGCGGCCGGCGGAATGGAATAGGTGCCGGTCACATGGGCCACTGGCTCGTCCTGCGCCTCGGAAAACAGTGTCACCTCGCCCATGCACAGGCGCTTGCCGGCTTTCAGCAGGCGGCATTCGGCGATGAGATCGGCCTTGTCGGGCTTGCGGAGGAAATTGATCGAGAGATTGGTCGTCACCGCCAGCGCCACGCGCCCGGCCACGGAGAGGACGGCGACATAGAGGGCGAGGTCGGAAAGCATCATCATGGCGGGGCCGGACAGGGTGCCGCCCGGCCGGACATGGCGGGGATGGTAGATCAGGCGCAGCCGGCAGGCGCCATGGTCCACCGCCTCGATGACGACGCTCCGCCCGCCATGGTGGATCTCGGGGAAGACCTCGTCGAGGAAGGCTTCCATTTCGGCGCGGTCAAGGGCAGGCTTCTTCTCGGGTGCGGCAGACATCGGCAGGCACTTTCGGTTTCGGGGGCGAGGCCATCGCCTCTCCGGGCCTGCGGTGCCGCGACGGGAAGTCGGGCACCGGGCTCGTTTCGACGCGAGGACAACGTGATGACCACAGCCGCACTTGTCGAGGCCCCTGCCCCGCTGATCCACATCGAGGATCGTGGCGCGATCCGCATCATCACGCTCGCCAACCCGCAGCGACGCAACCCGCTCTCCACCGCGATGATCGCGGCCCTCCTTGCCGCCCTGCAGGCCGCGGCAGGCGAACGCACCGTCCGTGTCGTGCTGCTGGCCCATGAAGGACCGGCCTTTTCCGCCGGCCACGACCTGAGGGAAATCCAGGCCGCACGGGCCGCACCGGATCAGGGCCGCGCCTTCTTCGTCAGCCTGATGGCGGCCTGCTCGGCCCTGATGCTGCAGATCCGCGCCATACCGCAGCCGGTGATCGCGGTGGTGGAAGGCGTGGCGACGGCGGCCGGCTGCCAGCTTGTCGCGACCTGCGACCTTGCCCTGGCCGGAGCCGAAGCCCGTTTCGCGACGCCCGGCGTGAATATCGGGCTGTTCTGCTCGACGCCGATGGTCGCGCTGTCGCGCAATGTCAGCCCGAAGCACGCCATGGAAATGCTGCTGACCGGCGATCTCGTCGATGCGGCGACAGCGGCGCGGTTCGGGCTGGTCAACCGGGTTGTTCCCGCCGGCTCGGCGATGGCGGAGGCCGAGGCGCTGGCGCAGCAGATTGCCGGCAAGCCTGCCGCCGTGCTGAAGATCGGCAAGGAAGCCTTCTACCGCCAGAACGAAATGCCGCTCGAGGCCGCCTATGCCTATGCGAGCGAGGTGATGGTCGAGAACATGCTCATGCGCGAGGCGCAGGAGGGAATCGGCGCCTTCGTGGCGCCGAAGCGCTGAAACCCGGCATGGCATGGCCGGATTCCCCCTAGCGGAAATCCGGCTTCTGCGTCAGAGGAAAGGCATGAACCACGATTCCTATTCCGACGCTGCCATCCGCAGCATCCTCAAGCGCGTCCGCCGGATTGCCATGGTCGGCGCCAGCGAGAATCCGGCCAAGCCGAGCTTCTTCGTGTTCAAGTATCTCGTCGAGCGCGGCTATGACGTGATCCCGGTCAATCCCGGCCGCGTCGGTACGGAAATGCTCGGCCGCCCGTTCCTGCCCAGCCTCTCGGCGATCGAAGGCCCGGTCGACATGGTCGATATCTTCCGGAATTCGGAGGCGGCCCTGCCGATCGTCCGGGAAGCGCTGGCCCTCCAGCCGAAACCCGGGGTCATCTGGATGCAGCTGACCGTCCGGAACGACGAGGCTGCCGCCCTGGCCGAAGCGGATGGGCTCGATGTGATCATGAACCGCTGCCCGAAGATCGAGTATGGCCGGCTTTCCGGCGAGATTTCCTGGCAGGGCGTCAATTCGCGGATCCTCTCCGCCAAGCGGCCGGCCCTGTCGACCAAGGGGTTCCAGAAGCTCACGCTCGACCGGAAGACCTGAGACGGACATACCGGCGGCGATGAAGCGGATCCCTCCGGGCAGAAAGTGCGCTAGACTGGATTTGCGTTCGACAAAAAGAACAATCCCGATTGACGAACAAATTTCCGTTTTATAGAACGGGCCTGTTCCTGGAGGAGACCCTGATGACCGATCACGCCCCTGGTTTTTCGACCCTTGCCATCCATGCCGGCGCACAGCCGGATCCGGCCACCGGCGCCCGGGCCACGCCGATCTACCAGACCACCTCCTTCGTGTTCGACGATGTCGACCATGCCGCCTCGCTGTTCGGGCTGCAGGCCTTCGGCAACATCTATACCCGCATCGGCAACCCGACCAATGCGGTGCTGGAAGAGCGCGTCGCGGCGCTCGAGGGCGGCACGGCCGCGCTGGCGGTGGCATCGGGCCATGCGGCCGAGCATCTCGTCTTCCACACGCTGCTCGAGCCGGGCGACGAGTTCGTCGCGGCCAAGAAGCTCTATGGCGGCTCGATCAACCAGTTCAACCACGCCTACAAGAAGTTCGGCTGGAATGTCGTCTGGGCCGAAAATGACGACGCCGCCAGCTTCGAGAAGGCGATCACGCCGAAAACCAAGGCGATCTTCATCGAATCCATCGCCAATCCGGGCGGGGTGGTGTTCGATATCGCCGCGATCGCGGCCGTGGCCCGCAAGGCCGGCATCCCGCTGATCGTCGACAACACGCTCGCCTCGCCGTATCTCGTGCGGCCCTTCGAGCATGGCGCCGACATCGTGGTGCATTCGCTGACGAAATTCCTCGGCGGCCATGGCAATTCCATCGGCGGCATCATCGTCGATGGCGGCACGTTCGACTGGCTCAAGGCCGGGCAGAGATATCCCTCGCTGACCGCGCCCCGGCCGGAATATGCCGGCATGGTGCTGGCCGAGACCTTCGGCAATTTCGCCTTCGCGATTGCCTGCCGCGTGCTCGGCCTTCGCGATCTCGGCCCGGCCATCTCGCCGTTCAACGCGTTCCAGATCCTGACCGGCATCGAGACCCTGCCCCTGCGCATGCAGAAGCATTCGGACAATGCCCTCGCCGTGGCGAAGTTCCTGTCCACGCATCCGGCCGTGTCCTGGGTGTCCTATCCGGGCCTCGAGACCGACAAGTACCATGCCCTGGCCAAGCGCTATACGCCGAAGGGTGCAGGCGCCGTCTTCACTTTCGGCCTGAAGGGCGGCAATGCCGCCGGCATCGCGCTGGTCTCGAACCTCAAGCTGTTCTCGCATCTGGCGAATGTCGGCGATACCCGCAGCCTCGTGATCCACCCTGCCTCGACCACGCATCGCCAGCTCACCGATGAGCAGAAGGTGATTTCCGGTGCTGGCCCGGATGTGGTGCGCCTGTCGGTCGGGATCGAGGATGTGGCCGATCTGATCGCCGATCTCGATCAGGCGCTGAACGCCGGGGCCTGATCACCCGGAGCTTTGCGGCGCCGCATTGCGGCCAAAAACGACCCTTTACGGCGCCGGCTTCACCACCGGCGCCATTTTCATGGCATGCATGACGGAATAGGCGAGCACGAGGAAGGCCAGCGCCTGATGGGCGAGGCCGGCCCAGATCGGCACCACCAGCAGCAGCGTCACGATACCGAGCACGGCCTGCGCCGAGACCAGCCCGAAAAGATGCCAGGCGCGCCGCGCCAGCACCGTTCCGCGCAGCGCGATGGCATGCCAGAGCGCCAGCGCGAAGAGCAGATAGGCCCCGATCCGGTGGTTGAACTGGATGAGCGTGGGGTTGTCGATGACGTTCTCGCCCCAGGGCCGGGTGACGAAGAGCTTGTCCAGCGGCGGAACCAGCGCGCCATCCATCAGCGGCCAGGTATTGTAGGTGAAGCCGGCGCGGGAACCGGCGACCAGCCCGCCCAGCGCGATCTGCGCCAGCACGCCGAGGACCAGCCCCCAAGCGGCGAGGCGGAGGCCGGCCCCTTCCGCGCGGCCCGCCCCAAAGGCCCCATAGCGCGCGGCCATAGAGACCAGCCCGATGAAATACAGGCTGGCAAAGGTGAGATGCAGCGTGAGCTTGACGGGCGCCACGGCAATCATGCCGGGCTCGAGGCCCGAGCGCACCATGATCCAGCCGATCGCGCCCTGCAGGCCCAGCAGCAGGCCGAGGCCGAACGTGGCCAGGGCCAGCCAGCCGCGGATCACCCCTGTCAGCAGGAAGGCGAGGAAGCCGACGAGCATCACCAGCCCGATGAAGCGGCCAAGCTGGCGATGGCCCCATTCCCACCAGTAGATGAACTGGAAATCGCCCAGCGACATGCCGGCATTGAGCAGCTTGTATTGCGGGCTGGCCTGGTAGAGGGCGAATTCCCGCGCCCAGTCGGCCGCATTGAGCGGCGGGATGGCGCCGACCACCGGCTTCCATTCGGTGATGGAGAGGCCGGATCCGGTGAGCCGCGTCGCGCCGCCGACCGTGACCATGACAAGCACGAGCACAACGAGCACGAGCAGCCAGATCCGGAAGGCCCGCGCGCCGGAAGCCCGGAGGCCGCCGGTCATGCCGGTGTCGAGGGCGGGGGGATGGGTGTCCATCAGCGTCACGGTGCCGCTTCCTTCTTGCCGGATCGGATTTCATGGTCGATATGCACGATCAATCGCGACGGACAAGTGCCCAAAGGTCGCGGAATGGCAGCGAGGCAGCATGAACCCCCGGATCAAGAAGCTCATCGGCGCATTGGCCATGGTCCTGTTCGTGGCCTTCTATGCCCTCGTCATTGCCGCGCTGGCCCCCCGTTTCCTGCAGGGCGCCTCCAAGGTGACGGAGATGCTGTTCTACCTCGTCGCAGGCATGGCCTGGGTGCTGCCGCTCCTGCCGCTGATCCGCTGGATGGAGCGGCGCAAGGCCTGACTCAGCCCTTCAGGGCAAACGGCACGCCGGAGATCAGCGTCCGAAGGTAGCGATCCTTCTGGTAATGCCCATTGACCGAGATGCGCGGCAGGGCATGCAGGGATTGCCCGGCTTTCAGCACATTGGCCTGCGTCGTGACCGCGAGGGCATAGCCGGCTTCGCGCGCCATGCCGAATTCGCGCGGGCCGGCCGAACCGGCATCGCCTACGGGATAGGCGAAGACCCGCGGGTCGACATCCAGTTCCTCGCGGATTCGGCGGCGGCTTTCCTCGATCTCGATCCGGGCATGGTCGGCGGGAATGCGCGCCAGACGCGGATGGCTGGTCGTATGGGCACCGATGCTGGCAAGCGGATGCCGGGCGAGATAGCGCAATTCCTGCCAGCCAAGGCAGAGCCGCTCCACCCGGCCGAGGGGATCAAGCGCGGCGGTATCGACCAGCACGCGCATCGTCTGTTCGAGCACGGATTCATCATGCCGGCGGAGGCGCCAGTAGATCTTCCGCCACAGGGCAAGCCTTTCGGCGGGCGTGCCCGTCGGCCCCTCGATCACCCCGTCCGGAAATGCGAGACGGATCGAGGGCTGCCGCCCGAGGGCCTCTTCCAGATCAAGCCACCAGAGCGGGGCGGTCCGGTCGGCGAAGCCGGTACAGACAAACATCGTGAAGGGTGCGCGATGCGCCTCCAGCACCGGCAGGGCATGGCGGGTATTGTCGCGATAGCCGTCATCGAAGGTCAGCGCGGCGACGGGCGGGCCCCGCTCTGCCAGGCGGGACGCCACCTCGGCGAGCGGCACGATCGCATAGCCGAGCGCGTCGAGCAGGTGCAGCAGCCGGTCGAGGAAGCCGGGCGTGATCGACAGGCCGGCATTTTCCGGCATGACCGCCTCCGGCTCCGGCGCGACATGATGGAAGGTGAGGATCACGCCCCGGCCGCGACAGCGCGTGGCGAGCCAGCGATCGGCCCCGGCAAGGGCGATCGTCGACAGGGCGGTGCGGATCAGGGTGTGGCGCATGGAATCGCGCGGGCTCCAGCGAATCGTGGCATGCACCTTATCCAGTCAGGTCTATTTTGAAATCGTCGTGAATTCACCATGGCCGAGCCGTCGCTCCTGCGCGCCGAGATCCTGCTGCCCGAGGCGGCCAGTTTCGCGCGTCTTGATGGCGCGGTGACGACGCCCTTCCAGGCGACCGGCTGGTTGCAGCATTTTCTTGAAGCGCATCGCGAGACGGGGCGGCTCAGGCTCCTGCGCCTTGTCACGCCGGGCGGCGCCGAGATCCTGCTGCCGCTGCTGGTCCGGCAGACGGGTGGCCTGACGGTGGCGGTCAAGATCGGTGACGGTCATGCCAGCTATTTCACGCCCGGGCTCGTGGGCGAGGTGCCTGCCCTGAATGCGGCCGAACTGGTCCCGGCCCTCCGGCAGGCCGCGCGTGCCGGCGCGATCGATGCGCTGCTGTTCGAGGACATGCTCCCCGCATGGCGGGGCCGCCGGAACCCGCTGATGGCCCTTGATACCCGGATGGCGCCGAACGATGCCGCCTTCCTGACCCTCGGCGATGATGCCGATGCCCTGCTCGGCTTCCTGCTCGACAAGGATGCCCGCAAGAAGCTGCGGGCCAAATCGGCCCGGCTCGCCGATCTCGGCGGGCTGGAAGCGCATTGGGTGGAGACGCCGGTGGCGATCGAGACCGCCCTCGCCCTCTTCTTCTACTGGAAGACCCAGCAATTCTCGGCGCGAGGCCTTGCCAATGCCTTTGCGGACGAGGCCGTGCGGCGCTTTCTCGTCAAGGCCGCGCATGATCCGGCACAGGGGCTGAAGCTGTTCGCGCTGTCGCTGGCGGGGCGGCCGATCGCGCTGATCGGCGGCGCGATGCATGACGGGCATTTCGCCGGCATGTTCACGGCCTATGATCCGAAGCCCGGTCTCGCCAAGCACAGCCCCGGGGAACTCATGCTGCAGGCCCTGCTGCCGGCGCTGATCGAGGCGGGCTGCCGCAGCTTCGATCTCGGCGCAGGCGATGCCCGCTACAAGGCGCGGTTCTGCCCGGAAAAGCAGACGCTGTTCGATGCGGCGCTGGGCGTGACCTTGCGCGGCCGCCTGCATGCGCTGATCTGGCGGATGACCCGCCGGATCAAGGGCAGGATCAAGCGGAACCCGCGCCTGATGGCGGCCCTGGACTGGTGGCGGCGTCGCCGGAAAAAGCCGGCGCCGGTTGCCGCCTGAGGGGATCGGTCTTCAGGCCGTCTCGTCCCGCGCCCGGGGCAGCGGATCGTTCGCGGCAGCGTATTCGCCGCCGGTCTCGTCGCCGAGCACATAGACCGGGGCATCGCGGCAGGCTTCGAGACGCGAGACCACCTTCTGCAGGACAGGGTCGTCATCCGCCCGCTGCGAAAGCACGACCACGACATCGCCCAATTCGGTGAAGAACTCGCCGGAGCCGCCGACAGGGCCGAGTTCGATCACGATATGGCTGTAGCTCTGGCGCAGCGCCTCCACCAGCGTGATGATGGCATTCCGGCCGACGGGCTGGATGATCTTCGACCCGAGCACCATGCCTGCCGGGACGACATGCAGCCGCGAGCGCGCATCGCGGTGGATGATGTCGCCCAGAGATGCAACCTGGTCGAGCCAGGAACCGAGGCCCGGCGCGCCATGGGGCAGCAGGCGGGAGAAGAGGTTGCCGGAACGGCCCTTCTCGTGGCCGACAAGGTCCAGGACGATGGCGGCGCCATCCTCGGCCAGGCGGCGGGCGAAGCGCAGCGCGCTGACGCCGGGTTGGGGCGAGGCATCGAGCGTGAAGACGAGCACAACCTTGCCCTGTCCGGTAAAGTCCATCATCGCCAGTTCGGTGGCCAGGAGATCGGCCGGCGCGGTTCCGCTTTCCGGCCGGCGGCGCATGAACGGCGAGGCAGCGAAACCCGGTGCCGGAGGCGGCAGATCGGTGTCTTCCTGCTTCCGGCCGAGACCGAAGGGCAGCGAGAGTCCACCCAGCAACGAGGGACGGGGCGTCTCCCAGGGCAGTGTCGCGGCTTGCGGAGCCGACGCTGCCGCAGCGGCCGGCGCGGCGGCGGCTGGCATGTCATGGCCATAGCCATCGTAATATCCGGGCATGGCCTGCCGGGCCATCAGGGCCTGGGTGGCGACGAGGGTCGAACAGACGACGAGCGTGCCGAGCGTCGCGAGCAGGACGATCGGGATCTTTTTGGGGAAGGTCGGCTCGCTCTGCGGGAAGGCGCGGGAAATGACACGGGCATCGGCCGGCTGGGCGCTTTCGGTGGTGCGCGCCGCCGCATCGAGGAACTTGTTGCGATAGGAGTTGAGCTGCTCGCGCAGGGCGATCGCATCCCGTTCCAGCACCTTGAGCTGCACCTCGTCCTCATTGGAGAGGGCCGTCGCCTTCTTCTGGCTGTCGAGTTCGACCTGCATCGAGGTGACCCGCGCACCGGCTGCACGGGAATCATTCTCGAAGGCCCTTGCCGCCCGTTCGGCTGCCGCACGGACCTGCCCTTCGAGATCCTGCAGCTGAGAGGCGAGTTCCTTCATGCGCGGATGGCCCGGCAGGAGGCTGCGCTCCTCGAGGGCGACCTGGGCCTTCAACGAGGCGCGCTGCTCCAGCAGGCGGCGGACCAGCTCGTTGTTGATGATTTCCGAGGTCTCGAACACCTTGCCGAGGCGCAGGGCATCCCGAATGATCTTGGCGCGCGCCTGAAGATCGGCCTGCTGCGACCGCGCAAGCGACAATTGCGTGTTCAGCTCCGAAAGCTGCTGCGTGGTGATGCTGGTATTGTTCGTGCTGACAAACAGCCCCTTCGAGGAGCGGAACGCCTCGACCTTCGCCTCGGCCTGCTGGACGCGCTTCATCAGCGGCTCGACCGCCTTTTCCAGCCATTCCGAGGTCACGCGGCTTGTCTGCGTCTTCGCCCCCTCCTCGCGGGAGAGATATTCCTCGGCAATCCGGTTGGCGACATCGGCGGCGAGCTTGGGATCCTCGGACTGGAATTCGATGGCGATGACGCGCGACTTGCCGAGCGGATAGACCAGCAGGCGCCGGAAATAGGTATCGAGGACGCGCTCGTCCTGCGGGATCGTGCGCGGATCCTTGGCGAGGCGAAGCGCGATGAGCAGGGTGCCGACAAGGCCCGGCCCCTTATGGCCGGGATCGAATTCGGCGCGCTTGTGCAGGCCCATCTCGTGGATGACCTTGAGCGCGAGATCCTTCGACATCACGTTCTGCACCTGGCTCGCCACCGCTTCCGCGTCGATCGCCGGATCCGTGCCGCGCGTGTCCCTGTCGGGCCGCGAATAGACGGTCTCGCGATTCTCCAGCAGGACGCGCGCCTCGCCCGTATAGCGCGGCGACAGGATGTTCACGCCCAGCATCGACAGGCCGAAGGCGACCATCGTCGGGATGATGATCCAGAATTTCTTCCGCCACAGGGCCGAAGCCACGCCGCCGACGCTCTCATGAGTCGCAGGCGGCATGACGGGGGCGCGTTCCGCCGAATCCATGCGGAAACTCCTTTCGTTTCGGAAGAAAGGCTGAACGAACATGGTTTCATTCGCGTTAAGGCACCCGCCGCGAACCGGGAAACAGGGCAAAATTGATCATTCGTTAACCATAACCGGGCAAGGTCGGGGCTACAGAATTTGCCTCGAGTCTTGCCATGCCCCTGGTCCGAATCCTTGGAGCCCTCGCCCTCGCCCTGGCCGTTTCGGCCTGCGCGAACGGCGTGCGTCATGGCTATCAGCATCTCGAGATGGAAGCGCATGCTCCATATACGCTCGCGGGCGGTGACCGGCTGCGCGTGATCGTCTTCGGCCAGGACAGCCTGTCCAATTCCTATGCCGTCGACGGGGCCGGCCGGATTGCCATGCCCCTGATTGGCGTGGTCGAGGCCCAGGGCCGCACAACCTTGCAGCTGGCGCGGGCCATCGAGGATCGCCTCCGGGCCGGCTATCTGCGCGAGCCGAAGGTTTCCGTCGAGGTCGAGACCTACCGGCCCTTCTTCGTGCTCGGCGAGGTCACGTCCTCCGGCCAGTTCCCCTATGTCAACAACATGACCGTCCAGACGGCTGTCGCCATTGCGGGCGGCTTTGCCCCGCGGGCCAACCGGAACTATGCGGAACTCACGCGCGCCACGCCGGACGGCATGGTGACCGTCGCGGTCCCCATGACGATGCCTGTGCGCCCCGGCGACACGGTCGTCATCAAGGAACGCTTCTTCTGATGTCGGGAGCGGCCCTCCCCGCCCCGGTTCCGACCCCGCTCCGGATCCTCTATGTGTTCCGCGCTCCTGTCGGGGGGCTCTTCCGCAATGTCTTCGACGTGATCAAGGCGCTGTCGGCGCGTGGCCATTCGATCGGGCTGCTCTGTGACAGCCAGACCGGCGGCGAACGCGGCGAGCAGCTTCTGGCAGAACTCGCGCCGCTCATGCCCCTAGGCATCCATCGCCTGCCGATGCAGCGCAACCCGCACTGGACCGACCTGCCCGCGCTGCTGAAGATCCGGCAACTGGTCAAGGATCATCAGGTCGATGTTGTGCATGGCCATGGCGCCAAGGGCGGTCTCTATGCGCGGTTTCCGAGCCTCAGCCGGAGCGCCGGGCGGCCCATCCGCTGCTACACGCCCCATGGCGGGAGCCTGAATTATTACCCCGGCTCATGGTCACACCGGGGCTTCATGCTGGTCGAGAAGATGCTTGAAGCCTCGACAGAGCTGTTCCTGTTCGAAAGCCGGTTCATCACCGATCGCTATGCGGAGTTTGTCGGGCCGACGCGCAAACCCGTCGTGATCGCCCTGAATGGCCTCCATCCGAACGAATTCGAACCGGTGATCCCCGATCCGGACGCGACGGACTTCCTCTATGTCGGCGAGTTCCGCGAGGCGAAGGGCATCGATACGCTTGTCGAAGCGCTGTTCCTCCTTGCCGCCGATGGCGTTTTCCCGACCATCACCATGGTCGGTTCCGGCCCGTCGGAAAGCCGCATCCGCGCGATGATCCGGGAACGCGGCCTCGAGAACAGCTTCCGGTGGCGCGGCGTCACGCCGGCGGAGAAGGCCTTCCGGCTTGGCCGGGTCATGGTGGTGCCTTCGCGCTTCGAATCCCTTCCCTATATCGTGCTGGAAGCCGTGGCCGGCCAATTGCCGCTGATCAGCACGCATGTCGGCGGGATTCCCGAAGTCCTGCCCCGCAACCACCCGTATCTGATCCCGCCCAATGATCCGACGCGGCTGGCCGGCGCCCTGCGGCATGCCTTCGAGCAACCTTTCGACAGCCTCAAGCAGACGGCACGACAGCTCTCGGCAGAAATCCAGACCCGTTTTACCGTTCCCTTGATGGTCGAAACGATCGAGGCCGCCTATCGCGACGTCCTGGCGAGGCAAAGCCGGGGTTAACCGGTTCTTGAACGCTTTGGCCTAGCCTTTTCCGCGCGGTCCTGTCCGGTACCGCGCGTGGAGTTGGCGTTGCGTTCCCAGGATCATGGCAGAAGGCTGTCCGGGTCTGCCCTGCCCCGACCAGGCTGGCAGCGCCATTCCCCGTTCCCGAGCGGCCTGCTGGTGCCGCCCCATTCCGGCGAGCCGCTCCTGCTGCTCATGCTCGCGATGATGGTGTTCACGGGCGCCTTCGTCATCTTCGACATCGCCTACAACGTGACCAGCATCGCCACGATCGGGCTCTTCGCGCTGATGGGCCTGCGCTTCGACCGCCGGAACGCGCCGCTGCTGCTGTTCCTGATCGTCTTCAACATGGCGGGCATCCTGGCGCTGCAACCGCATCTCGATTTTGCCGAGAGCCGCGAATTCATCATCGGCACCTGCTTCGTCGCCACGACGGCGGTGCTGTTCTGTCTCGCGCTCAACCAGAATGCGATCCAGCGGCTCGAGGCGATCAAATGGGGGCTGCTGGCCGGGGCCAGCATCGCCTCGCTGGCCGGTATTGTCGGCTATTTCGATCTGGCCGGCCTCGGCGGACGGTTCACCCTCTATGGCCGCGTCTCCGGCACCTTCCGTGATCCCAATGTCATCGGATCGTTCCTCGTGCTGCCGGCGCTGTTCCTGATGCATGACTTCCTGCGCGAGCCCCGGCTGCGGTTGCTGCGCGCCGCTCTGCTCGGGCCGATCCTCGTCGCCCTGTTCCTGACCTTCTCGCGCGGCTCCTGGGGCGCCATGGTGATCGGGGCGGCGGTCCTGCTCGGGCTGATGTTCATCACCGCCCGCTCGGAAGCGATGCGCGCGCGGCTCCTGCTGCTGGGGCTGGCCGGATTCTTCGTACTGGCGGTCGGCTTCGCGGCGATCCTGTCGGTCGACGAGATCGCGGAGGTCTTCGCCGATCGCTTCACGCTGCAGAAGGATTATGATTCCGGTCCCTCGGGCCGCTTCGGCAACCAGCTCCGCTCGCTGCCGGACCTGCTCACCCGCCCGCTCGGGCACGGGCCGAACCGGTTCTGGCTCTATTATCCGGAAAATCCGCACAACACCTATATCATGGCCTTCACCTCCTATGGCTGGATCGGAGGCATCACCTTCCTCGCCTTCATTGTCACCACGGTGGTCATCTCGTGGCGGACGGTGATGCTGCGCACGCCCTTCCAGCCCTATGCGGTGGTGGTCTTCGCAGCGCTCATTCCGCATCTGGTGCAGAATTTCCAGATCGATACCGATCGCTGGCGGCATCTCTTCATGATCTACGGCCTGAGCTGGGGCCTTGCCGCCATTTCACGCCGCTGGCTCGACGAATACCGCTTCTACGCGCATCAGGCCTATGCCAGCGCGCGTGACCGGGTTGCTGCCCCGCAAGGCCGGCCCTTGCAGCCGCATCCGGCGGAATAGGCGCGATCAGCCGCGCGCGAGCATGCCGGAATAGACCTCCTCGAGGCGCCGGCAATGCCGCTCGAGGCTGCAGGGCGCGGCCCAGTAGCGCTGATAGGCCCCGGCCGAGAGGCGGCGCGCCGTCCCGTCATCCGACATCACCCGCAAGGCCCGCGCCATATCGGCGGGGTCGGACTGGCGGAACCACAATCCGTTCTCGCCATCGACCACGCTGTCCCGCGCGGCGCAGGCATCGGAGGTGATGACCGGCGTGCCGAGCGCCAGCGATTCCAGCACGGTGAGCGGCTGGCCCTCATGCCAGATCGAGGGGAAGACGAGCGCCCGCGCCTCGCGCAGTTTCTGGCGCACGCCGGCGGCATCCTGCCAGCCCACCATCCGGGCCTCGGGATAGCGGCTGCGCAATTCCCCGGCCAGCGGGCCATCACCGACAAAGACCGGCGTGATCCCGGCCAGCCGCGCCGCCTCGGCGAAGATGAAGATCCCCTTCTCGGTCGAAAGCCGGCCGAGATAGAGGATCTCGCCGTTCGCCCCATCCGCCTTCGGCCCGAGATCCTCGGCATCGATCGGGTTGGCGATCTCGTGCAGCCGCGCGCCCGGGGGCATATGCGGGGCGATCACATCGCGCTGGTAGGCATGGAAATAGGCCATGTCCGTCATGGCCGCCGGCAGGCGGTGGACATGCTTCACGAAGCCCGTCCGGACCGAGCGCCAGGCCTTGTGCAGGTTCGAGCGCGAATCGCAGGGCGTTGTCAGGCAGGCCATGGAAAGCGGCTTGAGCGCGCAATGCCGGTGCTGGATGTAATTGTAGAAGCCGCCATTCGGGCAGAGCAGGAAATACTCATGCATCGTATGGATGGCCGGGAGTCCGGAATTGCGGATCGGGATCGCGATCGACGAGGACAGCGCCTTCGCCCAGCCATGGACATGGATCACGGTTTCGCCACGCGGCTGTCCGGCCAGAAGCGCGCCGAGTGCCTTTGCCGCCTCCGCGTTATGGATGCCCCGCCAGGCCGCGCGCAGGGTCGAGCCATCCTTCAGGAGCAGATCCTGGCCCACCACATGGACAGGAATGCCCGCATCCTGCAATTCCTCGCCGACAGGCCCGACCGCCGCGAAGACGACCGGCTCGTGGCCCAGCGCCTTCAGGCCCAGAGCCGAATCGAACGCGACCTTGGCCTGGCCGCCATTGACGAAAGCCGTATCCACAACAAGCACGATCCGCATGGGCGCCTCCTGCCGATCCCGGTAGCGGAAATTCGTGAAAATTCCGGCTAGCCCGCGCGGGTTCCGCGTCCTTCCCGATCGCCGGCACCGGACCGGCAAAAGACATTGCCAGTCCATGAAGGACCCCCTATAAGCCGGGGCTCGTCGGAGTGTAGCGCAGCCTGGTTAGCGCACTAGTCTGGGGGACTAGGGGTCGTGGGTTCGAATCCCGCCACTCCGACCATCAACCAAAGCCTCGCATCGAACCCACGCGTGGTTTCACGATCAGGCGGTTGGGCTTTGCCCGGAGCCTGATCGAAAAAGAAATTCGGGTTCGAATCTCGCCACTCCGACCATCTTTCTTTTCTCCTCTCCCATCCGCCTCGCCGAGCTGCCCCCGTACGCCCCGCTCAGGATTTGGAAACCGCTTTCGCAAGCTTTCCGGGCCGGAACGGCTTCCGAAAGCCGGCATTAAGCGCGGCGGCCTAGGGTCATCCGGCCTCACCTGCCCGGCAGGGACGGGAATGGCAGGTCGGACAGGGTCGATGGCGGGCATGGCGGCGGGGAAACCGGCCGCGGATTTGCTGCTCCTGCCCTGTCCAGAGGCGGAGCGTTCCATAATGTCACACACGCGTTCCAGAATGTCGCCGCGAACGGGCCGCGCGATGCGTCCGGCCATCCCGGATCGCGACAGGTCGGCCCTGCCGGCCGAAGCGCTGGCTCCGCTGGTGCTCGATCTTGACGGAACGCTCCTGCGCACCGACCTGCTGGTGGAGGGCATCCTTGCCCTGCTCCGCCGCAATATCCTCATGCTGTTTCCGCTGCTGCTCTGGTTCCTGCAGGGGAAGGCGCATCTGAAGCGGCAGGTCGCGCAGCGTGCCGGGCTCGACATCGCCACGTTGCCGGCGAACGAGGACCTCATTGCCCATGCGCTGGCGGAGAAGGCGCGCGGCCGCGAGATCGTCCTGGCCACGGCTGCGGACGAGCTGCTGGCCCGGCGCGTGGCGGAGCGTTTCGGCTTCATCGACCGCGTCCTTGCCAGCGACGGGCAGACCAACCTCAAGGGCGAGGCCAAGGCCGCCCGCCTGCGTGCCCTGTTCCCGCAGGGTTTCCATTATGCCGGCGATTCCCGGGCCGATCTCGCGGTCTGGAAGGATGCCGACCATGTGATCCTGGTCGAGCCGGAACCGGAGATTGCCCGCGCGGCCCGCAAGCTGGGGCGGCCGGTCACGGAGTTTCAGCCGCTTTCCGTGGCTCGGGCCCTGCTGAAGGGCTTCCGGCTGCACCAATGGGCCAAGAATGCGCTCGTCTTCCTGCCGCTCGTGCTGGATGGCAAGGCGGGTTCGGGCAGCGCCTGGCTGGCGGCGGGCAGCGCCTTCCTGGCGCTGGGCCTCGTCGCCTCGGCCAGCTACCTCCTCAACGACCTCTGGGACCTGCCGCATGACCGCGCGCATTGGTCGAAGCAGAAGCGGCCCCTCGCCAGCGGGCGGCTGCCGCTGCGGACCGGCGCGCTCGCGGCCGTGGCGGGCCTTTCGCTCGGCATGGCGATCGGCAGCACCGTTAGCGGCGGCGTGGTGCTCGCGCTGTTCGCCTATCTCATGCTGACGCTGACCTATTCGGTCTCGATCAAGCGGATCCCGATCCTCGATGCGGTGACTTTGGGCGCCCTGTTCAGCCTGCGCATCGCCATCGGCGTCATGGCGGTGCAGGCGATGTGGTCGCCCTGGCTGCTGACCTTCTCGATGTTCCTGTTCACCTCGCTCTCCTTCGCCAAGCGCCATGTCGAGATGCGCGGCGCGCTGAAATCCGGCAAGGATGGCAAGCTGGCCGGGCGGGGCTACCAGAGCGCGGACGAGCCGATCATCCTCGCCTTCGGCGTGGCGGCCGGCATTGCCAGCGTGGTGATCTTCATCCTCTATCTCAACCAGGAAGCCTTCCGGAATGCCGCGCTGACGGCGCCGCTGCTTCTCTGGGCCTTCCCGCCCGCCCTGTCGCTGTGGATCGGCCGGATCTGGATCCTGGCCGGGCGCGAGGAACTCCATGACGATCCCGTCGCCTTCGCCGTGAAGGACCGGGTCAGCCTGGCGCTCGGCGCCGTTGTCGGCCTCGCCTTCCTGCTCGCGGCCATTGGCCTGCCCTTCGGCCTATCCGCATGATCGGGAGCGAGATCACCCGGTTCCTGCTGGCCGGCGGGCTCGCCGCCGCCATCAACTGGTTGGCGCGGATCGCGCTGTCGCTCTGGCTGCCGCTCGAGGCGGCAATCCTCGTGGCCTATGCCATCGGGATGCTGGCGGGCTTTTTTCTCTACCGGCGCTTTGTCTTCCAGGCGGAAGCCGGTTCCATCGGCCGGCAGGCGGTGCTGTTCCTAGCCGTCAACGCGCTCGGTGCCGTGGTCGTGCTGGCTACGACGCTCGGCCTCGCCCTTCTGGCCGGCAGGCTCCTGCCCGGGCTCGCGCCGGCCCTGGCCGAGACACTCGCGCATGGCTTCGCCATCGGGATCGGTGCGGTCGCCAACTATCTCGGCCATCGCGCGCTGACCTTCGGGCAAAGCCGCGGGGCCTTCTCCGGTCAACGGTCCGGAGGCTAGCCCTCGCCCGCCGCCGGACGGATGACGAGCGCGTGCGGCAGGATGCGCTGGCGCGGCGCCTCGCCATTCTCCGAGAGGATCAGGTCGACAATCGCCTCGCCATACGCGGCATAGGGAATGCGCATGGAGGAGAGCCAGGGCGCGACCCAGTCATTCAGGGGATTGTCGTCGAAACCGAAGAACGGGGCCGAACCGGCATCGCCGCGGGCCTCGACAAGGGCCTTGCGGGCGCCGAAGGCAATGAGATCCCCCGTGCAGAGATAGGCATCGCAGGACAGGCCCTGCTCGACCAGAAGGCGAACCGCATGATGGCCGATCGCGAGATGATCGCGCAGGGGCGGGCCGAGCCGGCGCTCGGGCGGCACGGGATGACCGGCCTCGGCATAGACACGCGCCATCGCCTCGACGCGCGCCCGCGTGGCAGAGGAGGTCAGCGGTGCATGGATGATGGCGGGGCGGACCAGCCCGCGCGACAGGGCATGGCGGGCCATATCCGCGCCGGCAGCGTCGTTGTCGATGCCGACGAAGGGGCTGGCCCCGCCGCCGGGATCGAGGCGGTTGACGAAGATCAGCGGCGTCGTGCTGCCGCGGAGGGCCGCGAGGAGCGGGCTCGCCACCGCGCCGAGCAGCACGATGGCCCGGGCCTGCTGGGCGCGCATCTCCTTCAGGTATTCGTCCTGCAATTCCGGCTTGTCATGGGTGTCGCAGAGGACCATCACGAGGTCCTTCTCGCGCAGGGCGACTTCCACGGAGGCGGCGATGGCCGCCATGGTCGGGTTGGCCATGTTGGCGGCCAGCACCGCGACGAGGCGGCTCTTGCGCTGGCGGAGTGACTGCCCGGCGCTGGAGGGCCGGTAATCGAGCGCGGCGACCGCCTCGCGCACTTTCGCCACCGTATCGGCGGAGGCCTTGTTGGCGATGCCGTTGATGACGCGCGAGACCGTGGCGATCGAAACGCCGGCGCGGCGCGCCACGCTTGCGATCGAGACCGGCTGGTCCGGTGCCGGGTTGCCCCCCTTGCGCGTCATCCTGATGCAGCCCCTGCCCCGACCCTGCCGGGTCTTCGAAAAAACACTTGCATCCCTTTAGCAACGCCCCGTAGGATACGCCAAGGGAAAACGTTTTCCCTTTACTTGACTGCATCAATCAACGCCCGATCGAAGGCGTGGCGGTCCGCTTCACAAGGAGGAAGCACCATGGGGTATGTGAGGAGCCTGTTTACCGGCGCTGCGATGCTCGCGGTGTCCGTCCTTCCGGCCGCGGCGCAGCAGACGCTGACCGTCTGGCACGATCTCGGCGATAACGGGATCAAGTGGTTCGAGGCGCTCTCGGCCGAATTCGCCAAGCAGAAGCCGGGCGTCACGATCCGCTCGCAGAGCTTCCCGACCGACCAGTGGTTCGGGCGCGTCATCAGCGCGCTCAACACGGATACGGCGCCGGACCTGATCTTCAACAATTACGAGCGCGTCATCCGCATCCAGCAGCAGACCAGCAAGGTCATGGACCTGAAGGCGCTGACCGGCTCGATCGCGGACAAGGGCTTCCTCTCCGAGGATGACATGCGCGTCGCGACCTTCAAGGGCCGGCAGATCATCATCCCGATCCAGCGCGTGCAGATGGCCTTCGGCGTCCGCAAGAGCTGGCTCGACAAGAATGGCGGCAAGTTCCCGGATAGCTGGGAAGAGGTGAAGGCACTCGCCACGGCCTTCCGCGAGAAGGACCCCGACGGCAACGGCCAGGCCGACACGTTCGGCATGGCGCTGCAGGCCGCCAAGCCGCGTGACCTGATCCACATGCTTGACCTCTTCACCTTCGGCTCGGGCCTGCGGCACACGCTGATCGACCCGGATGGCAAGATCACCATCGACCAGCCCGGCCATGCCCTGGTGCTGGAGGAATTCCTCAAGACCTATTCGAGCTACCGGTTCGTGGCGCCGGACACGATCAACCATTCCTTCGCGGAAATGTATCAGGTGATCGAGGGTGGCCGCGGCGGCATGTTCCGCGTCGGAGACTGGAACGTGCGCAAATGGGATGGCGCACAGGTGCTGAACGGCGATTTCGTCTCCGGTCCCTGGCCGAAATTCGCGGCCGACCGGCCGAATTCCGTGGTGATTGGCGGGATGCGCGGCATTGCCGTTCCGGAGAATTCGCCGAACAAGGCGCTGGCGCAGGAATTCGCGGCCTTCATGCTGTCGAAGCCGGCGCAGCAGGCCTCGCTGGAGAATATCGGCGCCGGGGTCCGCAAGGATCTCGACATTTCGAAGCTCTCGCCGCGCCAGCAATATTTCGCCAAGGCGGAGCATCGGCTGGTGGCCTATGACTTCCCGGAATCGATCCATGCCTTCTATCCGGAGCTGGAAGCGGCCTTCCACCGCAAGCTCCTGTCCGGCATTGCCCGGCCGCCGGCGGACTGGAAGGCCTTCATCGCGGAAACCGCGAAGGAAATGCGCGAGCTGGCCGCCAAGCTGCGGGGCTGATCCCCGGCTCCGAGAGGACCCGCCGGCCTTCCCGGGCCGGCGGAAAGCGTGACGCGGGATCGGCACCGATGACAGATGTCCTAGCAACCCTCTCGCGCGACAGGATCTTCTATCTCTTCGTCGCGCCCTTTGCTGCCCTGACGATCCTGTTCGGCGTCTGGCCGATCCTTCTCTCCATCCAGGTCTCGTTCACCGCCTCGGCCACGGCCCTGCGCCCGAACCCGACCTATGTCGGCCTCGCCAATTACGCCGCCGTGCTGGCGGATCCGATCTTCCTCGCCTCGCTCGGGCGGACCTTGCTCTACACCTTGCTCTCGGTGGTGGCGAACCTCGCCTTCGCGCTCGGCTTCGCCATCCTGCTCGATTCCCGCCTGCTGAAGCGCGGCAGCCTGTTCTTCCGCCTCGCGATCTTCCTGCCGGTCATCACGCCGGATGTCGCCGGCTATGTCGTCTGGCGCTGGCTTTATGACCGGTCCTTCGGCGCGCTCAACGCCTTCCTGACCCTGGTCGGCCTGCCGCCCTTCGGCGGGCTCTCCAGCGTCGACACAGCCATGCTGGCCATCCTGATCGCGGAGCTCTGGCACCATGCCGGCTTCTACATGATCATCTTCCTGGCCAATCTCTCGATCCGCGACCGGGCCCTCGAGGAGGCCGCGCATATTGACGGGGCGACGACCTGGCAGCGCTGGCGCTACGTGATCCTGCCGCAATTGCGGCCGGCCCTGGTGATCAACTCGGTCTATGCGCTGATCCAGTTCCTCAAGACCTTCACGGTGGTGGTGGTGATGACGAAGGGCGGCCCGAGCGACCAGACCAATTTCGTCAGCTACTATGCCTACCAGCTGTTCGACCAGGCCCGCTACGGCGAGGCCACCGCGATGGCAACGATCCTCTTCGCCATCGTGATCGTGCTGTCGCTGACGGCCTACCGGCTCGGCGACCGGGAGCCCGGACAATGAACGAGGACATCCGCCCCAACCGGCTGCTGCAGGCCCTTGCCTATCTCGTGGCCACCGGCACGAGCCTTCTCTTCCTCTATCCCTATTGGTGGATGCTGGTCTCGGCCTTCCGGCCGACGCGGGCGATCCTCTCCGACCCGCTCCGCCTTTGGCCCGAGACGCTGAGCTTCCGGATCTTCTCCGAGATCGGCCGGATCGGCGGGGTGGAGCTGTCGACCTATATCGTCAACTCGCTGCTCATCACCACGCTCTCGACGGCGCTCGGCGTGATCGTCACGGCGCTCGGCGCCTATGCGCTGGTGCGACGGCCGAAGGCGCCGGGCTTCAGCCTTGTCCGCTACGGCTTCCTGGTGACGATCATGTATCCCTACATGCTGCTGGTGATCCCGGTCTATCTGGTGATGTTCAAGCTCGGCCTGCTCGGCTCCTATGCCGGCATCATCCTGTTCCTCGCGCTGGGGCCGCTGCAATTCTTCCTGTTCGAGCAGTTCTTCCGGAAAATCCCGAACGAGGTGATCGAGGCGGCGGTGATCGACGGCGCCAGCGAATGGCAGATCCTGACCCGGGTGGTGCTGCCCATGGCCGCGCCGATCACCGCGACGGTGGCGCTGATCACCTTCCTGCTCAACTGGGCGCAATGGTTCCCGATCATGGTGATCTCGCGCTCGCCGGACACCTACACCCTGCCGGTGGCACTCCTGTCCATGAACAGCGAGCTGGGTACCAATTTCCAGGGGATCATGGCCCTGGCCGTGCTGACCACCCTGCCGGTGGCCCTGCTGTTCCTGTTCGCGCAGAAGCGCGTGATGGAGGGCATGGCGGCCGGGGCGGTGAAAGGATGAGGCGATGCTGAAGACGATCGACAGCCGCGAGGCCCTGGCCATCGGCATCGAGGCGGCCCGGCGCCGCAGCCTGGACTGGCTGGCGGGCCAGCAGATGCCCGGCGCGCCGAAAGGCTGCCTCCGGATCAGCCCGCATCACGACGCTTCCCGCTGGCCGGGCGTGCTGCTGCCGGGCACCTATAACGGCATCCTCTGCCTCGACCTGCTGGATGGCCTTGCCCCCTGGAGCGAGGGCGAGCGGAACGCGCTTGCGGACTGGCTCGAGCGGAGCCGCCTGCCGGACGGGCGCTTCCGGATCGCCGGCATGGTCGATGCGGATGTGTTCAAGAAGCCGGATCTCCGCGAGACCTGGGGCTATATCGATTTCCATGTCGGCAACTACACGCTGGGCGCGATCGAGGCACTGGCACCGGCGCGCAAGCCGCAGCTTGATTTCACCCTGCCCTATCTCGACGAGAGGACGCTCGGGCACTGGCTCAGCCTGCGCGACCTGCGTGACCCCTGGCAGGAGGGCAACAACATCGTCAACCTCGCCAGCTTCCTGCTCCTGCTCCGGCAGCATGGCGGGGCGGCGCCGGAGGCGGTGAACCGCGCGCTCGACCAGCTCTTCGACTGGCATGACCGGCTGCGCGAGCCCACGACCGGATTCTGGGGCGTCGGCCAGCTCTCGGATGCCACCCGGCTTCTGCATGCCTTTGCCGGCTCGATGCACAATTTCCACCTCTGGTATCATGAGGGCCGGCCGCTCGAGGGGCAGGAACGCGCGGTGGATTACTGCCTGTCGCTGCCGCCGCGGATCGACAGCGCCTGCATCGATGTGGATGCGGTGGATGTGCTGGTCCATGGCGGGCAGCTGCTCGATTATCGCCGGGCCGAGATCGAGGCCTGGCTCGCGGCGCTGCTGCCGGAACTGCTCGCCTTCCAGAATGCCGACGGAGGCTTCTGCGATGTGCGCCGGGGCCTGCGCCGGCAGGATGGCTGGGTGCGCGGCTACGAGGAACCGCAGGGGCTCTCCAACACCTTTGCCACCTGGTTCCGCTGGATTGCCATCGCGATGATCGCCGACACGCTCTGGCCCGGCCGGTGGCGCTGGAATTTCCGGCGGATGATCGGCATCGGCTATCGCCGGGACCCGGCGTGATGGCCGCAGAGGATCCGTTCCACCACCTCCATGACGAGGATTATGCCCGCCCCTACCTGAAGAACCTTGCCGGGGCCGGCAGCCTCTATCCCCGGGGCGGACGTCCGGTGGAGCCGCTGGACGGGGAATGGCGGCTGACCCTCGATCTCTTCGACGAGGGCCTGCGCCAGAAATGGTTCGCGCTGGACGAGACGCCGCCTTCGCAATGGGCCGTGCCGAGGGATTACGAGATCGAGGCCGGCGAGACCGTGCCGGTGCCCTCGTGCTGGAACCTGCTCAAGCCCGAATGGACCTATTTCGAGGGTGCGGCCTGGTATACGCGCAGCTTCGACTGGGCGCCCGGCCCGCCGGGCGAGCGGGTGATGCTCGCCCTCGGCGCGGCGAATTACCTCGCCCTCGCCTTCCTCAACGGCATGCCCGTCGGTGGCCATCAGGGCGGCTCGACGCCGTTCACGCTCGATGTGACGGCCGCGATCCGCCCCGGCCGCAACCGGCTGCAGATCATGGTCGAGAACCGGCGCTCGCCGTTCCGGGTGCCGATGCAGCATATCGACTGGTTCAATTATGGCGGCCTCTACCGAGAGGTGGCGCTGATGCGGCTGCCGGCTTTGGCGATCCGCCAGGCCCGGGCGGCGCTGACCGGGGATGGACGCATGATCCTCGCCCGGATCGAGATGGACCAGCCCTTCGACGGGACGGGCGCCTTCCGCGTGCCCGCCCTCGGGATCGACCTGCCGGTCCCGATCCGCCAGGGAAGCGGCGAGGTGCAGGTTGCCTTCACCGGCACGCCCTGGTCGCCGGAAAACCCGGTTTGCTACCCCGTCGAGTTTGTCGCCGGGGCGGATCGCTTTACCGACCGGATCGGTTTCCGGACACTCGCGACACGCGGTACCGACATCCTGCTCAACGGAAGGCCGGTCTGGCTCAGGGGCGCCTGCGTGCACGAGGATGACCGGGACTTCGGCAAGGTCTCGACGCCGGAGGATCTCCGCCGGCGGTTCCGCCATCTGAAGGCGCTGGGCGCGAACTTTGCCCGGCTGTCGCATTATCCGCATCACGAGGACGCCGCCCGCCTTGCCGACGAGGAGGGAATCCTGCTCTGGGCGGAGGTGCCGGTCTACTGGGCGATCGCCTTCGACAATCCCGCCACCCTGTCCGATGCCGAGAACCAGCTCGGCGAGCTGATCGCCCGCGACATCAACCGGGCGAGCATCATCCTCTGGGGTGTCGGCAACGAGAATGCCGATACCGATGCACGGCTGCATTTCATGGCCCGCCTTGCTGCCGTTGCCCGCGCGGCCGATCCGACCCGGCTGGTCGGCGCGGCCTGCCTGATCAACCGGGAGGATTTCACGATCGAGGACCGGCTGGCGGCGCATCTCGACGTGATCGGCCTCAACGAGTATTTCGGCTGGTACGAGCCGGATTTCTCCGGCCTCGAGCAGCTGCTCGCCAATTCCAGCCCGGACAAGCCGGTGATCATCTCCGAAACCGGCGCGGATGCGCTGCCCGGCTACCGCGCCGCGGGCCGCGTGCTGTTCTCGGAGGATTGGCAGGCGGAATTCTACCGCCAGCAATGGGCGCGGATCGTTGCTACGCCCTATGTCGCGGGCATCGCCGCGTGGCTGCTCTACGATTTCCGGACGGAGCGGCGGCAGACCGGCTTCCAGCGCGGCTGGAACCGGAAGGGCCTGATCGCCGAGGACAAGGAAACGCGGAAGCTCGCCTTCCACGTTCTGGCCGGACTCTATCGCGGCCGGGACGAGCCCTCGTGATTCCGCCAAGGGGGGCTCCCCGCTTCCCGAGATAATCGGCCGACTTTCCCCCGAGACGCAGGACGGCCCGGCTCACCCGGGATGTGCGCTGGCGCACATCCCGTCCCGGCGCGTCCTGCTGGATTGCAGGCCTGCAGCGCAAGGCTGCGTTTCCCGGGGGAGATGACAATGGCCCGATCCGCCTTGAAGACATGGCCCTGGCTTGCCGCCGCGATTGCAGCGCTCTCGGCCAGCACGCCGGCCTTCGCCTACAGCGTGATCTGCAAGCACGGGAAGTTCGATATCGATTCCCGCTCCGAGCAGCAGCTCAAGATCGCGTTCGGCACCAGCTCCTGCACCTTCCGGACCTTCAGCTACCGGTCGGATGCCGAGACCTTCGCCAAGAAGAACAACATGCAACCCGGCAAATCCTGCTCCTGCCGCTGAGATCTGCCGGGGGGCAGGGGCGGAGCACGGGACGGTGCTCCGCCTTTCCCCTTCCTGCTTCCCGTCCCCGATCCGGGATTCCGACCATGCTCGATGTGATGGCCCGCTGGAACCGGCCCCTCGGCACGCCCGCGAGCCGGCTTTCCGCCGGGTTCGACCGCGCCCTGCTGGCCGCCCGGATCCGAAAGGTGCTGGACAGCTGGGGCGCGCCGGTCGTCTACGAGATCTTCGACCAGCGTATCGTGCTCGATGCACCCTCGCTGCCCGGGCGGCAGGCCGATCCCGAAATCGCCCTCGCAATCGGGGATGCGCAAGGCGGCCTGCTTTTCGTTGCGCAGCGCGAGCGTGGCGCGCTTGGCGCCGTCTCGGTCCATGAAACGCTGCCCGATGCCCTGCGGGACTTTCTCGGCCGTGCGATGCCGCCGGCTGCGGTCACACCCGAGCGGATCGCGCGCTGCCTGCCCTGAAGGCCCGGCCGGTCAGGCCTCGTCCAGCGTCTCGACATAGCGCAGGCCGGCCTTGGCCAGGCCCTCGCGCATCCTGTACATGTCGAGCCCGAGTTCGCCCGAAGCGAGGCGCTGGCGTTTCTCCGTCTCGTTGGCCTCGCGGTTCGCGCCGAGTTCGGCGATGCGCGCAGCATCGGCCCGGGGCACGACGACGACGCCATCATCATCCGCCACGATCACATCGCCCGCATGGACCAGCGCGCCGGCACAGATGACCGGCACATTCACCGCGCCGAGCGTGGCCTTCACCGTGCCCTTCGCGGAAATGGCCTTCGACCAGACCGGGAAACCCATCTCGGTCAGGGTGCGGATGTCGCGCACGCCGGCATCGATGATCAGCCCCTGCACGCCGCGCGCCTTGAGCGAGGTGGCGAGCAGGTCGCCGAAATAGCCGTCGGTCGACGGCGCCGTCACGCCGACGACGAGCACGTCGCCCGGGCGGCATTGCTCGACCGCGACATGCAGCATCCAGTTGTCGCCCGGCTGGGCGAGCACGGTGACGGCGCTGCCGGCAATGCCTGCGCCGGGATAGATCGGCCGCATATAGGGCTGCATCAGGCCGATCCGGCCCATGGCTTCATGCGTGGTGGAGACACCGAGGCCGGCAAGGCGCTCGATGGCGGCGGGTTCGGCCCGCTCGACCCGGGTGACGACGACGGTTTTCACGCGAGTTCCTCCAGTGCCTGCGGGAAGAGGCGCTGGTAGGCCTCGCCATAGGTCATGGCGCGGCCGGAATTGCGCCCGCCCTGCATGCCGCGATTGAGGGCGACACGGGTGTAGTATTCCCAGAGATGCTTCTGCGCCGCCAGCACCTCGAAGGCCTTGCGCTTCGTCTCCCAGACATCATCGATGTTGAGGATCACCGTCGGCTTGAAATTGCATTGCTCGGGCTGGTGCGGCTCGAACAGGAAGACCGGTGGGGCCGCATACGCGCGGTCAGGATCCGGCTTGTGGCCGGCCGCCTGCGCGATGATGCGCGCTTCCTGGGCCAGCCGCGTCGCCTCGGGATGATCGATATTGTACGGATCCTCGAGGCTGTGGGTGAGGATGAAGGCCGGCTTCAGCGCGTGATTGATGTCGACCAGCCGGTCGATGATCGCCTCGGTGCCACGCAGCGGATAATCCCCGGCATCGAAGAATTCGATCTCGGCCCCGAGAATGGCAGCCGCACGTTCGGCCTCGTCGCGGCGCTGCGCCTTGACCTCGGCCATGCTCACGCCGGCCTTCTTCCAGGCGAACTGGCTTTCCCCGCGCTCGCCATAGGAGAGGCAGGCGATCTTCACGCGATAGCCCTTCGCGACATGAAGCGCGATGGCACCGCCCGCGCGCCAGACGAAATCGCCAGGATGGGCGGTCACGACAAGGGCGGTCTTCGAGGATGCACTCATACGATGGGTCCCGATCATTCGGCAGCGTGATGGAGGGTGCCGGCCTCGGCGGGCTGGCGGGCGAAGGCAATGCCGTCGAACAGCTTCCGCGCTGTCCGGAGGAGGCCGGCGCGGGTGACAGCCGGCGCCGCCTCTGTCCCGTCCACCTCGAGGCGGACCGAGAATTCCCCGGTCGGATGCTCGACCGAGAGGGTCCGGACACGGCCCGGGGGCATCCGTGCCACGGCAGCGGCCGGCGAGCCGGGGAGAACGGCTGCCGTCGCCACCGTGACGGCCGCAAAAACGCCGATGGAAGCGTGGCATTCATGCGGGATGAAGCTGCGGGTCAGGATATGCCCGCCGGCGACGGGCGGCGCGACCAGCGCGATCTTGGGCACGACCTTGCCGGAGACATCGCCGAGATTCATCAGCGGCCCGGCCTCGAGCCGGATCGCCTCGATGCGGGCCTTCAGCTCGACATCCCTGTCGAGCTGGTCGCGCGGTTCCTGGCCGGTCCGGCCGAGATCCGCAGCGCGCATCACGATGACGGGCATGCCGTTATCGATCAGCGTGCAGGGCACGCCGCGGATGATATCGACCACATTGCCGGTCGGGAGAAGCGTGCCGCAGACCGAGCCTTCGGCATCGAGGAAGTCGATCGCGATCGGTGCGGCCGTGCCGGGCGCTCCGTCGATGCGGGCCTCGCCGAGATAGTTCACGACGCCGCCCGGCGTCTCGACGAGGATCTCGGCGATCGTGCCGGTATTGAGCGTGCGCACCTTGACCCGCGTCTCGGGATGGCGGGCCGCCACGAGGCCGCGTTCGATCGCGAAGGGCACCACGCCGGCAAGGATGTTGCCGCAATTCGGGGTCGTGTCGACCATCGGCCGGTCGACACCGACCTGCGCGAAGAGAAAATCGATATCGCAGCCCGGCTCGACCGAGCGCGAGACGATGGCCACTTTCGAAGTCAGCGGATGCGCGCCGCCCAGCCCGTCGACCTGGCGCGGATCGGGTGAGCCCATCAGGCCGAGCAGGAGGGCATCCCGTGCGGCGGGATCGGCAGGCAGGTCCTCGGCGAGGAAATAGGCGCCCTTCGAGGTGCCGCCCCGCATCATCATGCATCGAACGCCCCGGAGCATCCTCGCCTTCCCGCCTCATCCCTAGGGGACAGCGCCTTCCGGATTCCGGTGCAGCCTGTCCTCTTTCCTGCCAGAGATGCGCTTCCGGCTTTGATGAATCAAATGATCGTTTTGCACGGATTGATGAGCAGCATTCAAAGGATCGCGGCCAGCCCGAGGCGCAAGGCCGGGTGGGCCGTTCATGCAGGCGCTTCATCAATGGGCGCGAAAATCCAATTTGATTCAACCCGGGCCGGCCGCCATGCTGGCGGGCATCAGAAGGCCGAATGCCCATTCCGAGGAAGCCCATGTCTGTTGCCGAGCGCCATTCTCCTGCCGAACCCCCTTCCCGGGCGGAGCCCTGCCATGACATCGCGCATCTCGCCCATGTCGAGATGTATACCGACCGCTACGAGGAGAGCCTGCGCTTCTTCACCGAGGTCTATGGCCTCACGCTGACGGCCGAGGATGCCGGCTCGGCCTATCTCCGGGCCTTCGACGATTACGAATTCCACAGCCTCAAGCTGACGCGCCATGACACGACCGGCATCGGGCATGTCGCCTACCGCGCCAGCTCCGAAGCGGCCCTGCAGCGGCGGGTCAAGGCGATCGAGGCGAGTGGCTACCGCATCCATGGCTGGACCGCGGGCGATCTCGGCCATGGCCGGGCCTTCCGGTTCGAGGATCCGTTCGGCCATGTCTTCGAGATCTATTTCGACACGCATCGCTATGCGGCGCCAGCGGGCCAGAAGGCCGCGCTGAAGAACATCGCCCAGCGCTATCACGGCCGCGGCGCCTGCCCGCGCCGGCTCGACCATCTCAACCTGCTGGCCAGCGACGTGCGCGAGTTCCGGCGCTTCATGGAAACCTGCCTCGGCAGCCGCGTCACCGAGATGATCCAGCTCGACAATGGCCGGATCGGCGGCTGCTGGTTCACGATCAACAACAAGACCTATGATCTCGCCTGCACCGAGGAGCATGGCGGCGGCACGGGGCGCCTGCACCACGTCACCTATGCGACCGACCAGCGCGAGGACATCCTGCGTGCGGCCGATATCTTCCTCGAGAACGGCGTCCATATCGAGACGGGACCGCACAAGCACGCGATCCAGGGCACGTTCTTCCTCTATGTCTGGGAGCCGGCGGGCAACCGAGTCGAGCTGGCCAATGCCGGGGCGCGGCTCATCCTCGCGCCGGACTGGGAGCCCATCGTCTGGACCGAGACCGACCGCAAGAAGGGCCAGGCCTGGGGGCTGAAGACGATCGAGACCTTCCATACCCATGGCACGCCACCGGCGAAGAAGGGCTGAGCGTGCTCAGACCCTTGCCAGCCTTGTGCCGAGCTCGGCCAGACGTTCCGCCCCGACATTGGCGAAGGCGATGCGGAGATGGGTTTCCTGCCCCGGCCCGAAATAGGGGCCCGGCAAAGCGAGTACGCCGGCTTCGAGAGCCAGCTTGCGCGCCGCTTCCCGCGCCGGGATTCCCGGGAAGGGATGGGCGGCAAAGGCGAAATAGGCGCCGAGGGAATCAAGCCGCCAGCCCGGCAGGGGCGCGAAGGCGGCCCGGCAGGCTGCCGCGCGCCGGACGAGATCATCGCGCTGGCCGTGGCGCCAGCTCCGCAGGCCCTCGATGGCCCAGGCCACGACCCTTTGGGCAGGCCGGGCCGGGCAGATCTGGACCGTATCCAGCACCTTGGCGATCTCGGCCATGGTTTCCGGCGCGGCGGCCATGGCCCCGAGACGGTGGCCGGGCACGGCATAGGCCTTGGAGAAGGAATAGAGCTGGATCGCCACATCACCCCAGGAAGGATCGGCCAGCAGATCATGCGGGCGGCTGCTGCCGGCGGGGAGGAAATCGCGGTAGGTCTCGTCAAGGATGAGCGCGAGGCCCTTGCGGCGGGCCAGGGCGGCGAAGGCGGCGATGGTGGCCGGCGGGTAGATGGCGCCGGTCGGGTTGTTCGGCGTGACGAGCACGATGGCGCGGGTGGCGGGCGTCAGGCGGGCCTCGGCTTCCGCGACATCCGGCACGAAGCCGGCCTCGGGGCGGCAGGGCAAGGGCAAGGCCTCGATGCCCAGCATGTCCAGCGCCATCTTGTGGTTGAAATACCAGGGCGTGGGCACCATCACGGCATCGCCTGCCGCCGCAATCGCCATCATGGCGACAACGAAGGCTTCGTTGCAGCCGGCCGTGATGGCCACGCTCTCCACCGGCAGGCGGGCGCCATAGAGCGTGCCGGTTTCCGCCGCATAGGCCTCGCGCAGGTCCGCATCGCCGAGGATCGGGCCGTAGCGCGTGCACTCGGCCTCGCCGGCCGCCGCGGCAAGGCGCTCCAGCATGGCGGCAGGCGGCGGCTCGCCCGGCACGGCCTGCGACAGGTCGATCATCGGGCCATGGCGGCCATCATAGTCGCGGCGCCAGCCCTGGGCCTCCGGGATCGGCGGGGAATCGACGGCGCAGAGGCGTGGATTGAGGCGATAGGCCAGTCTGGTCACGGAAGCTCCTCATCGGTTGGGGCGACATTAGCCTGCCAGGGCGGCGGTGCAAACGCTGGCTTCGCGCTTGCATGGCCATGCCTCATTGACGGCGCGCGCCTGCGTGCCATCTTCGTTGCAAAGAGAAGGAGACGTTGGATGCTGCGCCCTCTCGCCCTCGGACCTGTTGCCCTTGCCGGCTGGCTGCTGGTTTCGGCCCTGCCCGCCCTTGCCGAAGCCTGCCTCGGCCCGATCGCCCGGGCGCCGGACGGCACGCCGGTTTCCTTCGCGGCCGTGCAGAACGGCGAGGTACGGATCACCTATGTCGGCCATTCCACCTTCGCCATCGAGAGCCCCCAGGGCGTGATGGCCGCCACGGATTACAGCGATTACTTCCGGCCGGCGACCCTGCCGACCATCGTGACGATGAACCACGCCCATTCGAGCCATTTCACCTACCGGCCCGACCCGGCGATCCGGCATGTGCTGCGCGGCTGGGCGCATGAGGGGCGCACCCCGTCCTTCGACATCCAGGAACGCGACATGCGCGTCCGCAACGTGCCGACCAATATCCGCGATGGCGGCGCCACCGAATTCTCGGGCAATTCGATCTTCATCTTCGAGGTTTCGGGGCTCTGCATTGCCCATCTCGGCCATCTTCATCACACGCTGACGCCGGATCACCTCAAGGCGATCGGGCAGGTGGATATCCTGATGGCGGCCGTGGACGGTTCCTGGACGCTGGATCTCGACGGGATCGTCGAGGTGATCACGCAATTGCAGCCGAAAGTGGTGATTCCGATGCATTTCATCACCGAATATTCGCTGCAGCGCTTCCTTTCGCATATCGGCACGCGATATCCGGTCGAGCGGCTGCCGGGCGACAGCGCGGTGTTTTCGCGTGCAAATTTGCCAACGAAACCGGCAATCCAGGTCCTTATCGGCCGATGATTTTTGCTTCGACGCAAATTATCTTGAGGGAATGACCTTGATCCCCTCCTCCCTTCCCGACACACCGGCCATGCCGGTCCTGTTCGTTGGCCATGGCTCGCCGATGCATGCCATCGAGGACAGCGCCTTCTCGAAGGCCTGGGGCGAGATGGGCGCCAGCCTGCCCGCCCCCTCGGCCATCCTCGTGATCTCCGCGCATTGGATGACGCGCGGCGTCAGCCTCGTCCATATCGGGCGCAAGCCGCGCACGATCCATGATTTCGGCGGCTTTCCGCGCGCCCTCCATCTCGTGCAATATCCGGCAGAAGGCGCGCCGGATGCGGCGGCGGCCACGCTCGAACTCCTGCGCGACCATCATGCCGAGGCCGATCTCGAATGGGGGCTCGACCATGGCGCCTGGTGCGTGTTGCTGCGCATGTTCCCGAAGGCCGATGTGCCGGTCTACCAGCTCTCGCTCGATCTCTCGCGGCCGCTGAAGGACCATATGGCCCTGGCGAAGGACCTGCGCGCCCTGCGCCGCAAGGGCGTGCTGATCGTCGGCTCCGGCAATGTCGTGCATAACCTGCCGGCCATGCGCTACGGCGTCGAGGCGTTTGACTGGGCGCGGGAATTCGACGGGCGTATCGCCGGGGCCATCACGCGGCGCGATTACGGCGCCCTGGCCGAGATCGACCCGCGCGACCCGCTGACCCGGATCGCCCATCCCACGCTCGAGCATTTCCTGCCGCTGCTCTACACGCTCGGCGCCGCTGAGGATGCGGATACGCCGAGCTTCTTCGCGGAAGGCTTCGATCTCGGCTCGATCTCGATGCGGAGCGTCCTGCTGGCAGCGTGAGGCGCTTGTCCTATCTACAAGACAAGGCCTGACCTGCCGGTCAGGAAACCCGGCTGGCGGTTCCGGTCTATTTCCCGAAGCGGGAGAAGGTCATGTCGGGCGAGGACATGTTGTGGCGCGACGGCCAGAAGCGGCCGGCCCAGAACTCGTTCGCCTCGCCGCCCCTGTAGTCGAGCACATGCTCCTCGCCCCAGCGGGTCTTGCCGGCCTGACGGAAGGCGACGCGCGAGACATCGTTGTTGATGTCGGTCACATACATCGAGCGCAGGGCGGCGAAGGGCTTGTCCTTCGGCAGGTTGCCGGAAAGGCGGACCTCCAGGCTGATATGATCCTTGTCGAGCTTGTCGAGCTTCAGGCTGCCCTCGCCGCCATCGCGGAAGGGGAAATGGAAGGTCATCGTCTCGGGATCGAAGCGGATTTCCTTCAGCGCCACGACAGGGCGGCCCTCCATGGTCACCGGGCCGATCATGAAGCTGGAGCCATAGGCGGTCCAGCCCATATGGGCCGGCGGCAACGGCCGCGCGCGCCAGTAGCCATCCGGCGGATAGACGACGAGCATTTCCTCCATCCGCTGGCCGATGCGTTGGTAGACCTGGATGAGGTGAAGGCCGGTTTCCACCCTGTCGCCCACGCGCACCGGCACGTCGGCCGGGCGCCAGAAGCTGGGATAGACCTGTCCGACGATCGAGATCCACGGTGTTTCGTAGAGCGTGACCTGCCGCGGCTTGCCGGGATTGAAGACTGGATCACCGGACATGTCGCAATCGGTGAAATCCGGGAGGGCGAGATCCTCCTTGAGCGTGGCGATATAGGCCGGGTGGATGGCCTGCACGCGGAAGCTTCGGATCTCCGGATTGATGAAGCGGATGTCGATATTGTCCTTCTCGGCGCAGACTTCCGGCTCGGAATGGTTCTCGACCTTCACCGTCAGGCTCGGCGGCTTCCTGTTATGCGCGCCGAGGACCGTCTGGTCGGGCGCCCCCGCATTCTGGGCCTGACTATTTTCGGACGAGCACATGAAAACCCCCAGGGTCAGCAGCAGGGCCGGCAGCAGGCGACCGGGTTCAGCCACGAAACGTCGCATAGACATCCCCCGAATTTGCCGCATGCGGCAGGGACAGGATATGGGAAGCCATGTCCCCTGCGGAAACCGGCTCGTCGAAATGAAGCTGCTGGCTTTCGCCAAGCGCGATGTTGAAGCGATAGGGGCGGAGCGCAGCCAGAAGCGCGATGCATTTGCCGGCAATGTCACGCTGGATGGTGGTGAATTCGAAGGAAAGCGCCCGGACGGGATGGGTGAGCCCCGAGAGCACATCCGCCTCGAAGCCCTCGACATCGATCTTCACGAAATCCGGCATGCCATGCTGCCCGATCAGGCTGTCGAGCGTCGTCACGGGCACCTCGATGGCGCGGTCCCAGACCTGGCCTTCCCAACCCTCGGCGCCATCGGCGGCCTTCACGAAATCCGTCGAGGCGGTGGTGACGGTCGGGTTGGCGGAATTGACATGCAGGGTCAGCCGGCCGGGCACAGGCCCGCAGGCCGCCTCGACAAGGGCAACGCCCTCGTCCTGCCCGTAGATCGCCCGGATCGCGGCCGCACAATCCGGCTGCGGCTCGAGCGCGACGACGCGGGCCCCGACGCGGCGGAAGGCGCCGATCCTGTCGCCGACATGGCTGCCAATATCGAAAGCGAGGCCGCCGGGCTGCACGAAGCGGGCATAGAGCGCGTCCATCGCGGCATCCCTCGGGGCATCGCCGTAATAGACCTCGAAGGAGCGGCGGAGGCCCGGCCAAAGGGTGGCGAGGCCGGCAATCCGGTCAGCGGGCAGGGTCACGCGGCGCTCCCCTGGCTCTGGGCCTTCAGGACGATTTCGGGCTTCTCGATTTCCTCGGGAATGGCGTAGAGGCCCCGGCGGGTCAGCGTCTCGCCGAGCCCGGGATCGGCGCTCCACACCGCGAAGGGAATGGCGACGAGGAAGCCGAAGGTCAGCGGCAGCGACCAGAGCGCGAATTCCACCGAGGTCACGGCCATGAGCCCGACCACGATGACGCCGAACAGCGTCTGCGGCCAGAGATTCGAGGCGGCGATATCCCATGGAACGCCATGCGCATCACGCGCCTGCCCGCCCCAGGTCACCGACTTGCCGATCAGCAGGCCGAGAATGAAGATCGTGGTCTTGAACGTATCCGCCGCGCCGAGCACCCAGGCGAAGAGGATCTCGGTCAGGCCGGCGAACAGGAACTTGCCCGTGCCGCCATAGCGCTTCGTGCCGCCGGGGGTGAGCATGATGTCGATCAGCCCCGCGATTTTCGGCATGAGGTTCATGACCGTGAAGAGGATGTAGAAGGTCAGCGCCGAGGCGACGGGGAAGAGCGCGAGGCTCTCGCCGTCGAAGGGTTTCAGCGCGGCCAGCGGCAGCATCAGCGTCCAGGCGGGAATGCCGAGGAACATCAGGATCGCCCAGACCAGCTGGAAGCGGCTGACGGCATAGAGATCCGGCAGGTCGAGCAGCTTGAAATACTGCAGGTTGCCCTGGCACCAGCGGGTATTGCGCTTCATGAATTCGAGCAGGGTCGGCGGGTTTTCCTCCCAGGAGCCGCCCTCTTCCGGCATGACGCGGACCTCGTAGCCGGCGCGGCGCATCAGGGTGGCTTCGACCTGGTCATGGCTGAGGATATGCCCGCCGAAGGGCGGCTTGCCCGGCAGGACAGGCAGATGGCATTCGTCGCGGAACGGCGCGATGCGCGCGAGGGCGTTATGGCCCCAGAACGGGCCGCATTCGCCCACCCACCAGGCCTGCCCCATCGTGTAGGCGCGCATGCCCTGCCGCATCCCGAACTGGAAGATGCGGGCGAAGGCCGATTTCGACGGCATGCCGACGACGAGGCTCTGCAGGATGCCAAGCTTCGGATTGGCCTGCATGATCCGGACATGGTGGAGGATCGTGCGCGCATCCATCAGGCTGTCGGCATCGAGCGGGAGCATCAGGTCGAAATCCGCGCCCCAGGTCTCGAGGAAATCGCGGACATTGCCCGCCTTGAAGCCGGTATTCTCCTGGCGCCGGCGATAGGTGACCGGCGCGTCGGGCCCGGCCTCTTCCTTCCAGCGGGCGAACCCGGCCTCTTCCTCGGCGGCGACATCCTCGCGGTTGGTGTCGGAGAGGAGGAAATAGGCGAAGCGATCGCCTGCGCCGCTGGCATCAAGTTCGGCCTTGATCAGCTTCATCCGGTGCAGGGCGCGGGCGGGATCCTCGTTGCGGAGGGTCATGAAGATCGCAGTCTTCAGGGTGACCGGCATATCCGGATCGGGCAGGTCGGCGAAGGGCGCGACCTCGCGCATCGGATCGCGGCGGCCATGGAGCAGCCAGAGGCCGAACACGGCATTCCAGAAGCCGAGCACCGCCCAGGGCGTGCCGAAAACCATGCAGATGAAGAGCAGGATATCGATCACGCTCCAGCCGCCGGTGCCGAGGATCGAGCCGGCCCAGACGAGCAGCGCGACATAGAGCGCGACATTGAGGCCGCCGACAATGACGCGGCGATAGGTCAGCGCCTCGGCACTCTGGGTACCGGTCGGCGTGAGGGGGATGGCGATGCGGGGCGCATTCGTCTCCGGGGGCATGGTCAGCGAGGCCTTTCGCGTTACGTCTGGTCTGTGCATCCGGCGCGAGCCACATGCATACTTGCCACATGCACCGTTGCATGAAATGGCTCGGACGGCGTTTCTGTCCGTGCGGTATCGCGGATGGAAGCTGAACGAAAGCAAACCAGAACTCTCATGCCCCAGCCATTTTCTTCCGCCCCTGCCCGCGCCCTGTTCTACACCGCGCCGATGGCGGCCGAATTGCGGCCGGTTCCGCTGCCGGCCCCGCGCCCGGGCGAGGCGCTGGTGCGGACGGAATTCACCGCCCTTTCCCGCGGCACGGAACGGCTCGTCGCTTCCGGCCTCGTGCCGCCGGACGAGCATGCCCGCATGCGCTGCCCGCTGCAGGAGGGCGATTTCCCCTTCCCCGTGAAATACGGCTATTGCGCCGTCGGCGTGGTGGAAGATGGGCCGGCGGAATGGATCGGCAAGCGGGTCTTCGTCCTGCATCCGCATCAGGACCGCTTTGTCTGCGCAGCCTCGTGGCTCAACCCCGTGCCGGATTTCCTGCCCTCGCACCGGGCCGCCCTCGCCGCGAATATGGAGACCGCGCTGAACGCAATCTGGGATTCCGGCGTCTCGGCAGCGGACCGGGTGGTCGTGGTGGGCGGGGGGCTGGTCGGGTTGCTCGTCACCGCCCTTGCCGCCGGCATGCCGGGCACCGAGGTCACTTTGGTCGATATCAACCCGCTGCGGGCGGAGATTGCCCTCGCGCTCGGCGCGCATTTCGCCCTGCCGGACCATGCGCCCAAGGGCGCCGATATCGTGTTCCATACGAGCGCCAGCGCGGCCGGGCTCGCCACGGCCATCGGCGCGGCCGGGCCGGAAGCGCGGGTGGTCGAGCTGTCCTGGTACGGGGCGAAGCCGGTCCAGGCGCCGCTTGGCGGGCTGTTCCATGCCGGGCGCGTCAGCCTCGTCTCGTCGCAGGTCGGCACGGTCTCGCCCGGGCATGCGGCGCGGGGCTGGACCTATTCATCGCGCCTTCAGGCGGCCTTGCGCTTACTGGCCGATGACAGGCTGGATGCGTTGATCACCGAGACCCTCCCCTTCCCCGAACTGGCTCCGGCCATTCCCCGCCTGCTGGCGGCGGATGCCCCGGGGCTTGCCACCCTGATCCGTTATTGAGGAAAACCCGATGTTTGCCGTTGAAGTCCGCGATCGCATCATGATCGGCCATTCGCTGCCGGACCCGTTCTTTGGCCCTGCGCAGAACATGCATGGCGCGACCTTCGTGGTGGATGTGGCGTTTTTCCGCGAGACCATGACGAAGCAGAATGTCGTGGTCGATATCGGCGCGGCACTCGATACATTGGCCGCGGTGCTCAAGCCGCTGAAATACCAGAACCTCGACACGTTGCCGCAATTCAAGGGCGTGCTGACCACGACGGAATTCCTCGCCCATCACATTTTCGGCGAGATGGCGAAGGCCGCGAAGTCCGGCGCGCTGGGCGAGGATGGCAAGGGCCTGACCAAGATCCGCGTCACGCTGCACGAGACCGATCTCGCCCGCGCCTGGTTCGAAGGGCCGCTGACGTGAGGCCGGACGCGCTCGATGAGTGACATCGCTTTCCTCATCCCCGGCGACCTCAACCTGCCGACCGGCGGCTATGGCTATGACCGCGCCGTGATCCGGCTGCTGCCGGCCCATGGCGTGCAGGCGATGCATCTCGCCCTGCCGGGATCGTTCCCGATGGCAACGGACGAGGATCTCGCCGATTGCGCGGCCATCGTGCAGGGCCTGCCGCCCGGCTGCCCGCTGCTGATCGACGGCCTCGCCTATGGCGCGATGCCGGCCGGGCTGATCCGCGCGTTCAACCGGCCGATCATCGCCCTGTGCCATCATCCGCTGGCGCTGGAAAACGGCATCTCGGCTGCCCGCGCGCAGGCGCTCCATGCCTCGGAAGCCACAGCGCTCAGCCTGGCCGACCATGTCATCGTGACCTCGCCGCTGACCGCGAAGATCCTCGAGGGGGATTTCGGCGTGCCGGGCGCGAAGATCACCGTGGCCATACCGGGCACGGCGCGGAAGGCGCGGGCCACGGGATCCGGCGAGGCGGTGCTGAACCTGCTCGCGGTCGGCTCGATCGTGCCGCGCAAGGGCTATGCCGTGCTGGTCGAGGCGCTGGCCGGGCTCAGGAAGCGGGCCTGGCATCTGCGCATTGTCGGGGCGGCGCACGGACTCGACACGATCAATGCCCTTCAGCAGCAGATCAGCCAGGAAGGCCTCGGCGACCGGATCCAGTTTCTCGGTGCGGTCCGCGAGCGTGATCTCGACGCGCTCTACGAGAAGGCCGATCTTTTCGTCATGTCCTCGCTGTTCGAGGGTTATGGCATGGTGCTCGGCGAGGCGATGCAACGCGGCCTGCCGATCGTCACCACGACAGGCGGCGCGGCCAGCGACACCGTGCCCGAAGGGGCCGGGCTGAAAGTGCCGCCGGGCGATCCGGATGGATTGCGCGCGGCCCTCGACCAGGCCATGGCCGATCCCGCCCTGCGGGCCCGGCTGGCCGCTGAAGCCTATCGCGCGGGCCAGGCGCTTCCCGACTGGGATGATACGGCCCGCATCATTGCCGGGGCGCTTGCCCCGTTCCTCTCCCCCAGAAAGGTTTCCGTATGAGCGGCTTTTCCGCTGACTGGCTTGCCCTGCGCGAGCCGGCCGACCATCGTTCGCGCCATGTCGAGCTTGCCAGCCGGGTCCAGACCCGCCTCGCCGGATCGGAGGTCGTCCGCGTCGTCGATCTCGGCTCCGGCACGGGGTCGAACCTGAGGGCAACCGTTCCGCTGCTGGGCAACCAGCAGGAATGGACCCTGGTGGATTACGATGCCGGGCTGCTCGAAGCGGCGGCGAAGGTCCTCTCCGCCTGGGCTGACGAGGCCCGGGCCATCGGCGACGATCTCGTGCTCGTCAAGGGCGAGGCGACGATCGGCGTGAAGTTCCGCGTCGTCGATCTCAACCGCGATCTTGAGTCGGTGCTGGCCGCGAAGCCTGATCTCGTCACCGCCTCGGCGCTGTTCGACCTGATTTCCGAGGCCTGGATGAAGCGTTTCGCCACCGCGCTCAAGGCGGCAGGCTCGGCCTTCTACACGGTGCTGACCTATAACGGCGAGGACCAGTTCATTCCCGAACATCCGTTCGATTTCGGCGTGATCCGCGCCTTTGCAATGCATCAGCGCCGCGACAAGGGCTTCGGCCCGGCGGCCGGCCCGGAGGCCGCCACGGCCCTGATCGCCGCCCTGCGCGAGGCGGGCTATGCAGTCGAGAGCGGCAATTCGCCCTGGATCCTGAAGCGGTCCGATGCCGAGCTGGT